>NZ_JBVIJX010000016.1:0-288205 GCF_055581185.1 Streptomyces sp. NPDC031474
TCGGCATCGCCCGCCTGCACAACCTCACCCTCGCCGGATAGCAGAGAAACGCAGGCCATCCTGCCCGGCAAAGACCAATTACGGGACAACCCTTAGGCGCCGTATCAGAGACCGCTGAGGAAGCCGAGGAGTTCTCTGTTGACGGCCTCGGGCTGCTCCTGCTGGATTTAGTGCCCGCAATCGGGCAGGATGACCGATCCCCGCAGGTCCTGGACCTTCTCCCCGATCCGGGCGATCGCCTCCTGGCTCCAGATCGTCGTCACGTCCCGGTCGCCCCCGATGAAGAGTGCGGGCGCGGTCACCGGCCTGTTGTCGTACTCGCCGAGGACCTCCCAGTTGGGGTCGTGGTTCCGGTAGTAGTTGAGCGGGCCGGACAGTCCGCTGCGCTCCAGTTCGGCCACCAGGAAGTCCACCTCGTCCTGGCCGATCCAGTGGGGTTTCTCCGGCAGTTCCAGCCTCGCGCCGAACTTCGCCACGATCGACTCCGACGGATTCCTGCGCACCGGGGACCTCGCTCAGGTCGACCACGTCGGCCGGGTGTTCATCGTCGACCGCTCAAGGAGCTGATCAAGTACAAGGGCTACCAGGTCCCGCCCGCCGAACTCGAAGCCCTGCTGCTGACCCACCCGGCCATCGCCGATAGCGCGGTCATCGGGGTCACCGACGACGAAGGCGAGGAGATCCCCAAGGCCTTCGTCGTCCGCCGGCCCGGCACCGATCTCACCGCGGACGAAGTCATCGAGTTCGTCGCGCGCCGGGTCGCCCCGTACAAGAAGGTCCGGCGGGTCGAGTTCGTCGGCGCCATCCCCAAGTCCGCGTCGGGCAGGATCCTCCGCAAGGATCTGCGCTCCCCCACCACGTGACACACGCTGCGCGGATCGGCCGGCGGACCACCTCCTCATGGTCGACCGCTGCCAGGACAGACGGGTCTGTTCCTGTCTTGAAGTAGACAGACCTGTCTGTTAATTTATAGCCCCATGAGCACAGCGCCCGCGCGACGCCCGGCCCGGGATCGCATTCTCGACACCGCCTCCGAGCTGTTCTACGCCCACGGCTTCCACGCCGTGGGAGTGGACCGGCTGATCGCCGAGTCGGGGGTCGCCAAGGCCACGCTGTACAAGCAGTTCCCCAGCAAGGACGACGTGGTCGCCGCCTACCTGCGACGGATGGACGACAGCTGGCGACGTCAGCTGCGCTCGGCGGCGCTCGCGGCCGGGGACGACCCACGCGACCAGCTCTTCGGTCTTTTCGTCGCACTGGAACACGCGGCACGAGAGGGCACACTGGGCTGCGCCTTCATCAACGCGGCGGCGGAGTTCGCCCCCGGCAGCACCGCGCACGCCATCACCGCCGAGCACAAACGCGCCGTCCGATCCTGGGTGCGCGACCTGGCGGCCGCGGCCGGCGCCGCGGACCCCGAGACACTCGCGTTCCAACTCACGGTCCTCATCGACGGCACGCTGGCGGCGACACGCGTCGAACATGCCGATGCCGCCGCCGAGGCCGCCAAGCGGGCGGCGCACGACCTGCTCGAAGCAGCCTGCCCTCGATAGCTCCTCAAAACCGCCGCTTGCGGCTGGTTTCGAACAGACAGACCTTTCTGTTACATCGGACTGGAGCGGTTCGCGAAGATCAAGGAAGGCGACACGGTCTTCGTGTCCGGCGCGGCGGGCGCGGTCGGCAGCCAGGTCGGCCAGATCGCCAAGCTGAAGGGCGCCGGCCGGGTGATCGGCAGCGCCGGTTCGACCGAGAAGGTCAAGCTACTGGTTGACGAGTACGGCTACGACGCCGCGTTCAACTACAAGAACGGGCCGGTCGCCGAGCAATTGGCCCTGGCGGCGCCGGACGGCATCGACGTCTTCTTCGACAACGTCGGGGGCGAGCACCTGGAAGCGGCCATCGGCGCACTTCGGCTGCACGCGCGGATCGTCCTGTGCGGGATGGTCTCCCAGTACAACGACGAGAAGGTCGTGGGTCCGCGCAATCCGTGGAACCTGTCCGTGACCCGTTCGGACATCCTGTCGTTCATGTTCAGCGAAGAGCTCGACCTCCAGCCGGACTTCGTCCGGGAGGTCGGCGGCTGGCTCGCCGAGGGCAAGCTCCACTACCGCGAAACCGTGCGAGAGGGCCTCGACAACACCCTGGACGCCTTCCTCGCGATGATGCGGGGCGAGAACGTCGGAAAGATGATCGTCAAGCTCTGAGCCCGTCTCGCGTGACGTGACGAGGGGCCCGCCGTGCACGCGATGGGCCCCTCGCGCGTCGACGTCGGCGCGAGTCCGGACCGCCCGGGCATCACACGGACTCCAGGCCAGGCATCACACCTCTCACCACGCGAACCGGTTGCGATCATCGGCTCACCCCATTTATATTATGGTCGTAATTTAATAGCCTGACGCTCGCCGTCCAGGTCACTCCCCTCCACCAGGAACTTCCATGGACCTCTCCACCAGCACCGTCCTTGTCACCGGAGCCAACCGGGGCTTCGGCCGAGCCCTCGCCGCCGAACTACTCAGCCGCGGCGCCACCGTCTACGCCGGCGCCCGCAACCCCCACCAGGTCGACCTGCCCGGCGCCAAGCCGATCGCGCTCGACATCACCGACCCCGCCTCGGTCGCGGCCGCCGCCAAGGCGACTGGCGACGTGACCGTCCTGATCAACAACGCGGGGTCATCCACCGGCGCCGACCTGCTGGCCGCCGACCTGGACGACGTCCGCCTGGAGATGGACACCCACTACTTCGGCACCCTCTCCGTGGTCCGCGCCTTCGCGCCCCAGATCGCGGCCAACGGCGGCGGGGCGATCCTGAACGTCCTGTCCGGCCTTTCCTGGGTCAGCTTCCCGGAACTCGGCGCCTACTCCGCCGCCAAGTCCGCCGAGTGGTCACTCACCAACGCCCTGCGCGTGCAACTCGCCGACCAGAACATCCGAGTCGCGGGACTGCACGTCGGCTACATGGACACCGACATGGTCCGGACCGTCGACGCGGCCAAGTCCGACCCGGCCGACATCGCGCGCATCGCCGTCGACGGCATCGCCGCCGGCGCCTACGAGATCCTCGCCGACAACGCCGCCCGCCAGGCGCAGGCGGCGCTGTCCGGAGGCGTCTCCGCGCTCTACCCGCAGCTCCCCTGAGGCCCAGCCGCACAGCAATCCGCACCGAGCCGCTGGATGCCGGTGAGCGCTACCGCACACCGTGCCCTCGCTCGCCGGCATCCGCGTCCATTGATCCATCGGCCAGCACGTCTGCCAAGGGAACGTCATGAAACAGCACCGCGACCAAGCGGCTCGGGGCGGCAGCGCCTTCTGGGCCGTGGCCATCACCAGCATCGCCGGATTCATCACCGCGCTCGACAACCTGATCGTCACCACCGCCCTCCCCTCCATCCGCAAGGACCTCGGCGGCGGCCTCGAAGACCTCGAGTGGACAGTGAGCGCCTACACCCTCACCTTCGCGGTTCTGCTCATGTTCGGCGCCTCCCTCGGCGACCGCTTCGGCCGCCGAAGGCTGTTCGCCATCGGACTCGCGATCTTCACCGCTTCCTCGGCCGCGGCCGCACTCGCCCCGGGCATGGGTGAACTGATCGCCGCCCGCGCCGCGCAGGGCGTGGGGGCCGCGATCGTGACGCCGCTGACGCTCACCCTGCTGGCAGCGGCCGTCCCCGCCGAGCGACGCGGCACGGCCTTCGGCATCTGGGGCGCGGCCAGCGGCATAGCCGTCGCCACCGGACCACTCATCGGCGGCACGCTCACCGAGCACCTTTCCTGGCAGTGGATCTTCTGGGTGAACGTCCCGATCGGCCTGGCGCTGATTCCCCTCGCCCTGCTGCGGCTGGACGAGAGCCACGGCCCGAACCCGAGCCTCGACCTGGTCGGAACAGTCCTGGCCAGCGGCGGCCTGTTCGGCATCGTCTACGCCCTGGTGCGCGGCAACACCGACGGCTGGACCAGCACGCCGGTGCTGGGCGGCTTCATCGCGGGTGCGGCTCTGCTCGTCGGCTTCGTCCTGTACGAACTGCGCGCCGAGCACCCGATGCTGCCGATGCGCCTCTTCCGACACCGCTCGTTCAGCGCCATCAACGCCGCCAGCCTGCTGATGTTCCTGGGCATGTTCGGGGCGATCTTCCTGCTCAGTCAGTACCTTCAGACCGTCGGCGGCTACTCGCCGATGGAGGCCGGCGTGCGGATGCTGCCCTGGACCGCCATGCCCATGATCGCCGGGCCGCTGGCCGGGGCACTGTCCGACCGCATCGGCGGCGCACCCGTCGTCACGGCGGGCATGGCCCTGAACGCCGTCGGCCTCGGGCTCTGGGCCCTGGCGGTCGAACCGCAGGTGTCGTACACCTCTCTGCTGCCGGCGCTGATCGTCTGCGGAATCGGCATGGGCATGTTCTTCGCACCCAGCGCGAACCTCGTCATGAGCACGGTCCGCCCGCAGGAGCAGGGCATCGCCTCCGGCGCCAACAACGCGATCCGCGAGGTCGGCGGCGCTGTCGGCGTCGCGTCGCTGGCGGCGGTCTTCTCCGCCCAGGGCGGCTACGGGTCAGCCTCGCTGTTCGTGGACGGGCTTGTCCCGGCGCTCTGGGTGGGGTCCGCCGCGGTGGCCCTGGGTGTGGCCCTGGCGTTGCTGATGCCCCGGCAGCGCAAGGCCGACGGCCCGGCTGCCGACCTCTCGGGCACAGTCCCGGCCGCCATGTGATCCTCCGCCGCACCCGAGGAGGTCATCACATACGCCAAAGGGGGCTCCGTCGTTGCCGCGTGCTGCGGTGACGCCCCCGGCCATGGTGAACGCGCTGATCACCCTTGCCTGCAATCCCCTCGGCACGGAGCTCCGCCAGGGTCCACTGTCACCGGTTCGTCGCGGGGGCCAGGAAGTCGCGCAGATGCGCCAGCATCAGCTCTGGACGCTCCTCCGGGATGAAGTGGCCGCATTCAGGGATCTCGGCACCGGTGACGTCATCGGCGTACTCGCGCCAGATCTCCAGCGTCGGCAGGCGGGAGGGCAGTCCCGCGGAACCCCACAGCGCCAGTACCGGCATGGTGAGGCGGCGGCCTTCGGCGGCGTCCAGATCGTCAAGGGCGACGTCCTGCTCCATGGCCCGGTAGTCGTCGAAACTCGCACGCAACGCGCCCGGGCGGGAGAACGCGCGGACGTAGGTGTCGACCGCTTCGGGCGTCAGTCCGTGACGCCACCAGGCCCGGGCCAGAGGCAGGGAGCACACCTCGGCAGACTGAGCCCACCACGAGCCCCTGGCGCAACCGCGCTCAGCTCACTCGGCGGGCCTCAGACGAAACGCCGGGCCGGGGATGCTCTCGATGTCCTCCGCCTGCACGGCGTGGCCCCGCTCGCAGCGGATCTGGGCGTCGACGTGCGCGCCGCATCCACGGTGCCGCGACAGCATGGCCGGGCCCTCGGGGTCGGCGCGGTAGCGGTCACCCCACTGCAGGAGCCCCATCACGGCCGGGACCAGGTCCATGCCCTTGGGCGTGATCACATACTTCGGCCGGCTCCGCGAGCCCGGCTCCTTGTAGGTCTCGGTGGCCAGGATCCCTTCCTCCACAAGCATCTTGAGCCGCGCCGCGAGGAGGTTGCGAGGACAGCCCAGAACGCGTTCGAACTCACTGAAACGGGACGAGCCGTACCAGACCTCGCGCAGGATCAGGATCGTCCACTTCTCCCCCACGACCTCAAGGGTCCTGGCGATCGAGCAGTTCGACGTGTCCCGGTCGAGACGGGGGTCCATGCCGGCGTCCTGAAGAGTTTCGGTCCTCGCATCCATGCAGTGATACTAACCTCTACTGAGTTTACTTTTCTATACCCAGCCAGTAGCGTCGTGACCAGCAGCTCCCCCGGCCGCACACGAGAGACGGGCGCACAGGGGGAACTGCCCGAAGAATCACAGCGACCACCGAAACATCCACGCAGAAAGGCGGCCGACATGAAGGCCTTCGTCGTCGAGAGGTACGGCAAGGAAGGCGCGCGCGCCGCGGAGGTGCCCGAGCCCACCGTCGGGGACCGCGACGTCCTGGTCAAAGTGAGCGCCGCCAGCATCAACCCGCTGGACAAGATGGTCCGCAACGGGGAGTTCAAGCAGCTCCTGAAGTACAAGCGCCCGTTCGTGCTCGGGCACGACGTGGCCGGCGTCGTGACCCGGGTCGGCTCCGCCGTACGCGGCATCGAAGTCGGCGACGAGGTCTACGCCCGTCCGCGCGACCTGCGGGTGGGCGGCTTCGCGGAGTTCATCGCGATCGACGTGGACGATGTCGCACCCAAGCCGGCCTCCCTCACCCTGCAGGAGGCTGCTGCCGTGCCGCTAGTGGCCCTGGCCGCCTGGCAGATCCTCGTCGAGCGCGCCCAGGTGAAGCCGGGCCAGAAGGTGCTCGTCCACGCCGGTGCCGGCGGCCTCGGATCGACGGTCGTCCAGCTCGCCAAGCACCTCGGCGCCACCGTGGCGACGACCACGGGCACCGCGACCGAGGAGCTGGTCAGGAGTCTCGGCGCCGACGTCGTCATCGACTACACCAAGGAGGACTTCTCGAAGCTGCTGTCCGGCTACGACCTGGTGCTGGACTCCGTGGGTGGAGCGAACCTCGAGAAGTCGCTGACCGTGCTGAGGCCCGGGGGCCTGGCCATCAGTGTCGTCGGCCCGCCCGACGCCGCCTTCGCCAAGCAGCTCGGCGCTCCCTCCTTCCTGGGCCTGGTCATGAGCACGCTCAGCCGTAAGATCCGCAAGCAGGCGAAGGCGCTGGGCGTGCGCTACCAGTTCTTCTTCATGCAGGCCAACGGCTCGCAGCTGCGTAAGCTCGGCGCCCTCTACGACAGCGGGAAGCTGCGCCCGGTCATCGACAGCACCTTCCCGTTCGACCGGACGCTCGAGGCGATGGCGCACGTCGAGCAGGGCCGCACCAAGGTCGGCAAGGTCGTGGTGTCGATGGAACCCGACAACGACTGAGCCCGTGCAGGTCACAGACCCTCCGTCCGGCACGGTCACCAGAGGGGCGGTGGCGCCGTCGGCGATCCGATGGTGACTACGTCGCGGAGAGCCGCCGCTGTTGGTGTTCCGGCGCCCGCCCTGCCGATGCCTGTCGGGATCGCCCACCGCGGACGAACCGCCACGCCCGCGTGAGCCCGCCCGGGCAGAGAGACGAGGATGTCCCGCGTCGGGCGGGACGCACCGACGGCTCGCGGCTCTCGACGCTCAGGCCGGCGGTGTCCGTCCGTCGAGCGACGCACCTTGCCAGCGGGGAGTGCGGTCCTTGTCGACCAGGGCCGCACGGACGCCCTCCAGGAAGTCCGGCGTACGGATGGTCGTACGTGTGAGGGCGAGTTCGGCGGCCAGGCACTCGCGCAGCGTGCGCTGCCTGCCCCCGGCCAGCAGGGCGTGAGTGATCTCCAGGCTCTGCGGCGAGGCGGACTCCAGAGCGGCCGACGCGACTGTCGCCCAGGGGGTGTCGATGTGGCGCAGACGTTTGTCGATCTCGCCGAGGCTCGGCGCACCGAACGCCCGGTCCACGTCCGCGCGCACCTGCGCCAGCCGGCTCTCCGCCACCGGCGAGTGGCCGGCGAGGCGGTTCAGGACGACGTCCACCGGGTCGTCGGGGTGGTCGGCCAGGGCGTCCCCGACCGCGTCGAGCCCGTCGGCGGGGACGAAGTGCGTGGCCAGGCCCGTGTACAGGGCGTCGGCCGCGTCGAGCCGGTGCCCGGTCAGTCCCAGGTACATGCCGATCGCGCCGGGCAGCCTCGGCAGGAAGTAGCTGGCCCCGACGTCCGGGAAGAACCCGATCCCGGTCTCCGGCATCGCCAGCACCGCATGCTCGGTGACGACGCGGAAGCCGCCGTGGACGGACAGCCCGAGACCGCCGCCCATGCACAGGCCGTCGATGAGCGACACGACCGGCACCGGATATTCGGCGATCCGGGCGTTGAGCCGGTACTCGGAGGCGAAGAACCGCTCACTGGCCTCGGCATCCCCGGCGAGGCTGTGCTCGCGGATCGTGCGGATGTCTCCACCGGCGCAGAACGCCTTCGTGCTGGTGCTGGCAAGCACCACGGCGGACAGCGGTAGGTGCTCCCACGCCGCGAGCGCACGGTCGATGGCGGCGACCATGCCCGTCGTCAGGGCGTTGAGCGCCTTGGGCCGGTTCAGCAGGATCCGGCCGACGCCGCGGCGCACGTCGGCGAGAATCTCGTCCGCAGCGGTATCAGTCATGAGTCGTCATCTCGTGCTCCGTGCCTTTCGTGGCCATCACGGTTCCTCCCTCGCAGGATGTCAGGCGTGGATCTGCGCGTAGCGATCCTGGATCTCGTCCACGGTGGGTACGACGGGGTTGTTGGCCGGGGATCCGGACGCGGGTGCCTGCTCGGCCATGAGAAGCGACAGGCGGAACCGCTCGTCCTTGTCGATTCCGTGTGCCTGAGGGGTGGGCGCCTCGAGATCCTCGCACAGGGCGCGGAGCGCCTCCACGAACTTACCGGCGGCCACGGCCCTCCCAAGGGCCTCTTCGCGTCCATGAGGATGATTCCAACCTCATCTGAGTTTACTTTCCTATACTCAGCCAGTAGCGTCATGGTCGGCACATCGACCCGGCTGCCGCGGGGGAACCCCGCACGGAACCCGTCTGAGAAGGAGCCCCCTCATGGGAGTCAGCAAGGAAGCACACGAGTTCGCGGAGTTCCTCGCGGGCGTGAGCGCGAAGTCGGCGACACCGGGCCTCGACCTGGCCGTCATCCGCGACGTCGTCGACTCCAACCACAAGGCATCGACCGAGCCGGAAGGCGTCACCTACGCCGAGGTCGACGCGGACGGCGTCCCCGCCCTGTGGGCCGTCCCCGAGGGCGCCGACCCCGACCGCGCGCTGCTGCACTTCCACTTCGGCGGATCCGTCACCGCCTCCATGCACTCCGACCGCAAGGCCGCCGGCCACATCGCGAAGGCGGCCGGCGCCCGCTCCCTCGTCGTGGACTTCCGCCTAGCGCCCGAACACCCCTACCCCGCTCAGCTCGACGACGCCGAGACCGCGTACCGCTGGCTGCTCTCCCAGGGCTACCAGCCCCAGAACATCGGCAGCACCGGCCACTCCATCGGCGGCACCCTCGCGGTGATGCTGCCGCTGCGCCTGCTCGCCAAGGGCGAGGCCACCCCCGGAGCGATCGTCAGCGTCTCCCCCTGGACCGACCTCACCCTCCAGAACCCGGCAGTGGACGCCAACGAGACCAACGACAAGATGCTCAGCCGGGGCACGTTGGAGCTCTTCCGGGGCGCCTGGCTGCAGGACCCGGCCGTGGACTTCACATCCCCCGAGATCAGCCTCGTGAACGCCGATCTGACGGGCCTGCCGCCCACGCTTGTCTACTACGGCGAGTACGAGACCCTCGCCGACGACGGTGCCCAGCTCGGACGCCGCCTCACGGACTTCAAGGTCACCACCGAGACACACTCGATGCCCGAAGGGCAGCACTCGTTCGTCCTGGGCGCCGGACGGGTACCCGAGGTGGACCAGGCCATCGGGCAGATGGGCGAGTGGCTGCGCAAGCACCTCGGCGCCTGAGCACAAGCCGCGCCTGACAGCGAGATCTGCCGGCCAGGCCCGCCCGCACCACCGCGATGCCGGTGACCGGTCCACCGGTCACCGGCGTCCTGCTCGACCACACCGACCGGCATGCGGTATCTGTGTCCGACGCTGTTCCGCACATCACCACACCACCGTCCCGATGCCACAAAGGAGTGCGCGATGGGAACGTACGAGGATGTCTTCCGCGCCAGTACCGAGGACCCCGAGCGCTTCTGGCTGAAGGCGGCGGAGGGCATCGACTGGGATGTCGCTCCACATCGTGCCCTGGACTCCTCGGGCGCGCCCTTCTACCGCTGGTTTCCCGACGGGCGGCTCAACGTCTGCTTCAACGCGCTCGACCGGCACATCGAGGCCGGCCGGGGTGAACAGCCCGCGCTCGTCTACGACTCACCCGTGACCGACACCCGCCGCACCTACACCTACGCGCAGCTGAGGGACGAGGTGGCGGCCTTCGCCGGAGCGCTGACGGGACTTGGCGTGGGGCACGGCGACCGGGTGGTGATCTACATGCCGATGGTCCCCGAAGCCGCCGTGGCGATGCTGGCCTGCGCACGGATCGGCGCGGTCCACTCGGTCGTCTTCGGCGGCTTCGCCCCCCGCGAACTCGCCCTGCGCATCGACGACGCGGCCCCCAAAGTCGTCGTCTCCGCCTCCTGCGGCATCGAGGGCAAGCGGGTCATCGCATACAAGCCCCTGCTCGACCAGGCGATCGAACTCGCGGTCCACAAGCCCCAGAAGAGTGTGATCCTGCAACGCCCGCAGGAGCCGGCCGAGTTGGGGCCCGATGATCTCGACTGGGCCGCTCTGGTCGCTGCCGCTGTGCCGGCCGGCTGCGTTACCGTCCCCGCCACCGATCCCCTCTACATCCTCTACACGTCCGGAACGACCGGGAAACCCAAGGGAGTCGTACGCGACTGCGGCGGCTACGCGGTCGCCCTGCACTGGTCGATGGGCGCCGTCTACGACATCGGCCCCGGCGAGACCATGTTCACCGGCTCCGACGTCGGCTGGGTCGTCGGCCACTCGTACATCGTCTACGGGCCCCTGCTCGTCGGCGCCACCACCGTGCTGTACGAGGGCAAGCCGGTCGGCACCCCGGACGCGGGCCAGTTCTGGCGCGTGGCCGCCGAGCACCGGGCCAAGACCATGTTCACCGCCCCCACCGCCTTCCGGGCCATCCGCAAGGAGGACCCGAAGGGAACGCTCACCTCCGACTACGACCTGACCGGCCTGCGGTATCTCTTCCTCGCCGGCGAGCGTCTCGACCCCGAGACCTATCGCTGGGCGAGCGCGCTCCTGGGCATTCCGGTGATCGACCACTGGTGGCAGACCGAGACCGGCTGGCCCATCGTCGCCAACCCGATCGGCATCGAGGCCGCACCTGTCAAACCCGGCTCGCCCACCCGCCCGCTCCCGGGCTGGGACGTCCGTGTCCTCGACCCGTCGGGCGAGCCCGTGCCCGCGGGCGTCGACGGTGCGATCGTCGTGAAGCTCCCCCTGCCGCCCGGCGCACTGCCCACTCTCTGGAACGACGACGACCGCTATGTCGCCTCCTACCTCTCCGCCTACGACGGCTACTACCTCACCGGCGACAGCGGCCACATCGACGACGACGGCTACGTGTTCGTCATGGGCCGTACCGACGACGTCATCAACGTCGCCGGACACCGGCTGTCCACCGGCAGCATGGAAGAGGCCCTGGCCGCCCACCCCGACGTCGCCGAATGCGCCGTCATCGGCGTCGCCGATCCCCTGAAGGGACAGGTACCGCGCGGTTTCGTCGTCCTCAAAGCCGGCATCAGCCGCGACGCCACCGAGGTCGAGGCCGAACTCGTCCAGCTCGTGCGGACACGCATCGGCGCTGTCGCCTCCCTCAAGGACATCGCGGTCGTGGCCGCCCTGCCCAAGACCCGCTCGGGCAAGATCCTGCGCAAGACCATGCGCGGCATCGCCGACGGCCACGACGAACCCATCCCCTCCACCGTCGACGACCCCGGCGTCATCGAAACCCTGCGCCCGGTTCTCCGCCGCGCCGGTCACACCCCATGAGCCCCGGCCGGCAGGCGGTGCGTGAGCGCGCGGCGGGCTCCGCAGGCACGGCCCGTCGGCCAGGGCGGGGCTACCTTGTGCCTATGGGTACTGACGCCCATGTCTTCCTCAGCGATCTCTTCTTGACGCCGATGACGTCGCCACCTGGGACCTCGCCAGCGACCCGGCGTCGTCTCCAAGGCCCGCGTCCACGCGTGCGATCAGCCGGCCGCCTGGGGGCCCCTGACGACGGATCATGACGCCGCTCCTGTCGTCCGTGGGCGTGGCACATGGGTGCGCGTGTCGTGCTACCGGCGTCCCCACCCATGCACTTCAGTCCAACCGTGCAGCGCGGCACCTCTGGCTGTGCTGTCTGCGGAGGGGCCTGAACCCACACCCGCCACAGGGAAGCCGCTTGCACCACCGCACCCCCGTAACATAATATTACGCTCGTACTTCTAAGGTTACCGATGACAGCCCGGTCGGCAGGGGGCATGACGCCGGCGACCTCGCCCGCGCGGGGTCCGCACCGCCCCTAAGCGAACCACCACCCACTCCTGAGGAATCAATCACCCATGCTCAATGCTCTGTGGAACCCCGCCGTCGTCGGGGAGATCCCCCTGCCGCACCGGCTGGCGATGGCGCCCCTGACCCGGAACCGGGCCACTCCGGACGGCGTGCCGACCGACCTGAACGCCGAGTACTACGCCCAGCGCGCCTCGCACGCCCTCATCATCACCGAGGGCACCCAGCCCTCCGCCGACGGACAGGGCTACCCGGTGACTCCGGGGATCCACACCGTCGAGCACATCGCCGGCTGGCGCAAGGTCACCGACGCCGTACACAAAGCCGACGGACGCATCGTCATCCAGCTGATGCACGCCGGGCGCATCTCCCACCCCGACAACACCCCCCACCACCGGCAGCCGGTAGCCCCCTCCGCCGTCCGCCCGGCGGGCGACATGTTCACCGCGACCGGCCTCAAGCCCATGCCCCTGCCGCGCGAACTGTCCACCGACGAGGTCGCCGGGACGGTCGACGACTTCCGCGCCGCCGCCGCGGCCGCGATCGCGGCCGGCGCCGACGGCGTCGAGATCCACGCGGCCAACGGCTACCTGGTGCACCAGTTCCTGGCCACCAACACCAACCAGCGCACCGACCGCTACGGCGGCTCCGTCGACAACCGCATCCGCTTCGCGGTGGAGGTCGCCACCGCCGTGGCCGACGAGATCGGCGCCGGCCGCACCGGCATCCGGATCTCCCCCGCAAACCCCTTCAACGACATTGCGGAGAGCGACACCCACGAGCTGTACCCGGCGCTCGTGAGCGCCCTCGCCCCACTCGGCCTCGCGTACCTGCACATCGCCCACGGCGGCGACGAGGAACTCCTGCACACCCTGCGCAAGCTGTGGCCGAGCGCCCTCGTCCTCAACCGGGCCGGCGCCGACATCGACACCCGCGCCAGGGACGTCGAGGACGGTCTGGCCGACGTCATCACCGTCGGCACCATGGCCCTCGCCAACCCCGACCTCGTCCAGCGCGTACGCTCCGGCGCCCCCCTGAACACCCCTGACCCGGCCACCTTCTACGGCGGCGGCGCGGCCGGCTACACCGACTACCCCACCCACACCGCCTGACAACAAGCCAGGTGCCCGGGGGAATGAGCGACCCCGGGCACTTCGGCACATACAGCTGCGACGCACGGCGGCCGGACGGCCCAAAGCGTTACGGGCCGCCGCCGACGTGCGCCGCAGCCGTTTCACCTCGCCACCGGCGTTCTGCGCCGAAGGCGAAGGAGTCGGCACCACCGCACGGACCTCACCCTGCGCAGATCAACAGCGATGAGGAGTGAGACGCCGAGACGCCGAGGCGTCGCGGGCCAGGCCGGAGCTCACCGGCCGCGGCCCAAGAGCCACAGGCTCTGAAGTGACCCTCGATGATCGCCCCCAGCCGTTCGCAGGGGTTGCAGCAGCAGCCAGTGCCCCTGTTCCGGACGGTCCACAGGGGCGACAGCCGAAGCCGCCCGGCCATAGTTCATATTACGCATGACAGGCCATGGATTACGCTGGGGTGCGAAGCAACGACCCTGCGGAGCGAACGGAGGAAGCCTGTGGTGCGCTACGCCAAGGAACACAAACAGGTGACGCGGCAACGGATCCTCGAGAAGGCCGGCCACCGGTTCAAGCAGGACGGCATAGACGGCTCAGGCGTCTCCACGCTGATGTCGGACGCAGGGCTCACCAACGGCGCCTTCTACGCCCACTTCGCTTCCAAGGACGACCTCGTGGCCAATGTCGTGGCCGACCAACTGCGCACGCAGATCGCGGGGTACGACACCCTGCGGCCCGGCCGCACGGGGCTCGAGGACCTCATTCGCGAATACCTGTCGCCCGGGCACCGGGACGATCCCGGCGCCGGATGCCCCTCCGCCGCCCTGCTCGACGAGATCGGCCGCTGCGGAGACGCAACCAAGCAGGCCTACACCGACGGCGCGCGGAGCATCTTGGACGAGATCGCCGCCCGCCTGACACCCGCGGACCCGCAGTCCGCCCGCGGTAAGGCCATCGGGCTCTACACCATGCTGGTGGGGACGCTGCAACTGTCCCGCGCCCTCTCCGACCGGAAGTTCGCCGACGAGGTCCTCGAGAAGGGAATCGAGAACGCCCTCTCCTTCATGGGCTGACGGGGGCGGTCAGATCCTCGGCAGGGGCGACCGCCTGCCCTCGACTTCGACGTGCATCAGCACCTCGAAGTCGAGGGCTGAATGGTCCGTCGAGCCTGCCGCCCGCCTCGATGAAGGGGGCTGGCCGGGGCGCCCATCATGCCGGGCTCGGCCTCGCCGCCCCGCACCCTCTTCGCCATCGCCGCGGTGACCGGGAAGCGAGCAGGTCAGCGGTTTTCGGACCGGCAGCTTGAGCCGCCCGCCCAACAGGTGCCACGGCCCCGGGGCAACGCCCTCGGCCCCGGGCGACGACCGCGCTTCGGGCCTACCGCCGTTTCTAGCGTTCGAGGAACTCAAGGGCTGTCTTCACGAACTGACCGTGGAACTGGAAGATGCCGCCGTGGCCGGCGTCGGGGTAGATCTCCAGCTCGGCGTTGGGCAGTCGCCGGGCCAGGTCGTGCGAGTTCTTCGACGGAACCATCCTGTCGCTGTCGCCGTTCGCGACGAGCACGGGCTGCTGGATGACGGAGAGATCGTGGGGCTTTTCCAGGCCCCAGCGGTGGATGGCCTTGAGCTGGTTGCTGTATGCGATGAGGGACATCGTCTTGTCCCGGTCGACGGTGCGCTCCTTCAGGCGGGCCAGGAACTCCTTGCCGGCCCGACGCCCGTTGGCCGTGCGGGTGAAGAAGAGGAACTGCTTCGGATCCTGGAAGGTGAGCAGGGCTCGAGCGGTGTCGAGGTGGGACAGCACCGTCACGTTCTTGATGCCCTCACCGCCCGCAGGACCGGTGCCGCTGAGGATCAGCTTGCGGACAAGCTGCGGGTCGGTCTGGACGATCACCTGAGCGATCATCCCGCCCATCGAGAAGCCGTGGATGTCGACGTACTCCAGCCCGAGCGCCCGGATGAAGGTGACGGCGTCCTTCGCCATCTCCTGGATGGTGCGCGGCGTCGAACCGGTGGAAGCGCCGACGCCACTGTTGTCGAACGTGATGACATGACGCTTGGCGGCGATGCCGTCGACGACCCGCGGATCCCAGTTGTCGAGGACCCCGTAGAGATGGTTGAGGAAAACGACCGGGACGCCGGAGCGGGGGCCGAGCTCGCGGTAGGCGAAGGTCACTCCCCCAGCCGTGACGGTACGGGTCGGTGCGTTCTTGTACGACGTCACCACGTCGCCTCGTACCTCATGTGAGTCATTCACGGTCGTGCCCTTCGGGTATGGGTTTTCTGCGAGCGGGCGACACCGCCTCCATGGGCAGGAGAGCGCAGAGCGGTTACCTGCAATCTCCCAGGCGCGGATGCACTCCGCGAGTCGAAGGCCAGGGGCACCAAAACCCTGAGCGGTGGAGCCCCAGGTGTCGCATCGATGATTAAAGTATGACCGTAATTCCATGTGCCCGCAAGCCCCTCCCCGAACGAGACGACACCATCGCGGAATCGCGACCACACGCGGGCCGGCGACCGCCACGGGCCGGAACGGGGGGAACGCAGGGGCAGCGGCCCCGCCGACGCCGCCGCCTCGACCGCCACACGAGGACGGGAAGTCGCGGCCCGGGAGCGACAGGGACCAGCGTCATCTCGACCGGCCCGCGCCACTCGTCGGCCAGCACAGCTCTCCGGCCGCGCTCACCAGCCGCCGGCTTCCCGCCCCTGCCACCGGGGCACACCCCCGCGCGAGACCGCCGTGCCGCAGTGCGGCGCGTGCACGTCCACAATCTGCTCGCGACTTCCGCTCCGCCTGCGGCAGATGACGAGCCGAAGCCGCCCACCGGTCGCCGGTCACCGGTCCACCCGAGACGGACCGACGGCCGCCCGACCGCACCGCCGACCCCAGCGCGAAGGTGGTCAAGGCCCTCGCTGCGCACCCGGGCCTCACCGAAGCGCAGTTGCGCGCCATGGTCGACCGACACGGTGTCCGTGTCGTGGCCAAGGTGGCGACCAACCCAGACGCGCCCCCGACGCTGCTGGAGTACCTGGTCCGGCACAAGCCGGCGGTGCCGAAGGTGTTCCGTGAGGTTGCCCGGCATCCCAGGGCGACGGCCTCGGCGCTGCTCGTCTGCCTGGCGGACAAGCGGGCGAGACCCGTGGCCGCCGGCCACCCAGCCCTGCCGCCGCCGGGCATCGCAGAGCTGCTCGCCGACGCGAACTGGCAGGTGGTGGAAGCGGCAGCAGCCAACCCCTCCCTGCCGTCCGCAGACTCGGGGAAGGAAGTACTTCCCCATCTGACGGACCTCACGGCCGCCGACGAGGTGGTCCCCGTTCTCCAGTGAGCCGCCGACGGATCCGCGATCTCACCGCGGAGGACTAGCCATGGGCATCCGGGCCGTTCCGATCGACTGCTGCGCGGATCTGACTGAGCCACTCTGTGCCCAGCCGCCGTCCGTTGGGGAGTTGGTCGCCTCGCTCCCAGCGCCACGTCGTGATCATCGCCAGCACGAGGATCCGGCACTCGCGCAGCAAGTCCTGGTCGATACCCGGATAATGCTCGCTGACTTCTTCGGGCGCGTGGGCGAGGTCGAATTCGACGGGCCCACGGCAACACGTCTCAAGATCTATGAACAGCAGCCCGTTCTTCGTGGTGAGTACGTTGCCCGGGTGCGGTTCGCCGTGCAGCAGCTGCTCGGCGCCGCCTCCGCGCTCGCCGATCGCTCCTCTCAGGCTTCGTAACGTGTCGGCGAGCAGTTCCCGGTCCGCGTCGGCGAGCGCCGGAGTGCGGTCGCGGTTCGCCACGAGCTGTTGGGCCTGCTCGACTCGATCCGTGAAGTGCGGCGTCGGGACATCGAGCTTGCGCATGCCGGCATGTAGCCGCTCGAGGGCATGGGCGTAGTCGCCTGGCGAGACCTCTCGACGTGTCACCGGTTCGTAGTAGGTCCATAGCGTGACCACGAAGCCGTCACGCTCATGGACGCGTGGCTCCACTCGAGACTCGAGAGCGGCCACAGGACACCCGGATTCGACGAGCTGCTGAGCAAGCTCGACTTCGAACTGTGCGACCTGATGCGCCACAGGTGCCACCCGGGCCAGGACGTCACAAGGCAGCAGACGCAGAGTGAGCTTGTTCGAGTCATGAAGAACGATCGCGTCGTCGACTGTCAGGCCAAGTGATGAGGCGATCGACCTGACCGCGGCCACCGCACGCGAGACCTCCGACGCCTGCATCGTCGCCTGGCCCCTCTCCCTATGGGCGCTCCCATGGCTTTCCAAGCCATGCAGCCTGCGCACCCTACCAAGTCGTCGGTGGAGCGTCGCGGTGGCCCGATGGGCAGGCCACGCGGAGTAATCGTCAGGACCTGTGGATCGGGCCGTAGGAATTGAGTTGCCGTGCCCGCATCGCAGACCGAACGATTGCGTCTTGTGACGACTACTGGAGAGAAACCGCCATGTGATGCCGTCAGGCCGGTCGCGTTGGTGACCGGCGTCGGGCGGTCCGTCGGCATCGGCGCGGGCATCGCTCGCCGGCTGGCCGAGGCGGGCTGGAACATCGCCTTCACGTACTGGACGCCGTACGACGCTCGCATGGCCTGGGGCGCCGAGGCCGGCGCCGCGGACGCCATCGCCGAGGCGTTGGCCGAACGGGGCGCCGACACGGTGGCAGTGGAGGCGGACCTCGCCGACCCGGAGGCGGCGGAGCGTGTCTTCGATGAGGCTGAGCGTCGCCTCGGCGGCATCACCGCCTTGGTGATGTGCCACTGCGAGTCGGTCGACTCCGGACTGCTCGACACCACGCTTGAGAGCTTCGACCGCCACTTCGCGGTCAATGCGCGTGCCACCTGGCTGCTGATCCGCGAGTACGGCCGTCGCTTCCAGGGGACTGCGGGAACCGGACGCGTCATCAGCCTCACCAGCGACCACACCGTCGGCAACCTGCCCTACGGGGCGAGCAAGGGCGCGCTGGACCGCATCACCCTGGCAGCCGCCCACGAACTCTCCCACCTCGGGATCACCGCCAACGTGATCAACCCGGGACCGGTGGACACGGGTTGGATGTCCGACGACATCCGGGAGCATGTACTGCGTCAGACGCCGCTGGGGCGTCTGGGCAGCCCACAGGACACCGCTCACCTCGTGGAGTTCCTGTGCTCACCTCAGGGCCAGTGGATCAACGGGCAGCTGTTGCAGAGCAACGGTGGTTTCGCCGGCTGATCGGCCGCCCGGCCACGCGGCGTTTCAAAAGCAGCGTGCCGCCAGACGCCACATGTCCTCGATGTCCTCGATGTCCTGGTGCACGGTGGTCAGCGGTGGCTCCGTCACCTCGGCGATGGTCGCGAGGTCGTCGAAGCCGACCACCGCCACGTCCTCGGGCACGCGACGCCCGCGCTGGCGCAGTACGCGCAGGGCACCGGAGCCATGGCGTCGGCGCCGCCGATCGCAAAGGCTTGGTTGAGCGGGGCCAGTGACGGTCCCGATGCGTCGGCGCCCCAGTGGCATGAGGTGCCGGACGGCTTCCCTGGCTCCGCCGCGGTTGTCGACGTCGACGTACGTGTAGCTGTGACTGCGGTGACCGGAGCCGATGGCCGGGCGACCGAGCTGCATCGACGTGGCCGCCGCCCGGGAAGTTTCTTCCGACGCACGGACAGTCGTCCGGCTCCTCGCTCGACATACAGGTCCTCGAAGCCGCTCCGGACCAGGCGGTGCCGATTCAGCATGTCTGCGAGTGGTGTGAGGCCGGCGTCGGTTTTGGTCACGGCGTAGATCTGGCGGTAGGGCCTGGGGTGGGCCAGTTCGCGATGGGTGGTGCCAGGCGCATGGGTCAGAGCCAGGCGCGAGACCAGGGCCACTGAGATGCCTGTGCCGACGAGGGCCTGGGCGACGTCGTAGGACCCGGTCTCGAACCGCACGGTGGGAGTGAAGCCGGCCTCGCGGGCAGCGTCGTGGAACTGTTCGCGGGCGGCATGGCCGGCCAGGATGGAAACCCACGCATCGTGGCGCAGTTGTTCCAGGTGAAGTTCGGTGTCCGCGGGCTGCCCGGTGGCCAGTGGATGGTCGTCGGGGAGAACCACGACCATCGGGTTCAACAGGAGCGAGTGGGCCCGTACGTGTGGGGGCGGCGCGAGCGGCGTGCCCCAGGACGCGACGAGGGCCACGTCCAGGCCCCCCTCGCACCTCACTCAGGAGCTGCAGTCGCAGCCGAACGCGCTCAGTGCACCCGACATCCCATCCCGCGCGACAAGATCTTCGAGACCGACCCCGTGCGCGCCTCGTACCTGGAAGCCCGGTCCATCGCCGCCCCGGCCCGCGACCACGACGCCGGTCACGTCGTCGACGACGTGACCCTCCAGCCCGCCCGACCAGGCGCCTCGGGCCGCGCCGCCCCCGTGCCGAAGTGAAGCTTGTTGGCTCCGCTCGCCGGACCGCTCAGGAGAAGTCCGCGGCGGTGATGCCGTCGGGGTGTCCAGGCGGCCATTCCACCAACTCGATCCGGTAGCCATCCGGGTCGGTGAGCCACGACGTCTTCGGGCCGCGCGGACCGCCCGGGTACTGGACAGGCCCCGGGGCCAGGCCGGCGTCGGTCAGCCGCTTCAGGGTGGCGGCCAGTGTGTCCACCTGGATCGCGAGGTGGTCGAAACCGGTGCCCACGTCGACGCGTCCGCCGACGGGGCGGTGGACCAGTTCGAGCGAGGCCGCCGGTTCGCCGGGGAACTTGAGGATCACGAGGTGACCCGCGTCGCCGCCCTCGGCCCTGCCCAGCTCGACCTTGCCCAGCTCGACGTAGCCCAGGGCGGTGTAGAAACCGAGAGAGCGGTCCAGGTCGGTGACGCGGTAGGAGACGAAGAGTGTCTTCACGCGGCCTCCTCGGGTCGACGCACCCGGTAGCGCAGGTGCGTGACGTCTCGATCGTCGAGCCGTCGGACGAGGTCGAGTTCGATGTGATCACTGCCCAGGTGGTCGAACAGTCGTCGACCGTCCCCGAGGAGGACCTGAACCAGGTGGATCTCCATCTCGTCGATGTGCCCGGCTCGCAGGAGCGCTTGGGCCGCGCCCGCCCCATGGACCATGACCGGCCGGTCCCCGGCGGCGGCGCGGGCCTGACGTGCGCAGTCCTCGACGTCGGTGACGAATCGCGCGTGGCCGGGTGGCACGTCCCCGTCATCCACGTGGTGGGTGAGGACGAAGATCGGCACACCGTCGTGATGGTCGCCCTGCCAACGCCCGGCGAGTTCGAAGGTCCGACGGCCGGAGATCACGGCGCCGGTCGCCAGCGCCTCGCGATAAACCTGTCCGCTGGGACCGTCGGACTCCCGGTCGTCGAGCCAGTTGAAAAGACGTCCACCGGCCCGTCCGAGCTCCTGGCCCGGTCGATCGTCCGGACCGGCGACGTAGCCGTCGAGCGACATCGACATGTACAGCCGAATCGGATTGCTCATTCTGGCCTCTCTCTCCTCCATGGCGTGGGGATGCTCCGCTCCTCGCCCCTGCGGGGGACGGGAGTGTCAAAGCGGAAGACTTTAGGCAGCAGGCAAACCCATCGCCCTGGCCAGGCCCAGATCCAGAGCAGTCGATCAGCTGCGGTAGTTCAGGCTGCGTGAGCCTCCAGGCGTTCGACGAGCCGACCGCGTTCACAGCGAGCTCCGGCCCGCACGAGGGCAACGAGGCGGGGCGCGTTCACGGCCCGCCAGCGGCCCTGGGCGGACTCGACGAGCTTGAGGACCACGGCAGACGCGGCGGTCGCACTGCCGGCGCCCCAGGCGACCTTGGTCCTCAGCCGTACCGACGCGGAAGTCGACGCGCCAGGCTGGGCCGACTTCGGCAGGGCGTCGGGCACATTGGCCGTTTCGTGAAGCCGGCACCTCTGATGGCGGGCGTCGTGAAACACCCCCGCCGGGGCCTTCCAGAATTTCACGCATGCACAGGTGGATACCGTCGGCCCAGACATAGACGCAGTCGGAACCGGTCAGGTCACGCCGAGGTGCCGAGGAACTGCTCCAGCGCGGGCTGGAAAACACCCGACGCCAGGCGAAAGCTTGGCGAGACCTAAGCTGCCACCCACCCGTGCGCAACCTATCGGTTGCGCATGGGTTTCCGGATGTGCAACCTTTGGGTAGCACATCCGGATGAGATGAGGTTGCAATGATCCCCAACACGATCGAACGCGCCATCCTGATCAATGCCTCCAGGGAACGGGTCTGGTCCGTGCTGACCGAGCCCGCTTTCCTCGGCCGCTGGTTCGGCAATGGAGAGCCGGTCAAGATCGACCTGCGCCCGGGCGGTCTCCTGGCCTTCGACCACGGCATCCACGGCGTCATTCCCGCCCGGATCCAGAC
Source organism: Streptomyces sp. NPDC031474 (assembly GCF_055581185.1). Classification (NCBI taxonomy): domain Bacteria; kingdom Bacillati; phylum Actinomycetota; class Actinomycetes; order Kitasatosporales; family Streptomycetaceae; genus Streptomyces; species Streptomyces sp. NPDC031474. Next base: position 21,529 of record NZ_JBVIJX010000016.1, read on the forward strand.
AGTCGAGCCGCCGCGCGTCCTGTCCTGGCGGTGGTCTCAAGGCGCCGCAGGCGAGGAACCGGACGAGTCGAACGCCACTCTGGTCGAGTTCACCCTGACCGAAGACGACTCCACGGGAGGCACCCGGCTCACCATGGTCGAGAGCGGCTTCGCGCACCTCGGTCTGCCCACCGGTGAGGCCACCGACCGGCACCGCGCCAACAGCCAGAACTGGCCCGGCAAGCTCGACCAACTGCGCGCGGACTGCGAACAGAGCACACCATGACCCGCACCACCGAGGGCGAACAGACCCCCGAGGACGTCCTGGTGGCCCTGGCCGACCCGATCCGCCGAGAGGTCCTGGCCACCCTCGCCCGCGAAGGCGGCGCGACCTCGACATCCCTGGCGGCAAGCCTCCCCATCACCCGCCAGGCGGTGGCCAAACACCTGGCAGTCCTCGACCACGCCGGACTGGTACGCGCCCACAGGGTCGGACGCGAGGTCCGCTACGAGGCCGACCTGCAACCACTGAGGCGGACGACACGATGGATGGACACCCTCGCCACCCAGTGGGAACACCGCCTCAACGCGATCAAGGATCTGGCAGAGGGGGCCACTGGGCCCTGAACCCCCGCAGCTCCACCTCAAAAGCCCATCGCAGTGCGGAGTCTTCTACAGCAGATCAGTGCGTACCCCAGGTTGAAGAAGGCTTCGTGGACGTCGTCGCGTATCTCCCGACGAATCCGCAGACGGCGGAACCAGTACAGACGGGCAAACGCGCACTCCACGACCCAGCGTTGGGTGCCCAGGCCGGAGCCGTGCTCGGTGCCGCGGCGGCGACCAACGGCTGCACACCGAGGCCCCGGGCCAGACGGCGGCGTCGGCCTGACGGACCGAGCCCGGCCTGCGCAGGGATGCCTCACCGGCCGTCGCAAGGGCCCGTCGGTGCGGCGGTCCTGAAGGGCCCGCTCCTCGAACGGAGCCGGGAGAAGCGTTACCGGGTCAGCGCCCCGGCAGGAAACATGCCAGGACGCCACAGCGGGTGATCCTACGGCTGCTGATCAGTCGCTGCCGGTGGGCAGCCGTACGGTGAAGGTCGTCGACCCCGGGCCGCTTTCCAGAGTGACGCTGCCACCGTGGGCCTCTGCCACCGCCGCCACGATCGACAGGCCGAGACCGGCACCGGTGCCACCGCCCGCGCCCTCTGTGCGGCGACGCTTCCCATGGGTGAAGCGCTCGAAAACCCTGGGCTGAACGTCCACGGCGACGCCGGGGCCGTCGTCGTGTACTTTCAGCTCCGCCGTCCCGCCACCGGTCCCCAGCGACATGGTGATCGTCGTGCCGACGGGGGTGTGCAGGCGCGCGTTGGCCAGCAGATTGGCCAGCATCTGATGGAGCCGGTGGGCGTCGCCGGGCAGGGTCACCGGTTCCTCGGACAGCTCCAGCGTCCAGCGGTGTCCGGGCCCCGCGGCCTGCGCGTCCGTCACGGCGTCCAGGACCAGGCGCGTCAGGTCGACGGGAAGGCGCTCCAGCGGGCGGCCGGCGTCGAGGCGGGCGAGAAGCAGCAGGTCGTCGACCATCTCGCCCATGCGGGCCGCTTCTGCCTCGATGCGCTCCAGGGCCCGCACCACCTTCTGCGGCACCGGGCCCGGATGCAGCAGCGCCAGTTCCGCGTGACCGCGCACCGATGCCACGGGCGTGCGCAGTTCGTGACTGGCGTCGGCGGCGAAACTGCGCAGCCGTTCCTCGCTCGCGTGCCGTTTGGTCAGCGCGTCCTCGACATGGCCGAGCATCGCGTTGAAGGCACCGGCGACGCGTCCCACCTCGCTGCGCGGGTCGCTCTCGGGCGCTCGTGGCGGAAGTGCCACCTCGCCGCTGGAGAGCGGCAGTTCACTGACCCGGGTGGCGGTCGAGGCCACCCTGCTGAGCGGTCGCAGCGACCAGCGCACCCACAGGGCGCCCGCGACTCCGGCGACGGCGAGCGCCGCGCCGAAGACAATCGCGGCGACCAGCTCCAGCCGGTGGACGGTGGCCTCCACGGACTCCATGGGCAGCCCGGTGACCAGGACGTCGCCGTCCCTGCCCTCGGTCGCCATCATGCGGTAGTCGCCCAGCGACGCCAGCTCGGTCGTGTGCCCCTCGCCGTCGGCCGGCAGCTCGGCGAGCCTTCTCCTGTCCCGCGCGCCGAGGGCGACAGTCGCCGTGCCCGTACCGCTGCCGGACGCCACCACCGCGGCGTTCGTGACGGTGGCGCCGACCAGCCGGGCACCGAAGGTTCCCGCGGACTGACGGCGGGTGTCACCGTCACCGTCGCCGTCCACGTCACCGATGAGGGTCCCCCCCGTCGAGTCCGTTTGAGACGGGGGGAGGTCCGAGAGCTGCCCCCCGCCGTGCTCCAGGCTGGCCGGGAACCGCGCGCCCGTCTCGCGCAGCTGCTGGTCGAGGCGGCCGGTGAGAAAGCCGTTCAGCTCCACCACCGCCGCCACCCCGACGGCCGCACAGCTGACCGCGAGCAGCACGACGAGGCCGGCGGTGAGCCGGGCCCGCATCGTGCGCGGCCGGGGCAGATGCGGCAGCCACCGTCTCGTCCCGCCCGGGAGCGTCCTCACCGGGTCACCGGCTTGAGCACGTATCCGACGCCCCGCACCGTGTGGATCATGGGCGGGCGGCCCGCGTCCACCTTTTTGCGCAGGTAGGAGATGTAGAGCTCGACGACATGGGCCTGCCCGCCGAAGTCGTAGGACCATACGCGGTCGAGGATCTGCGCCTTGCTGAGCACGCGTCGCGGGTTGCGCATGAGCAGACGCAGCAGTTCGAACTCCGTCGGGGACAGCTCGACGAGCTCGCCGCCGCGGGTGACCTCGCGGGCCTCCTCGTCCATGACGAGATCGCCGACGGTCAGGCGTGGCCCGTCCTCCGTCTGCCGGGCCATGCCGGCCCGGCGCAGCAGGCCGCGCAGGCGGGCGACGACCTCCTCCAGGCTGAACGGTTTCGTCACGTAGTCGTCGCCGCCCGCCGTGATGCCCGCGATGCGGTCCTCGACGCCGTCCCGCGCGGTCAGGAACAGCACGCACACATCGGGGCGCACGGCGTGCAGTGATCGCAGCACGGCGAAGCCGTCGGTGTCCGGGAGCATGACGTCGAGGACGACGGCGTCGGGCAGCAGCTCGCGTGCCTCGGCGACGGCCGAGACGCCGTCGCCCGCCGTGCGCACCTCCCATCCCTCATAGCGCAGGGCGCCGGAGAGGACCTCCGCGAGGTCGGGGTCGTCGTCGACGACGAGGACCCGGAGCGGGGCGCCGTCGGTCCGGGTCAGCTCGGGGCGGCCGGAGCCGCGGTGGCGGGAAGTGTTCATCTCAGGTACCAGGATGCGGCCTCGCCCGTCTCCCGGGCTGCTCCCCTGCCTCTGAGTTCGCTATGAGTCCGCGTGCCGCCGGTCGGCTCCGATCGTCTCGGCGGCCCTCCCACCTGCGGCGGGACGCGCCTCCCTCCCGGCGCTGAGAGCGGACTCAGAGGTTGCGTCGGCACAGTTGCGTCCGGGACGACCGAGGCGACGGGGTCGTACGGACAGCCGAAGGGACATGTGGATGACGACGGTGTACGCGCAACGAAGGGTCGTCCCCGCGCCTCCCGCGCCGAGGCGCTCCCCCGTGGGCCCCGTGCTCGCCGTTCTGTGGGGCGGGGCCGCTGCCGTGGTCGCCCTGTGGTGGTTCGACACGGGGTCGGTCGTCGGCGCCGCGGGCTGGCTGACGGGGGCCGGGCGGCTCGCCGGGCTGCTGGGCGGGTACGCCTGCGCCGTCCTCGTCGCTCTGATGGCCCGCGTCCCTCTCCTCGAGCGAAGGATCGGGACGGACCGGGTGACGCGCTGGCACGCGATGGCGGGCCGCTACACGGTCTGTCTGCTGGTGGCGCACGTCGTGCTGATACTCCTCGGGTACGCCGCCCAGGACGGCTCCTCGATCGTGCACGAGACGCTCACCGTGGTCCTGGACTACCCGGAGATGCTCAAGGGCACCGCCGGGACCGTCATCCTGTTCGCGGTCGGGATCGTCTCGGCCCGCGCGGTGCGCCGCCGGGTCAGTCACGAGTTCTGGTACTACGTGCACCTGCTCACGTACGCGGCGGTGTTCCTCACCTTCGGCCACCAGCTCGCCCTGGGGTCCGACTTCGTGGGCAGCCGTCCGGCTCAGGCCGCCTGGTACGCCCTGTACCTGGGCGTCGCGGCCCTGGTCGGGTGGTTCCGGATCCTCGCCCCGGTCCGGCTGAATCTGCGTCACCGGCTACGGGTGGACTCCGTGCACCGGGAGGCGCCGGGCGTGTACTCCGTCGTCGTCCGCGGCCGACGGCTGGACGAGATGGGCGCGCGGCCGGGGCAGTTCCTGCGCTGGCGGTTCCTCACCGAGGGCATGCGCTGGACCTCCACGCCGTACTCCCTGTCCGCGCCGCCGCGCTCCGACCTGCTGCGCATCACCGTCAAGGCGCTCGGCGACCACAGCGCCGCCGTCGGCCTGCTGCGGCCCGGCACCCGCGTGTGGGCGGAGGGACCGTACGGGGCCCTGACAGCGGACCGGCGGAGCACGCACAAGTCACTGCTGATCGCGGGCGGCGTCGGCATCACCCCGCTGCGGGCCCTGTTCGAGACGCTGCCCGGCGATGTCACCCTCCTCTACCGCGCCCGCTCGGCCGAGGATCTCGCCCTGGGCGGCGAGCTGGAGACCGTCGCGCGGTGGCGTGGTGCGAAGGTGCTCTACGCGCTCAACGGTCCGCACGGCCGGCGCCCCGACCTGACGGCCCGGTCCCTGCGGGCGGCGATGCCCGACCTGGACGCCCACGACGTGTATCTGTGCGGCCCCCACGGGTTCGCGCAGGACCTGTACGAGGCACTGCGCGCCGCCGGAGTCCCTGACCGCCGCATCCACCACGAGTCCTTCGAGCTGTGAGGCTGTCTTGCACACGTTGAAGAAGAACCGTCCGCTGCGTCGCATCGTGCTGGCGAGCGCCGCGACCGTCTCCGGGATGGTGCTGCTGCTGTCGCTGAAGCCGCACACAGCTCCGGCCGTAGCGGGGGCGGTGTCCTCCCCGGCGCCGTCCAGCAGTTCCAGCGCGTCGGGTGGGACGGCCGGGGCGAGCGGGTCCGGCGGATCCGCCGCCACGGGGACGCAGACCCTCACCGGGGATTCCGTCCAGACCCGCTGGGGGCCCGTCCAGGTCCGGGTCACGCTGAAGGACGGCAAGCTCACCGACGTCACCGCGGTCGCCTACCCCCAGGAGAACCCGAGAGATCAGCAGATCAACGCCTACGCCATCCCGCAGCTGACCAGTGAGGCGCTCACGGCCCAGAGCGCCGACATCGACACCGTCTCCGGAGCCACGTACACGAGCGACGGCTACCGCCAGTCGCTCCAGTCGGCGCTGGACTCCGCGAGCCGCTGACGTCTGGCCGGGCCCTACGGTTTCCGAGCCGGCACCCGCCACACCAGCGGGGTACCGCCGCCCTCGGGCCGGACCGGTTCCAGTCGGCCGCCCAGCTGCGCGGCGCGCTCCGCCCGGTCGGCGACGGATGCCGAAGGTCACGCCGGGAACGTGGGTCTCGTCGCAGCGCACGTGCCGGTGGATCATGAGGGGAGACGGCGGAAGGCGACACATGACCCAGGGCCCGGCCCCACACGTCCCGCAATGGCGCCGGCTGGTGCCCGGGCTCGTCACGCTCCTTGGCTACCGGCGCGCGTGGCTGACGGGTGACCTGCTCGCCGGTGTGACCGTGGCCGCGTATCTCGTGCCGCAGGTCATGGCGTACGCGGGGGTGGCCGGGCTGCCTCCGGTCGCCGGGCTGTGGGCGATCCTGCCGGCGCTCGGGATGTACGCCCTGTTCGGTTCGTCGCGGCTGCTGTCGGTCGGCCCCGAGTCCACTACCGCCCTCATGACGGCCGCCGTGGTCGCACCGCTCGCCGCCGGCGACCCCGGGCGCTACGCCTCGCTGGCGGCGGCCCTCGCGGTCACGGTCGGGCTGCTCTGCCTGGTCGCCCGGGCGGTGCGGCTGGGCTTCCTCGCCGACCTGCTGTCCCGCCCCGTCCTGATCGGGTATCTCGCCGGCGTGGCGCTCATCATGATGGTGGATCAGCTGCCCAGACTCACCGGCGTACGGACGAGCGGCGCCGAGTTCTTCCCCCAACTGTGGTCCTTCCTCGTCCACCTGCCCGAGGCGGACCCGGCGACCGTCGTCTTCTCCGCCGTCGTACTCGTCTTCCTCTTCGTGACGGCCCGCTACGCCCGTACCGTGCCCGGCCCTCTCGTCGCCTTCGTACTCGGCACCGCCGCTGTCGTGGTGTTCGACCTCGACGGGCGGTACGGGCTGAAGGTGATCGGCGATGTCCCGTCCGGTCTGCCGAGTCCCGCCGTCCCGGACCTGGGCGAGCTGCCGCGTCTGGTGCTGCCGGCGCTCGGTGTGCTGCTGGTCGCCTACACCGACTTCATCCTCACCGCGCGGGCGTTCGCCGACCGCGACGACGAAGGTCCAGGGCTCGATGCCAACCAGGAGTTCCTCGCCCTGGGCGCGGCGAACCTGGGCGCGGGGGCACTGCACGGCTTCCCGGTGAGCAGCAGCGCCAGCCGTACCGCGCTCGCCTCCACAGGCGGCGCGCGCAGCCAGGCGTACTCGCTGGTGGCCGGGGCGGTGGTGCTCGCCGTGCTGCTCTTCCTCAGTCCGCTGCTGGCGCGCACACCGTCCGCGGTGCTCGGCGCGCTCGTCGTCTACGCGGCGGTCCGCATGATCGACCTCGCAGGCTTCCGCCGTCTCGCGGCCTTCCGCCGACGGGAACTGCTTCTCGCGCTGGGCTGCCTCTCCGGGGTCCTCGCCCTGGACATCCTGTACGGCGTGATCGTCGCCGTCGGCCTGTCGGTGGCCGAACTGCTGGCCCGGGTGGCCCGTCCGCACGACGCTGTCGAAGGCCTGGTCCCCGGGGTGGCCGGCATGCACGACGTCGACGACTACCCACAGGCCCGGACGATTCCCGGCCTGCTCGTGTACCGCTACGACTCTCCCCTGTTCTTCGCCAACGCGGAGGACTTCCGGCGTCGCGCCCTGGCCGCCGTGGACCAACAGAGCGACCCCGTCCGGTGGTTCGTCCTCAACACCGAGGCCAATGTCGAGGTCGACATCACCGCCCTCGACGCGGTCGACGAACTGCGCCGCACACTGACCCAACGAGGCCTCGTGTTCGCCCTCGCCCGCGTGAAGCAAGACCTGCTGGACGACCTCGAGGCGTACGGCCTGGCGGACGCGGTCGGCAGGGACTTCATCTTCCCGACGCTCCCGACGGCCGTGGCCGCCTATCGCGCCTGGGCCGGACGTCAGTAGGCGGACACGCCTCGTTCCCTGAGGCATGCGCGGACGCTCTCGGTCGGGGCCGGGTCGGGAACCGGGGTGTCGCGCAGCGGAAAGGGGATGCCGAGGGCGTCGTACTGGGGAGCGCCGAGCTTGTGGAAGGGAAGTACATCGACCCGCTGGACGGCGTCGATCCCCGCGGCGAAACGGGCCAGGGCGCCCGCGGGTCGTCGGTCAGGCCGGGACCAGCACATGGCGGATCCACGTCGGGACGCCGAGGCGGTCGAGGCGGGCGCCGAAACTTTCAAGACGAGGTCGGGCAGGTTTGGGTGCGGTTGATCAGGCCGGGGTCACCGGTGCCTGTAGTTCCGTCACCCAGTCGTCGTGGTTCTCGGGGCACTCCAAGTTGATCTCGCGGGGGTATCCGGTCGACTGGTAGCCGTTGGCGTCGATCCATCGGGCCAGGGTCTGGGCGGTGGGGAGGACGGCGTCCATCGAGCCGCGGTGCACGATGGTCGCCGCCTGGTCGAGGGACGGCAGGTCGAGGATCCGGAAGGCGCCGTCCTGGAGTGGGGCGGAGACCTGGATGGCGGCGTGGACGCTGATCCTGCCACCGCCCTCCGGGGCGTCCTCGTAGTAGGCGACACCGGGACCCGTGGGGGTGATGCCTGCCTGCTCCAGGCGCTGGCACAGCTCGTCGTAGAGCGGCCCGATGACCGGGCCGATGTCCTCGGGCTCGAAACTCGCGGCGGTCGCGGTGAGCTCCGCCACCCGGACGGCAGGGACGCTCTTGACAACGACGTCGTTCGTGGGCATGTGCCCCTCACTCTCGATTGCTCGGAGCCTGGCCTCGACCTGGACCAGCCGGGCTCCCGCGGCAGCCATTGCGGTCTCCAGTTCGGCCCGCCGCAGCCGCAGCATGCCGCGCAGCTCCTCGGCGCTGACCTTCTCGTCCACGATGTCCTGGACCTGCTGGAGGGTGAAGCCCAGGTCCTTGAGCGCGATGATCCGGTTGAGGCGGGCCAGCTGGGCTGCGGTGTAGTAGCGGTAGCCGCTGGCGGGATCGACGTGGGCCGGGTGCAGCAGTCCGGTCGCGTCGTAGTGACGCAGCATCCGGATTGAGACGCGGCCGTGCCGGGCGAAGTCTCCGATGGTGAACATGATGTCTCCAAGCTGACCGCCTGACACGGTGTGAGGGTCAAGAAGCTACTCGGCAGCGGCGGGACAGCAAGAACGCGGTGACGTCGAGTAACCTCTGCGGCCGACGGCGTGGCCTACCCCGTTCGGCTACCCAACGGAACACAGCCACACCAACGCCAAGGCCGTACGCGCCGCGGCGTACGGGCCGCGGGAGGTCGCGGGTGTCCCCACGGACTCGGCACCAGGCCGGTGGGGTGCACTGACAGCGGATCTGCGCGATGGGGGTCGTGAGGAATAGCCTGGATTGAGAGCGGCACCGGGACGGAGCGGACCCTCTCGACGCATCCCTTGACCCCGGGGGCCGCAGAACAGGCAGGAAGAGTCATGCCCTGGAATCTGAACGGCACGTACCTGGAGAGCTGTAACTGTGACGTGGTGTGCCCCTGCACCACCTCGGGCCTCACCGCACCGGCCGACCACGAGCGCTGCCAGGTGACCTTCGCGTTCCACGTGGACAGCGGGAGCGTGGACGACGTCGACGTCTCCGACCGCAGCGTGGCCGTCTTCATCGACGGGCCGCGGGTGATGGCCGAGGGAGGCTGGCAGGTGGCGCTGTACGTCGACGCTTCGGCCGACGACGGCCAGGCGGAGGCGCTGGGCAAGGTCTTCTCGGGCCAGGCGGGCGGGCCGATGGCGGGGCTCGCTCCGCTCATCGGCGAGGTCCTCGGCGTGGAGCGCGTCCCCATCGACTACCGCGACGACGGTCGCCGCCACGCCGCGCGGGTGGGCGATGCCATCGACATCGAGATCGAGGACCAGGTCGCCCCGCAGTTCGGCGAGGACGGTCCGGTGATGGGCCTGACGGGCATGTTCCACCCGGTGAACAGCACACTGACGATCGCCCGGTCCACCCGGGCGACGGGCGACGGCGTGTACGGCCGGTCCTGGGACTTCACGGGCGGCAACGGACACTCGGCGCCCTTCACATGGTCCGGATGACCGGTGGGCCGGTTACCGTCCGTGTCCGGTCGGCCCCCGCCGGGCTGCTGCTGGTCGTGGCGGCCGCCGCCTGGATCTGGATGGTGACGCGCTGGGGCGGCATGTCGGCGACGCCCGGCACGATGGGCCTGGGCCTGGGCGCTTTCCTGGCCGTGTGGACGCTGATGATGACTGCGATGATGCTGCCCGCCACGGCGCCCGTCGCCGCCTTGTACGCACGCACCATCACCGTGCACCGGGCATCGCGCATGGTCGTGTTCACGGTCGCCTACCTGTTCGTCTGGGCCGCGGCCGGGCTGCCGGCGTATGCGCTGGCCGTCGGCCTCGGCCGGGCGGCACGCCTCCCTCCCACGGCGGGGACAGCAGTGGCCGCGGCCGTGTTCGTGGTCAGCGGCGTCTACCAGCTCACGCCTCTCAAAGACCGTTGTCTGGCGAGGTGCCGTTCGCCGATCGGCCTGATGCTGCGCTACGCCTCGTACCCGGGGGTCTCGCGCGATCTGCGTGCCGGAGCCCACCACGGGGCCTTCTGCCTCGGCTGCTGCTGGTCGCTCATGGTGCTGTTGGCGGCGTTCGGTGTGATGAACCTGTGGGCCATGGTGGTCCTGGCCGCCGTGATCACCGCCGAGAAACTCGCTCCGCTTGGTCGCCTGGTGGCCCGTGCCGTGGGGATCGCCTCGATCGGCCTGGCCGTCGCCGTCTTCTGGGTCCCGGCGCTGGCTCCGGGTCTCACCGGCGGTGGTATGGCCGGGATGTGAGGACGGGCCGCGCCGGGCACCGGCGTCTCTCCGCTGGGCGACGACCGACCCCGCGCTCTTTCGGTCTTCAGTGTCGGCACGGCCGAGGTGATGGGTGTGGTGGGCAGCGCCTGGCTCATCGCCTCCCTGGCACTGACAGGTGTCGCCACCGTCCTGCTGGGCATCGCGCTGAACGACCTGCCGGCCGGCCTGCTGCAACTGCAGGCGGCCTAATGGCAGTTGAGTCAGTCGAGTGCCCCGGCTTCCTCGGGGCGCTCGTCGTCCTCCGCAGTGGCACCGTGCGGCGGGAGAGGGTCTCGGCTGCTGTAGTGGCGCAACAGCCACCAGCCGTAGGCGGCGTGAAAGACGTACACGCCCACCTGCCACCAGTCCGGGGCCGCGCCCGGAGAACGGATCTGGAAGAAGTCGTCGAGGGCGTGGACGACCACCATCGGCCAGACGGAGCCGATCGCGAAACGCAGGCCGGCGCAGGTGAAGCCGAACAGCGCGGCGGACAGCATCTGCCACAGCGTGTCGTCCAACGCGGCTCCGAAGAACAGGTAGTTCTGCAGGTGCCCGATACCGAAGAGGACGGCGACGCCGGCGGCCGCACGCAGCGGGCCGAGTGAGGTGAGGGTCTGCTGGACGAGGCCGCGGCTGTAGACCTCCTCGTTGAGGCCGACCCACAGCAGGGACACCAGCGAGCTGACGACCACCGTCGTGCTGCCGTCGAGCCCGGCCAGCGCGTACGAGCCTGCGATCAGCAGCAGCGGCACCGCCAGCCACCAGCGGCGCGGGCGGCCGAGGGTGGTGGTGCCGGATGCGCGCAGCCACCCCCACCGCCACAGCACGCACCAGACACCGGCGAAGCAGATCGCGTTGACCACGGCCGCGCCCAGGCCCGGGAACCATGACGGTGCCAGCGGAGGCAGGATCACCTTGGCGAAGAGCACCAGTACGGCATGCCAGGCGAGCGTCAACTCCACGGCGCCCCAGACCGGATGACGGGTTACGTAGCCCTTCCACCGCTCCATCACGGGGCGAGCGTAGCCGCGGCAACCCGCACGGTGCCCCGCCTTGTCACGAACGAGGCGAGAACCTGCCGCATGGGGGGCCGCCGCCGGTTCCGGAGCGGGGCGAGGGAGGACGAGACGGAGCTGCCCACGGGCGCGAGGGTGCGATCGGAGGGCGGGCGGAGGTCGCAGCCGGCTCGGCGATCGGGGCGGGTGTGGGAGGCGAGACCGGCATGGCGATCGGGACCGGGGCAGACGCCGAAACCGGCCCTGGCCCAGTTCGAGTCGTACCAGCGGCGGCTCTTCGCGCCGCGTCCGGCGGACAGCTTCTGCCAGGCGCGGCGCGGCGTCACCCGGGCCAGGTGGTCGGCGCGTTGCGGGCCGGCCGGGGTAGGGATGCCACGGACGTCCGGCGCCTACGCCGTGCGTTGCACCGGGTTGATCTCGAAGGCTCCGCATACCTTCAGGTGGTAGCGGATCAGCACGGACTGGAAGCTGGCCGGCGGGTAGACCCGGATGTATGTCGATGTCGGCCGGCAGGTGGGCACCACGCTCGGATTGTTGGTGCGGATGGTGGCGAACACCGTCCGGGCTGGGTGGACGAACACGGTGGACACCGGATGGGCGTTGCGGGTCGCCGGGGCGCCGATCTGGTGGCGATGGCTGTTCAAGACGCTGACGCCGGGGTATCCGCGCAACGAACAGGTGTGGGTTGAGGTGTTGGTGAACCGAAGGGGATAGAAGAGCGATCCCGCGCCGCCTGTGACCTTGCCGACGGACAGGTGCAGGTCGGCCACGTGGCAGGTGGGGATTCTTGGCGAGGCCGACGATGGGGCGGCGCCGGCCATGGTGCCGGTAGCGGCGAGCAGGGCGGTGGTAGCGAGGGCCGCTATCCGGGTGGAGATGTTGATCATGACGCACGCTTCCGTGCCAGGGAAGGAAAAATCTCCCGCATCCGGCGGGACGAGACTCAAGTGAGCCGGTGCCCGGCTCGACGTGTGCCGTCCATGAGATGCGGGCTCGCACTCTCAAGGACGCCGGAGCGAAGGTGCACAGCTGTGTGTGCGATGTGCGGGCCCGACGACGTCATTTTACCGCCTGAGGCCCCCGCCGCTTCCTGGCCAGGCCCCGGTCGCAAGCCCCCACCAGCACCGATGGCGGCAACCGGGCCGGAGCCCGCCGCGGTCACTACCCACCCATTTCCGCGATGTGCAAACGGCGCTTCTCCCTTGAACTCAGCCGTAGACCACGAAGTACGGCTGCGGTGCAGGCTGCCGGTCCGGCGGCCGGAGTCGCGGTGGACGTGCTGGGGGCACTCCTGCGTGACGGACGGGTCTTCACCTCCGCTCCGCCGGTCACGCAGGCGGCTTGACTTCGTTGTCTGAGACTTCTGACGGGGTGCTGGGTCTGCGGGAAGTTTCCTGGTCAGCGGGTGGCGACGGCTGGGTCCGGATTGCCGTAGTAAGCGTCGGGGCCGTGCTTGCGCGTGTAGTGGCGGTTCAGGAGGTGGGGTGGGGGCGGGGCGGTCGGAGAGAGGGACAGGGTGTGGAGGGCGATGTCGGCGACGGCCTCGCAGATGATCGCGTGCTCCAGGGACTTGCGGGCCGAAGCGCCCCAGGTGAAGGGGCCGTGGCCGGCGACGAGCGCGGCGGGCACCTCGACGGCCCGCTGGTCGTCGCCGGCGAGCAGGTCGACGATCACGTGGCCGGTGTTGTACTCGTAGTCCTGCGCGCACTCCTCGGCGGTGAGGTCGCGGGTGACGGGGATGGGCCCGTTGAAGGTGTCCGCGTGCGTCGTGCCGAGGACGGGGATGTCCCGACGTGCCTGGGCGAAGGCGACGGCGTGCGTGGAGTGGGTGTGGGTCACCCCGCCGATCGACGGAAACGCCAGGTAGAGGCAGCGATGCGTCTCGGTGTCGGTGGACGGACGCAGGTCACCGTTCACGACCGCGCCGTCGGACAGCCGTACCGTCACCAGGTCATCGGCCGTGAGGTCCTTGTACGGTACGCCCGACGGCTTGATGACGAAGACCCCCGCTCCACGGTCGATTCCGCTCACATTTCCCCAGGTCAGGGTCGCGAGACCGACCTGCGGGATGGCGAGGTTCGCTTCCAGCACCTCCTGGCGCAGGGCCGCCAGGACATCTGTTGCCATGATCGTTTCCTTTCTCGGCGAGCTTCAGAGGGCCTGGGCCAGGCGGTGGTAGGCCGCGTTCCAGCGGATCTCCTTGGCCAGTCGGTCGGTGGTCGTGTTCTCGTCGATCGTCAGCAGTTCCACGTCCGTCATGGCCGCGAAGTCGCTCAGCGTCTCGGTGCCCACGGCCGAGCTGAGCACCGTGTGGTGCGGCGCGCCGGCGAGCAGCCAGCTCTCGGCGGACTCCGCGAGCGAGGGGCGCGGCTTCCACACAGCCCTGGCCACCGGCAGACGGTGCAGGGGCTCGCTGGGGGCGACGACGTCCACGGCGTTCGCCGTGAGCCGGAAGCGGTCGCCGAGGTCGCAGAGGCCGACGACGACGGCGGGGCCGGCTGCCGCGTTGAAGACCAGGCGGACGGGGTCCTCGCGGCCGCCGATGGACAGGGGGTGGATCTCGCAGCGGGGGCGGTCGGCGGCCACCGAGGGGCAGACCTCGAGCATGTGGGCGCCCAGGATGCGGGGGGTGCCGGGGCCGAGGTGGTAGGTGTAGTCCTCCATGAAGGTGGTGCCGCCGGGCTCTCCGGCGCCCATGACCTTCATCGTGCGCAGCAGGGCTGAGGTCTTCCAGTCGCCCTCGCCGCCGAAGCCGTAGCCGTCGGCCATCAGCCGCTGGACGGCGAGACCGGGCAGCTGGCGCAGGCCGCCGAGGTCCTCGAAGTTGGTGGTGAAGGCGGTGAAGCCGCCCTCGGTGAGGAAGGCGCGCAGTCCGAGTTCGAGACGGGCCGCGTAGAGCAGCGAGTCGTGGCGGATGCCGCCGGGGCGCAGGGCCGGGACCACGTCGTACGACTCGACGTACTCGGCCGCGAGTTGGGCCGTGTCCTTGTCCTGGACGTCGTCCACGACGGCCACCAGGTCGTTGACCCCGTAGGTGTTCACGGAGAAGCCGAAGCGCAGTTGCGCCTCCACCTTGTCGCCCTCGGTGACAGCGACGTCGCGCATGTTGTCGCCGAAACGGGCCAGCCGCAGCGTGCGTGCGGCGTGGCGACCGGCGGCAGCCCTGGACCAGGCCGCGACGCGCCGGACGACCCTGGGGTCGGTGGCGTGTCCGGCGACGATCTTGCGGCTGACGCCAACCCGCGCCTCGATGTGCGCGAACTCGCGGTCACCGTGGGCCGCCTGGTTGAGGTTCATGAAGTCCATGTCGATGCTCGACCACGGCAACGACAGGTTGTACTGGGTGTGCAGGTGCAGGACCGGCCGGTCGAGCGCGCTCAGGCCGGCGATCCACATCTTCGCCGGGGAGAAGGTGTGCATCCACACGATCACGCCGACGCAGGTGTCGGAGGCGGTGGCTTCGAGGCACAGGCGGCGGATCGACTCGGCGTCGGTGAGGACCGGCTTCCAGACGATGCGCAGCGGGATGTCGTCGGTGGCGTCGAGCCGTTCGGCGATCTGCTGGGACTGGAAGGCGACCTGGCGCAGGGTGTCCTCGCCGTACAGGCCCTGGCTTCCGGTGAGAAACCAGATCTCCTGGCCGGTGAGGGGCAGTGTCGAAGTCGTCATGTCAGGGGGCCTTTCTTCACAGGGATTCACAGGGGTCCGGCTCAGGCGGAGGCTTCGGCGCGGATGCGGCGCAGGCGGTGCATGACGTCGTTGGCGCCGCGGCCGAAGTAGTCGTGCAGGGTGCGGTACTCGGAGTAGAGGCGCTCGTAGGCCGCCGCTCGCTGCGGGTCCGGCAGGTAGACCCGGCGGTGGACCTTGCCCATGGCGTGGGCCGCGGCGCGGATGTCGGGGTACGCGCCTGCGGCGACGGCGGCGTGCATCGCGGCGCCGAGGGCCGGTCCCTGGGGGGAGCCGATGATGCTCAGCGGGCGGCGGGTGACGTCGGCGTAGATCTGCATGAGCAGGGCGTTCTTGGTCAGGCCGCCCGCGATGATCAGCTCCTGTACCGGTACGGCGGCGGCCTCGAAGGCGTCGATGATGGTGCGGGTGCCGAAGGCGGTGGCCTCCAGCAGGGCGCGGTAGACGTCCTCGGGGCGGGTGGAGAGCGTCTGGCCGATCAGCAGGCCGCTGAGGTCGTGGTCGACCAGGACGGACCGGTTGCCGCTGTGCCAGTCCAGGGCGATGAGGCCGTGTTCGCCGACCTTCTGCTCGGCCGCGAGCGCGGTCAGGTACTCGTGCGGGGTCTGGCCGGCCGCGGCGGCTCGCTCCGCGTAGTCGGCGGGCAGGCCCGTCCGTACGAACCAGGCGAAGATGTCGCCGACGCCGCTCTGCCCGGCCTCGTAGCCCCACAGCCCGGGCAGGATGCCGCCGTCCACGACACCGCACATGCCGGGCACGATGCC
Organism: Streptomyces sp. NPDC031474; assembly: GCF_055581185.1. Lineage (NCBI taxonomy): Bacteria > Bacillati > Actinomycetota > Actinomycetes > Kitasatosporales > Streptomycetaceae > Streptomyces > Streptomyces sp. NPDC031474. The sequence goes on from NZ_JBVIJX010000016.1 coordinate 37,196, forward strand.
GTACTGGTCCGAGCTCATGACGTGACAGGTGGACGTGCCCATGATGGCGACCATCCGGCCCGGCTCCACCGCCGTGGCCGCGGGGGCGGTCACATGGGCGTCGACGTTGCCGACACAGACCGTGATGCCCTCCGGCAGTCCGGTCCAGGCGGCGGCCTCGGCGGTCAACCGGCCGGCGCTGTCGCCGAGTTGGCCGATCGGCTGGTCCAGCTTGTCGGTGACGAAGCCGGCGAAGTCCGGGTGCAGGGCGGCGAGGTGGTCGCGGGAGGGGTAGCCGCCCTGCTGGTACTGCCCCTTGTAGCCGGCGGTGCAGGCGTTGCGGACGTACGTCCCGCACAGCCGCCACACGATCCAGTCGGCCGCCTCCAGCCATCGCTCGGTGCGCCGGTAGACCTCCGGGTCCTCCTCCAGCACCTGGAGCGCCTTGGCGAACTCCCACTCCGAGGAGATCTTCCCGCCGTACCGCTCCAGCCACGGCTCCTTGAGTTCGGCGGCCAGCGCGTTGATCCGGTCGGCCTGGCCCTGCGCGGCGTGGTGGCGCCACAGCTTGACGTAGGCGTGCGGGCGGGCGGTGTACTCGGGGAGTTCGCACAGCGGCGTGCCGTCGGCCAGCGTCGGCAGGACGGTGCAGGCGGTGAAGTCGGTGCCGATGCCGATGACTTGTCCGGCCTGGACACCCGCGCGGGCGAGGGCCTGCGGTACGGCGTTGCGCAGCACGTCGATGTAGTCGGACGGCACCTGGAGCGCCCAGTCGGGAGGCAGTCGGGTGCCGTCGGGCAGTTCACGGTCCAGCACCGCGTGCGGATAGACGTGCTCCGCCGACGCCAGCTCGGCGCCGTCGCGGACGCGGACGACCACGGCACGGCCGGACAGGGTTCCGAAGTCGACACCCACCACGCAGGGTTCTTCAGGCACGACGACCCCACCTCTCATGTTCGGAATGACAGTCATGGTTCGATATATCAGACAGAAGGTGGGGGCCCGGCCGTGACCGGGCCCCCGGAGTGGATCAGTTGACCCGGACGATCTGCCAGAGTTCGTCATTGGCGCCGGTGTCCGTGGACTGGACCATCAGCGCCCCGTTGGCGGTGGAGGCGGAGGCGATGTCCGCGACCAGGCCGCTGCCGGAGTTGACGAGCTTGTAGTAGCCGCCTCCCGCGTCCGTGAGCGTCCACTTCTGGGAGCTCGCGCCGGAGGACGAGTTCTGGACGATGGCCGCACCCGACGAGGTCGACCCGTTCGAGTCGAGGTACAGACCGCTGTTGACGTTCTTCACCGTCCACGCCCCACCGCTTTGGGACTGGAAAGTCCACAGCTGGCAGTTGTTGGCGGTGTTCACCCACTGGCCCGCCTGCTTGCCCACGGTGGTGGAGGCGCCGGGGATCTCCAGGAACTTGCCGCTGTTCTTGTTGATCAGGCGGTACTGGCCGGTCGCCAGGTTCGGCAGATCGGTCTGGGTGAGGTTCCAGCGCTGGCAGGCGCAGCCGGTGTCGGACCACTGCCCGGCGGCGGTGCCGACGGTGGTGGAGGCGCTGGGGATCTCCAGGTACTTGCCGCTGATCCGGTTGGTGGCGGTGAAGCCGCCCGCCGGGTTCGGGGCGACGGCCCACTCGTGGTCGAGGGTGCCGTTGTCGTCCCACTGCAGGACCTTGGCGCCGTTGGCGGTGGACTGGTTCTGCACGCCCAGGACCTTGCCGCTGGCCACGTTGAAGATCTTGAAGTAGCCGGACGTCTGCTGGACGAACTTCCACTTCTGGTCGGTCGCGTTGTCGGCGTTCTGCTGGGTGGCGTTGACGCCGTTGGTGGTGGAGCCGCCCGCGATGGAGAGCATCAGGTGGCTGTTGGCGTTGGAGACGGTGTAGGTGGCACCGTCGGAGATGCCGCCGCCCAGGTCGATGGTGCCGTAGGTGACGGGGTTCAGGCCGGTGCTGGTCAGATGGCCGCCGCTGAGGACCATCAGGCTGTGGCCGTCGGCCAGCGGGAGCAGGCCTCGGCTGTAGCCGCCGGGGACGGTGGAGGCGATGCGCGTCCAGGTGTTCGCGGCGCCGTTCTGCGTGTTCAGGAACAGGTCGTCGGTGCTGTTGGCGCTGACCACCAGGGTGCCGTTGGCGCCGCCGGTGGGCAGCCAGGTGATGTACGGCGAGCTGGTGGGCACGGTGCCGTCGGTCGCCTTGAGCGCGATGCCGGTGGCGGAGCCGAACGCCTCCGGGTCGGAGGAGATCTTGTAGTAGACGGCGAAGCCGCCCTCGGGGGCGCCCCAGAACTCGTACGTCATCACGTAGTTGCCGTTGGGGAGCTTGGCGATCACCGGCATGCCCGGACGGTCGCCGTACGTCGAGGTCGCCACGTCATTGACTACGGATCCCCAGGTCAGACCATCCGTGGAGACCTGGTGGACGATCTTCTGGCCGTTGTTGGGGTCGCGCTGGTCGGAGTAGTAGACGATCAGCTTGTTGCCGGAGACCATCAGGAACGGCTCCCACACGGGCGTCTGGCCGTTGGTGGGGTCGGCCTTGCCGCCGGTGGCGATGGCGCTGACGTACGACCAGGAGTTGCCGTGGTCGGTGCTGGCGTACAGATCCAGCTCGGTGGAGGACAGGTCACCGGGGATCGAGTTGCCGGCGGCCAGGATGGTGCCCGCCGGGAAGTTGCCGATCTGGGTGGGGAGTTCGTACAGGAACGGCTGGTAGCGCATGCCGAGGCCGTTGTGCGTGTCGCTGATGCTGGAGATCTGCGTCCAGCTGTTGCCGTTGTCGGTGCTGCGGTAGATCGGGAAGACGGGGGTGCCCGAGCTGTACTGCTCGAACGTGGCGAGCAGGGTGCCGTTGGACGATCCGCTGTACTGCAGGCGCAGCGCCCGCGGGTAGAGCGAGCCGGGCGACGGGGCGTTCGACGGCGGGGTGTACATCGTCTGGGAGGCGCGCGAGATCGCGTGCGCCGGCCCGGATGCGGGGAGGACAAGGGCTACGGCGGCTGCGAGCAGGGCAAGCAGGAGGGTGATCGCCTGGCGGCGGGGCAGGGCGCGGTTTCTGGCGCCTTCCCTGGTGGTGGACATGGGCGGCTCCCAATGACTGTCCGGAAGGGGAGGGATGGTGGTGGTGCTGGGCCCGCCGCTCCCGGGGGGAAAGGGGGAGGGGAGCGGCGGGTGTCCTGGGGGGGTGCCTGTCGGCAGGGGTCAGCCGGCGCGGCGCAGGCGGATGACGTTCCAGGAGACGGGCGGCAGGTGCACAGCGAGGCGGCCGTCGGTGACGGAGGTGACGGCGGCCTGGCGCGGGCGGACCCGGTCGGGTGCGTCCTGGGTGTTGGCGGCGCGGATGTCGGGGTCGCTCAGCACGGAGTGCTGGACGGGCACGTAGCCGGGGAACGCCCCTAGTTCCAGGGCGAGTTCGACGTCCTCGTGCTGGTGCCGGTTCACTGCGAAGACGGTGAGTTCGTCGGCCCCTTCGGCGCCCTCGACGTGGGTGGCGACGGCGTCGACGACCGGAACGTCACCGAAACGCTTCGTCTCGTACACGGGCGCGTCCGGCTCGACCCGCAGGACGGTGCCGCGGGCGTGCCGGGCGGCCTGGGCGAAGGGGTGGAAGGTGGTCTGCCGCCAGCTCGGGCCGCCCGCCTCGCTGCGGATGGGAGCGATGACGTTGACGAGCTGGGCGAGGCAGGCGGCGGTGACCCGGTCACTGTTGCGCAGCAGGCTGATCAGCAGCCCGCCGACGACGACGGCGTCGGCGACGTTGTACTCGTCCTCGATCACGCGCGGGGCGACGGCCCACTCGGTGGGCTTCTCCTGCGCCTCGAAGCGGGTGTTGTACCAGACGTTCCACTCGTCGAAGGACAGGTTGATCCGCTTCTTCCTGCGCTGCTTGGCCCGGATGTGGTCGGCGGTGGCGACCACCGACTCGACGAACGCGTCCATGTCGACCGCGGAGGCGAGGAAGCTGCCGAGGTCGCCGTCGAGTTCCTCGTAGTAGGCGTGGCAGGAGATGTAGTCGACCTGGTCGTACGCCTCCTCCAGGACGGTCGCCTCCCAGGCGCCGAACGTCGGCATCGAGGAGCTGGAACTGCCGCACGCTATGAGTTCCAGGGTGGGGTCGATCATGCGCATGGCGCGGGCGGCCTCGGCGGCGAGGCGGCCGTACTCGGCGGCGGTCTTGTGGCCGGTCTGCCAGGGGCCGTCCATCTCGTTGCCCAGGCACCACATGCGGACGCCGAAGGGGTCCTGGGCGCCGTTCTTGATGCGCTGGTCGGACCAGGTGGTGCCGCCGGGGTGGTTGCAGTACTCCAGCAGGTCGAGGGCCTCCTGGACGCCTCGGGTGCCGAGGTTGAGCGCCATCATGGGCTCGACGCCCGCCTTGCGGGCCCAGCCCGCGAACTCGTGCAGGCCGAAGGCGTTGGTCTCGGTGCTGTGCCAGGCCAGGTCGAGACGGGTGGGCCGCTCGGCGACCGGCCCGACGCTGTCCTCCCAGCGGAAGCCGGAGACGAAGTTGCCCCCGGGATAGCGGACGGTGGTCACGCCCAGTTCGCGCACCAGGTCCAGGACGTCGCGGCGCAGACCGTCCTCGTCGGCTTGCGGATGGCCGGGCTCGTAGATGCCCGTGTAGACGCAGCGGCCCATGTGCTCGACGAAGGAGCCGAAGGTCCGGGGACTCACGTCGGCGACGCGGAAGGCGGGGTCGACGGTCAGGGAGGCGTGCAGCATGAAGGTCGCTCCGGGAGGTGCGCGGGGAGGAGGAACGCGAGAAAGGGAAAGGGCGGGGCCGCCGGGTTACTTGAGGCTTCCGACGGTCAGACCGCCCCGCCAGTACCGCTGGAGGAGGAGGAAGGTGACGATGAGCGGCAGGATCGCCACCAGGGAACCCGCGATGACGAGGGTGAACAGCGCGTTGGCGCCGGACTGGATCATCGCGCCCTCGTACCAGGACTGCAGGCCGACGGTGAGCGGGAAGAGCTTGTCGTTGTTGAGCATCACCAGCGGCAGGAAGAAGTTGTTCCAGGTGCCGACCATGGAGAACAACAGCACGGTGACGAGCGCCGGCTTCAGGGTCGGCAGCGCCACCGACCACAGCACGCGCATCTCACCGGCCCCATCCATGCGGGCCGCCTCCAGCAGCTCGTCCGGCAGGGACTCCTGCACGTACACCCGCACCAGGTAGACGCCGAACGGGTTGAGCAGCTGGGGCAGGATGACCGCCCACATGGTGTTGGTCAGCTCGACCTTGCTCAGCAGCAGATAGGTGGGGATGGCCAGCGCGGTGGCGGGCACCATGATCGCGCCGAGGAGGCTGGAGAAGAGCAGGTTCCGGCCGGGGAAGCGGTACTTGGCGAAGGCGTAGCCCGCGAGGGTCGCCACGGCGGTGGCGCCCACCCCGCTCACGCCCGCGTAGACGGCGGTGTTGCCCATCCAGCGCAGGTACTCGCCGTCGTTGTAGGTGAACAGTTGCTGGAGGTTGGTGAAGAAGGAGCCCGGCGAGTGGAACCACAGCGCCGCGGTGGAGAACAGCGCGTCGTTGTCCTTGGTGGCGGCGACGACCAGCCACCAGAACGGCATCAGGAAGTAGAGGATCATCGCCACCATCACCACGTTGACGGTGACGCGTCCCCGGGCGCCGGACTCGCGGCGGGCGGCCGGGGCGGTGACGGCGGGGGCGGGGGCTACGGCGGTCGTCACTTCAGTCCGCTCCTTTTGCGCGCGGCGAACAGGAACAGGTAGGAGCCGATGAAGACCACCGCTCCGAGGGAGAAGGAGATGGCGGCGGAGTAGTTGAACTCCGAGTACTGGAACGCCAGGTTGTAGGCGTACAGGTTCGGCGTGTAGTCCGGCGTGATCACCGAGGACGCGGTCTTCTCCAGGACCCGCGGCTCGGTGAAGAACTGCAGGGTGCCGATGATGGTGAACATCAGCGCGAGCACCATCGCCGAGGAGATCATCGGGATCTTGATGCGCAGGGCCGTCTGCACCTGGCCGGCGCCGTCGAGCTTCGCCGCCTCGTACACCTCTCGGGGCAGGCCCTGGAGAGCGGCGTACAGGACGATCATGTTGTAGCCGGTCCACTGCCAGGTCACGATGTTGCCGAGCGAGGTCAGGATCAGGCTGTGCGACAGCAGGTCGATCTTGCCAAGCCCGAGCGAGTCGCTGATCGCGTTCACCGGGCCGAAGGTCGGGCTGTACAGGAAGCCCCACATCAGGGCGCCGATCACCGCGGGCACGGCGTACGGCATGAACAGGGTCATCCGGAAGACCTTGGCGAGCCTGCTGGTCACCTCGTCGATGATCAGCGCGCCGAGCAGGGCGAAGCCGAGCATCACCGGGATCTGCACCACACCGAAGAGGGCGACCCTGCGCACGCCGGCCAGGAAGAGCGGGTCGGTGAAGGTCTCCTTGTAGTTGGCGAACCAGCTGAAGTGGTCGCCGCCGACCAGGGTGGAGGTCCTGAGGCTGAGCCAGAAGGCGTAGCCCAGCGGGGCCACCAGGAAGGCCAGGAAGAGCAGGAGGAACGGGCTGACCAGCAGCAGGCCCATGCCCTTGTGCCGGGTGCGGGCGGACAGCGCGCCGGTGCGCCGGCCCGCCACGGGGTTGCGAAGTCCCTTGGTGGGGGCGGCACTTGGCGGTGCCGTCGCGGTGGATCCCTGCTGTCGGAGCAGGCTCATCACATCTCCTTGCGCGTGGTGCGGGCCCCCGCCGGCGGCGGACGGGCAGGCGCGGGCGCGCCGGCGGGGGCAGTGGTGACTGAGGGGCTCGGGCCGGCTACTTGCCGACCTTGAATCCCTGCTTGCTCGCGTAGGCGGTCACCTGGTCCTGGACGTTGTCGTTCACGGCGGACCAGTCGGTCGAGCCCTGGACGGCCTTGCCCACCTCACTGGTGTCGGTGTTGTAGGCGAAGTCCTGGAACGGGCTCCAGTCGAAGCTGCCGATGCCGTTCGCGGCGGGCACGAACACCTTGTTGATCTGCTGGCCGCCGAAGAAGTCGTACTTCTTGTCCTGGAAGTACGCCCCGTTGAGGATCGGGTTGGACAGCGGGAAGAGGTAGGCCTGGTCGATGCCGATCTTCCAGGCGGCCTGCGAGGTGCCGAAGAGCTCCCGGGCGACCTCGGTGGCCTCCTTCGGGTGCTTGGTCTGCGAGGTCACGGAGAAGCTCGAACCGCCCCAGTCACCCTGGGCGTTGTCGCCCGCCGTCCACTGCGGCAGCGGGGCGACGCGCCACTTGCCGGAGGTCTTCGCGGCGACGCTGGAGAGGTAGCCCGGCCCCCAGCCGGCCGCGAGGTAGGTGGCGTACTTGCCGGTGGTGAGGCCGTTGTAGAAGTCGGTGGTGCCGTACGACTGGGTGTCGACCAGCTTGTTCTTGACCAGGTCGCCCCAGTAGTCGTACACCTTCTTGGCCCCGGCGTCGTTCAGGTTGACCCCGATGTTCGGCAGCTTGCTCGCCGAGTAGGTGTAGGGGCGGGAACCGGCCTGCCAGGCCAGGCCCTGGCGCCAGCCGCCGGCCGACTCGTCGGGCCCGAAGTCGGTCATGTACGCCTTGGGGTCGGCCTTGTGCAGCTTGGCCGCCTCCTCCTTGTACTCCGCCCAGGTCGTGGGGACCTTCAGGTTGTACTTCTGGAAGAGGTCGGCCCGGTACATCATCGCCATCGGTCCGCCGTCGACCGGGATGGCGTAGACGTGGTCGCCGTCGGAGGACTGGTTCCAGGCCCAGGAGACGTACTTGTCCTTGTCCGCGGTCGCCCCGTACTTGCCCATGTCGAGCAGGCCCTTGCTGAGCTGGATGGTGGGCAGCTCCTGGAACTCCAGCATGACGACGTCCGGCGCGCCCTGGCCCGCCTTCAGCGCGGTCTTCAGCTTGGTGTACTCGTCCTGGCCCACACCGGCCTGCACCCAGTCGACCTGGACGTCTTTGTGGGTCTTGTTGAACTCCGCGACGACCTGCTTGAACTGCGGGTACCAGGCCCACACCTTGATGTGCACGGGGCCGCTCTGCGCGCCGCCTGAGCTGCTGCCGCCGCCGGAGCCGCAGGCCGCGAGGAGTACGCCGGCGAGGGCGGCGGAGGTGGCCGCGACCGCGGTCCGGCGCAGGGAACGGGGCTGTCTGGTGGACGACATGAGCTTTCTCCTGGGTGAGGTGCCTGAAGGGCGGGAAGAAAAAGGGTGGTCAGGCATGTACCGCCCTCCGTGCCGCGGGGATCGGGGCTCGGAAGGAGGGAACGGGCGACGGTGGGGCACGCGAAGGCGTCCGGGCGTTCAGGCGCCGGTCGCCGGTGAGTACGGCGCCCCCGGGCCGGCCGTCGCGACATGCCGGGCGGAGGGGACTTGAGATGCTGTCCGCCCGGGATCTGGGCGGGGCGGACGTCGGCGGACACGGCGGGGTGGGCGTGCGTGACGTCGGGGGGAAGCGGCGAAGGGGTTGACGCGGGTCGGTCGGCACCGCGAGTTCAGGCGGACCCCGCCCCGATCTCGAATACCGTTCGAGATTTCGGACGCGAAGAGGGCGGACGCCCTAGCCCACGGCGAGTAAGGATCGGCCGCCCTGTCGGGGGCGGGCGACAGCCGAACCGGAAGCGGTCACTGATGTCACTGCGGCTCCTACTGATCATTCCCCCGCACATGCTCCCGGGGATCCGGTCCGTGGCGCGGCGACACCTCGGACCTCCGCCCGGCTCCGGCGGCGGCGCACCCTGGACCGGGCACGCGACAGCCGTCGACGGACTGCGCCGCATCGCGAGAGGAAGCAGTACCCGATCATCCACTCGGGCCACCCCTGCTAGGCTCTGCAGCGCTGCAAAAGTGTTAACCGAGGTATTGCCGCGCTGCAAGAGCTTGGGCGAAACTTTCAATATCGCCCCCTCCGGGATGAAGGTGACCTATGGCAAACGGCGTCACACTCCGCGACGTCGCGGCGTTGGCCGGCGTCTCCAGCCGCACCGTGTCCAACGTGGTCAACGGCTACGCGCCGGTCACCGAGGCCACTCGCGCGCGGGTGCAGCAGGCCGTCGACGAGCTCGGCTACCGGCCCAACGTGCTGGCCCGCAACCTCGCCTCCGGGCGCTCCGGCCAGATCGCGGTGGTCGTTCCGTACCTGGACACGCCCTACTTCGCCGAACTGCTGCAGGGCATTATCCGTGCGGCCCGGGTGCAGGGCTACAACGTCCTGATCGACCAGACCGACGGCGACGCGGAACACGAGAAGACGTTCCTCACCCGTGGCTCCCAGCAGCTGCTCTTCGACGGCGTCATCTTCAGCCCGTTGGGCCTGGCCCAGCCCGACCTGTCCGAACGCGACGCGAGCCTCCCACTCGTCGTGCTCGGTGAGCGGGTGAGTGACGGCGGCTTCGACCACATCGGCATCGACGACGTCGCCGCCTCCCGAGAGGCCACCGAGCACCTGCTCGGCCTCGGCCGGCGTCGTGTCGCCGCGATCGGCGACCAGCCGTACCGCACCGGCGAGGCCGCCCAACTGCGCACCCTGGGCTTTCGCCTGGCCCATGAGCGCGCCGGCGTGCCCGTCCGCGAGGAGTACGTCATCTCCACCCCCCGCTTCAACCGCTCCGACGGCGCCACCGCCATGGCGCACCTGCTCGACCTCGAGGAACCACCGGACGCGGTCTTCTGCTACAGCGATCTGATCGCCCTGGGCGCCCTGCACACCTTGGCCGCACGCGGACTGCGCGTCCCGCAGGACGTCGCGGTCGTCGGCTACGACGACATCGAGGACGCCCGTTATTCAAACCCGCCCGTCACCACGATCTCGCCGGACAAGGACGTGATAGCCAAGACGGCGGTGGAGCGCCTGCTGAAGCGGATCAGCAGCTCAACACCGGTCCCCGGCAAGGAGATCCGGGCACCGTACCGGCTCATCCCACGGGCGAGCACGATGGGGCGGCAGGCCTGACCTTCGAGGCGGCCGACCGCTCCGGAGCGCAACAGCGCCCCGCCACGGCCCCGCGCCGCGCCGGGTTCCGGGCGGGATCCGAGCTCGGCGGCCGACAACGCCGTCGCCCCGCCGACGCGTTCGCCGGCGGGCGCCCCTCCCCCGGGACGCCTCGGCGGTCGGCAGGGCGCGTCGATCTGGGTGAGCAGGCCCATCCGCCAGGGCTCCATGTGCCCTGGTAGACGTACGGCAGACGGCACGGATCGATGGTCAGGGTCTCCGAGCCGAGCCGGGCGGTCTTCCACGTCCTGGGTTCCTGCCCCTGGTTCTCCCGGACCGCGTCAGCCGGTCACGACACCGTCTGCGGGCAACGATGTCCGTGACCGACTCGCTCACGTGGATCCGGTGCTCGTACGAGCGGGCGACGATGTCCTGCGGTCGCCGTCGGGTGCCGGGTCGGCCGGTCCGGGCAGTCCGCCGGAACCAGCTCCTGGGACCGGGCGTCCCAGCGCCGATTCGGTGCTCTCACCGAGGAAGCCGCCCGACTGATGCTGCCACAGCTTGGCGTAGGCGCCGTTCGCCGCGAGCAGCTCCTCGTGGGCGCCCTGCTCGACGACGCTTCCGCGGTCGAGGACGACGAGTCGGTCCATGCCGGCGACGGTGCTCAGACGGTGGGCGACCACGAGGGCCGTACGTCCGTCCATCAACCGCCACAGGGCGTCCTGGACGAGAAGCTCGCTCTCCGAGTCCAGCGCGCTGGTCGCCTCGTCGAGCAGCAGGACCGGCGCGTCGCGAAGAATGGCCCTGGCGAGGGCGACGCGCTGACGCTGGCCGCCCGACAGTTTCACTCCCCGCTCCCCCACCAGAGTGCCGAAGCCGTCGGGGAGTTGGTCGGCGAACTCCGTCACATGCGCGGCCGCGGCCGCGGCGCGGATCTCCGCGTCGGTGGCGCTGGGCCGGGCGAAGGCGATGTTGTCCCGCAGGCTGCGGTGGAACATGGCCGGTTCCTGCGGGACGTAGGCGATCAGTGAGCGCAGGTCGGTCTGGCGCAGCCGGCTGATGTCCTGGCCACCGATCAGGATGCGTCCGTCGTCGATGTCCGACATCCGCAGCAGGAGCCGGGTGAGTGTGGTCTTGCCGCCACCGGACCTGCCGACCAGACCGATCCGTGCGCCGGCGGGCACATCCAGGTCGAGTGTTCGGAAAATCGGCTTCGCGCCCGCGTGGGCGAAGGTCACCGCCTCGAAGCGGATGCCGGTGTCCCTCGGTGCGAGCGGTTCGGGTTCCGTCGGGTCGAGCACGGTGGGCGGATCCAACAACAGCTCCGTGAACTGCGCGGCCTCGGTCATCGAGCTTTCCAGACGGCGGTAGATCTGGTTGAACTCGAACATGATCTGGGTCGCGTTGGAGTAGTAGGTGAAAGCGACGACGACCTCCTCGACTCCCTGGCCCGGGCCGCCGAAGGCGACGGCGACCAACAGGCCCAGCACGTTGGTCAGTACGGACATGGGGGCGATCAGGGTGTCGACGCGCAGATTGCCGTAGTCCCACGACCTCAGCGTCAGGCGCCGCGAATCCGCGACACGGCTGCGGTGTTCGTCGGCCTCCCGCCGCTCGGCCGCGAACGCCCGGATGGTCTCCATGTTCATGAGGCTGTCGGCGACATGGCCGGAGACCAGGGCGATCGCCGCCTCACGGTCATTGACGAGCCTCTGCCGACGGCGGATCAGAGGAGTCGCGGCCACCACGGTCAGCGCGATCATCACAAGAAGGCCTGCGACGAGCATCGGTTCGTAGCTCCACAGCACCACGGCACCGAACACCAGGGGGACGAGACTGCCCACGATCCGGTACGTCACCGTGTCGACGAAGTCCTCGAAGCGTTTGCCGAAGCTCAGCACCCGCTTGGTCAGGGAGCCGGCGAAGTTGTCGTGGAAGAATGCCGCGTCCTTGGCGAAGAGTTCGTCCATGCCGCTCACGTACAGGTGTTCCACGCCGAGGGCGTCCACGCGGTTCAGGCAGTGCTGCCCGACCCGCCACACCGCCTCGGCGAGCAGCAGCGTCACCCCGAAGCCCAGCACGTACGGCAGCGCCGAGCTGAGGGTGAGACCGCCGTCACCGGCGGCCTGTCCTGCCAGTTTGGCGATCAGCAGGGGGGCGACGTAGCGGGTGCCGATGTTGCCCAGGGCGGGCAGCAGCAGCGAGGGCAGGGCCAGCCGTCGTAGCCGCAGCAGTTCCCGTCCGTAGCGGCGCAGTGCCAGAACGACCGCGCTCCTGCCCGGCGTCGGCCCACGCATATCTGTGGTCCCCATCACACTCCCGGAGGTTCGGAAGTCGGAATTGTCCCGTCAGGGAAGGCCACCAGTCCAGGCAATTAACCCAGAGGGGCGAGAACTGGACACCGCTGCGTTCGGCATACGCAGCGGAGGTATTCCAGTGGTGAGCTTGCGGTGGTCGGTGGAGCCGTCGTCGCGATTCAGGGCCCGCCCGACCCTGGTGGCTGAGCTCCTGGATGTGGCCGTCGAGCGTCCGACGCTCGATCAGCTCGAGGTCGAAGTCGGCCGCACCCTGGAAGATCGGGTCCAGGCCGGTCCGACCGCTGATCACGGGGAAGAGCACCCGGATGCGGCGCCAAGGGCTGTACCACGGCCCAGGACGGTGGAAGGTCGCCATGAGCGGCCACACAGCGGGCGCGAAGAGAGCGGAACGCTGTTGCACGGAACGGGCCAGGGCGCGCGAACAGCATGTCGGAGGGCGGCTCGCGCCGGCGCCAGGAGCCGTCCATCGGCCTGGAGTTCGCCGGCTTCTCCGTCGACCAGGCAGGGCGCGAGCACGTCGGCGCAACTGCCATGCCGGTCGCGTACAAGAGGGCCCCATTGGCTGGTCAGGGCCGTTCGTTGCACACCGTCAGCTCTTCTGATGCGACCACGCTCGCCGTGCAGGGCAGGGCGCCGGCCTGACCGTCACGGGCCAGGTCCTCACGAGCCCAACACCGGCCGGGCATGGACGAACGCCACGACCAGCGCCTGCGGCAGGCCCGCCCCCGACTCAAAGGGCACCGTGCCAGCGGGGCTACGCTGCTGTGTCATGCATGAGACGCGCCTCGACACTGCTCGGATCCGGGCGGCTCGCCGGGTGATCAACCCGGTGTTTCTCGACACTCCGCTGTACCGCTGCGAGGCGCTGGAACCCGACCTCGGGTGCACGGTAAGCATCAAGCTCGAAACGGCGAACCCCGTCCGCAGCTTCAAGGCCCGCGGTACCGAGGTAGTCGCGAACCTGCTCGCCGACAACGGCTCGCAAGCCGTGGTGTGCGCCAGCGCGGGCAACCTTGGCCAAGCCCCCGCCTGGTCCGGCCGCGGCCAAGCGCACGCCGTGCGCCCGGCTCTTCGCCGAGAACATCCGTGAACTCGTCGGTGTCACCGAAGCAGTGCCCTGAGCTCCGCTGACACCGGCCGGTCCCGAGGTGTTCCGGTCTTAACGGTCTTGTCGGATGGTGAAGGTGGTGCTGGGGGCGGCGTAGTCGATGGGGCCGGTGAAGCGGGTGGCGGCGCGTGTCACCGCTTCCTGTGGGGTGAGGAAGCGGCCGACGTGGGTGACGATCAGTCGCTTCGCGCCGGCTGCGGCGGCGGTCTCTCCGGCGTCCTCGGGGGTGTGGTGGACCGGTGCGCCTTCGGTCGGTGACTGTGCGCTTTCGGCCTCGCACAGGAGCGCGTCGCAGCCTTTGGCCAGTTCAGCGAGGCTGGTGCAGGGGGCCGTGTCGCCCGAATACACCAGCGAGGCGTCTGTCGTCTCGATGCGGACGGCGAAGGCGGGGATGCCATGCGCCACCGCCCGGCTGGTCAGCCGGAGTGAGCCGACGGTGGCCTGGTGGCCGTCGTGCAACTCGGTGACGGCGAAGGCGGATTCGACCGGGCTGCGGGTCGCGGTGTTGGTGAGAAAGCCTGCCAGCCGGTCGGCGATTCCCGCCGGGCCGTAGAGAGGGATCGGTGCGGCGAGACGGATGTCGGCGAACAGGGCGCCGTAGTAGGCGGTGAGCAGGTCTGCGCTGTGATCGGCGTGCAGATGGGAAATCCAGACGGCGTCGAGCTCGTCCAGCGGGACGTACCGCTGGAGCGGGCCGAGCGTCCCGGTTCCGGCGTCTACCCAGATGCGGGTATCCCCGCTCGACACCAGGTAGCCGGAGCATGGGTTGTCCGCGCTCGGGTATGGCGTCGCACTTCCCAGGACGGTGAGACGGATGGGCTCGCTGTTCATCGGGCGATCGTAATGTCCGGGGGTGTCGGTGTCAGGCTGCGCCGCTCAAGTGTCCAGTGCCGACGGACCAGTTCCTCACCCGGGCAGTAACAGCGTGGGGGCAGCGAGGACGAGGCACGAGTCCTGGATCGCTCGCGGACGCGGTCCAGGACGGTCGAAGAACGCGTCAGCTGCCCCGAAGACCGACCGCCAGCGTCAGTTCAAGGAGCCGGTGCGGCGATGCGAGATCCGGAAACAGCTCCCGCAGCTGCGACATCCGGTACCGGACGGTCTGGGGATGGACGAACAACGCCGCCGCCACCTCATCCCGCCTGCCCTGGTGCAGCAGCCACGCCCGCAACGTCTCCTCCAGCCGCCGCGCGGTGGCGACAGGCAAGGTCCGCAACGGTGCGAGGGCTCGGGCACGCAGATCTGCGAACGCGTCCACGTCGGCGCTCAGCACCAGCTCGGGCAGGTGATCCTCGGTGTCACGAATATCGGAGGAGAGGGAGCGCGCGCGTACGGCTCGTCCATACGAGGCGGACGCACGAGTCCATGGCCGGGCCGGGCCGACCACGGCGGTGCGGTCGGTCAGCTGCCGCAAGAGACGTGATCGGTCGGCATCGGGGACGAGCAGCACGCCGAAGGCGTCCGGCAGATCGTCGAGGACGAGGGTGCTCGGGTCGAGCGCGCGGTAGGCGGGCCGGGCCTGGGCGGCGGGCAGCAGGACCGCGGTCAGCGAAACCGGAGGCTGCCACCCGGCCCGTTGAGCAGAGACAAGCAGCACGTCCGGGCTCGCGCCGGCGAGGAGGTCGCGGGCCAGGTGTTCCAGCTGGCGCTCGTGGGCCCGGCCCCGGGCGGCCAGTTCGTCGGCGTGGCCCGCGGCGCTCGCGGCGGAGAGCTCGTCGATGTAGGCGAAGGTCAGCTCGGCGAACTTGGCGACCTCGGCGGCGGGCAGACCTGCGGGTACGGCACCCGCTGCCAGGCATCTCCAGGCCACGCGGGCGCCGACGCGGTAGGCGCTGAGCAGGGCGTCCATCGAACGGCCGTCCCGGACCTCGCCGCGGCCCAGCTCGTAGGCTGCGTCACCGGCGTCGCCGCCTGTGGCGTTCCCGCTCGCGAGGTCCAGGTAGTGCCCCAGGGCGGTACGGACGGCTCGGCGGATGGTGCCGCCCATGCGGCCCGAAAGGGCGTTGGCGTAGGGAGGGACCTCGTCGATGATCGCCTGGACGACCTCGTCGGCGGTGGTCTTCAACTCGGCCCGCAGTGCGGTGACCGTCGTCTCATCCAGGGCCAGTTCGCTGGCCCTCTGGATTGCATGGCTCATGTCTTTGTTCCCTGCGAACAATTCAGCCGACCAGATTTACGTCCTGCGGTCAGGACTTTACGCCTTCAGGCACAGCAAGCTGGAGTCATGACGAGTGCAGCCCTCCGCAGTAGGGCGTGGAAACTGCTGGAGATGGTCACGACACCGCTGCTGCCGTCGGACTACCTCGACCTGGTCAGCCCGCTGCGTGCGGGCGCTGACCTGCGTGGGCGCATCGAGGCCGTGCACCCCGAGACGGGGGACGCCGCGACCGTCGTGATCAGACCGGGACGGGGCTGGCGCGGCCACACGGCCGGTCAGTACGTGCGGATCGGCGTCGACGTCGACGGCGTGCGCCTGTGGCGTGCCTACTCGGTCACCTCACCGGCAAACCGCCGGGACGGCCGCGTCACGATCACCGTGAAGGCGATTCCGGACGGCAAGGTCAGCAACCACCTGGTCCGCAGGGCGAAACCGGGCACGCTGATCCACCTCGACCAGGCGACCGGTGACTTCGTGCTGCCGGAGGCCAAGCCCGCCAAGGTGCTCTACCTGACGGCCGGCAGCGGCATCACGCCCGTGATGGGCATGCTGCGCGACACCGAGTTCAACGACGTCGTCATGGTCCACTGCGCGCCACAGCCGCAAGACGTGATCTTCCGCAACGAACTGCACGACCTGGTCGCGGACAAGAAGCTGCAGCTCACCGAGGTGCACACCGACACCGACGGCATGCTCGACATCGCCCGTCTCGACGAACTCGTGCCCGACTGGGCCGAGCGCGAGACCTGGGCCTGCGGGCCCGCGGGCCTGCTCGACGCCGCCGAAAAACACTGGAGCGAACACGGCGTCCCGGAGCGCCTGCACACCGAACGCTTCCGCCCCAGCATCGTCGTCGCCGGCGACGGCGGCGAGGTCACGTTCAGCGCCACCGGCAAGACCGTCGACGCGGACGGCGCCACGCCGTTGCTGGACGTCGGCGAGGAGGCCGGCGTGCTCATGCCCTCCGGGTGCCGTATGGGCATCTGCTTCGGCTGTGTCTCGCCGCTCAAGGCGGGCGCCGTCCGCGACCTGCGCACCGGCGAGATCACCGAGGCCGAGCCGGGCGTCCTCATCCAGACCTGCGTGTCCGCCGCCGCGGGCCCCTGTGACATCGACCGGTAGGAGCACCTTGACCGCCATCGACCCCACCGCCCACCTGACCGCGGAGCAGATCGAGGAGCTCGGCCGCGAGCTGGACGCGATCCGCGACGAGGTGATCGCCGGCCGCGGCGAGAAGGACGCCGCCTACATCCGTAAGGTCATCTCGGCGCAGCGCAGGCTCGAGCTGGTAAGCAGGGGCGTGCTGCTGTTCTCGATCTTCCCGCCCGCGTGGCTGGTCGGCACCGCCGGTCTGTCCGTGGCGAAGATCATGGACAACATGGAGATCGGCCACAACATCCTGCACGGCCAGTGGGACTGGATGCGGGACCCGAAGATCCACTCCACCACCTGGGAGTGGGATCACGTCTCGCCGTCCGAGCAGTGGAAGCACTCGCACAACGAGCTGCACCACACGTACACCAACGTGATCGGCAAGGACAACGACCTCGGCTACGGCATCATGCGCGTCGACGAGGACCAGAGGTGGCACCCGTTCCACCTCGGCCAGCCGCTGTGGAACTTCATCAACGCCTGCTTCTTCGAGTACGGCATCGCAGCGTACGACCTGGAGCTCGGCAAGAACCTGAACAAGCGCCGCCGCAAGAACCCGGAGTTCCGCGCGCGGGCCAAGGCCGTGGGCCGCAAGATCCGCAAGCAGGTGCTCAAGGACTACGTGATCCACCCGCTGCTGTCGGGCCCGTCGTTCCTCCCCACGCTCGCCGCCACGTTCACCGCGAACCTGGTCCGCAACATCTGGTCCCACTCGGTGATCATGTGCGGGCACTTCCCCGAGGGCGTACAGGTCTTCGAGCGCCGGTCGATCAAGGGCGAGACGCGCGGCCAGTGGTACCTGCGCCAGATGATGGGCTCGGCGAACATCAGCGGCAGCAAGGCCATGCACTTCATGACCGGCAACCTGTCGCACCAGATCGAGCACCACCTGTTCCCGGACCTGCCCAGCAACCGGTACGCCGAGGTCGCGGTAAAGGTGCGCGCGCTGTTCGAAAAGTACGAGCTGGAGTACGTCACCGGGCCGCTGCCCAAGCAGGTGTTCTCCGCGTGGCACAAGGTCTTCCGGCTCTCGCTGCCGAACAAGAAGCCCAAGGTCAAGACGCCGGACCGCGAGCGTGAGCTCGTCGCGGCCTGATTCCCGGTATTGGTTCAGATCCTTCGGCCGTACCGGCGGCACCGCCGGGGTCGGTGAGATCCGTTGCGGACGGCGGGCGGCGGTCGGCGGGCGGCCGCGACGTCAGACCGCACGACACGGGATCCAGGCAGCCCGGTGTCCGGCTGCGCTGCTGGTGCGGGAGCACTGGTGAGCTCGCATGTTCAGGTGTCGCTTATTCGCGGCTGAGCCCGGATGGGGCTCGCGCTGGACGAGGTGCGCGAGCTCGGCGGCACCCGGCAGTCCGCTGGTCGGCGATTGGCATGATGGGCGGCGGCAAGTCTCAGGTGTCTCCAGAGGAGCGACCATGGTGTTCAAGACCGAAGTCGCCGAACGGGACGAGTGGTGCTATTCGCCGAGTGTCGGCGTCGGACCGCTCCGGTTCGGTATGACCGTCGACGAAGCAGTCGAGGCGGCTGAGATGCTCGGCCGGACGAAGGTCAGCGATTGTGCACAGGACCAGGCGATCTTCACGCCGACTTGGAAGGTCGAAGTCCAGCGTCGCGGGGTGGCTCCTTCACCGACTGCCGTGACGGCCTATGTGAGCCAAGCTGTGGGGCTGTTCTGCATCGCTGCCGACGCCGTGCACGGACCTCAGGTCGTGTATGACGGACTCCCGCTGGTCGGGAGAGACCTGTCGGAGCTGGAGAGCGACGCGATCGCGTATGCCGAGGCAATGGACGTGCACTTTCGCTACACGCCCGAAGGCTACGCAGGACCGGATGACTCCGGGGTCGTGATGCGCGGGCAACCAGTCGGGCAGGTCCTTCGATCGCGTCCGTTGTTCATGGTGACGCGCGACGGCGCGAATACTGAATGGGACTCGACGCCCTCCGAGGAGTACCGCATCAACGGCCAGTCCGGCGAATAGCACCACTCGATGCACACGAGAACGGGAAGCACCCGCGCCCCGGTCGAGTGAAGGGGCGGGGCCATCGGCACTTGCCCACGCATGGTAGTCAGACGGGATGAGAATGATCGATGTCGCCCCTGAATCGCCGATCGCTGACTACGCCGCTGCGTGTGACGTGGTCCGTTCCACCCCTTGGGAGGAACACGACGAAGCGTCCTTCATCCCTTACTCCGCACGCCTGCTGAATGACGATTGGGACAACGAGCGCGCCTGGCTGTGGGTTTTCGGACTGCTGTTGACGGCGAAGCACGTCAGTATGTGGCCTGCCTACGCGCACAGTACCGGCTTGCATGCACGCAAGGTGCTGCAGTCGGCGGACAGGGTCTTTGGCTCCCGCCCCTGCGCACACGACGTGCACCCCTACGAGTCAGGGCTCAACGAGGACCTGGAGCGACTTGCCTCGTATCTGCCTTTGCTGGGCAATGGCCTTCCGACCGGCCAGGATCTGCATTGGTCGCACAGCGCGTCCAAGGAAGCCTGGCTGTGCCCACGTAACCTCGCAGGCTGTGCCCGCGAGGCGGTCAGCATCCTCACACCACGTCGGTGATCCCAGCCTCGGCCCGTAGCCCATCCCACACCGGCACGCCCCCGGTCGGCATGCCGGCTGCAGCAGCAGGTCCTGAGCGAGGGCCATAACCGGCCTCGAAGAAGGCCGCAGTGACTCCCGAAGCCGCGTACAAACGCCTCGCGTTCTCGGTTCTGGCACACATTCCGTGGGAGCAGTGGACGGGTCTTTCCTGGTCGGCAGACTGGAGCGATGCGGATAGAGAGCGTGCTCGGGATCCAGACAGTCCGGCTCGCCGTGACGGTCGGTGCAGTCGTCGTTGCTCCGGTTCTGTTGGTCGCTGGGACTCCGTTGCGGCGCCGCATGTTGAGCCCCTACTACCACGAGGTCGGTCGGCGGACGCCCTGCCTCAGAAAGTGCTCCGGGAGCTGCTGGCACGCGCCTGGCGTGGCGAGACACCGGTTCTCGTCCCGCTCACCAGAGCAGCGATCAGGCTCGGCGGGAACGCCAGGTGACGGACCAGGTCGTCGCGAGCTTCGAGACGGCTGAAGTGCGTGGGGCGTGGGGTCTGTCGGCAGGGTTCAGGTGTGCAGGCCGTGGAGCATGACGCTCAGGTAGCGGCGGCCGGATTCGAGGCGGGCTTTCTGGTGGTCGGCATGGATGGTGGCGGCGTAGGCGACCCCGCACATGAGCGGCAGCAGGCCCTCCCAGGTCACCACACCGCGCACGACCCCGGCAGCGTGCGCACGCTCGAGTAGTCGCCCGGCGAAGGCATCCATCGCACCGGCAAGTTCCGCGGTGCGAGGCAGGACGTGGTCCGGCGCGGAGCGCACGGCGGTTATGGAGGGATCGGTCAGCTGCGCCTCCAGGGTGGTGTGCAGGAAGTCCGTCAGGGCCTGCCACGGGTCGTCGTCGGCCAGCGCCGCTTCCGCCCGGCCGACCAGCGCTTCCAGGCCGGGGGCGGCCACGGTCTCCATCAGGGCTTCCGGCGTCGGGAAATGCCGGTAGACGGTGGCCACCCCCACCTTGGCGAGGCGGGCAACCTCGTTGAGCTGCAGCGGAGTGCCGTCGTCGACGAGCTGCCGGCCCACGTCGACGATGCGCTGCCAGTTACGGGCAGCGTCCTTGCGCATCGGTGCTGTGGTCATACCCACAGCATAACCGGATAGGTCATCCACTTGTGCTACGGTGAAATGGATACATCATCCGTTTCGATGCTGCGGCTCCGCGCCGCGAGGAGAAACCACCATGACGTTCACCGTCACCGACGTGCCCGGGCTGGCCGCCGGGTTCACCGACACATTCACCAGCCGCACCGTCAAGACCCGGGAGCTGACCCTGCACGCCGTGGTCGGCGGCGACGGGCCGCCGCTGCTGCTCCTGCCCGGCTGGCCCCAGTTCTGGTACAGCTGGCGCCTGGCCATGCCCGCCCTCGCCGAGCACTTCACCGTCATCGCCCCCGACCTGCGCGGCATGGGCGCCAGCGACAAGCCCGCCAGCGGCCACGACGCCGCCACCCTCGCCGATGACATGGCCGAGCTGATGACCGCCCTGGGTCACGAACGCTTCGCCGTCGTCGGCTACGACCTGGGCATGCTGGTCGCCTACGCCCTGGCCGCGAACCACCGCGACCGCGTCACCCGCTTCGTCGGCGCCGAGTCGATCCTCCCCGGCCTCACTCCGTTCCCGCCGATGCTGACGGACCCGACCACCAACGAGGTGATGTCGCACTTCGTCATCAACCGACTCGCAGACCTCAACGAACGCCTGATCGCCGGCCGCGAGGAGATCTACTTCGGCCACCAGTTCGCGTCCAAGACCGCCACCCCCGACGCCATCCCGCAGTACGCCGTGGACCTGTACGTCGACCACCTGCGCGACCCGGCCGCCCGGCGCGCCAGCTTCGAGTACTACCGCACCCTCGACACCACCGCCGACGACGTCCAGCGCTGGCGCGACCAGGGACCGCTGACCATCCCGGTCCTGGCCATCGGCGGCCAGTACAGCACCGGCACCATGCCCGCGGAGACCATGCGCCTGGTGGCCACCGACGTCACCGAACTGGTCATCCCCGGAGCCGGCCACTTCCTGCCCGAAGAAACCCCGGAACAACTCACCACGGCAGTACTGAACTTCCTGCGCTGACCCGCAAGACAGAGACCGCCCCCCGCTAGCACCACCACGGATCGTGACCGCGGCCCACGCGCACTTCACGACCTAGCGGTGGAGACCGTCACCGCCACTCACAGGGTCGTGCTCTGCCCTGGCTCCAGTCGCAGGTGCTGCGCACCGCCGAAAGCGCCGATCCGGTCGCTGTAGACGGGGTGGGCGAGGTCGTTGATGAGGGCGTCGTGGACGTCGATGGTGCTGCGCGGTTCGACTTCGCGGACGTAGTCGATGACCTCGGAGATCTTGCTCCAGGGGGCCATGACCGGGACCAGCAGTGTGTGGACGGGCTGGTCGGGGACGGTGAGGGCGTCGCCGGGGTGGAAAACGCGGCCGTCGTCGACGAGGTAGCCGACGTTGGTGATGCGGGGGACGTCCGGGTGGATGACGGCGTGCAGTTCGCCGTTCATGGTACGGGCCGTGAGCGCGGCGGAGAAGGGGATGCCCGTGGACGCTGACGAGACGACCTTGCCCGTTCGCCAGACGTCTGCCCGGCCCTCGCGCAGCGCGTCCGCCGATGGGGCCGCCCTGATCTCATAGACGGTCCGCGGACTGCCCGCCGAACGCCAGGAGAGCAGGGGCGCGCGCTCGTCGATGCCGATCGGGTCGACCTTGTTCTCCGTCTTCAGGTCGACGGCGTACGGATGGGTGGATCTGTGCGTCCCGGGCGCGGCCTGGGCCACGCCGGAGACAGTGAGTGCCTGTGCGGCCGCGAGCACGGCGGCACTGGTGCGGCTGCCTCTCACAAGGGCTTCCCTTCGAGTGGTGTGAAGCGTTTCAGTCCGGCCGGTGGAAGAGGGCCGCACGGGGTCACCGCAGTCCGCTCGTCAGGCGGTACGTGCCGGAGGGCAGCAGGTAGGAGGCGATGCCGTCGGTGTGGCCGAGGAACCGCACGCCGCCCACCCGGGCCAGCGGGGTGCGTCCCTCGCGGACGGTGTCTGCGGAAGTCGCCGGAAGGCGCAGCGTGGCCTCGCTGTTCGCGGGCACGACCGCCTCGTACGTCAGCGAGGCGCCGTCGTCCGTCACCCGCCACTCGCTCCTGATCTCGCCGTAGGGCGACTCGTGCGAGCCGACCACGTGGGCGATCTTCCCGGTGGGGTCGATGTGCGGTTGCAGAAGGAAGTGCTTGAACCCGGGGCTGTCCGGGTCGCGGGCGATGCCGGCCATGTAGGCGTACATCCACTCCATGACCGCGCCGTAGGCGTAGTGGTTGAAGGAGTTCATGCCGACCGGGCCGAACCCGTCCGTCCTGGAGTAGGAGTTCCAGCGCTCCCAGACCGTGGTGGCGCCGCCTCGCACCGAGAACAGCC
This sequence comes from Streptomyces sp. NPDC031474, assembly GCF_055581185.1. Taxonomy (NCBI): domain Bacteria; kingdom Bacillati; phylum Actinomycetota; class Actinomycetes; order Kitasatosporales; family Streptomycetaceae; genus Streptomyces; species Streptomyces sp. NPDC031474. Next base: position 59,797 of record NZ_JBVIJX010000016.1, read on the forward strand.
AGGAGGGCAGCGCGTCCTGGTGCAGCAGCTTGTACGCCAGGTCCGCGCGACCCTCGTCGCTCAAGACCGGGGCGAGGACGTTCACGCCGAGGAAGCCGACGGAAAGGGTGTTCTCTGCGTACTTGACCCGGCTGCTGTTCGGGTGGGCCGCCTTGTAGGCGGCGTCATTGCCGATGTTGTCTGCCAAGTGGCCCACGAGGGCGTGGCGTTGGGCCTCGGTGTCGTAGAGGCCGAGTTTGAGGACCCACAGCAGGGCGGTCTGGGTGTTGTCCTCGGTCTTCTGGTTGGGGTCGGAGCCGGGTTCGATCGGGGAGGCGTCGCCGAGGCTGGACCTGAGGGTGACCGTGCCGCCCTCGGTGCTGAGGTACTTGGTGATGAACGCCCTCTTGATGTCGGCGAACAGCTGCTCGTACGTCGGGGCCTCGGCGGGGCGGCCGACGGCTCGGGCCATGCGGCCCATGAGGTGGGCGACGTAGCCGTAGTAGACGTCGCTCATGAGCTGGGCGCTGGTCTTCTGCGGGGCGAGCCAGTCGCCGGTGAGGGAGCCCTGGCCGGCGTAGGTGTCGCCGGTCTGCCGGCGGATCCAGTCGAGGTAGCGGGTCATGGCGGGCCAGCTGCGCTCGATGACAGCCGGGTCGCCGGTCATCTGCCACAGCGTCCAGGGGAGGATGATCCCGCAGTCCGCCCAACCGCTGCCGCCGCCGGGGAAGTTGTAGCGGCCGCTCGGGGCGACGCCGGTGAACTGGGCCTGGTCCTGGCCGTAGATGGTCTGGGAGTCGATGACGGTGTCCTGGAAGTGCCCCAGGAAGGGCCCGGCGTCGGCGTTGTACAGGCCGGTGGTGGAGAAGACCTGGGTGTCGCCGGTCCAGCCGAGCCGCTCGTCGCGCTGGGGGCAGTCGGTGGGCACCCAGAGGTAGTTGCCGCGCTGGCCCCAACGGATGTTGCTGATCAGCTGGTTGGTGTCTGGGTCGTTCGTGGTGACGGTGCCGGTCTCGTGGATGGCGGAGGTGGCGACCTTGCCGGTCAGGCCGGCGATCGTGACCGTCTCGGTCGCGGTGACGGACGCGTAGCGGAACCCGTAGAAGGTGAGGGAGTCCTGGTGGGTCTCCCCGTCCCGGTCGCCCTTGAGGATGTAGGTGCTCGTGGCCTTGGCGCTGCGGAGGTTGGCTCGGTAGAGGGAGCCTTCGGGTCCGTCCGCTCCGGCGCTGCTGTCGTTGAGTATCTCGCCGAACTGGAAGGTGACTTGAGCGCCTGCCGGTCCGCGCAGGGTGTAGCGGGGTACGCCGACCATGTTCTGGCCCAGGTCGAAGACGGCGGTGTCGCCGGCGGCGAGCGTCGTGCGCGCGGTGGCCGCGCGGTGCGGGTCGGTCACCGTGCGGTCGGGATCGACGACGATGCGGCCCTTGCCGTCGCCGGTGACTTTGGTGTAGACGGTGATCGACTGCGGGCGTCGGTCCCAGCGGCTCATCAGGCGGGCGGTCTCGGCTGGATAGGCGAGGAGTTGGACGCCCTGGTACCTGGTCTCGAAGGGGACCTGCTCGGTGTCCGACCAGGCGGAGTCGTCGAAGCGGGAGGACGTCCAGCCGGGCAGTTCCTTACGGGCGTCGTAGGTCTGGCCGTCGTAGATGTCGTCGGCCCGGTAGGGGCCTGTGTCGGTGGCCTTCCAGGAGCCGTCCGGCCGGGTGACGACGGACTGGGCCGTCCCGTCGGTGTAGCGGATCAGCAGTCTGGCCTTGAGGGCGAGGGCGTTGCCGTCCTTGGAGTAGTACGAACTGCCGTCGGAGATACGGCCGTTGTACCAGCCGTTGCCGAGGACGGCCGCCAGGGTGACGACCGGTTCCCGGGCCACGAGATGGCTGACGTCGTAGGTGAGGTAGTTGACGCGCGCGTCGTAGTTCGTCCAGCCCGGCGGCAGGAGTTCGAGGGTGGCGTCGCCGTCCTGCGGTACGGTCACGCGCCGGCCGCTGACATAGGCCTCGTAGACCCCGAGGGCGGAGACATACAGTCGCGCCTCGCGGACCGGGCCCCGCAGCCGTGCCTCGGTGCGCAGCATCGGCGCGCCGGGCGAGTTCGGGGCCTTGCCCTTCATCCCGATCCACTGGGCGCCGTCCCAGCCGGTGACGCCGTCCATGCTCATCAGGCCGGTCTCGAACCAGGCCACCGGGCCTGTGCCGACCAGGCGGCCCTCGGTGTCCCAGACGGTGACGGTCCAGTAGTAGCGGGTCGAGGCCGTGAGCGGTGTGCCGCTGTAGCGGACGGCCACCGAGTCGGCCGAGCGGACCCGGCCGCTGCTCCAGACGTCGGCCCGGCCGCCGGTCAGTTTCCCCGGCGAGGTGGCGACGACGATCTCGTACGCCCCCTGGTTCCGCCCGCGTCCGGCGGCCCGCATCCGCCAGCCGAAGCGGGGGCGCGCGGCGTCCACGCCGAGCGGGTCGGTGCGGTGCTCCACCGTCAGTCCGAACACGGCGCCGTCCTCCACGGGGTGATTCGGTGCGGCCTGTGCCGTCGTGCCGCCGGTCAGGGTCGCCACTACCGGCACCGCCCCCGCGGTCGCCGCGAGCAGGGTCCGGCGGCGAAGTCCTGTCGTCCGCTGTCCGCCCTCGTCCCCGTTTGCTGTTCCGGCGGGCCGCCCGCCTCCCGTGTTCCGCTCGTCATGGCTCACTCCGTCGTCCTCTCGATCGCCGGCGCCGTGCTCACGAGCCGGCCTTGTAGTCGGTGTCCATCTCCTTGAGGACCTTGTCGGGCGTGGACTGCCCGCTGAAGATCTCCTGGAGGCCGCTGAGCATGGTCTGCTGCACCTTGGGGTTGGGCCACCGCTGGTCCATGAACGGCACGGTGCGGTTCGTCCGGATGAACTGCGACAGCTCGGTGAGCGAGGGATCGACCTGGAAGCCCGTGTCCGGGAGGGAGGGCAGACCGCCCTGCTTCTTGACGAACAGGTTCATCCCCTGCGGTGACATCACGAAGTTCACGAATTTGAGGGCCAGTTCGGGGTTCTTGGCCTTGGCGTTGACTCCGTAGCCGGCGCCCGCAGCGGCCGGGATGAGGGTCTGGGAGGGATCGTCGGTGGCGGGGAGGGGCTTGAGGGTGAACGTGCCCTGCGGGTTCTTCTGCTTGAGGAGGGCGATGACCCAGTTGCCCTGGATGATGCCGAGCGTCTTACCGGTGGCGGCGAGCTGCTGGCTGGCCTCGTAGTTGGTGCCGAGCGGGTTCTTCTGGAAGCAGCCGGTCTTCTGCATCGTCACGTACTTGTCCAGCGCGGTGGTCCACGGCGAGGACGCGAAGGTGGCTTTCCCGGCCTGCATCTTCGCGTCGAAGTCACGGTCGGGGCCGTAGACGGTCGTGGCGACCATCGAGTAGAGCACGAGCTGGGTGACCCAGTTGTCCTGGATGCCCAGCGCGAAGGCGGGGGTTCCCTCGGCCTTGGCGTCCTTGCAGAAGGCCAGCAGCTTGGTCCAGGTGTCGGGCGGGGTGAGACCGGCTTTCGCCAGGGCCTGCTCGTTGTAGACCGCGCCGATGCCGTTCTGGCCGAAGAGCGCGTTGTAGGTCTTCCCGTTGTACTGCGCGACGCTCTTGATCGCCGCGGGCGTCTTCGCGGCCCAGGGCTGGTCGGAGAGGTCGCGCAGATAGCCCGGCTTGGCGAGGACGTAGGTGGCGCCGGGGTTGCCGTTGCCCGGCCACACCGACATCACGTCCGGCGCCGTGCCGGAGGAGAGCTGGGTACGGATCTGCTGCTGGTACTGGTCGGCGCCGCTGGTGGTGTAGCGGACCTTGACGCCGGGGTTGGCCTTCTCGAACGCCTTGACGACGTCCTCGATGGAGCCCTGGTCGATCGAGGCCAGCGTCAGCGTCTTGGAGCCGCCGCCACCGGAGCCTGACGCCTTGGTCCCTCCGCTGCAGGCGGCCAGCAGGGCGGCGGCCGTCGTCGCGGCGACCACGGTCGTGAGCGTGCGTGTCTTCATGGTGTCTCCCTTGCGGGGAAAGGGGGCGGGGCTCATCCCCGCAGCCCTCCGGCGAAGCCGTTGATGATGCTGCGCTGCAGCAGGAAGTAGACGAGCAGGACGGGCAGGATGCTGATCACCAGGGCGGCGAAGATGAGGTTCCAGTCGGTGACGTACTGGCCGACGAAGCCCGCGATGGCGACCGGCATGGTCTGCTGGGCGCTGCCGCTGAGGTACAGCAGCGGGGTGAAGAAGTCGTTCCAGACCGCGACCGCGTTGAGCACGAGCGCGGTCACCGTGACGGGTTTGAGCATGGGCAGGACGACGTACCGGAAACCCTGCAGCGGGGTGCAGCCGTCGATGAGCGCGGCGTCCTCGAAGTCGCGGGGCAGCGCGCGCAGGAAGCCGACGTAGAGGAAGACGGTGAACGGCACTTGCAGGCCCGCGTAGAAGAGGACGAGGGCCCAGGGGGTGCCGAGCAGGCCGAGGTCGCGCATGGTCTGGTACAGCGGGAGGGAGGCGAGCTGGAAGGGCAGCACCAGGCCGAGGAGGACGAGCAGGTAGGTGCTGCGTGACCAGCGGGCCGTGATGCGGGCCAGCGGGTAGGCGGCGAGGGAGGAGACGGCCAGCACGATCACCACGCTGCACGCGGTCACCAGCGCGCTGTTGGCCAACGCCCCGCCGAGGGCGCCCTGTTGCCAGGCGTGGGTGAAGTTGCCGAGGGTCGGCGAGGTGGTGGGGTGGAGCGGGGACGAGGTGTCCGAGGCGGGTCGTACGGCGAGGTTGACCAGGACGTACACCGGGAAGCCGACGACCAACGCGACGGCGATCATGACGAGTTCGAGGGCGAGGGTGCGCGGACGGTAGCGGTTCACGAGGCGGCCCTCTCGCTGCGGGACAGCACGACATACTGTGCGGTGGACGCGATGGCGACGATGATCGTCAGGACCACCGCGAGGGCGATGCTGTAGCCGAACTCGCCCAGGGTGAAGGCGTCTTTGTAGATGAGGGTCGACAGGGTGTCGGTCGCGTGCCCGGGGCCGCCGCCGGTCAGCGCGTAGACCTGGTCGAAGAGTTTGATCCCGCCGATGATCGACAGCATCAGGTTGATGGTGAAGGCCGGGGCCAGCAGGGGCCTGGTCACCGACCAGAAGCGCCGCACCGGACCGGCGCCGTCGAGTGCCGCCGCCTCGTGGACCTCCTGGGGCACCGACTGCAGTCCCGCGAGGAAGATGACCATCGAGTAGCCCGCGAACTGCCACACGATGACTGCGACCACCGCCCAGAGGGCCAGGTTCGGACTGCCCAGCCAGTCCTGCCGCCAGCCGCCGAGCCCGACGGCCTCGAGCAGGCTGTTGACCGCCCCGTCCGGACCGAGCAGGTTGCGCCACAGATAGGCGGTCACGATCGGGGTGATCACGGCGGGGGCGAACAGCAACACCCGGAGCAGGTTGCGGGACTTGATGGCCGAGTTGACGCCGAGGGCCAGCAGCAGGCCCACCGCGTTCTGCACGACCGTGATCGACACGGCGATCAGCAGTGTGTGCCAGACGGCCTGCGTCGCGTCCGCGTCGCGGAACATGTCGGCGAAGTTGTCCAGGCCGATGAAGCGGAAGTGCGGGTCGAGGCCGTCCCAGTCGGTGAAGGCGTAGTACACGCCACGTGCGCTCGGGACGAGGACGACGAAGGCGAACAGGAGCAGAGCCGGCGCCATGAACCACCACGGGGGCGCGGTACGTGGACGGCGAACGGAAGTGACGGGCCTGGAGTCCGGAAAGTCGTCGCGATCCGGGAGTTGGGCGTTCGGGGCGAGGGTCACGGGCGGACCTGCTTCCTTGAAACGTTTCAAAGAGAGCCCGGTGATGGGTGCACCGGCCAGACAGGGTCAGGCACCTGCCGATTCTTGGGTTGTGGAGTGCGGACGACGTCGAAGGGGAGCCTCCGGCGGACCAGTGGGTAACGTTTCCCACGGGTGTTGCCAGACCCTAGAGAGCGCTCTGCGTGACGTCAAGATGCCGCGCACGCTGCACGAATGTTACGGAAAGGCCTCGAACCGGCCCGCCCTCCGCCCGTGATCACCCCTTACCGAACCGGAGGTTCATCCGTACACTTTCCGCCAACGTTGCCCACGACGTCGAAGGAGAGCCGCATGGAGCCGCCCGTCTCGCCCCGTCGCGTCACCATCGTCGACGTCGCCCGGCACGCCCAGGTGTCCACCACCGCCGTGTCGAAGGTGCTGCGCAACGCCTACGGGGCGAGCCCGGAGATGCGGGCCAGGGTGCGCCGCGCGATCGACGAGCTGGGCTACCGGCCTCTGGCGGCGGCGCGGGGGCTGCGCGGGCAGACGTACACGATCGGTGTGATGCTGCCCGACATCCGCAACCCGTTCTTCCCGGAAATCCTCGACGGCGTCACCAGCTGCCTGGCCGACACGGACTACCAGGTCCTCCTCGGTCCGGGGTGCGGCGTGAACGAGGAGGCCGGTGTCATCGAGGCCATGATCGACCGCGGGATGGACGGCCTCGTCCTGGTCGCCCCCGTCTCGCCGCGCGCTCGCCTCGAACGGGTCGCCGCCGACGTACCGACCGTCGTGGTCGGCCGTCACGGACACTCCCCCGCCTACGACACCGTCGCGGACGACGACGTCGCCGGCGCGGCCCTCGTCGTGGGCCACCTGGCAGGGCTCGGCCACCGCCGGATCGCCCACATCGAACACCACGAGGCCGACCCCACGCGCAGGGTCGAAATGCCCAACGCGCAGCGCGCCGACGGCTACCGGCAGGCCATGCGCGGCCTCGGCCTCGAGGCGGAGATCGACGTCGTCTCCACCAGCTACACCCAAGAGGGGGGGTACAAGGGCGCACAGCAGCTGCTCGCACGCCCGACCAGGCCCACGGCCGTCTTCGCCGGAGCGGACATCGTTGCCATGGGCGTGCTGGAGGCGGTGGCCGAGGCCGGGCTGTCGGTACCCGGGGACGTGTCCGTGGCGGGATACGACAACACCACGTTCGCCGCGCTCGGCCCGATCTCCCTGACGAGCGTCGACCAGGCGGGGCGCGAGATCGGCAGGAACGCGGCCCGCCTGCTGCTGGAACGGATCGCGGACCGCGGCAAGACCTCGGTCCAGATCAAGCTCTCCCCCACGCTGGTCCCGCGCCGCACCACCGCTGCCCCGCCGTCGGCGTAGGCCCGGACCCCCTCGCCCCTGGCGGGAACCGGCGCGATCGACTTGTACGGCCCTGCGCGAAGAAGCGTGGCTCCAAGTTCGGATACGCGGCCGCCGGCCTGGGCGTGGCACTCGTCCCCTCGCTGGCCGCCTGGGCGGTCCCGGCCGAACTCGCGCTGTGCCGGCTCACCGACCCGCTCTGCGACGGACGCTCCACCTGGCCCTGCCCGCCGCCCCACTGCCGGCGGGACTCACACTGCAGTGCTTTCGACCGCCCTCCTTCGGAAGGCGTCATGGAACATGCGCGCGACCCCCTGGGCCGGCGATGCCCCGAAGCCGATGAGGCGCTGTTCCCGGTCTCTGCCGTAACCGGGGGAAGGTGCCCTTCGAGGGAAGCAGGTACCGGTCATCAGGTGACCTTGACCCAGTCCAGGGTGCGCTCCACGGCACGCTTCCAGCCCTCATAGCCGTCCTGGCGCTGCTCCTCGCTCCACTCCGGGCTCCAGCGCTTCGACTCCTGCCAGTGGGAGCGCAGTTCGTCGGTGTCGCGCCAGAAACCCGTGGCGAGGCCGGCCGCGTAGGCGGCGCCCAGCGCAGTGGTCTCGGCGACCACCGGTCGGCTGACGGGCACGCCCAGCACGTCGGCCTGGATCTGCATGCACAGGTCGTTCGCGGTCACACCGCCGTCGACCTTGAGTACGTCCAAGTGCACGCCCGAGTCCTGCTCCATGGCGTCGACGACGTCGCGGCTCTGGTAGCAGATGGCCTCCAGTGTGGCCCGGGCCAAATGCCCGTTGGTGTTGTAACGGGCGAGACCGACCATCGCGCCACGAGCGTCGGAGCGCCAGTACGGGGCGAACAGACCGGAGAAGGCCGGGACAAAGTACATGCCGCCGTTGTCGTCCACCGAGCGGGCGAGTTGCTCACTCTCCGCGGCGGTCCTGATCACCTTCAGCTGGTCGCGCAGCCACTGCACGGCCGCGCCGGTGACAGCGATGGACCCCTCCAGCGCGTAGACGGCGGGGCTGCCCGCGAACTGGTACGCCACTGTGGTCAGCAGACCGTGCTGTGAACGCACCAACTCCGTACCGGTGTTGAGGACCAGGAAGTTGCCGGTGCCGTAGGTGTTCTTCGCTTCGCCAGGGGCGAAGCAGACCTGCCCGACGGTCGCCGCCTGCTGGTCGCCGAGGACACCGGCGATCGGGACGGCGGCGTTCAACGGCCGGGACGTGCGAGCCTGGCCGAACGCCTCAGGATCGGACGAGGGGTGGATGGCCGGCAGCATCGCGCGTGGGATGTTGAAGATTCCCAGCAGTTCGTCGTCCCAGTCCAGGGTCTCCAGATTCATCAGCATGGTGCGGCTGGCATTGGTGACGTCGGTGGCGTGCACACCGCCGTTGGGGCCGCCGGTGAGGTTCCACAGCACCCAGGCGTCCGTGTTGCCGAACAGGGCATGGCCCGCTTCGGCGGCCTCGCGCAGGCCGTCCACGTTCTCCAGCAGCCATTTGATCTTGCCGCCGGAGAAGTAGGTGGCCGGCGGCAGGCCTGCCTTGTGGCGGATGGTCTCGCCGTGGCCGTCGCGTTCGAGGGCGGCGGCGATGCTGTCGGTGCGGACGTCCTGCCAGACGATGGCGTTGTAGTAGGGGCGGCCGGTGCGCGGGTCCCAGACCACGGTCGTCTCACGCTGGTTGGTGATGCCGATCGCTTTCAGATCGGTGGCCGAGAGCCCTCCGCTTCGCAGGGCACTCTGGATCACCGTGTTGGTGCGCTCCCAGATCTCCACCGGGTCGTGCTCGACCCAACCGGACCGCGGCAGGATCTGATGGTGTTCGAGCTGGTGCTTCGCCACCTCGTTGCCTGCGTGATCGAAGATCATGAACCGTGTGCTGGTGGTCCCCTGGTCCACCGCTCCGACGAATTCGGGCATCGTTGCCGCCTCTTCTCCTGGTCCTGGTGTCATGACGCTCTGGGGGTGACGTTCCGGGTCGGGCAGTGCTGTCGCCCGCCCCGAATCATCAGGTCAAGCTGGTCCGTACGCCTGCGGAGCACGGTCATCCGGGAGGGCCGGGGCGCGGAGTGCGCAGGCGTCGTTCCCTCAGCGGGCAACTGCCACTGCCGGATGCGTGACGGAGCCTGCTGCTGCGTCTAGGGCTCTTCGGTGGCGGGGCCTTCTTCGGCGGCCTCCCCGGCCCCGGCCCTGGCCTTGACCAGCGGAGTGATCAGCAGGTCATACACGCCCACGCCGACGACTCCGCCGATGAGCGGGCCGACGATGGGGATCCACCAGTAGCCGCTGAACCACCCGAACGTACCGGGCAGAGCAATGGAGCCCCAGCCTTCGAAGAAGGTGAACAATCGGGGGCCGAAGTCACGTGCGGGATTGATCGCGTACCCGGCGTTCGTCCCGAAAGTAAGGCCGATCGCGACGACCACCAGGCCGATGATGAACGGGCCGAGGTTGGACAGCGGAGCCGTATTGCGGGTGTCGGTGAGTGCGCAGATCAGCAGAAGCAGGATCCCGGTACCCACGATCTGGTCAAGCAAGGGACCCCACCAGGAGTCTCCGAAGTATTCGGCAGGGAATGTGGCGAAGATCGAGTATGTTCCCAGCGATTTGTCTCGCGGAGTACCCGTCTTTGTGTTGGCCGCGTCGATGGCCCACCTGTAGGTCGCGTAGACGAGAGCGGCCGCGACGAAAGCGCCCACAACCTGTGCCAGCCAGTAGGGCAGGACCTTCCGCCAGGGGAAAAGCCGTCGAACCGCGAAGGCGAGGGTGACCGCGGGATTGAGGTGGGCGCCGCTGATGCCGCCGGCCACATAGACGCCGAACACTACGGCGAGGCCCCATCCCCACGAGATGATGAGCCAGTTGGCGGGCCCGAACTCCACGACTTGTCGACCTGATCCCGGCAGACCGACGACTGCGACAGCCACCGACCCGATACCCAGCAGAAGCAGTACGAACGTTCCCAGGAACTCGGCAATCATCTCACCGCCGAGACCTTCGCGATAGCCGCGTCGACGCACAGTGCTTTCAGCCATTGTTCCTCCTTGATTAGAAAGTAACGGAACTTTCCATTCCTTGCCCGAAACGTACGCGGAGGGAAGCGCATCTGGGTGAACGTGTACGTGTATCCGCAGCTTTTCCCCTCTATGGAGCAATCCACAGCGCCACTGAACCTGAATGTGTGCTATCGGTCCGACGTCCACGAAAACAGACCACTTCGGCAAGCCGGCGCTCTCCCGTGTGTGGGGCAACGAGATCCCCGCGGACACGTGCGACTGAGCACTTCCGCGGGGTGTGACCGCGCTTCCGTGATGGTTACGGCTGACACGTCGTCGGGCCGTACCTCAATTACTTCGAAGAAGCCGGTCAGCGCCTGTCAGGGGTCCTCGGTGGCGGTGGCTTGCTACCCGATGCGCGACCGGCACATCGAGGCCCTCGACTCGGGCAGGACCACCACCAGCGAACTCGTCCAGGAACACCTGACCGTCGCGAAACTCATCAAGGCGTTCAACAACATCAGCGACTTCCACATCCCCGCACTCGCCCGCCCCACAGACGCCGCCGACCGCACCGCCCTGCCCATCGCCGACCACGTGGTCGCCTGACCCCCCTGACGAGTCCTCACCGCTCCGGCGCACCCGCTCCGCCCTGGACAGAACCCGGCCGAGCACGGACCTCATCGGTCGCTGGGAGTAGGTCCTCAGCCTCAGGCGCGCTTCGCGCCTGCTTGGCTAGGGTCGGTCCTCATGGAGACCACGGGAATCGTTGGCCGCCGCACGGCGGAGCGTATGCGCGACGCTCTGGCGCGGCTCGTCACCGAGCGGGATGTATGGGTGTCGACGGCTCACCCTGATCACGGGCCGCACCAGGTGCCACTGTGGTTCTTGTGGGATGGGTGTGCGGTGTGGCTGTGCACCGGCGCCACTTCCGTGACCGCGCGGAACGTCCGCGAAGAGCCGCGCGTGCGCCTGTCGCTACCGGACACCTTCGACGTGGTGCTCCTCCAGGGGGAGGCGGAGTGCTTCCCGGACCAGGAGGTTCCCTCAGGCGCAGCGGAGGCGTTCGCCGACAAGTTCGGGTGGGATCCACGCGTGGAAGAGGGTTCCTTTCTGTATGTACGTGTGGTCCCGAGGACTGTGCGCGCTTGGCGCGGCGAGCCGGAACTACGCGGGAGAGTCATCATGCGCGACGGGGTGTGGCTGGGATAACGGAGTCCCCGTCCAGCCGGTCCCGCGACTCGACGCCTACTGGGCCCGCATCCGGTCGACTCTCACATACGGCGTCCGACTCGGCGACCCCTGCCATCTGTTTCCCGCCTGGGAATCGGTGCCCGGCAGCGAGAAGTCGTTCCGGTATGCGGAGCCGACGGCGGTGGAGCCCAGTGTGATGGCAGCCACGACGGCCACCCAGAGCACGATGGCGGCCCAGCGATGAGGGAAATCGCCGCACGACTGGTGGTCTCCCCGCTGACCGCGAAGACGCATGTCAGCCGCATCATGGCCAAACTCGGCGCCCGGGACAGATCGCAAGTCGTGGTCATGGCCTACGAGTACCGCATGGTCAGCCCCGGCCGGCTCACGGACTGACCCCCGGCTGCTGCTGCCGGGTTTGCATGCGAGGGTGAGACTGGCCGGTGGGCTCAACGTGTGTGGCGTCGGTCGCTGTTGGCCTCGTCCCACGGCGTCCTCAGTGGCTCATCGTGGGTGTCGGCCGGTCAGCCGCGTTGTGGGCGAGCACGCAAGGCAGCCCAGTGGCGCAGGTGCGCCGTGATCTGGGCCTCGTAGCCGTTGCGGACGGCGCCGGAGAAGCCGTCGGCGGTGTCGGGCTAGGCCGAGCCGGCCGGGCAGCCTGCCGCGCCTCCGGCTGCGTCGTACGGGCGGACGGGCTCGAAGTGGCCCATGCCGCTCAAGGCCATCAGGATCGAGTCCAACTCACCGGCGCAGGGGCGTGGCGCCTTCTGGCGGGGTCAGGGCCGGGCCAGGCAGTCACCCCACAGTGGGGCCAGCCCTGCCGGGATCTCCGGGATGGCAGCGCAGCCCCGGGGACTGCGTGGGAACCCGTCACTGGCCACATAGGTCCAACCGCCGTCTCGGGCCTTCATGAAGTACTTCTCCGCACTCCCCTCGTCCTGAAGCTGGACCAGCTCGTTTCCGGTGGCGTCGGCCGTCGCTGTGAAGGAGGCTCCCGCGTAGAAATCGCTGTCGCACTGGCCGTAGTAGAAGGTGCCCTTCACGGGGGTGATGTGCACCAGCCCCGGCTGCGATCGACGGTAGGCCTGAGTCACGGCGTCCTTGATCTGCTGGGGCACCACCAGGGAACGGCACGTGGGTGAAGAGCTTGATGGGGGTTTGGTCTCCGGGTCCGGCACCGCGGTGTGGGATTTCGGGGTCGCGGTCGGTGGGGACGCGGACGTCGCAGGTGTGGCCGGGCTCACGGCCCCTTCGGGCGGGGAGGCATGGCGGGACGGGCCGGTGACGGCGAGGGCACCGCCGCCGACCGCGGCGACCAGGGCGACGGCCAGCGCGGCGGTGGTCATCCGGTGACGTCGACGCAGCTCGTCGCCGCGAGCCCGGACGGCCGCGACGGGCCGGACGCCGGTTCGTGCGGCGAGTTCCTCAGACCCTGCCTTGAGGACGGCCTCGAAGTCCTCAGTCATGGTGGTGCACCTCCTGGTCGGTCGAGCCGAGGACGTCGGTGGCAGCAGCGGGAGCGATGCCGGGCGCCGCGAGGGCCGACCGCAAGCCGCTCGGCGGGGCGGGACCGTCGCCCGCGCTGTCGGACAGATACGGTGCCATCGCCTGGCGCCCACGCGAGAGCCGGGCCTTGACCGTTCCCGGCGCGACATCGGTTTCACGTGCGGTCTCCTCGACGGACAACCCGACCAGGTGATGCAGCACGATCGCCCGCCGTTGCTCGTAGGGGATGCGCCGCAACGCCGCGACGATCGCGACGTAGTCAGGGCTGACGCCGGGCACCTCGTCGGGTACGCCGTGGCGGCGGTGGGCCGTGAGCCGGTTGACCGCCTTCCGCCAGACACTCACCCGGATACGGCAAGCCACCGAACGCACCCAGGCCTCCGGGTCGGCATAGCCGGACACCTTCTCCCAGTTCTGCCAGGCCCGGGCGAAGGCCTCCTGCACCAGGTCCTCGGCTTCGGCGAGGCTGCCTGTCATCGCGTATATCTGGCTGGTCAGCCGGCGTACATGGCCGGCGTAGAAATCGTCGAAGACGCGTGGGTCGCGCATTGCCCCCTCCACATCACGGGTTGAGGGGTCGTGCCCTCACCACCTTGTCACGCCCGAAGAGGGTGCGAGGTTGCACGGCAGCAGGCACGCGATGTCAAAGAGGCAACCGCCAACCCGTCTCCTACGACGCCGATACGTATACGCCGCTCGAGGAATCCAACACCAGTAATGCTTGGTCAGGTTGGTATCGCCGTGGGTACGTCACGGTGACAGCTGGGGCAGGCGCCGGTGGATGCCGAACTCTCAGATTAGTGCTGCCGAGCCTTGCTCGTGGCCACGACTTCGATGGCGACTTGTAGGGGTGTCTCCGCATTCCCCAGTAGTGCCCGGGTGATGACGATCGCCTGGATGATGCTCATGCCGCGCTCGACCAGGAGGGCTTGGACCGCCTCCATTCCATCGCGCTCGAGGACTGGCCGGGACTCCTCGACCAGCGCGGCCCAAAGTGCGGCTTGTTCGGGACGTAGTCCCGTCATGTAGTCAAACACGACTGCTTCCTTCCCGTGCCGAGCCGATGGGTTGTGCTCCCGTGAGTGGGATCGCGTCGATACACGGGACGACTTCGAGCACGCCACGATCAGCGTGGCGTCGGCACTCGAAGCGGAACTCATGGCTGATCATATTCTGATCGTCGCAGCTCAGTCCCTCACTGCAGCTGATCGCCCTGTCCTCGACTCCGGCTGTACATCTGCCGTCTCCGGGATACGTGTTTCCGCCGCCGCTCACAAAGGTCACCCTCGTCATCGGTCCGGACCCGCCTGATTCCTCTCGGGTTGACGTATGCCCATATCGGAATACGATGGTCCCATGGCACGAGCAGCGACGACGTCGGACGTCTTCAACGCGATCGCCGAGCCGCAGCGCCGGGAGATCCTGATGCTGCTGCGGGCGGGCGAGCGGCCGGTGACCGAATTGGCCCAGGAGCTGGGGATGACCCAGCCGGGGGCATCCAAACACCTGCGGGTGCTCCGCGAGGTCGGACTGGTGCGGGACCGCAAAGCAGGCAAGCAACGCCTGTACGGCCTTGACGCCCGCGGGCTGCGACCGGTTCACGAGTGGACCGGCGGGTTCGAGCGGTTCTGGAACGAGAGCTTCGACCGGCTGGACGAGTACGTCCAGGACCTCAAGCAGGCAAGTCAGGAGGAGTAGCCGATGAGCGCGACGGGACAAGGAGCGGCGGCACAGTCCGCGGCGGCCGACCGCGAGATCGTGATCTCCCGGGTCATCAGTGCCCCACGGAAGCTGGTGTTCGAGGCGTTCACCGAGGTGCGGCACCTGTCGCGGTGGTGGGGACCGGAGGGGTTCACCACCACCACGCGGGCGTTCGAGTTCCGCGTCGGCGGGGTGTGGGACTTCGTCATGCACGGACCGGACGGGACGGACTACCAGGAGTGGATCTCCTGGACCGAGATCGCCCCGCCGGAGCGGATCGCGCTGCTCCACGGTGAGTCCCGCGACGACCCGAACGCCTTCGAGTCGGTCTTGACGTTCGCGCCCGACGGCGCGGCCACCCGGATCGAGATGCGCACGGTGTTCCCCACCAGGGAACTGCGCGACGAAGCGGTCGAGAAGTACCACGCGATCGAGGGCGGCCGGCAGACACTGAGCAATCTGGCTGCCTACGTCGCCGACATCGTTCGGAAGGGAGGTGAGGACTGATGGCCGGGAAGGTTTTCTTCAGCGTGACGATGTCGCTGGACGGGTTCGTCGCGCCCGAGGAGCGCGGGGACGACCCGGGTGCGCAGCGCTGGATGGCGCTGTGGATGGAGCTGCAGCAGTGGATATTCCCGCAGCGGTTCTTCCGGGAGAACCTGAAGCTCGGCGAGGGCGGCGAGGAAGGGCGCGAGAACGACATCGTGCGCGAGACGTTCGAGCGCACCGGCGCGAGTGTGATGGGCAAGCGCATGTTCGACCTCGGCGAGCAGGCGTGGCCGGAGGAGGCGCCGTTCCACACCCCGGTCTTCATCGTGACGCACGAGAAGCGTGACCCCTGGGAGCGGCCGGGCGGGACCACCTTTCACTTCGTCAACGACGGCATCGAGCCCGCGCTCGACCAGGCCCGCGAGGCCGCCGGCGACCGGGACGTCCGCATCGCGGGCGGCGGCGCAACGATCCTGGAGTACGTGAACGCCGGCCTGATCGACGAGTTCACGATCGGCCTGTCACCCGTGCTGTTCGGCTCCGGAATCCCCCTGTTCGAGGGCGTGGACGCGGGCCGCGTGGCCTTGGAGCCGGTCCGCGCGGAGCCGACGCAGCGGGTGACCCACCTGACCTACACCGTCCACGAGCGCTAGCCGCACGGCGTACACGAAGGAGCACCCGCGCGGTGGGCACGGGAAGAGCCCGCGTGCGGCGTACGTCCGCGTTCCACGCCGTCGGCCGGTGAAGAAGAGGGTCGGCCGGTTCAGCGGTCCGGATCCCGCAGCGGCCGGGCCTTTGGCCGGCTCTCCCCCTCCCCTGCGAACCTCTGTTGTCACGTCAACGAGCGGTCCGGGCTGTGCGCCGATGGGGTGGTTTGGCCGGCTGTCGGCCGATCGTGCGTGCGGAGTCCGCGAACACTGGTCGGGGGTGGCGCGGGCCACCGGGGAAGGGGGACGGTATGGCCGAGGGCACGGTTCTGGTGGCGGTGGCGGAACATCCGGAGGACGGGGGCGCCGCCGCTGAGCAGTTGGCGCGCATCGCCGAGGGTATCCGGGCGCGCGGCTTACCGGTCCGGTGGGTGGTGAGCGCCGGTGACGCCGAGGCGGTGCTCAGGACGGAGGCCGGTTTGGCCGCAGCGGTGGTCGCCTGGGACCTTCCGCCCCGAGCCGAGGACGGGCCGGGCGGCGCTACGGTGCTGCGCCGGATCGGGCACCGGTTCCAAAACCTGCCGGTGTTCCTGGTCATGGCGGACGAGGGGCTGCGTGAGCTGCCGCTGTGGGTGTCGCAGTCGGTGGTGGGCTATGTGTGGCCGCTGGAGGACACGCCGGCGTTCATCGCGGGGCGCATCACCACCGCCGCGCGCGCCTATCAGGACGCCCTGCTGCCGCCGTTCTTCAAGGCGCTGCGGCGCTTCGAGGACGCGCACGAGTACTCATGGCACACCCCGGCGCACTCCGGCGGTGTCGCCTTCCTCAAGTCGCCCGTGGGCCGGGCGTTCCACGACTACTTCGGGGAGCGGCTGCTGCGCAGCGACCTGTCGATCTCGGTGGAGGAGCTCGGCTCGCTGTTCGAGCACACCGGCCCGATCGGCGAGGCGGAGCGCAACGCCGCGCGGGTCTTCGGCTCCGACCACACGTACTTCGTCCTGCACGGCGACTCCACCTGCAACCGTCTGGTCGGCCACTTCAGCGTGACCCGCGACGAGATCGCCCTGGTGGACCGCAACTGCCACAAGTCGGTGCTGCACGGCTTGGTCGTCTCCGGCGCCCGGCCGGTGTACCTGGTGCCCACCCGCAACGGCTACGGCCTCGCCGGACCGCTGCCGCCGGCCGAGATCGCGGCGGACTCGGTGGCGGCGCGGATCGCGGAGAGCTCCCTCACACAGGACGCGGTGTCCTCGCGTGCCCAGTACGCGGTGTTCACCAACTCCACGTACGACGGGCTGTGTTACGACGCGGTGACGGCGGCCCGGGCCTTCGCGGCCGGCGCACCCCGGCTGCACTTCGACGAGGCGTGGTTCGCATACGCCCGCTTCCATCCGCTCTACGCGGGGCGCTACGGAATGTCGGTGGACGAGGATGCCTTCCCCGGCCCCGACCGGCCGACGGTCTTCGCGACCCAGTCCACCCACAAGCTGCTGGCCGCGTTGTCCCAGGGCGCCATGGTGCACGTCCGGTCCGCGCCGCGGGCGCCGGTGGAGCATGAGCGGTTCAACGAGGCGCTGATGATGCACGGCACGACGTCGCCGCTGTATCCGATGATCGCCTCGTTGGACGTGGCCACGGCGATGATGGACGGTCCGCAGGGGCGGTGGCTGGTCGACGAGGCGGTGACGGAGGCGGTCCGGTTCCGCCAGGAGATGGTGCGGATCGGGCGGCGGATCGAGGCCGCCGGGGACCGGCCGCCCTGGTTCTTCGGGGTGTGGCAGCCGGGCGAGGTGACTGACCCTGCGAGCGGGGCGCGGCTGCCGTTCGACGAGGCTCCGGCGGACCTGCTGCGGACCGAGCCGTCCTGCTGGCACCTCGCACCCGACGCGGACTGGCACGGCTTCCCCGGTCTGACCGACGGCTACTGCATGCTCGACCCGATCAAGGTCACCCTGACCTGCCCGGGGCTCGGCGCGACCGGTGTGATGTCCGACTGGGGCGTCCCGGCGCGGGTGCTCACCGCCTATCTGACCACGCGTGGCATCGTCGTGGAGAAGACCGACAGCTACACCGCGCTGGTGCTGTTCTCCATGGGCATCACCAAGGGCAAGTGGGGCACGCTGCTGGACGCCCTGATGGACTTCAAGGAGCTCTACGACGGCGACGCCCCGCTGGAGCGGGTGCTGCCCGCGCTGATCGCCGAGCACCCACGGCGCTACGCCGGACTGACGCTGCGCGACCTGTGCCAGGAGATGCACGATCACTTGCGCGAGGCCCGTCTGGTCGAACTGCTCGACACGGCCTTCCAGCAACTCCCGCAGCCGGTCGCCCCGCCCCAGGCGTGCTATCAGAGCCTGATCCGTGGCGGCACGGAACGGATCCGTCTGAGGGACGCACCGGGCCGCATCGCGGCGGCGATGGTCACGGTGACGCCGCCCGGCATCCCGGTCCTCATGCCGGGCGAGAGCGTCGGCGAGGAAGAGGGCCCTCTCCTGCGCTACCTCAGCGCCCTGGAGTCCTTCGACCGCCATTTCCCGGGCTTCGGCAGCGAGACCCACGGCGTGACCCGTTCCCCCGACACCGGCCACTACCTGATCGAGTGCCTGCGTCCGGACGAGCAGGAGGGCCTCGCCGGTGCCCTGACACCGGCGCAGCGGCAGGGGCGAAGGGCGCCAGATCGGGGAGTTGAGTCCGAGGGGGAGCGGGTGGGGTGACGGTGGGGCGGCCGGGGCCGGAGATGGTCGGCCCCGGCGGAAGTACGCGCGTCACGGCGAGTTCAGACCCACGGGGTGCGGTTGGCCAAACCATGCCTGCCTGCCGGCCGGTAGAGGTCGCCGCTGATGACTGCTCCGTCAGGCCCGCTGCGGGGCCGACCGATGGAGATGGCCCTATGGCCCTATGGCCCTATGGGACGGGCTTCGCCCATGCTCGTAAACTCATGACATGGCATTCATGAGCACCCCGCACTGCTGCTTCCTGTGATCGGAAGGTGTTGAGGGCGATGCCGGACGGCGTCGCCCTCCTTGGTGTGCCTGCTGCGTGAACCTCATTCCCTACGCTGCCCGTTCCTTCCTGAGGCAGTGACGTTCTGAGCGCGCGTGCAGGCACGGTCTCTTCCCTTCGCCCTTGCCAGGAGTGCCTCGTGCCCGTGTCGCTTCCCCCTGCCCTCGAACTGTCCCTCGACCTGCTGTGCTGCCCGACGTGCCGCACGCCCCACCTGCACCCCGACCGCGGCGCACTGCGCTGCCCGGTGGGCCACACCTTCGACATCGCCCGCCACGGCTACGCCGGCCTGCTGACGGGCACCCGCGCCACCAGCGGCGACGACGCAGCCATGGTCCAGGCCCGGGACCGATTCCTGTCCACCGGCGCCTACACGCCCATCCGCGAAGTCGGGGCCCGCCTGGCGGCCGGCGCCATGGCCGAACGGGCCACGGTTGTGGACGTGGGATGCGGCACGGGCTACTACTTGGCCGGCGTACTCGACCAACTGCCCGGCGCCCGTGGTCTGGGCCTGGACACATCGGTACGTGCCTTGCGCTCGGCAGCCCGAGCCCACGACCGGGCCGCCGCGGTTGCCTGGGACGTCTTCCGTCCCTTCCCGCTGGCCGATGGAGTGGCCGACGTCGTGCTGAACGTGTTCGCCCCGCGCAACCCGGCGGAGTTCCACCGCGTGCTGCGCCCGACCGGCCGGTTGATCGTGGTCCGTCCCACCAGCCGGCACCTGGCCGAGTTGCGCGGCCGGGTGTCTGCGATGGTCACGATCGACCCGGCCAAGGAACAGCGCCTGCACCGGGCGCTGGATCCCTACTTCGAGGCAGCCGTCACCGAACAGGTGGAGTACCGCGCGACCCTGGCCGGGCCGGATGCCCTGGACCTGGTGGTGATGACGCCGAGCGCACGCCACGTAAGCCGTGCAGACCTCTACGATGACGGCCTCCTGCCCGATCAGGTCACCGTTTCCGTGCTGGCCACCGCCTACCGGCCTCGGCGACCACGAGCGGACGCATGCGCCTGCTGACCGACGAGCAGTGGGCACACCGGGCGCCCTGCCCTCCCAGCGGGCCGGCGAACGAACACGGTCTCCGTGCTGACGTCTTGCCCATCACCGTCCCGACCCTTCACCCGCCTCGAACAGGTGAATCCGGTCGGCCGGAATCCCGGGCTCGTATCCTGCTCCTGCTGCACACGGACCGACATCCACGGGTCCGCTGCACCCGGCCGTCCGGCATCGTTCACTGGCTGGCGGGCGCCGTCACCCGTCGGGCACCGTGCATGATGACAGTCCTGAGACCGGCTCCGGGCAAGAGAGGACATCCCAGGGCTGGAACAAACAGCGCTGTTTGTCCGTACCATCTGTACGCCAAGGCATCTTGCGGCACATGCCGCGTCCCTACCGGGCGCCGGTATCTCGCCCAAGAGGGGCCTCACCCTCATCGGTGCAGCCCCGTAGCACGGTCATTCGCCGAGGAAAGGTCAGCATCCATGCCCGAGACAACAACCCCCGTCACCGAACTGACATCGCAGTACGTCGCTCAGGTGACCGGTGATCTCGAACGCAACGTCAAGGAGCAGGAACGCATCACGGCGGAAATCGCCTTGCTGCAGGGACAGCTCACCGCCCTGCAGCACGACCACGGCGTGCTGGTGAACATGCGGCAGGCGCTCGGCATCGCCGAAGCCTCGGCCGAGCCTGCGGAAGAGTCCGAGAGCGCCGCGGTGCCCGCTCCCCGGCGGAAGGCCGGTGCCGCGCGCGGCGGGAAGCGGAGCACACGACAGCCCGGCGCCACGCCGGGAGAGGCAGCAGCCAAGAAGCCCGCGCCCGAGACGGCGACTGTCACGAAGGGGGCCCAGCCCACCCTGGTCGAGCTCATTCGCCGCCACCTTACCGAGCTGAAGGAACCGCGCTCCGCCGCGGAGATCTCTGCGGCGCTCGGCCAGGCACACCCCGAGCGCCAGATCGCGACCAAGGTCGTGCGGGTCACCCTCGAGGGGCTCGTGGCCAAGAGCCAGGCTGAGCGCAGCAAGCAGGGCAAGTCCGTCTTCTACAGCGCCCCCGCACCCGAGCCGACCACTACGTCCGAGGCCGAGACGCAGCCCGAAGCCGCTGACCACTGACCGCTGACCGCCTGTGTGGGTGGCGCTGTCCCCCGCGCTGTCAGCGGGGGCGCCGGGTGCGGGCCCCGAGGTGGCTGATCTGAGCGTCGGGCCGGATGCGCCCGGTCTCGAGCAGCCAACTGGTGCACGGCGGCGGTGACGTCGCCGCGCGCGGCGTCCACCCACGGGCGAAGTCGCCACGAACTGGCCCACGCTGACAGCGGGTCGGCCGCCCGCCGTCATCCCTCGTCGAAGACGAGGTCTTCGGCGGGGTGCGTCATCCGGACGGTGTGCCCGTTGGTGATCTTGACGACGTAGTCCAGGCCGATGGTGGCGTGGCCGGTGGACAGGATGAAGAAGCGATCCTGCTTCTGGGCGAGGAAGGCGGGGAACCCGGTCAGCGACGGGTCGCCGAGGCGCAGGTAGTCGACGAGGCGGCGGAACAGCTTGGGCAGGATCACCACCTGGTCGGTGATCGACGTCATCCCGTTGACCTTCGCGCCCTTGGTGGTCACGTCCTGCGGCCACAGCCCCTTGCCGCCCTTCTGCGCCTTGTGGGCCACGTCGGTCAGTTCGTTGCGCAGGTCGGGGAAGAGGTTGCGGTAGTACGTGGGGTAGGCCAGGCCGGTGGCCAGCAGGTGGTGGTTGGCCGTTTTCCGCAGCAGTGCCACGTCGACGTTGACCCACGATCCGCTGGCCTTCGGGGCCTTGCCCTTGCCGACCAGGGCGATGCAGCGGCCGTAGAGGTCGGCGCCCCTGGTGAGGATGAAACCGGGTACCTCGTCGGGTGTCGCTGCGGTGACGGTCTCGTCCGGGTCGCGCTGCACCTTCTTGAAACCGAGCCACTTGAGCAGTTCTGCTGATGCGGCGTGCGCGAACTCCAGGGGCTGGTGCACCCGCGGCGCGGTGCCGTAGTGGGTTTCCAGGGCGTCGATGGCGTCGAGCCGTAGTTGGTTGCTGCCCAGGTGGTTGTGCTGGACCGGGTGGGTGCCGTGGAGGAGGCCCCACTCGGTCGGGTCGTCCGGGGTGAAGTGGAGGGAGTCCCCGTCCGGCTGGGCGTGGAGAGCATGGAACGACCCCTGGATCAGCAGCATCGTCATGTGGGCCCCAAAGGGTGAGGAGGGGGCGCCGCATGTCGCTACATGCAGCGCATAGCGGTGCAAACCTACGCATTGCATGTGATTGCGGCAATTTCTGATACTCCGCTGAGCCAGGGGCGACGGCGTCTGCCGCTCCTTGAGTTCGTGCTGCTTCCCGGGCGAATAGCCCGCGGGGAGCTGCTCGAAGCGCTGGCCGCGATCCGTTGTCCGTGGATCGCGGCCAGCGGACTCAGCTGTCGTACGGGGTGGTGACGTCCAGGACCCAGGTCACGCCGAAGCGGTCGGTGAGCATCCCGTACAGCGGCGCCCACTGCGCGGGCTCCAGCGGACGGACGATGGTGGAGTCGTCGGCGAGCTTGCCCCACAGGGCGCTGATCTCCGCGGCGTCGTCACCGCGTACGGAGACGAAGAACGGGTTCTCGCCCTGGTTCCAGGGCAGTTGCGAGGGGACGTCGTAGGCCATGACATGGAAGCCGTTGTCGCCGGCCACCTCGCCCCACATCACCCAGTCCGCCTCGCTCTCGTTCTGCACGGCGCCCGCGTCCTTGTAGGTGATGGCGACGGTACGTCCGCCGAAGACGGACTGGTAGAAGTCCAGCGCCTCCCGCGCGGTGCCCCGGAAGTTCAGGTGAGTGGTGGTCGTGACGGACATGGCTGCTCCTTGCCTCGATCGAGTGGTGAATGCGCCGTCGGCCGTCCAGGCCCGATGCGGCGGCCGTGACCAGGAGCGATGCGCTCCCGAACGGCTCGAAGGCCACGATGGCGGAGGTAGCGGACAGGATGGGTCCTGTACTTCGGTGAAGATGGATCCCATGCAGAAAACGTCCTCCCGGCTGCTCTCGCTGCTCTCGCTGCTTCAGACGCACCGGGACTGGTCCGGCGACGATCTCGCCGGGCGTCTCGCCGTCACCTCGCGCACCGTGCGCCGTGACATCGACCGCCTGCGCGAACTCGGCTACCTGATCAGGACGGTCAAAGGACCGGGCGGCGGCTACTGCCTGGAGGCCGGCGCTCAGCTGCCGCCCATGCTGTTCGACGACGGCCAGGCCGTCGCCCTGGCCGTCGCGCTGCAGACCGCGGCCGCCGGCACCACCGTCGCCGAAGACGCCGCCCGTGCCCTGGCGACCCTCCGTCAGGTCATGCCACCGCGCCTGCGTCACCGCATCGACCTGCTGCGCATCATCGCCGTCCCCGCGCCCACGGCCTGCGACACCCCTGAAGTGGACGCTCAGGTCCTGCTGGAGTTGAGCCGCGCCATTCACGCCCGCGAGGAACTGCGCTTCGACTACCCGCCAGGCCCGGCCGCCTCAGCCGATGACCCCCGCCGCGTGCAGCCCCACCACCTCGTCAGCTGGCGGCACTGCTGGTATCTCGTGGCCTGGGACCTCGACCGCGAGGACTGGCGCACCTTCCGCGTCGACCGCATCCGGCCCCGCACACCCACCGGCCCCCGCTTCACCCCGCGCGAACTCCCCGGCGGCAGCGTCTCCACTTTCGTCACCAGCCGATTCCGCGGCAACGACGGCACCACCACCGACTGGCCCTGCCAAGGCGAAGTCGTCCTCCACCTCCCGGCCGCCGACGTCGCGCCCTTCGCCCAGGACGCAACCGTCGAGGAACTCGGCCCCCAGCACTGCCGGCTCACCCTCGGCTCGTGGTCATGGACGGGACTTGCCGCCGCCCTCGGCCGCTTCGACGCCGACATCGAAGTCATCGGCCCACCCCAACTCGCCACGGCATTCGCCGACCTCGCCGCCCGCTACGGCCGCGCCGCACCCACCGCAAGACCACAGACCGGCCCGACGCCGTGAGAACGAAACACACCGCCCCCTCAGCCATCCGTGGACCCCGGTTCACCAACAGGCACGGAAGAGCATCGGAGCGAAGGCCGGCGTTCCTGTCAGGCGCCGGCGCCGCCGTCGACCGGCAGGATCGCGCCGGTCACGTACGAGGCCCGGTCGCTGAGCAGCCACGCGGCCGCCTCGGCGATCTGGCGGGGCTCGGCCATCCGACGGAGCGGGATCGTTGCGGTCATCTGCTCGACGATGCCGGGAGTCGCCGTCTCCCAGGTGTCGATCATCTCCGTTGAAGTGCCGCCGGGGGTGATGCCGTTGACCCGGATTCGGTCACCGGCCCAGTTCACCGCGGCGGTCTCGGTGAGGCTGTTGAGCGCGCGCTTCATGGCGCCGTATGCGGGCAGGGCGGGGTTCGCGCGGCGGCTGCCGATGCTGGAGGTGTTGACGATCGCTCCGCCGCCGCCCTGCCGCATGAGGGCGGCCTCGGCGGTCATGGCGGTCCAGTGCGCGCGGAAGTTGACGGCGAACTGCTCGTCGATGTCCTCGTCGCTGGTGGTGTCGACCGGGCCGAACTGCTGCTGGGGCACCGCGCCGTTGTTGAAGGCGCCGTCTAGTCGTCCGTGCAGCTTTTCGACGCGGTCGACGGCGGCGCGGATGCTGATCCGGTCGGCGAGGTCCAGGGGGACGGCGTCGGCGACGCCGCCGTCGGCGCGGATCTCGGTGACGATGCGGTCGAGGGCGTCGGTGCTGCGGGCGGCGAGCACGACGGCGGCGCCCTCGGAGGCGAAAAGCCGGGCCGCGGCCGCCCCGATGCCGCGGCTGGCGCCGGTGATGAACACGACCTTGCCGGTGAGCAGGCCGATGGGTGCGCTGTCGGTGTTGTTCGTCATGACGCCAGTGTCAGACCGGTCCCAGACCGGATGGAGGCACAAGCTGTACCAGGATCCCTCGCCGCGCAGCGTGCAGACTTGGGGTATGGACAAGCAGGAGTTCGGGGCGTTCCTCCGTAGCCGTCGCGAGCGGCTGCGGCCGGAGGACGTCGGCCTTTCCTCCGGACCACGACGCCGGACACCGGGGCTGCGCCGCGAGGAGGCCGCGGTCCTCGCGCACATCTCCACGGAGTACTACGTCCGGCTAGAGCAGGGCAGGGCGCCCAGGCCGTCGGGCGAAGTCCTCGCCGGGATCGCGGGCGCGCTGCGGCTCACCGACGCCGAGTGCGACCATCTCCACGTTCTCGCGGGTACCGCGCCGACCCGTCGTCGGCTGCACCGGCGCGACGTCCGCCCGAGCATCCTCGCGCTTCTCGAACGGCTGCCGCAGACGGCCGCCTTCGTGATGTCCGCCGCGTTCGAGGTCCTCGCGTGGAACGCCCTCGCGGCCGCGCTCATGGAGGACTTCGCCCAGCGGACCCCCGAAGACCGCAATCTCGCGCGCCGGGCCTTCCTGGGGCCGGAACGCGGCGATACGACGCTGTACGGGATCTCCGACGCCGCCGAGTTTCGCCACCAGGTGGTCATGGAACTGCGCGCCGCCCTCGCCCGCTACCCGACGGATCCCGCGGTGGCCGGCCTCGTGGACGAACTCCGCAACGCCGGCCCCGACTTCGCCCGGCTCTGGGAGCGGCATGACGTGCAGGCCGCCCCGATGCTCACGAAGACCTTCCGTCACCCGGTCGTCGGGGAACTCACCGTCGACTGCGACTCGCTCAAGCTCACGGACCGCGACCAGCACCTCGTGCTCTACAGCGCGCCGCCAGGATCCCCCAGCGCCGACGCGCTGGCTCTTCTCAACGTACTGGAAGCCGAGGCTGGTGCAGTGACGGCATAGCCACCTCACGATGCGAGCGACGGCCATGTGGACGGACCCGGCCGTCGGCATCCTCGTCTTCGGCGCCTCACCGGCGTGGCCTTCGTCCGGTTCGTGAAGCGGTAGCGGTAGCGGTAGCGGTAGCGGCTACGACTTGTCCGCGCGAGCCCCCGAGCAACCGCCCTGCGGCCGGGGGCTCGCCCGTTCGGTCAGGTCACACCGGCTCGGGGACGCGTGCGGGCGCCTGGTGCTTGCGTATCTCGCGCTCCGCCAGGTACGACAGCGCAGGTGCCGCGCTGAAGCTGATCGCCTGGTACAGGAGGGTGAGTGCCATGGCCACCGAGACGACGCCGAAGGGCAGCGCGGTGACCGCCAGGACGGCGAAGCCGAGGAAGAGCACGGCGAGGACGGTCTCCGCACCGGCGCTGTTGAACACCTGGATCCTGGATTGCAGTCGGCGGAACTTGCAGGTCCTGTTCCACCTGGCCGGCCGGTTCAACATCGCGATGAGCGCCGCTTTCCCGATCACGTAGAAGAGAGCGCGCTGGGCCATGACGGCTCCGGCGAATTCGCGTGCGGTGAAGCCCATGACCTTGCGGTACACCGTCCACTGCAGCAGCCGCCTGCCCGCCATCACAAAGAGGAACGGCACGTACCAGGTCACCGGCACCGGCCACACGTCATCGTGCGCGATCATGGACAGCAGCATGGCCGGGGGCACCGCCAGCCCGGCGAACCGGATGCCGCGGAGGGCGTTTATCAGACCGTGGTTGGCGTGGTGTATCCGCTGCGCGGCATTCAGGTGCGAGGAGGTCCGCCCCGCCCCGGGGCGGAACATGTGCGCATGGGCGCGGATCTCCTGCACCGGACCGTAGGTCCAGCGGAACCGCTGCTTCTTGTATCCGTTCCAGGTCTCCGGCACGAGCCCCCGGCCGTGCGGGTGCTTGAGGTAGACCGACTTGTACCCACTCGAGTGGATGCGGATGGCGAGCTCGGAGCCCTCGGTCAGGCACCATTCCGCCCACCCGCCGGCCTTGTCGAGGGCGGCCAGGCGGATGGCGGACATCGTGCCGACGGTGAGGCCTGCCCCGTTCTCGTCGAGCGCGACCATGTGTGCGGCGAAGAAAAGGGCGTACTCCGCGTTGGCGATCCTGGTGAAGGCCGACGACTCGTAGTCGCGATAGGCGTGAGGGCACTGCACGAAGCCTGTCTCGCGGTCTTCGAAGTACCCCACGGTGTTCGCCAGCCAGTTCGGTTCGACGATGTAGTCGGCGTCGACCACGCCCACCACTTCCGCGCGAGGGTCGATGTGGGGCCGTGCCCAGTTCAGCGCGCCGGCCTTCGCGCCGGTGATCCCCTCCACGTGCAGGAACCGGAACCGCGGTCCCAGCCGGGCGCAATGCTCTTCCACGGGCCACCAGAGGCTTTCGTCCATGGTGTTGTTGTCGATGACGATCACTTCGTAGTCGGGGTAGTCGAGCCGGCTCAGCGCGTCGAGCGTGTCTATGACCACCTCGGGCGGCTCGGCGTGGATCGGGAGCTGCACGGAGACCATCGGCGCGAATCCGGCCGGACGAGGGCGCACCGTCGCTCCGGCCCTGCGCCATCGGGAGCGCAGGAGCACTTCGGCGCCCGTGATCTCGTCGAGCAGGTCGGAGGGGAGGCACACGATGGTCAGTATGGAGCTGATCGTGACGAACACGACGGTCACCGTGCTCACCCCTGAGTTGACCGCTTTTGTCGCGAACGGCACCAGCCACACCACCGGCAGGACACTCAGGAACGCGCAGGTCACGACGAATAGGATGCCGACGGGCCGGAAGGCGGACAGCCGTCGGCGGGCCACGAAGCTGAGCGCCGTCAAGGAGAGCGCGGTAACCAGGCCCCACTTCAGGGACGCCACGGCCGACAACGGTGATCCCCTTTACCCCGGACACCGATCCCGGGCACCGGCCCACACTGCCCACACCGTTGCCCTCACCCGGTGAACTGCGCTTGGTGGCCGCCGCCGTGGGCAGCCACACCGAACTGAGCCGAGCACGACAGAACCTGTCCCCGGACGCCATCACTGACCAGGCACTGGACCGGCTGCGCCACGCCGCCGCCTACGCAGACCTGGCCGGCGCGCTCGCCGCCGTCCTCGGCGACCGGTACACCGCGGCGCCCGACGGCATCGCCGTCCAGTACCGGGGCATGGTGCGCGACTACCTGGCGGGGAACTGGGACGCCGCGCTGGCAGCCGCCCGCCGCATCGAAGTACGCAGCCGCACCCACGGCACGGCGGGCGTCCCGCACCTGCCGCGGGCGCTGGCCGCAGAGATCCACTGCACGCGCGGGGAGATCGCACACGCGACAGCGTGGCTCGGCCTGGTCCCCGACACCCTCACTCACCCCCTGGCCGCGCGGGCGCGGCTGGCCGTCCGGTACTGGTCGGGCCGAACGGAGGAGGCGTTCGAGGAGGCCTGGCACGACGCGCAGCAGGCACGCAAGAGCGGCCTGCTGGCCGGTGTCGAACGGCTGCTGCTGCGCATCCTGTCGCTCGCCGCCCTTCACGACCGGCCGCAGACAGTCCAGCAGGCCATGGAAGAACTGGAAACCCTGCACGAGGAGGCAGTCACACCCATGACCCACGAGGTCCTCCTCATCGCACGCGGCATCGCCCACGAGGACGCCGACAGCGCACTGATTGCCCACCGGTCGATCCAGCGCCGAGGCGACGTCCACCTGAGCGTCGTCTCCGGCCTCCTCCTGACACACATCGCCGACGACCCCCGGCGCCGGCTGACCGAGGCCATGCACAACGCCCACACCCTCGGCCTGGGACGCCCCTTCCGCACCGCCGTCACCCGTGCCGCACGGCGACGCGAAATCCCCATACCGAGACTCCGCCACGACCAGGCGAAGCTGACCGAACTCGACATCAGACTGGTGCGCATGGTCAGTGACGGCGCGACCAACCGGCAGATCGCCACAGAACTCGCCTGCAGTCAAAAGACCGTGGAACAGCGCCTGACACGACTGTTCCAGCGCACCGGCTCCCGCTCCCGGGCAGAACTCGCCGCCGCCTGGCTCAACGGAGGCCTCGGCCGCCCCGGCGCCGCCCCCACCCCTCCCCGCCCGGGCACCGACCCCGCGGCCACAACCCCACGCACGCGAGCCGACCCACACTGAGCCTGCGCCGACTTGAACTCGCTCTGACCTGCTTTTCGACTGGTTCGCGTATGAGCCGCTGGAGCGGACCGCGATGGCCGAGAAGTGCCTCACCGCCGTTCGGGGGGGATGTACCGTCAAGCACGCGCCCGCAGGCACCACACAGGCGTGGGCCGGAGGAAGGTTGGCCCACACCGTCATGACCTGGTCCACTGCGGCGTGCCGACGCGACTCGGCTCGCGATGCCGTCAGGAACAGCCGGCTTTCGTCACGATCGTGGACGATGACGCAGCCGGGGCGTCTCAGGCGCCGAGGTCGGCCGTGGCTCCGTTGAGCGAATCCGAGCAGGTGGTGTCGTCGGCCGCGGGAGCGCTCGCCTCGGCGGGTCCCGCAGTCATACGACGGCTCGCTTCACCGAGGCCGTCGGCGAGGGCCCCTACCTGCTCGGGGGTGAGCGCGTCGAAGAGCAGTTCCCTGACCAGCTCCACATGACCGGGCGCCGCCCGCTCGAGCAGCGCCATGCCCGTGTCGGTGAGTACGGCGAAGACCGCGCGTTCGTCACTCGGGCACGAACGACGACGCACCAGACCGGACTTCTCCATCTGGCCGATCTGATAGGTCAGCCCGCTCTTGGAGTTGACCAGGGCGCCGGCCAGCTCGGCCATCCGCAGTTCCCTGTCGGGGGCGCCGCTGAGCCGGGCGAGGATCTCGTACTGCAACCCGGAGAGACCGAAGTCGCGCTTGAGCCGCTGTTCCAGTCGGCGGTACAGCAGCGCGTGCGCGTTGGTGAAGGCACTCCAGGCGCGCTTCTCCTCATCGTTCAGCCACCGTGTACGACCCATACGACCAGCCTACAGGTTGTTCAAATTGGCCCCCCGAACCGATCTTCCCAGAACTGACCAGAACTGGGTTCAGTATCTATCGGAGCCTTGTCCCCCTCGCCTCGCGAATCTAGACTCGACCAAAGTGAAGCCAATTCAATTCAGGTGTCGCGACATGCACTCGGGAGCAGACACATGAGGGGTTCCCTGGACGGCAGGACCGTGCTCGTCACCGGTGCGGGGCAGGGCATCGGGCGGGCGATCGCCGTGGAGACGGCCCGGCAGGGCGCGTCCGCGGTGGCCGTCGCCGACCGGAACGAGAAGACCGCCGCCGAGACCGCGGAGCTGGTGCGCGCCGCCGGGGCGCGGGCCGAGGCGATCGTCTGCGATCTGCGCGTCCGCGACAGCATCGCCGAGATGGTCGCGCGTACCGCGGAGCACTTCGACGGGCTCGACGTCCTGGTCAACAACGCCGGGGTGATCGAGACCGCGTTCACGACCGAACCGGACCGCGGCGTCGACTCGCTCTCCGAGGACGTATGGGACGCGGTCTACGAGGTCAACCTCAAGGCGGTGTGGCTGACGACGAAGTTCGCCGCGCCGCATCTGCGCCGCTCGACGCGCGGGCCCGCCATCGTCAACACCGCCTCCGTCTCCGGCCTCACCGGCTTCCCCAACGCCCCCGCCTACGGAGTCACCAAGGCCGGCGTCGTTCATCTGACCAAGGTCACCGCGGTCGACCTGGCACCGGTGCGCTGCAACTGTCTCTGCCCCGGGGTCATCGACACACCGCTCGCCCAGGACTTCTTCGCCGCCGGGGACCGTGCCGCCATGGAACACGAGCTCACCGCACCGCAGTTGGTGGAGCGGCTCGGACGCCCGGAGGAGGTCGCGAGGCTGGCGTGCTTCCTGGCCTGCGACGACGCCGCGTTCATCACGGGATCGTCGTACGTGATCGACGGCGGCGCTCTGGCCTGGCTCGGCGTACGGGACTGAGGAGCATCCGAAAGCACCCAGGACCGGCAACACGTGAGGGGATCCGATGCAGTCGAGGCTGGCGGGGAAGACCGCGCTGGTGACCGGTGCCACGGGAGGCATCGGTGACGCCGTCGTACGACGGCTGGCGGCCGAGGGCGCGGCGGTCGTGGTGACCGATCTCGACGCCGATCGCTGCGAGAAGCTCGCCCAGGAGGTCGGGGGCGGTGCCCTGGGGCTCGCCCTGGACGTCTCGGACGAGGAGGCCTGGCGCGAGGTCGTCGCCACGGCGACCGCCGCACTCGGCGATCTGTCCGTACTGGTCAACAACGCGGGGATCGCCACGATGCACACGGTCGAGACCGAGACCATGGAGTCCTGGGAGCAGGTCCTCGGCGTGACCCAGACCGGTGTCTGGCTCGGCATGAAGTACGGCGGCCCGTCCATCGAGCGCTCCGGCGGCGGCTCGATCGTCAACGTCG
This sequence comes from Streptomyces sp. NPDC031474, assembly GCF_055581185.1. Lineage (NCBI taxonomy): Bacteria > Bacillati > Actinomycetota > Actinomycetes > Kitasatosporales > Streptomycetaceae > Streptomyces > Streptomyces sp. NPDC031474. The sequence goes on from NZ_JBVIJX010000016.1 coordinate 90,671, forward strand.
CGTCGATCTTCGGCACGGTCGGCGGCTTCGGCGCCCAGTTCTCCTACCACGCGGCCAAGGGCGCCGTACGTCTGATGACCAAGAACGCCGCGCTGCACTGGGCGAAGCGCCAAGTCCGGGTGAACTCCCTGCACCCCGGTTTCATCGAGACACCCCGCTCCCGTCAACTGTGGCGCGGCACACCCCGGTTGACCGCGATGGTCGAGGGCACGCCGCTCGGCCGGCTCGGCACACCTGAGGAGGTGGCGGCCGCCGTGGCCTTCCTCGCCTCCGACGACGCAAGCTTCATGACCGGCTCCGAGCTCTACGTCGACGGAGGCTGGACGGCGCGGTGAGGCCGTGAGGCCGTGAGCCCTCAGACCGCCGTCCGCCGCGCCGCACCCCGTAAGGGCTTCGGGCCGGAGCCCTAACCGGCCATGGCTGTGTACCAGTGGACCCCGTCGGTCTGTGTGCGCCCGGCCCGTCCGCGGGCGGCGAGGACATCCAGGTGGGCCGCCGTCTCGTTGACTGCGAGCATCTGGTCGAAGGGCCCGAGGTCCGCGAAGGCGACCCTGCGCCGGGTCCAGCCCAACTCCCCCGCCACCTCGTACGCGGTGCGGGCACGCTCGCCGAGGGCGGCCAGCGTGTCGGCGAGCCGGTCGTCGTGGTGTGCCAGGAGTTCGCCGACCCGGGCGTGCACGCTGTCGCCGACCGGGCCGTGCGCGGGCAGCAAACGCGCGTCGGAGAGGGTGGTCATCAGGTGCAGTGAGTCTAGGTAGTCACCCAACGGCAGGGCGGGGCCGCCGAGTTCGAAGCCGATGGACGGGGTGATGTGCGGCAGGACGTGGTCCCCGGAGAACAGCAGGCCCCGCGCCTGGTCGAGGTAGACGACATGCCCCTGGGTGTGTCCGGGCGTCGGAACGACGGTCAACCGCGTGTCCCCGAAGTGGAGTTCCTCCGCGGTCAGCCAGCGGTCCGGCGCCTCCCAGACGGCGGCGTCGAAGTCGCCGTCGTACATCGCGGCGACGCGCTCGGCGAGGTCGTGGGCCCCGGCCCGGCGGAGTGTGTCGAGCGAGGCGGTCGGCTCGTCCGTGCGCAGCTCTCCCAGGAGTTCCAGACCACGCCGCTCGCCCGCGCCGAGATGGACCCGCGAGCCCAGCAGCCTGCGCAGTTCGACGGCCTGGGTGTAGTGGTCGCGGTGGATGTGGGTCACCAGGACATCGGTGATCTCGCCCAGATCGTGGCCCAGTTCGCCCAGCGCGTCCTCAAGTGCCTTGCGGGACTCGGGAATCGACCATCCGCCGTCGATCAGGACCAGCCCCTGCGTCAGGCCTTCCAGCGCGTAGACGTTGACGGCGCGCAGTCCGTCGTCCGGCAGCGGGAGCGGAATGCGGTGGACGCCGGGTCGTACCGTCTCGGGTCCGGGCCGCGCCCAACGGCCGCGGTCGAAACGGGGGGTGCGGGTCGTGGGGGTGGTCATGCATCTCCTTGCCGGTGCTGTTCGGGGTGAACGGTGAGCCCCGCGTGCAGGTCGTGGGCGAGTCTGCGGGCTCCCGACCGGTCGAGCTTGCCGACGGTCGTCTGTGGCAACTCGCCGACCGTGAAAGCGAATTCGGGCCACTTGGCCTTGGACAGCCCGGTCCGGGCGAGGTGTGCGGTGATCTCGTCGAGGCCGAGTCGGCCGCTGCCGTCCTCGACCACGACGAGCACGGCGGCGCGTTCGCCGAGGAGCGGGTCCGGTACGGGGGTCACGCAGGCGCGGGCGACCGCCGGATGGGCGGCGACGGCGCGCTCGATCTCGGTGATGTCCAGGTTGCGTCCGCCGCGGATGATGACGTCCTTCTCCCGGCCCATGACGGTGACCGTGCCGTCCTCGCCGGTCACCAGCAGGTCGCCGGTGGGGAAGAAGCCGTCCGGGGTGAGGGCCGGCGGCTCGACCTTGCCGTCGCGGGCGTAGCCGAGGAAGAGGGAGGGGCCGCGGACCTGGGCGCGGCCGGTCGTGCCGGGCCCGAGGACGGTGCCGTCGGCGGCGACGGCCCTGAGGTCGGTGCCGGGGAAGGGCCGTCCGTCGTGGCCGAGGCGGATCTCCTCCGGGTCGTCGGGGCGGGGGGAGGTGTGTCCGAGGCACTCGGACATGCCGAAGACGCGCAGGATCGTCGTCCCCAGGGAGCGTTCGGCCCGGGCGAGGGCTCCGCGATCCATGGGGCCGCCGCCGACGGTGATCGAGCGGACCTTGTCGAGCACCTTCGAGCCGGCCGCGGCGGAGCCCATCTGCAGGGCCATGGTCGGCACGCACATGGTCCACCGGACGTCGTGGGCGGCCATCCGCGCGAGTGCTTCCTCGCGGTCCCAGCGGCCGGACAGGACGAGCGGTCCGCCCAGCATGAACGCGAGACACACCCCGAAGCAGTAGGCGGCGGTCGAGGAGAGCGGAACGACGGCGGCCACGGCGTCCCCCTCGCGCAGGCCGTTGACGTCGATCGTGCAAGAGCACGCGTACCGCAGGGCGCTCTCGGACTGGACGACGCCCTTGGGGCGCCCGGTGGAGCCGGAGGTGAGGCCGATGACGGTGCCGCCGGACCAGCGGGAGACATCGCGCGGGCCGCGGCCGGCGCGGACCGTCCAGCCGTCCAGGGCCTCGGCCGTCCGCGCGTCCGGCAGACCACGGGCAGCCCCCCACTCCTCGATCGCGGACGGTTCGGCGATCAGGACGTCCGGCCGGATGTCCTCCAGGGCGGCGGCGAACTCGGCCCGGGTCGTGTGCCGGTTCACCAGCGCCAGGACACCGCCGGTCAGCCCGACGGCGAGGGTCGCGGCGACGGTCCGCCACGAGTTGTCGGCCTGGAGGAGCGCGGTGCCGCCCGGCGTGCCGTCCGGGGCCATCGCCTCGGCCAGGTCGGTTGCCCGCTGTAGGAGATCGCGTGCACCGTGGCGTCCGTGGTCGTCGACGACGGCTGTGAAGTCGTCACGTTCGGACCGCTCGTAGAACTCCCGCACTGTCTGTCGCATCCGTTCCTCGCCTCTTTGCGAAGCCTCGTCACGAAGGGGGTGGCAAGATCCACCGTTCAGCTGTCGTACATCTCCGTCTCGCCGCCCATGACGGCGATCCGGCGGCCGCGCATGTCGCCCACCTGTGCGACGGCGGCCGCCCACTCCGCGCTCTGCAGGGCCTTGCGCAGGTCCTCGGCAGTGTCGAAGCTCAGCACGGAGAGGCCGTCCCAGCCCTCCGAGCGCGGTTCGAGGGCCGCGTCGATGTCGGTGTGCCGCCAGGACCTGAGTCCGGGCAGGCGCCGGGTGAGTTCTGCGTGTTCGCCGCGCCACCACGCGATGAACCGCTCGTGGGTCCACTCGGGCGGCCGGGCGGCCAGCAGGACGAGGTTGTACATCGCGCCTCCTCGGGCAACGCATGGCCTCAGGTGAACAGGACCGCGGGCGAGCGCCCGATCAGCAGCCGCCGTACCCTTCCGCCGTCGTCGAGCCGGGCCGACGCCACGAAGGTCGCTTCCGGTACGCCCGATCTGCGCACCTCGCCGAGGTAGAGCTCGTCCCGGCCGACGGTGGAGGCGGTGAGCAGGTGGTGGGTGCGGACGCCGACCTCGCGCTGGGCGAGGTAGCCCTCCATCTCGGCCCGGCCGCCGTGGAAGTCGGTGCCGGCCGCGCCCCCGGTGGAGAACAGGATGGAGAAGGAGAAGTCGTCGCTGATCAGGTCGAGGATGCGGTCCGCGTCGTCACCGTCCAGGATCCCGAACCAGGTGGTCAGGAACGGGGCGGCCGAGGTGGCGGGCGCGCTCACGGCCGGTCCACGAGGTCGAAGTCGGGAGTGAAGAAGGACTGGTAGCGGGCCATCAGCCCGGCGGGTGAGACCTGTACGGCGGACAGGAAGGCGCCCGTGGTCACACCCTGGTCGACGACGAAGCCGTACGCCGTCTCGACGTCCTTGTCGACGCTGTACCGCACGATCTCGTGCCTGCGGTCCACGGCGTCGCGACCGGCGATGTAGGCGGCGAAGTCCGCACGGGACGCACCGCTGTGTTGACCGCCCGGGAGGGCGATGAGGAACCGGAAGCCGGGTTCCAGGAGTTCGAGGGCCTTTTCCGGGTCCTGGCCGTCCATTCTGGCCATGTATTCGCGAAGCACCATCGCCGATCGCTCTCCCTCAGCGCCATGAAACAACCTGAGTTCAGTTCAGTTTGACTGTAAGGCAGCCGCCCCGACGGCGACAAGGGGCGGGACGTCGCCGGACGGGGCCGGTCCGCAGCCGGACCGAGGGGCTACTGCGCGACCATCCGCACGACGCACCCCTCGATGGTGTCGCTGATCTCCGTCAGGGGAATCGCTCCGGTCGGGCGGTACCACCGCCAGACACTGACGATCATGCCGAGCACGGCGAGGCCCAGAGTGTGCGCGTCACGGACGGGGAAGGCGCCCTTCGCCATGCCGCGCATCAGCAGGCTCGTCCAGTCCCGCTCGACCATCTGGACCAGTTGGCGGGCCGCGACGCGCTCGGTCTCCTCGCGCTTGGACTTGCGCGGGTTGGCGAGCAGGGACATGTTGGCCTGCAGGATGCGCATCTGGCGGATCTCCTGGTCGGTGACCGCGAAGGCGGCACGGACCGCCGCGCGCAGTTCCTCCACCGGTTCCGACGCGCCGCCCGTGGCCTCGACGAACTGGTCGTGGGAGCGCTGGAGTTCCAGGCGCATGATGGTGAGCAGACAGTGGGCCTTGGATTCGAAGTAGTGGTAGAGGGCGGTCTGCCCGATGCCGACGCGGTCGGCCACCTCCGACCACTTGGTGTTCTCGTAGCCGTCCTCCCCGAACCGCTCCACGGCGGCCACGAGGATCGCGCCGCGCTTCGACCTGGGCCCCTCCTCCGGATCCACGATCCGCGCCCTTGCCATCATCTCTCCCTCTCCCTCACGGCCGGCGCCGATCACCGTCCGGTCGTCCGAGAGTAGACCCAAGTTCAAGTCGGCTACGAATCGCAGGCCGGCCGGCTCCCGGTCATCTGTCGTCCGGCCGCGCGGAGCCAGGCCCCGCGAAGTCGGGTCGCGTGAAGTCGGGTCGCGGGAAGTCGGGTCGGCGGCCGGCGAGGAATGCCGCCACGCCCTCCCGGCCCTCCGCGGACACCGCGGCGGCGGCCAGCCGGCGGGCCTCCGCGTCGAGGTGTTCGTCGAGGCCGGCGCAGAGCGCCCCACCGACCAGCCGCCGGGTCGCCCCGTACGCCGCCGTCGCTCCGCGCGCCAGCACGCCCGCGGCCTGCGCGGCTTCCTCGTTCAGCCGCTCCGGTGCGACGACCCGGCTCACCAGGCCCATCCGCAGGGCCTCGGCGGCCGTCACGCGCCGATTGGTCAGCAACAGGTCCAGGGCCCGCCGCGGCCCGACGAGCCGGGGCAGCGACCAGCTGACCCCGGCGTCCGGCGTGTACCCGACGGCGGTGTAAGCGGCCGTGAAGCTCGCGTCGGTCGCCGCCAGGCTCACGTCCGCCGCCGCCACGAGCCCCAGCCCGGCGCCCGCGACGGCCCCCCGTACGGCGACCACGAGCACAGCGTCCAGCCCGGCGAGGATCCGCAGCGCCCCGTGGAGCGAGTCGGTGACCTCGGTGAGATGTCCTGCCAGGCGTTCTGCGGGCAGCGCGGCGAACTCCTTCAGATCGCCGCCGACGCAGAAGGACGGTCCCCGCGCGGTGAGCAGCACCGCCCGGGCCCGTGCCGTCTCGCATTCCCCGGCGGCGTCCAGCAGTGCCCGGGCCATCGCCAGGTCGATGGCGTTGCCCGACCCGCGACACAGCTCGACCCGCGCCAGCCCGTCCCCGTCGACCTCGACCGTGACCCTCATCGCGCCGTCCACCCGCCGTCCACGGTGAGCACGTGCCCGGTGCAGTACGAGGACGCGTCCGAGGCCAGATAGAGCAGGGCCCCGTCCAGTTCGCCCGGCTCGCCGCCGCGCCCCAGCATCGTGCCGCGATCGACCCAGCGCCGGGAGCGCTCGTCGGCGAACAGCCCGTCGGTCATCTCGGAGCGGAACCAGCCGGGCGCGAGCGCGTTGACCCGCACCCCCGACCTTCCCCACTGTCCGGCAAGTTCCCGGGTGAGTCCGACGAGTCCGGCCTTGGACGCGGCATAGGCCGCGCCGCCGAGGGGCGCGCCGGAGACCAGTGCGAGTACGGACGAGACGTTCACCACCGCTCGCATGCGGCCGGACGACGGCGCCTCGGCCAACAGCCGCGCGAGGTGGAAGGGCGCCACCAGGTTCACGTCCAGTACGCGGGCGAAATCCTCGGCGCTCTCGTCCTCGGCGCGTACTGCGCCGGGCGCGCCGGCGTTGTTGACGAGGACGTCGATCCGGCCGCTCTCGTCGAGCGCCGTCCTCATCAGCCGGGCACGGTCCTGCGCCCGCGAGACGTCGCAGACGACCGGATGGATGCGCGGGTCGTCGCCGGCGAGCTCCTTGAGCCGGTCCGAGCGCCGGGCGGCGGCCAGGACGGTGGCGCCGGCCGACGCGAGCACCGTGGCGAACCGGGCTCCGAGCCCGGACGACGCCCCGGTGACCACGGCGGTCCGCCCGCGCAGCGAGAACAGCTCCGCCACCGGGTCCCCCACGGCGGTGCTCATCCCTCCACCCCGATCGGTAGTACGGTCGCGCCGCCGTCCAGGACCAGGGTCTGCCCCGTCATCCAGGACGATGCCTCCGATGCCAGGAAGAGCGCGGCGTGCGCCACGTCCTCCACGGTCCCGAGTCGGCGCAGCGGCAGCTTCGCGATCAGGATCGCCTCCCTCGGCTCCCAGACGGCCCGGGCCAGCTCGGTCTTGATCAGGCCGGGCGCGATCGCGTTCACGCGGGCCATCGGACCGAGTTCGTAGGCGAGTTGGCGGGTCATGTGGAGCATGGCCGCTTTGGTGGCGTTGTACCAGCCGATGTGCGGGTCGACGATCAGTCCGCCGACGGACGCGATGTTGACGACCGCTCCCCCGTGCTCCCGTATCCACGCGCCCCAGGCGTACCGGGTCCAGGCGACCATGGCGTACTGGTTGACCCGTACGGTCTTCTCCGCGCGCGGCAGGTCGAGGTCGAGAAGGTCGCCCAGGTACGGGTTGGTGGCCGCGTTGTTGACCAGGACGTCGAGCCTGCCGAAGCGGGACACGGTCTCCTGGACGCAGCGCTCGGCGTCCTCGGGGTTCCCGGCGTTGGCGACCACCTCGTGGATCTCGCCGTCCCCCTTGACCCGCAGCAGCTCCTCGCGCGCCGCGGCCAGGCCGTCGGCCTTCCGGGCGGCGATGACGACATGGGCGCCCGCCTCCCGGTAGGCCTTGGCGATGCCGAGTCCGATGCCCCTGGAGCCGCCGGTGATCACGGCGACCCGTCCGCCCAGTTCCTGTGCGTTCACGCCGACTCCTTCGGGTACTTGGCCAGTTCACGCCGCGCGACCGTCCGCAGGTGCACCTCGTCCGGGCCGTCCGCGATCCGTAGCGCCCGGGTGATGGCGTACAGCCGGGCCAGTACGGTGTCGTCGCTGACCCCGGCCGCCCCGTGGGCCTGGACCGCCCGGTCGACGACGTGGTGGGCGACCTCCAGCGCGGCCACCTTGATCGCGGCGACCTCGGTGCGTGCCGCCGCGTTGCCCGAGGTGTCCATCAGCCAGGCCGACTTGAGGACCAGCAACCGCAGTTGCTCGATCTCGATGCGGCTGCGGGCGATCCACTCCCGCACGACGCCCCGTTCGGCGAGCGGGCCGCCGAAGGCGGTGCGGGTCAGGGTCCGGCGGCACATCAGCTCCAGTGCCCGTTCGGCGAATCCGACCGCCCGCATGGCGTAGTGCATACGCCCGGGCCCCAACCGCCCCTGTGCCAGGGCGAATCCGTCGCCTTCGCCGCCCAGCAGCGCCGAGACCGGCACGCGGACGTTCTCGAAGAGCACGTCGCCGTGGCCGCAGCGGTCGGTGTAGCCGAACATCGGCAGATCGCGGAGGATCGTGATGCCCGGGGTGTCGCGTGGGATCAGGAGCATGCTCTGCTGCCGGTACGTCGGCGCGTCCGGGTCGGTGACCCCCATCAGGATGATCAGCCGGCAGTCCGGGTCGAGGATCCCGGAGGTGTACCACTTGTGGCCGTCGACGACGTACTCGCCGCCGTCACGGGTGATGCGGGTGCGGATGTTGCGCGCGTCGGAGCTGGCGACCTCGGGCTCGGTCATGGCGAAGCAGGACCGGATCTCGGCGGCCAGCAGCGGTCGCAGCCAGCGGTCCTGCTGCTCGGGGGTGCCGAAGAGGGCGAGCAGCTCCATGTTGCCGGTGTCGGGGGCGGAGCAGTTGAACACCTCCGGTCCGATCACCGACCGTCCTGCCAGCTCGGCCAGCGGCGCGTACTCCAGGTTGCTGAGGCCGGCGCCCCAGTCGCCGTGTGCGAGGAAGAGGTTCCACAGACCCTCGGCACGTGCCTTCTCCTTCAACTCCCGCATCACAGGCGGTAGTTCGTGGTGGTCGGCGGCATCGGCGAGCTGCCGGTCGTAGTCGGGCTCGGCGGGCAGGACGTACTCCTGCATGAACGCGGCCATGCGCGAGCGGAGTTCATCGGCCCTCGGGGAGAGTGCGAAATCCATGGGCTGGCTCCTTCAGGGCCGTCGAGCGAGGAGGTCGCGGGCCGTGCGGATCATCGCCGCGATGGTCGGCGGCAGCCGTTCCTGGTCGGGGTCGTGGTGCTCACCCTCGCGGTGCCGGCGCAGGTTGTGGCCCATGATCGCGGCCATCTTGGTGCGGGCCAGGGCACGGAACCAGTCGAAGGCCGCAGGTTCGGGGTGTCCGTCGAGGTAGGCGGTGAGCAGCTCTTCCTCGATGGGCAGGCCGGGGACGGCACGGCCGAGCCGGGGGAAGTTGCGGTGGTCGGCGAAGAGGAGGAACCAGGCGAGGTCGATGCGCGGATCGCCGTACGCCCAGATCTCCCAGTCGACGACGGCGGCCGGTCGTGCGCCCTGGCACAGGACGTTGCCGAGGCGGAAGTCGCCGTGGATGAGGGTGGGGGGAATTCCTGCGGGGATGCGTGAGGCCAGGGCGTCCATCACCTCGTCGGCTCCGGAGCGGAGTTCGGGCGGCACCGCGCGCATGGTGCGGCTCCATCGGTCCAACTCCCCTGCGGGGTCGAGCGGTTCGGCGCTGCTTGTGGTCGTCGTGCCGTGCAGGTCTCGCAGGACGTCGGCAAGGGCCGACATCCGGGTGCGGCACAGGCCCGGGTCGAGGCGGTGCTCGTCGAGGACGGGCTCGATCGCCTCGCCGTCGACGAACTCCATGGCGAACCAGGCCGGTTCGCTCTCGTCGAGTGCGACCACGCCCGGCACGGGCACCGGTGATCCGGCGAGCGCGCGCAGGATCCGGGCCTGGCGGAGCACGTCGTTGCGGCCGACGGGGCGCCGGCCCGGCGGCACCGCCTTGACGACGTAGGAGACCGGCCCCGCCGTGAGGGAGTAGGTGAGCCCCGAGTGGCCGCCCGGCAGGGTGCGCAGGTCACCGAAGGCGTCGTCGGGGTGCCGTTCGGCCAGCTGCTCACGGACCCGGCGCGCGAGTTCGCTCACCTCGGTCGTCGTGCTCAACGTCCCGCTCCCTTCGGCTCCTTGGGCAGTCCCAGCACCCGTTCGGCGAGGATGTTGCGCTGGATCTCGTCGCTGCCGCCGGCGATGCGGTAGCCGGGAGCGCCGAGGAGGTGCTCGGTCCAGGCGAAGGTGCCCCACTCCCCCGTGTCGGCGGCCAGCCGTGGTCCGAGGAGTTGCTGGACGAGGTCGGTGGTGGCGCGCATGGTCGCGGTGGCATGGAGCTTGCCGACCGAGGCCTCGGCGCCCGGTTCGCGGCCGGCCGCCAGCGCCGACGTCACGCGCAGCCCGGTGAGCCGCTGGACGAGCGCGCGGACGGCGAGGTCGGCCGCCTGCTGCTGTTCGCCGCCGGTGAGCGGGCGGGGCAGGTGCCGGGCGAGGTCGAGGGCGCGGTCGGCGTTGTCCAGGCCGAGTCCGCCGGAGTCGAGGCGTTCGGCGGCGAGCACGGTGAGGGTGACCCGCCAGCCCTCGCCGACGGGGCCGAGCCGGTCGGTGTCGGGCACCCGGACGTCGTCCAGGTAGACCTCGTTGAAGCTGGCGCCGCCGGTCATCTGCCGGATGGGCCGTACGGTCACGCCCGGCGTGTCCATCCTGACCAGGAAGACCGTGATGCCCGCGTGCTTGGGCGCGTCGGGATCGGTGCGGCAGACGGCCACCCCCCAGGTGGCGACCCGGGCACCGGACGTCCAGATCTTGTGGCCGCGCAGGATCCAGCCGTCGCCCTCGCGCACGGCGCGGGTGCGGACGGCGGCGAGGTCCGAGCCGGCTTCCGTCTCCGAGAACAGCTGACAGGCGAGTTCGTCGGTGCGGAGCATGGGGCGCAGCCAGCGGCGCTGCTGCTCCTGCGTCCCCCAGATGCGGACGGCGGGCGCGACGAGCTGCTGGGTGACGGGGAAGATCTCGGTGCGTCGTGGAACGTCGAAGGCGGACTCCTCGGACCGGTACAACTGCTCGTAGTGGGCGGGAAGTTCGCGGCCGCCGTACTCCGCGGGCCAGGCGAGGGCGCCCCAGCCCTGGTCGTATCGGGTGCGTTCCCAGTCCCTTGTCCGGTCCGTGTGCGTGCGTTCCTCGGCCTCCGTCCAGTTCTCGAAGACGGCCACCGAGTCGTCGCCGCGGCCCCACTCGTGATGTGCGGCGCGAGCTGCCGCCACGCCCTTCAGCCACTGCCGGGCCTCGGCGCGGAAGTCGTCCGGGTCGGGTATGCCGTCCATGATCCTCCTCTCTGGGGTGCCTCGAAGGACTCTCGACGGGCCCCTCAACGGGTCAGCACGGTGCAGGCGCTGACCCCCGGCGCCCCGTACACATGGGTGAAGCCGGTCGACGGATCCCCCGGCACCTGTCGCTCCCCCGCCCGGCCGCGCAGTTGCTGCACGACCTCGTGGACCTGGCGCAGTCCGGAGGCGCCGATGGGCTCGCCGTTGGCGATGCATCCGCCGTCCGTGTTGACCGGCAGCGAGCCGTCGATCCCGGTCGCCCCGAACGGGATGAGCGACTCCTGCTCGCCGTGCTCGCAGAACCCGCACTCGGCCAGATGCATCACCTCGGCGCCGCTCTCGGTGTCCTGCAACTGACACACGTCGATGTCGCGCGGCCCCAACCCCGCTTCTTCGAAGGCGCGTTGGGCGGCGTCCGTGCTGACACTCGTCGGGGTACCCGGCGGCGCCCAGGGGCTGAACACCTCGAAGGAGCCGAACCGCCGGGTCCGTACGACCGCCGCCCGCAGCGCCACCGGTGCCGCCCCGATCTCGCGGGCCACCGTCCGGTTGCACAGGATCAGGGCGACCGCGCCCTGGCCGGGCGAGCAGAACATGTACCGGGTCAGGGGGTCGTTGACCATGCCGGACGCCAGGATCTCGTCCGCGTCGAGCGGCTTGCGGCGCCATGCGTGCGGGTTGAGGCCTGCGTTGCCGTAGGCCTTCTCGGCGACCTGTGCGAGGGTGCGGGGGCTGATGCCGTGGTCGTACATGTACCGCTGGACCTTCATGGCGAAGAACTGTGTGGTCACCATCAGCCCGTCGCGGCCGTAGGCGTCGTCGAGCCCCCAGTCCGCGGGCCGCGGGTCGAAGGCGCCGCGCGGGTGCTTGTCGAAGCCGACGGCGAGGGCCACGTCCGCCGCCCCGGAGCGGATCGCGTGGGTGGCCGCGACCAGCGCGCTGCCGCCGGTCGCACAGCCGTTGCGGACATTGGTGAACGGCACGCCGGTCAGGCCGAGTTCGGCGACCAGTGTGTCGGCGTTGCCGGCCGCGTCGCTGCCACCGTACGCGGCCCGCACCCGGGACCACGGCAGTCCGGCGTCGGCCAGCGCGGCGCGGACGGCCTGCACGGCGAGCTGCCGGCCACTCGCCTGCGTGCGGGCGAAGGAGGTGATCCCGGCGCCGCAGACGAATACGTCCTCGCCGCTCATCCGGCGGCTCCCGTGGCCCTGGGCACGCCGCCTGCCGCGCCGATCGTCACCGGCATGCCGATCTCCGCGTCCTCGGGCCGGATGTCGAGGGCCGCCAACACGCGGACGCCTTCCGGCAGTTCGACGTATCCGACGGTGAACGGGGTGAATCCGGCGGCTGGTGGAACGTAGGGCGGCGACTTGGGCGCGTACCGCTGTACGGTCCAGGTCCACAGGGTGCCGGTGCCGGAGAGGAGGACCGGTTCGGCCGGTCCTCCGCAGCGCGGACACGTCGGCTGGGCCGGGTGGGCGGCCACCGCGCAGTCGGCGCACCGGGAACCGCGCAGCCGGCTCCCGGGCTCCGGGGTGTCGCTCAGCGGCCCTTCCACTGCGGCTCCCGCTTCTCCAGGAACGCCGCCACGCCTTCCGCCGCGTCCTCGGAGTTGAGCATCACGCCGACCGCGAGGTGCTCCATGACCATCAGCGACTGGATGTCGGCGTCGAGGCTGCGGTCGATGGTCATCTTGGTGATCCACATGGTGAACGGGCTCTTGTCGATGAGCTGATCGGCGAACTCCTCGACCGTGGCGTCGAGCTTGTCGGCGGGCGCCGAGGAGTTGATGAGGCCGAACTCGGCGGCCTCGACCCCGGTGAGCAGCTTGCCGGTGAGCATCAGCTCCTTGGTCTTGCGGACGCCGATCATGCGCGGCACCCGGTAGATCGGTCCGGCGCCGCCGAACAGCGCGCGCCGGATGTGGAAGTCCCCGATCAGGGCGTCGTCCGCGGCGATCGCGAAGTCGCAGGAGATCATCAACTCGAAGCCGCCCGCGGTGACATGGCCTTCGAGGACGGCGATCGACGGCGTCCTCATCGAGTAGAGCCGGTCGCAGACCTTCGCCGAGAGCACGGCGACGTCGATCGCGTTGGACCTGCCGACGAAGTCGGCCTTGAGGCTGTCCAGGTCGAACCCGGAGCAGAAGGTGTTGCCACGCCCGCGCAGCACCAGTACACGCAGTTCGGGGTCCGCGTCGACCTCGGTGATGATCTCGTCCAGCCGGTTCAGGATCGGCACGGTCACGCAGTTCTTCTTGTGCGGGCGGTTGAGCCAGACCCGCGCGACCTGACCGTCCCGCTCGAACTGGATGTCGTCCTCGACTGCCATGAGCTCCTCCAAACTGAACTGAATTGAGTTCGATTCTGTGGGCGATGGGTGGCCCTGTCAATGGATCGGGAAGCGGTGACCGCTCAGGGCGGGCGGCGCGCGCTCAGTCGGTACGGCCGGTGAGGCCGAGCAGGCCGGCCAGGCGCAGGCGATGGTCGTCACCCGTCCCGAACAGCGCCTCGTCGGCCCGGGCCCGGCGTACATACAGATGGGCCGGATGCTCCCAGGTGAAGCCGATCCCGCCGTGGAGCTGGACGTATTCCGTGGTGGCGAGCCGGTAGGCGCCGGTGCAGGCCACCGCCGCCGTACTCGCCGCCACGGGCAGTTCCCGCGCCCGCGCGGCGAGGCAGGCGCCCGCATAGGCCGCCGCCGACCTCGCGCCCTCGACTTCGACGAGCAGGTCGGCGAGCCGGTGCTTGACCGCCTGGAACGAGCCGATGACACGGCCGAACTGGGTCCGCCGGGACACGTGGGCGAGTACGGCGTCCAGGGCGTGCGCGCTGCCGCCGACATGCTCGGCCGCCAGAGCCGCGCGTGCGGCGTCGCGGACGGCGTCGACGACCTCCGCCGCCCGTCCGGGCTCACCGACCGGCTCGGCCGGGGCTCCCCGGAAACGGACGAGCGCCTGGCGGCGGGTGGGGTCGAGGACCCGCCGAGCCGTACGGTCGCAGGTCCCGCCGTCCGGCTCGCAGGCGAACAGCCGCTCCCCGTCCGGTGCGCGCGCCGCCACCACCAGCAGATCGGCGTCCGCCCCGTCGGGCACGAAACCGGCCTCACCGCGCAGCGCCCAGCCGTCCCGGCCGCGCTCGGCCGTCACAACGGCGGGGTGCAGGAATCCGGCGACCGTCGCCGTGCGCGCACCGGCGGCGAGGCCCGGCAGCCAGCGCGCGCAGGCCCGTCGGTCGCCGCTGTCCAGCAGGGCGTGGCCGGCGAGGACGAGGGTGCTCAGCAGTGGCGCGGGGCACAGCACCCGCCCGGCCTCCTCCAGCGCCACGGCGAGTTCGGCGAAGGTGTAGCCGGCGCCGCCGTACTCTTCGGGCACCGCGAGGCCGTGCACACCGATCTCGCCGGCGAGCCGCTCCCACAGCGCCCGGTCGTGCCCGCGCGGGCTCTCCGTCTGCCTGCGGATCTCCTCGGGCCCGCAGGTCTCGGCGAGCAAGTCCCTGAGCACCGCTCGCAGTTGGCCCTGCTCCTCGGTTTCCAGCAGCATCGCGGGATCGGCGTCGAGCCGGAACATGGGAACCTCCTTCGGCCGCACCCGTCCAGGGGCGCGGGACTGTGTCGTCGTGCGGCTCCGCCGCGCGGGCACGACCGTGCGGGACGGCCACGCCGGGCCGCAGCCGTCCCGACGGCCGTGCCCGCGGCGCGCTCTCACACCGTGAACCGTCCGCCGTTGGCCAGCAGCACCGCCCCGACGAGGTTCGCCGCCTCCTCGCTCGCCAGGAACAGGGCGATGTCGGCGATCTCCTCCGGCGTGGCGTACGGGCGCACACGCGGATCGGCGAAACCCCTGCGCAGCGCCTCGGGGGTCCGGGCGGCCATGCCGGTGTCGGTCGGCCCGGGCGCCACGGTGTTGACGCGGACGCCGAACGCGATCGCCTCCTTGGCGGCGGACTGGCTCAGCGCATGGACGCCGGCCTTCGAGGCCGCGTAGTGCGGATAGCCGGCCTGGGCGTCGAAGGCCGAGGAGGAGCCGACGGTGACGACGGCTCCCGACCGGTGCGGCGTCATGACCCGCAGGGCGGCGCGCAGCACGTGGAAGGTGCCGTCCAGATTGACGCGCATGACGCGCCGCCAGGCGTCGTCACCGAGCCGGCCCGTCACCTCCGGCGGCCGCTGTGCGAGCAGGGCCTCGGCGATCCACTCCTTGGCCGCGGGGTCGTCCACTCCGGCCGCGTGCACCACGACGTCGAGCCGTCCGTGCCGCCGTACGACCTCGTCGAAGGCCCGGTCGACCTGCGCCGGTTCGGCCACGTCGACGGTCAGGGGGTGCACTCGCGGCATCTCCTTCGCGAGGGCGGCCTGCACCGCCGGGCCGTCGACGTCCGCGGCGAAGACCTCGGCGCCCTGCGCGCACAGTCGCCGGGCGACCGCCGCACCGATGCCGGATCCCGCGCCGGTGACGAGCGCGATCCGCCCGACGAAGCGCCTCGTGTGCTCACCGTCCATGCACGGCCACCACCCCATCGTCATCTACTGAACTGACTTCATTTTTGTTACTGTCTCAGGTATGTCAACAGACAGGACGCGAGCGGTCCGACTGACCCGCTGGGGCGGTCCACCGATCCTCACCGAGGTGACGCGGCCCACCCCCACGGGCGAAGAGGTCCTGCTCCGGGTCGAGGCGGCGGGCCTGTGCCGTTCGGACCTCCACGTCATCGACGCGCGGCCGGCCGATCTCCCCTACCGGATCCCCTTCACCCTCGGGCACGAGGTCGCGGGCCGGGTGGTGGAACGCGGCCCGCTGGCCACGGGGCCGGCGGTCGGCGAGCGCGTGGTCGTCTACGGCCCCTGGGGCTGCGGAAGTTGCGCACGCTGCGTGATCGGAGCGGAGAACTACTGCGACCGGCGTGCGGCCCTGGACGCGGACCGCGTCGGTACCGGTGCGGGACTCGGGCGCGACGGCGGGATGGCCGACCTGCTGCTCGTGCCGTCCGGGCGGTCACTGGTCCCGGTGGCCGACCTGGCCGCCGCACAGGCGGCGCCCCTGTCGGACGCCGGGCTCACCGCGTACCACGCCGTGGCCTCGGCCCGGCGCGCACTGGGTGACGGCGCGAGCGACGAAGCCGGCGACGACGCGGGCCCGGGCGTGGTCGTCCTCGGCATCGGCGGCCTGGGGCACCTGGCCGTCCAGATCCTGCGCGCCACGACGACCGCGCAGGTACTGGCCGTGGACGTGCGCGAGGAGGCGCTCGCCCTGGCCGACGAGTGCGGGGCGCACTTCGGCACGCTCCTGCGCCCCGACACCGCGACGGTCCTGCGGGGCCGCACGGGCGGGGTCGGGGCGGTGGCGGTGCTCGACTTCGTCGGCAGCCGGTCCAGTCTGGAACTGGGGGCGGCCGTACTGCGAGCGGGCGGCGAACTGGCCGTGGTGGGCAGCGGCGGCGGGGAGCTGACGGTCCGCAAGCCCGGCGCGCTCCCGCCCGGGACGCGGATCTCGCTGCCCTTCTGGGGGACCCGGCCCGAACTGGAAGCGGTGGTCGCCCTGGCGCGCGACGGCGTACTGAAGGCGGGGATCGAGCGGTTCGCGCTGTCGGGCGCGACGGAGGCGATCGCGAAGCTACGCTCCGGCGACGTCCGGGGCCGTGCGGTACTGATCCCCGACTGACCCGATCGGCCGAAAACGGTACTGCCGCACCCTCTGCCACCATCCTCTCGACTCCAGAAGTGAGTTCAATTAGCGTCTTCTGTCACTACTCGGCGACATGAAGGCGGTGGGACCCGCTATGACTGCGGAGACAGTGGATCTGCTGGTGATAGGCGGCGGCATGGCCGGTCTGACGGCCGCCGCCCACATGGCCGCCGAGGGCGGCTCCGTGGTGCTGGTCGAGAAGGCGGAACGCACCGGCGGCTCCGCACGCTTCGCCGGTTTCGTCTGGACGACCCCGACCGTCGAGGAGATGCGCCGGGTCAACCCCGACGGCGACCCGGCGTTGGCCGCCGCCCTCGTGGACGGGTTCGCCGACGGCGTGGAGTGGATACGGTCGCTCGGTGTGGAGTGCCGGCCGCCGGTGCCCGTGCTCGGCTTCGGCCGTGGGCACCAGCTCGACACCAACCACTACCTCGACACATGCGAGCGGCTGATTCGCCGCCGGGGCCAGGAAGTGCTGACCGCCACCGGGACCCGTTCGCTCGTGACGGAGAACGGCGCGGTCAAGGGGGCGGACTGTCTCCTGCCGGACGGATCCGTGCGCCGGATCGAGGCCAGCTGGACCCTGCTCGCGACCGGCGGATTCCAGGGGGATCCGAGCCTGTGCGCCGAGCACGTCCACCCCCGCGCCGCGGACATCGGACTGCGGGCGAACCCGCACAGCCGGGGCGACGGCCTCGCGCTCGGGCGCACCGCGGGCGCGGCGTTCGGCAAGAAGGACGCGGGCTTCTACGGACACCTCATGCCGGCGGGCGTCTCACTGGCCGACCCCGCGCGCTTCGTCGACCTGGCCCTCTACTACAGCGAGCACGCCCTGCTGTTCGACACGACGGGCGAACGCTTCGTCGACGAGACGCTCGGGGACCATCTCACCGCCATGGCGCTGCTGGAACGGCCGCAGGGCCGCGGCCTGCTGGTCGCCGACGCACGGGTGCACCGCGAGTGGATCAGCGCCTCGTACGTGGAGGGCATCCCCGGCGTGGACAAGTTCCAGCTCTGCCATCGCGCCGGCGCCCGCAGTGCGGTGGCCGACAGCCTGACGGACTTCGCGTCGATGCCCGAGGAATGGGGCTATCCCGGCGCCACGATCCGCGACCGCATCAAGGAGTTCAACGCCGGTGCGAGCGAGGGCGTCGCAGCGACGCCGGGGCGCCTGCTGGACCATCGGCCGCTCGACGAGCCGCCGTTCTACGTCGTCGAGGCCGCCCCGGCGATCACGTTCACCTTCGGGGGGCTGCTCATCGACGCCGGCGCGCACGTCCTGTCCGCGGACCCGGCCGGACTCACGGGCCCGTCCATGGGAACGGACTCGGACTCGGACTCAAGCATGAACATGGGCATGGGCCCGGGCGGGGACCGGGTCGGGCAAGGCGCCGTGCCCGGTCTGCTCGCGGCCGGAGCGGACGCGGGCGGGCTGTACCGGCGCGCCTACGCGGGCGGCCTCGCCCCCGCACTGGTCTTCGGCCTGACGGCGGCGCGGACCGCGCTCACCGAGTCACCGACGACCCTCGCACGCTGAGCCCGGTCGCCGCCCGGCACAAATCCCGTGCACGAGGCTTGCCCGTCCGGCGCCGCAGTGTCTAGCTTACTGAATTGAGTTCACTTTAACTCTGCGGTCGATGAGGTGATCATGCTTTCTGCATGCGTGGCGCGAACGCGCCCTTCCCCGAGGGAGGAGCTGTGAGTCAGTTCCTGCTTGTCCTGGTCAGCGGTGTGGCCAGTGGAGCCGTGTACGGCCTGATGGGTCTCGGGCTGGTCATCATCTATCGGGCCACGGACGTCGTGAACTTCGCGATGGCGTCGCTCGCGACCCTGGGCCTGTACGTTGCGGTCTCCCTCCACGACCGCGGTGTCGCCACGGTGGTCGGCGTCCTCGCCGCCGTCGCGATCACCGTCGCAGCGGGTCTCCTCGTCCGCGAGACGGTGATCCGGCCGCTGGGACAGGGGCAGTTGTTCTCCGCGCTCGTCGTGACGATGGGCGTGTCCCTGATCGCGGAAAGCGTGGCCGGATCGATCTGGGGCGATCAGCCGAAGGCGTTCCCCAGCCTGGTCGACGGGACGGTGCGCTGGTCGGGCGCCGCCGTGCCGGTCCAGAGCCTGCTGACGATCGCCGTCGCCGCCGTCGCGATGGCGCTGGTGGGCTATCTGTTCTCGCGCACCACCCTCGGCTCGGCCATGCGCGCCGTGGCCGAGTCCGCGGACACCGCCCGCGTGGTCGGGCTGAGCGCACAGCGCCTGGCCCGGATCTCCTGGGCACTCGGCCTGGGCCTCGCCGCACTCGCCGCCTGTCTGTACGCCCCGCGCTCCGGCCTGGTGCCCACCGCGCTCGTCGCGCCCCTGTTCCGCGCCTTCGCCGGAATCTTC
This sequence comes from Streptomyces sp. NPDC031474, assembly GCF_055581185.1. NCBI lineage: Bacteria > Bacillati > Actinomycetota > Actinomycetes > Kitasatosporales > Streptomycetaceae > Streptomyces > Streptomyces sp. NPDC031474. The sequence continues at coordinate 109,505 of NZ_JBVIJX010000016.1, forward strand.
CTGGGCGGTCTGACCAGCATGTACGGCGCCGTCCTCGGCGGGCTGACCATCGGTGTCCTGGACAACATGGCGGCGAACTACGTCTCCGCCAGCTTCCGGGACACGTTCGTGTTCTCGTTCACCGTGCTGGTGCTGCTGATCCGTCCCCAGGGCATGTTCGGCACCCGCACCTTCCAACGGGTCTGAGGGGTCGCATCCATGGTTTTCAACCGTTCCCTCCTGGCGAGGGCCGCCCTGGGCCCGGCCGCCGGCGCGGTCCTGATGGCGTTCATGGCCTCCGGCGCGATTCCCGCGTACCAGATGTACTCGGTGGGACTCGCCGCCGTGTACACGATCGTCGTGCTGTCGGTGGGCCTGCTCGCCGGCTGGTCCGGTATCTGGTCGGTGGGCCACCCCGCCTTCTTCGCCATCGGCGCCTACTTCGCGGCGTACGGCAGCGGCCACGACTGGCCCCTGGAAGCGGTGGCCCTCGGCGCCGTCGCCGCGGGCGGGGCCCTGGGCGCCTTCATGGGGTACGCCGGCGCCAGGTTCTCCGTGCTCTACATCGCCCTGCTGACCCTCGCCTTCACGACGGTCACCCTGGAGCTGATCAACCGCTGGAGCAGCGTGACCGGCGGTGACCAGGGAGTGCCGGTGATCGAGCTGCGCAGCGCGCTGGGCCTGGGCACCCTCACCGGCGGGGGGACCGATGCCCAGTACCTCGCGGTCGGAGCGGCCGCCGTGATCCTCGCGCTGGCCGTGCCGGCCGCCGCCTCGGGGCTGCGGATGCGGCTGGTGGCCGCCAAGTCGCACCCCTTGGCCGCCCGTACGATCGGCATCGCGCCGGAGGCGCAGTCGTCGCTGTCGTTCGCGGTGAGCGGGGCGTGCACATGCTTCGCGGGGGTGCTGCTCGGGCTGATCACCGGGTTCGTCAGCCCGGATCCGTTCTCACTGACCCTGGGCATCTCACTGATCGCGGCGTGTGTGCTGGGCGGGGTCGGCACCGTCCTCGGCGCGGTGGCCGGCGGCGTCTATCTGACCTGGAACCCCTCGCTGTCGTCCGCCGTGGGACTGCCTCAACCGGTCGTACAGGGTCTTGTGCTGATCGGGGTGCTCCTCTTCCTGCCGGGCGGAGTCGTGCCGTTCCTCGCCAGGCCTGTACGGAGCCTGGCGAGGCGTGTGCTGCGGGAACGGGACGCCGAAGTCCCGTTGCCGTTGCCCTTGTCGACGCCAGCCGAGGCGTCGGCGGAGCTCACGGCGGTCCAGCCGGCGTCCGCGGCCACGGGTGAGGGCCCCGTTCTGCTGGAGCTGGAGCACGTGTCGGTCTCCTACGGCGGACTCAAAGCCCTGTCGGACGCCTCGCTGACCCTGCGGCAGAACGAGATCCTGGCGGTCATCGGGCCCAACGGCGCCGGAAAGACGACCCTGTTGAACGCCCTGTCCGGGCTGACCGGCAACGGCCGGGTCACCGGGAGCGCCGACTTCGCCGGACGGCCCCTGCTCAACGCCAGGGCGACAGCACGACGGCGACTGGGCATCGGCCGCACATTCCAGCACGCGGAGGTCTTCTCCGAACTCACCGTCGCCGAGAACGTGTTGTGCACCCGTCGCCGCGTCACCGCCAAGGACCGGGCCGATGTCGCACGGCTGCTGCACTCCGTCGGTCTCGCGGACATGGCGCAGCGCCGCCCCGGGGAGCTGCCGTTCGGCCTGCAGAAGCGTCTCGACCTGGCCCGTGCGATGGCCGGGGAACCGAAACTGCTGGTCCTGGACGAGCCGTTCGGCGGCCTCGACGCGAGTGAACGCGCCCTGCTGGCACGGCACATCAGGCGACTGCACGCCGACGGCACCGCCGTGGTCGTCATCGACCACGTCCTCGACGACCTCTTCTCCGTCGCGCACCGGGTGCTCGCCTTCGACTTCGGCCGCACGATCGGCGATGGCACCCCGGACACCGTTCTGGACGACCCGAGGGTGCGGTCGTCGTATCTGGGGACGGTCGACGGCAGGACACGGCCGCCCGAGCAGGTGGGCGACCGCAGCATGATCCGCCTGCACGGCGTGGGCCATGCGTACGGCGGCGTGGTCGCGCTGCGAGACGTCGACCTCGACGTCCGCCAGGGGGCCGTGCTGGGCATCGCCGGAGCCAACGGAGCCGGAAAGAGCACGCTGGCCGGCATCCTGCACGGCTCCCTCACACCCGCCCGCGGCGACCGGGAGACGAGCGGAGTCGTCCGCACCAGTCTGGCGCCCGAAGGACGGGCGCTGTTCCAGACACTGTCCCTGCGGGAGAACCTCGAAGTCGCGGCGTACGCGGCGGGCATCACCGGTGCGCCGCTGCGCGAACGGCTGGAGGAGACCGTCCAGTGGCTGCCGCCCCGGCTGCGCGACCGGCTGTCCGCGTCCGCCGGCGGGCTGTCCGGCGGAGAGCAGCAGATGCTGGCCATCGCCCGGGCTCTGATCGTCGGGCCGGACGTCCTGATCGTCGACGAACCGGCGCTCGGGCTGGCCCCCGCCCTGGTCGACGAGGTCTACGACCGGCTGGCCAGGCTGGCCCATGACGGGCTGACCGTCGTCCTGCTCGAACAACTGCTCAGCCGGGCCATGTCGGTGTGCCACGAGGTGACCGTGCTGCACGAGGGCGTCGTCGCGGCCCACGGGCGGCCGGGCGACCCGGCGTTCGCCGCCCTGGCGGAAGCGGCCTACTTCAGCGGCGGTCTGGAAGCCGCCGCCACGACCACGGCGGCCTCCGCCCGGATCTCCCCGGTGAACTGAAATCCCGTCATGAATCCCGTTATGAAATCCCGTAGTAAGTCCCGTTGTGTGAAATCCCGTCGTTTGAAATCCCGTTGTTTGAAATCCCGTTGTGAACGAGGTGGGCCGTGTTCCGGACAATGAGAAAATTCCGCCGCGCTGCGGGAGCGACAGCCGTACTGGCCGCGCTGGCGCTGACCGCCGGCGCATGTGCCGGTGAGGACTCCGCGGCAGCCGGTGGCAGCTCTTCCGAGATCCACATCGGCGCGTGGCTCCCCCTCACCGGCGCCACCGCCACATACGGCGTAGCCGAGAAGGCGGGCGCCGACGCGTACTTCAAGATGATCAACGCCCAGGGAGGCATCAACGGGCGCAAGATCCGGTGGACCGTCAAGGACAACGCGGCCGACCCCCAGCAGACCGTGCAGATCGCACGCGAACTGGTCGGCCAGGACAAGGTCGTGGCCATCGTCAACGCGAACGGCACCGCGCAGGCGGAGGCGGCCTTCCCGTTCGTCCTCACTCAGTCCAAGGTGCCGGTCCTCAACGAGGTGGGCGGCGCCCAGTCCTGGTACAAGCCGCCGCGCCCCGGTTTGTTCGGCACCCAGACCCTCTACGAGGACCAGGCCTCGGCGATCGCCGCCTGGGCAGTGCAGGACGGCGCGAAGAAGATCCTCGTCGTGCACAGCGACCCGGCCGCGTTCGTGAACGTGGCCGAGCAGGTGGAGCCGGTCGCGAAGAAGATCGACCCGTCGGTCGAGGTGGACCGGCTGCCGGTCAAGTACCAGACCACCGACTACACCCCCGTGATCAGCAAGGTGAAGGCCGCGAAGACCCAGGCGGTGGTCCTGATCCTCACCTCCCCCGAGGCGGCCGCCTTCCTCAAGGAGGCCAAGCTCCAGGGACTCTCGCTGCCGACCTACGCCTACGCTCCCGTCGCCGCCGAGTCGACCGTCTCGCTGGCCAAGGACGCCGCCGAGGGCCTCAAGGCCGTACAGCTGGTCAAGGCGCCCTCGGACCAGGACCCCGCGGTGCAGGAGTTCCGGGCCGCGATGGCCAAGTACGAGCCCGGTCAGAGCGCCGGGTTCCTCGCCCTGTGGGGCTGGAGCAACGCGAAGGTGTTCGCCCAGATCGCGAAGACCGTCACGGGGCCCGTCACGTCCCAGTCCCTCACCGCGGCGTACCAGAAGGCGTCCGATGTGGACCCCGGGGTGTCGCCGGTGATGAGGTTCAGCGCGGGTAACCACATCGGCACGCGCAGCGTGCAGCGCGTCGTCGTGAAGAACGGCGTCTGGACGTCCGTCGGCGACTTCTACACGCCTCCGCCCCGCGACTGAGCTCGCCGTTCAACGACGTTCTCGTCGCACGAAGGCCTGACGTGCGTGTGACCCACAACACCGCCGGCATGGTGCAAATTTGAACGTGGCGAGGCTATGGTCGACACCGGAGAGCGTTTCAAGATTGAAACACTCGGTTCGCTCCTTCGTCGCAGGAGCAACCGCATCCACACCCCCGACGCCACCACGCCTCCGGTCGGCTGGTCCGGCCGTTCGCTCCCCCGCACCTGGAGTCACGCCGTGCCCACCTCCCTCGGCCGCGCCACCACCGACGCCGCTTCTCGCTACGCCAAGCAACTCGCCTCCCACTTCGGCCGGAAGATCCCGACCGAGGAGACCCCCGAAGGAGGACACCGCCTCACCTTCCAGCAGACCGACGTCCTGCTCCAACCCGCCGCGGATCACCTGCTCATCCGCGTAGTCGCCCCCGACGCCTCCGCGCTCAGCGCCATCCAGGACGTCGTGGGCAGCCACCTCGAACGCTTCGGCCGCCGCAACGAACTCACCGTCACCTGGGAGCAGCAGTGAAAGCGGTCGTGATCACCGGCTTCGGCGCCGCCCCGCAGTTGACCGAGTTGCCGATACCCGAGCCCGGCCCGGGCGAGGTACTCGTGCGGCTGCACGCGGCCGCGCTCAACCCCTTCGACTGGAAGGTCGCCGACGGTGCCCTCCAGGGCACCGTCGAGCACCTCTTCCCCCTCGTCATGGGCTCCGACGGCGCGGGCACCGTCGAACGCGTGGGCACCGGGGTGAACTTGTTCCGGCCCGGCGACACCGTCTACGGCCAGTTCATGAACCTCGCCCACGGACGTGGCTCCTACGCCGAATACGCTCTGGCCGCCGAGCACGGCAGGATCGCCCGCATGCCCGACGACCTGCCCTTCCCCATCGCCGCCGCGCTGCCCACCGCCAGCGTCGCCGCGTATCAGGCCATCGAGGCCGCTCGTCCCGACACCGGACACCTTCTCCTGATCAACGGCGCCTCCGGCGGTGTCGGGCAGTCCGCGATCCAGTTCGCCGCGAACCAGGGAGCACGGGTACTGGCCACCGCCACCCGCGACATCGCCGACCATCTGCGCGCCCTCGGAGCCGACGAGACCATCGACTTCACCGCCGCACCCACCGCCGACCAGGTCCTGGCCGCCCACCCCGACGGCATCGACGCCGTCCTCGACCTCGTCACCCATCCCGGCGAGGACGGCATCGACACCCTGGCCGCCCTGCTCAAGCCCGGCGGCCGGTACATCAGCACCAACCACGCCGCCGACGTCGACGCGCTCGCCGGCCGCGAGATCCACGCCGTCAACCTCACCGCCGCCCCCAGCCGGGCCGAACTGGAAGCCCTCGCCGACCTCACCGCCGCCGGAAAACTCCGCATCACCGTCGACGCCGAAATCCCTCTGGCCGACGCCCCCACGGCCGTGGCCCGCGCCCGCTCCGGCAACGTCCGCGGCAAGCGGGTCATCCTCCTCTGACTCGGCGGGACCCCGAGTCCCGGCCACGGCGGAGAAGCGCGATCAGGACTGTCGGACGGGCCAGCGGAGTTCAACACGCTGCCGAACCCGCCCCTCCCCCGGCTGCCTCTACGTCTTTGCGTGCGCTGATGCGTTTCTTGGGCAGGACCCGGCACGTACGTCCGCTCCCGTACACGTTCTCCCCTTCCCATGTGGTTGCACGGTTCGCCGCCGCCCCCCGCGCCGTACAACCGAGGAGCATCGTTGTTCCCACGTCCAGTCCGCCCCGTCCGCCCCGCCGGTACCGCTCGTACCGTCACCGCGGCCGCGGCCGCGCTCGCCGCCGCGGGCGCCCTCACCGCCACGGCCACCGCGCCCGCCGCGGCGCACGCCCCGGCGCAGGCGCCCGCCCGTGCCCGGCACGTCCTGCTGCTGTCCGTCGACGGCCTGCACCAGTCCGACCTGGCCTGGTACATCGACCGCAACCCGCACTCCGCGCTCGCCCGGCTCGCCGGCAGCGGTGTGGAGTACACGCACGCGACAACCACCGTCCCCTCCGACTCGTTCCCCGGCATGGTCGGCCAGCTCACCGGCGGCGACCCGGGCACCACGGGCGTCTACTACGACGACTCCTACGACACCGCGCTCCTCCCGGCCGGCACGACCGACTGCGCCGGCGCCAAGCCAGGTGCCGAGGTCGACCTCACCGAGGACCTCGACAAGAACAAGGACTCGATCGACGCGGGCCAGGGCATGTCCGGCCTGCCCGGCAGCATCCTGAAGATGACCGGCAACGCCGCGAGCCTCATCGACCCGTCGAAGCTGCCGCTCGACCCGAAGACCTGCAAGCCGGTCTACCCGCACTCGTACCTGAAGGTGAACACGGTCTTCGACGTGGCCCGCAAGGCCGGCCTGCGGACGGCGTGGTCCGACAAGCATGTCGCGTACGACATCCTGAACGGCCCGTCCGGCAACGGCATCCAGGACCTGTTCGCCCCCGAGATCAACAGCACGGCCATCGGATACCCGGCCGGCGGCGACTGGACGAAGGACAACGCGGCGACCGAACAGTACGACGGCTACAAGGTGCGGGCCGTGCTGAACGAGATCGACGGCTACGACCACAGCCGCACCCACCAGGTGGGCACCCCGGCGGTCTTCGGCATGAACTTCCAGTCGGTGTCGACCGCCCAAAAGCTGCCCTCCTCCGACGGGCTGACCGGCGGCTACCAGGCGAAGGGCGTTCCCGGCCCGCTGCTGGCCAAGAACCTCGACTTCGTCGACCAGCAGGTCGGGGCCTTCCTCGCCGAACTCCACCAGCGGCACCTGGACCGCAGCACCACGGTCATCCTGTCGGCCAAGCACGGGCAGTCGCCGACGGACCCCAAGGCGCTGACCCGCATCGACGACAGCGCCCTCCTGGACGGGCTCAACGCCGCCTGGAAGGCCGCCCATCCCGGTGCCGGCGACATGGTCGCGCACGCCGTGGACGACGATGCGATGCTCCTCTGGCTCACCGACCGCTCCCCGGCTGCCACCGCCTTCGCCAAGGCATATCTGCTCGGCCGATCCGGTACGGGCAACGGCATCGACGGCACGGCCAAGCCCTTCACGGCGAGCGGTCTCACGACCCTCTACGCCGGTGCCGAGGCCGCCCGGTACTTCCACACCCGGCCGGGCGACTCCCGCGTTCCCGACCTGTTCGGCATCGCCCGGTACGGCGTCGTCTACACCGGCGGCAAGGGCAAGATCGCCGAGCACGGGGGCGCCCACGCCGACGACCTCGACGTCCCGCTCGTCGTCTCCGGCGCCGCCACCCCGCAAGGTGTACAGGTCGGCGGCTCGGTGCGGACCACGCAGATCGCCCCGACGATCCTGCGGCTCCTGGGGCTCAACTCCCATTCCCTGGACGCCGTACGCATCGAACACACGCGGGCGCTCCCCCTGCGCTGACACGAACCCGGGAATTGTCAGCAACCGACGGTGAAACGCCGGTTGAGATGCCACCCCGTGCAGGGGGTGGCGTCGGGGCCGCCGACGGCTCGCAGCACGTCGGCGGCCTCGGCCAGGGCCGTCACCGTCTGCGGATCGTGACGTCGGAGCCGGTGCCGGCCCCTGATGGCGAGGGAGAGTCGGGCCGGCCGGCCGTGGTCCGGACTCGGCCCGGCGGCGCCGACCGAGGTGTTTCGGCGAGCTGGGCGCGGGTTGACCTGGAGGCATCGCGCCCGTGGGCCTGTTCGGGCGCCTGCGGTCCCGGGGCGCGATCCTCCAACGTCGGCGGGTACGACGTTCGGTGGCGCGGTGGGCCGGGTCGGCGCGGTAGGCGGTGGGGCCGCCGTTGCGCATCACCTCGCGTGTGACGGTCGAGGTCGGGCGGTCGCGGTCCACCCGAAAAATGACATGAAACATTTTCCCCGGCTGACCGCGTCGGAGAGATGTAGGCCGACCAGCCGGCATTCGAGGGGTGGGAATGAGAAAGTCCCGGACCAGGTCCCGGACGGATGAGTTCATGGAGTTCGCCGCCGCGCGTGCCGGACACCTGCACCGCTGCGCATCCCTGCTCACAAGCGGAGACAGCCACCTCGCCGAGGACCTGGTGCAGGAGACACTCAGCCGGATGTACACCCGCTGGGGACGGATGTCCCGCATCGACAACCCCGCGGCCTACGCCCAGACCGTTCTCGTACGCACGTTCATCACCCAGCGGCGCCGCTACTCCGCAACCGAACGCCCCCTGGCCGAACTCCCCGAGCCCCCGCCTCCGCACAGCACGGACGACCCGGCACTGCGGCTCGCGCTGTTGGCAGCCCTGCGGGAACTGCCGCCCAAGGACCGGGCGGTGGTGGTCCTGCGCTACTGGGAGGACCGCAGCGTGCAGGAGACAGCCGACGCGTTGAACGTCAGCCCCGCCGCCGTACGCACCCGCTCCACCCGGGCCCTGGCGAAACTCCGCCGGCAACTGGGCGGCAGCCTCACCGAGTTGACCACCCCCGCCTGACCGCCCCCGCCTGAACCACCCCGCTCCCATCCCCTCCTGCTCACGCCTTCCCGCGGCGAACAGCCGGGCCAAGCACGGTTCCCGTCCCGTTGCGCCGGCGCGTTTCCCCCTTCCGCACCATGAAAGGAACCGGTGCTCAGCCCATGGACTTCGAAGACGAACTCGCCAAGGCGCTCCGCCGCGCCGCGGGCGCCGTCACCACCGACCGGCGTTCCCTCGCCGAAGGCAGCCTCACACGCGGCCGTCGCAGGCTGGCCCGCCGCCGGGCCGGCGTCGTCGCCGGCAGCACGCTGGCCGTCGTCCTCGTGGCCACCGCCGGACTCCGGCTGAACGCCCCGCACAGCGGTGACGGCCCGGACCGCGGCGAGCGGGCCGCGACGCCACGGCCCGCAGGCGACTACCGTCACTTCGCCGTCACCGCGCAGGAGATGAAGAACATCCTGCACAACGGCATGAACCGGGCCGGAATCATCGTCGCCCACCCAGACCTCCAAGCAACGGGCAGCACCGACCGCGCCCGGCCCGCCACCGCCACCATCGACTTCGAGGACGGCTGGGGCACGGCGAGAGTCACCCTCTCGGTACGGCGCGTCGACCCGTCCCAACCCGCCTTGAAGAAACAGATCACCTGCCCGGCGGCCAAGGACTCCCCCTACGAGGAATGCACGCAACAGCCCGACAACCGGGCCGTGAAGGGATACACCCAAGCGGGCAAGGCAGGCGGGGTCAAGGAATGGGCGGTCACCATGCTCTCGCCCAGCGGATACCTCATCGACGTCACCACGCACAACCTGCCGGCGGCCCGGCAGACCAAGGCATCGTCCGTCAACCGCAACCCCCGTATGAACCCCGGCAAACTGCGCTACCTGGCGATGTTCGTCGACGGCTCTTTCACCGGCGACGGCGAAGCCAACCCGCTCGGAACGCTCGAGCCGGGCACCGAGGCCGAACCGGGCGACATCCTCCCCGTCCTCAAAACCCTCCTGCCCCAGCGTCTCCACATCACCTCCGAAGGCGGCACAGGGGCCGAGGGACACGTCGTCGTGATCGACCGCACCACCGGCCACAGGACATACATCCAGGCCACCCGGGTGGCCGGCGACAAGGAATTCTGGAACCGGACCCTGCCCGACGGCACCAAGGTGGGCACCAGGCAGAGCCCCGGCCAGCAGCCGGGAGTCGTCCAACTCCGAGCCGACGCACTCCGCGTGAACGGACTATGGATGTCCCTGACCGCCTACAACGCACCCACCCCCACCTCCCCGCACAGCGGCGCCACCCCGCTCATCACCACCGAAGAACTCACCACCATCGCCACCAGCCGCACCTGGCTTCTCGCCCGCTGACCCGGGCGCCGGAGGACGGTCAGTCGAGACAGAACTCGTTGCCCTCGATGTCCTGCATCGATATGCACGACTCGTTGTCGCCCATTGTGGGGCGTGATCTACTCACCGGGATCTGGACCGGGAGGGGAACTGTGTCACCAGGGGAAACGTCTGAGAATCAGGCACGGGCAGCGGAACCGGGGAGCGACCCTCCTTCTTTATGGAGCAACTCCGCCTACCGAATCTTTTTAGCCATCCAGACCCTGTCCTCGCTCGGTGACTCCTTCTCCTACGTGGCTCTGCCGCTGCTGGTGCTGCACAGCACGGGCTCGGTCCTTCAGATGGGTTTCGTCACCGGCCTCACTGGCGTCGCCTCCATCGTCGCCGGTCTGTTCGCGGGTATCGCCGCCGACCGCTTCGACCGCAGACGGCTCCTCGTGCTCACCGACGGAGCGCGCTGTCTGCTCTTCCTCGTGATCCCGCTGGCATGGATCTTCTCGACTCCGGTCTGGCTGATTTACACCGTGGTCCCCGTCGCGGGTGTCTTCTCGATGCTCTTCCAGGTCACCTACGTCACCGTGGTGCCGGCCATTGTCGACCCGGACCAGATCACCAGGGCCAACGGTCACATGTACGCGACGTATGCGATCGCGAGCGTCGCCGGCCCCGCGTTCGCGGGTTTCGTGGCTTCCTCCGCCGGACCGGCCACCGCGATCGGCATCGACGCCGCGACCTTCGCGGTCGCCGCGGTCGGCGTCCTGTTCGTCAAGTTCGACAGCAAGCCCTCCAAAGCCGCCGCCGCGGCCCAACGCGGCACCGCACGCCAGGAGTTCCTGGCCGGCGCCCGGTTCCTGTGGGAGCACCCCGTGCTGCGCCCGCTGACCGTGCTGCTGTCGCTGCTGACCTTCCTCACATACGGGCTGACGGACCTCGTCGTCTACCTGCTCAAGCACGATCTGGACCGCTCGGACACCACGGTCGGCTATGTGCTGGCCGCGGGCACCGTCGGCACGTTCATCGCCTCCTCCATGGTCGCCCGGGTCCGCAGGCGTCTCGGGTTCGGCGTGAGCTGGATCAGCGCGTTCTCACTCGCGGGGATCACCGTCGCCGGCCTGGGCCTGACCCGGACCGTGCCGGTGATCGCCGTACTGGTGACGGTCAACCTGATGTGCACGGGCATCGCCGGCATCTGCTCGATGTCGCTGCGGCAGGAGGTGACGCCCAGTCATCTGCTGGGTCGGGTCACATCCTCGTTCTGGACCATCCACTCGGCGCTGGGTCCGCTCGGCGCGGCCGCCACCACCGCGGCCGCCGCCGGTCTGGGCGTCACCTCGGTCTGTCTCGTCATCGGCGTCGCCATGCTCGCCATCACGCTGACCGGGACACTGACCGGCATCGCGCGGCAGCCCCACGCCGTCGAACGCCCGGCAGGAGAGGCCGCGTGAACTCCGGCAGCTCCTCCGCAATCGCGATGGGCGTCACATCGAGCTTGCGGTCCAGGTGATGTGCGGGGGTTCGACTCGTGCGCACAGGGGACCGCCGTGCGCGTCGGTCAGCCCGAGGCGTCCGACCAGCAGGCCGTCGCGTGCGGCGGCCGCGAGTACCTCGGCGGGCACGACGTCGAGCATGAGCTTGGCGCGGCGGAACATCGAGAAGACACCCGCCTCGTCGACCGTGCCCCAGGACAGGTAGACGAATCGGCGGCCCAGTCGGTCCTGCACGTACGGGCCCTTCACCTCGGTGCCGGACGGCGAGGGGACGGCGGTGCACTCCAGGGTCCATGTCGCGGACACGGCATCACCGGGTTGCGGCTCCAGCAGCTCGGCCGGACGGTCACGGCGTTGCACGGCGACATGGACGTTGGCGTAGGCGGGAGCGTCCCCGTCAGCGGGAGACCGGCAGACGAGTCCGGGCAGGTCGACGGCCTCGATACGGATACGCATGTCTGCCATCATCCCCGCCGGCCTCCCCGGCCGACAGCCCGCCCGACCAGACCGAACCGGCCGCGTGCCTGCCGCCACGGGACAGGCGGGACCTTCGCCCCTCTCAGGGGCAGTACTCCCAGGCCGTCCGGAGGGCGTCGCGCAGCCGCCTCAGATCGTCCGCGGGGCGGCCCAGGCCGTTCAGTCGCCGCCGGGCCTCCTGTGTACGGGCGTCGGGGTGCGTGCTGAAGGCCAGGTTCAGCGACTGGCGCAGCATCCACTGGTCGTAGGCCAGCAGCCGCCCCGCATACGCCTGTGCCGCCACCAGATCGGGTTGGGTGAGCGGCAGTGCCAGCAGCCGAGCCCGGAGACGGACGATGGCCGAGCCCGCGTGCCCGCAGTCCTGGGCGGTCCGCCCGGAGACGGGGCCGGGCTCCCCGCACGCGGCCACTGCCGCATCGGCGGGCTGCTGAGCGGCCACCGCCTCGTCCAGCACCGCGAGCAGTGCCCGCAGCTGGGCCCGGCGCGACAGCCCGCGGGAGGCGGGGCCGTGGTGCAGGCGGGCGAGGAGGCGGGCGGCACGGTCTCACAGGGCGATGCCGGCCCGTGCCACGGGCCGGGCAGGCGGGCTGCTGGATGCGGGCATGGATCCTCCTGGTCGGCGTGGCCGCACCGGCGACCCTCACCGGCGCCACCCGGTACCGGGTGCGTGCTCTTCCAGTGTGGCTTGTCGAAGACAGCGGTTCCCGATCGTGATCGTGACCGCGGATCTGGCCATCTCCCTCGACGGCTCTGGGGCGACAACCCGCCGTTCCGGACCCCGGTCTTCGTGCTCACCCACCGCCCGCGCCCGCCCCTGGTCAAGGCGGGCGGCACCACGTTCGCCTTCGTCACCGACGGCATCCACAGCGCCCTCGACCAGGCGAGGGCCGCCGCCGGGGACCCACCGCTTCGTGAAACAGCCGGCGAAGGCGACGGCCAGTAAGGGCGGCGGCAAGGATGCGCGGTGCGTCGTCGGTCAGTACGGTGGCGTCCAGGTGTTCGACCGTGGGCACGGGTGACCGCTGAGGTCATCGGCATAGGTCATCGGGCGGTGGAGGCGGCATGGCCGGCAAGAAGGCGGCAACACTGCCGCGCAAGGCGTATGAGACGGAACTGCTGCGCCTGCAGACGGAGTTGGTGAAGCTGCAGGAGTGGGTGCGGGCTGAGGGCGCTCGACTGGTGGTGATCTTCGAGGGGCGGGACGCGGCGGGCAAGGGCGGCACCATCAAGCGGGTCGCCGAGCACCTCAACCCGCGGGTGGCCAGGATCGCGGCCCTCCCGAAGCCGACCGAGCGCGAGCGCACCCAGTGGTACTTCCAGCGGTACGTGGAGCAGCTGCCGGCGGCCGGGGAGATCGTGCTGTTCGACCGGTCCTGGTACAACCGGGCCGGGGTGGAGCATGTGATGGGCTTCTGCACGAAGGAGGAGTACCAGCTCTTCCTCCGCCAGTGCCCGATCTTCGAGCGGATGCTGGTCGAGGACGGCATCCTGCTGCGCAAGTACTGGTTCTCGGTGAGCGACGTCGAGCAGCAGGAGCGGTTCCGGCGCCGCCTCGAGGATCCGCTGCGGCGCTGGAAGCTGTCCCCGATGGACCTGGAGTCGATCACCCACTGGGAGGCGTACTCCCGGGCGAAGGACGAGATGCTGGTGCACACGGACGTCAGTGAGGCGCCCTGGTACGTGGTCGAGAGCGACGACAAGCGCCGGGCCCGGCTGAACATGATCGCCCACCTTCTGGACTCCCTGCCGTACCGCGACGTGCCTCCGGCCGTCCTGAAGCTGCCGCCGCGTCCGCCCTCGACCGGATACCAGCGCCCGCCCCGTGATCTGCAGACCTACGTCCCCGATCACGCGGCGAACCTCTGAGCCTGCGCACCGGGGCGGCGCGCCGCCGCAAGGTGGTGTTCGCGTGGGAGCGACGTCGGAACGAAACTCCTCGCGAACGCCCCGTCATCCGGGTTGGGCGGGCCTACTGCACCGGATGCCCCGGTTCGATCGTGAGCGTGTCCGAGAGCCGCAGCAGCGGCTCGTCCTCGCCCTTGTCCTGCCCGCCGGACTGCACTGGGTCCAGGACGAAGCCGACATGGTCGCCCCCGTCGATCCGCTGCTCGATCCTGCCGACGAACCACGCGCACGCGTCCCGCAGGACGACGGCCCCGCCGTGCCGCTCCGTCCAGTGCGTGCGCGCGAACTTGTCCACACGGTCGCCGGTCTCGCCGCCGAACAGGGCAGCCAGCTCGTACCGGTCCGGCGTCAGCAGATGCACGGCGAGGAAACCGGCGGCGCAGGCCACCTCGTAGGTCCGGTTCGCCTTCGACAGCCACACCACGAACCGCACCGGACGCATGGAGCACTGCGAGGCGAATCCCACCAGGCAACCCGCACGGTCGCCGCCCGCTCGGGCCGTCACGACGCACATGTCGGGGTCCAGCCGGTCGGTGAACACGTTCATGTCCGACATGCTCATGTCCCTCCAGTCGTGCAGCAGCCCAGCAGCCCCTGAGTCCTGCGAGTACCACGCCCGCGCTCGTCATCCATCCTTGTCGTCCTTCACCCATCGCGCCGGGCGACGCCTCGACTAGGACCCCTGACGCGCCGCCTGTTGGAGGGCCCGTTCGAGGGCCGGACGGCCCTGGCCGAGGAGGGTCTTCTCCAGGCTGTGGTCGTCCGAGCGGCCGGTCCGCTCGCCCTGGGCGAAGGCGTCCGTGTCGATAACCCGCCCGCACCACTCCCCACGCCCGACGACCTGCTCGTCGAACGGCACCACCGCCCCTTCCCCGAGCGCGACCCACCGCTCCCCCTCCCAGCGCAGGGCGAGGACGTAGGTGTGGCCGGGTATGACGCGCGGGGCGTCGCCGGTCAGGTCCGGGACCCGGGTCGTGCCGTCGGCGCGGAGCAGCTTCCAGCCGGGGGCCACATAGTCGAGGGTGGCCCCGACGGTGGGGTGGGAGCGGGTGCGGGAGTTGAACGGCCGGTCCTGCACGGTCAGTTCAACGGTCCGCTGCAGCTGGTAGCCGTACGCTCCGGCCGCCAGTTTCTCCCGCCCGCTCTCCCTCTCCCGTACGGCCCGGCCGACGACCACGACATCGGCGTACCGAACCCAGTCCCGCGCGGTCCCGGACGGGTACCGATCGGTCGCGAGCCCGCACCCGTTCACGGTGTCGAGTGCCGGCCAACCGACGAGGATGCCCGCCGTGATGCCGACCGCGGCCAGGACGGCGAGGGCGGGGCGCCCGGCCGCTCGGGCCGGTAAAAGGTTTCTCCGCATCCGATGATCTTGGTGGTGACGCGCTCCGTGGGCCGTGACGCACGTCACTTTGCCAGTCACAGGCCTGTCACATGCATGTCACAGAGGCACGGCCGCTCAGGGCACTCCTCCCGGGGGCCTGGCCAGGGCCCGCCGGAGCTCGGCTGCGGGGAACGGAGTGCGCTTGCTCTGTGTGAGCAGGCGACGGTGGAAGTCGTCCAGGACGACCGCGTGCGAGACGTGACGATCGAGGATCGCGCCGATGTCGGACGGAACGCCGCCGGGCCGGTGACCGTCGGCCCACGCCCGCAGGAACGCACTGTGGTCGGCGCCGCCGCGCACCTCGTCCGGCACATGATGGCGCAGCAGGTGGTTCGGTGCGTAGGAGCGGTCGTACACGAGGTGGTCGGTGAGGAAGGCGTCCTCCGCCGGCGAGAGGTCGAAGCCGCGGCTCGACGCGAGCCCGAAGTCCGCGAAGTACACCTGTCGGCCGTCGGTGAGCACGTTGGCGAAGTGCGCGTCGAAGTGGACCAGTCCGCGCGCGCTCATGAAGGCAGTCCCGCGCACCAGTTCGTCCTCGGCCCATCGGCAGGGCGACTCGCCGTGCGGACCCCGCCAGGCGGTGTCACGGGCCTCGCCGAGCCAGGCGGCGAGCGTGCGGGGCACGTACTCCAGGAACAGCACCAGGCTGGCGGAGGAGGAGCCGATGGCCTCCAGCCGGCGGCGCACGGCCGGCGAGCCCTCCCAGTGCGCGACCGCCTTCTCGATGCCCCCGAGCCCGTCGACGAAGCCGGCGGGCGCGCTGTCCGGCAGCACCCGCCAGTGGTACAGCAGCGGGAAACCCGCGTACTCGTTGGTCAGCACCCAGCCGGTGGTCAGGATGTGCGCGGCCAGCTCTCGCCAGGCGCCGAACCCGGCCGAGCCCACCCCGTACTGGTAGAAGAGGGGAAGCTCGAACAGGTTGGCGGTGGACCGCAGGTGTTCCGGTCGTAGCTCGACGTCCGTCAGCGGGACCCGTTTGACGAAGACGCGTGTCCCGTCGACCTCCAGCTCCGCCGACCTGCCGCCGATACCGGAGCCGAGACTCGGCGCCGCGGCCACCGCGCCCTGGAGCCGACGGTCGCTGAGCAGGGACAGCCGGGCGCCCACGCCGGCGTATGCGCGCACCCGCGCGGCATGCCCTGACTCGGTCACATCCATCGGCGGCTCCAGCCTGACAGCGGTACGGACTGCCGTCGATCATGTCAAAGGTGCGGACACGGCTGTCGGGGTCGCCGTCGGGCGGTGCAGATAGGCGCCGACGGGCCGGCCGACGGCCTTGCCCGACCGCAGGATGTGGGCGCCTCTCAGGAAGGTGTCGGTGACCTGGGCCGTCAGCTCGAAGCCCTCGAACGGGGTGTACCCCTGCGTCGACTCCGAGTCCGCGGCGTGCACGGTCCAGGTGCGGTCGGGGTCGACCAGGGCGATGTCCGCGTCGAAGCCGGGCGCGAGGCTGCCCTTGGTGCGCAGCCCGTAGCGCCGGGCGGGGTTCCAGGAGGTCAGCGCGGCGATCCGGCCCAGGGGCAGGCCGCGCTTCGTCCCCTCGGTGATCAGGCCGGGAAGGAGGTACTCGGCCCCGCCGAACCCGGACCTGGCGAGGAAGACGTCGTCCTTGGGCTCACCGAACTTGACCTCCTCACGGCAGCAGGCATGATCGCTGACGACCCAGTCGACGGTGCCGTCGAGGACGTACTCCCAGAGGGCCTCGACGTCTTCGCGGGGCCGCAGCGGCGGGTTGACCTTGCCGCCGAGGCCGTGGGCGGTGGTGATGTCGGCGAGCAGGTGCCCGGCGGTCACCTCGCGACGGAAGTCGATGTGCGGGAACGCCCGGCTCATCCGTACGGCCGCGTCGACCGCCTTGCGGGACGACAGGTGCAGCAGGTTGATCGTGGGCAGCCCGGTCTCGTGCGCCAGGTAGGCGGCCACGGAGACCGCGAGCCCCTCGGAGTGCTGGGGCCGGGAGGCGCTGTAGGCGGCCAGGCCGGTGAGGTCGCCCGCCTCCTCGACGAGTTTGGTGTACGCGGTCATGATCTCGGCGGTCTCGCAGTGCAGGGAGAGGGAGATCTCGTCGGCGAGGCCGGGGAAGCGCTCGCGTGCGGCCTGGACTGCGCGCATGACGAACTCGAAGTGTGCGTAGTCGTAGCGCTCGTCGTCGGGGAGCATCAGGAAGGCGTTCTGGTCGGCGGACCTGCCGTGCAGGCCGTGACCGCCGTAGAACATGAAGATCTTGAACGAGGTGACGCCGAACCGCTCGATCAGGTCGGGGATCTCGTCGATGTGAGCGCGTGACAGGGGCGCGAGGTGAAAGCCGTAGTCGACGTGGGCGCGGCCGGAGGCGGCGGCCAGTACCTCGGGGAGGAAGTCGGCGTACGCGCCGCCCTTGTTGAGGTAGTAGCGCCCGGTCCGCATGTAGGTCAGGGCGCTGGTGACGCCGCCCTGCGCGCACGCGCGGCTCTCGGTGGCCGCGTCCTCGGCCAGGGGGTGGTAGATCCCCCAGTGCTGGTGGGCGTCGACGACGCCGGGGAACGCCAGTCTGCCACGGGCGTCGACGACCCGGCGGGCGCCTGCCGTGGGGAGGCCGGGGGCCACCGCCGCGATCCGCCCCGCGGTGACGGCGATGTCCGCGGGCCGGGCCTCGTCGTGGTCGTGGGTGACGACACGGGCGTTCTTCAGCACGAGGTCGTACTCGGTCACGGTGGGCTCCTTCATTCATGCCCCGATCGCTCGGCTGTCCTCGGACCAGAAGGTGACGCGCCGCTGGATGAACCGGATGACGAAGTGAGCGACGAGCCCCAGTGCGGAGAGCACCACCAGCACGGCGAACATCCCGGCGATGTCGAAGTTGTAGTTGGTCTGCAGCAGGAGGTATCCCAGGCCCTCCTTGGCCCCGATGAACTCGCCGACGACGGCCCCGAGGATCGCGAAGACGATCCCTATGTCGAGGCCGGCGAAGATGAACGGCAGCGCGCTCGGCAGCCGCACCATCCGGAACACCTGGAACGGGCCGGCCCCGAACACCTTGAGCATCTGGATCCGGTCGGCGTCGGCCGAGCGCAGCCCTTCGATCACGTTGACCAGCATCGGGAAGAAGGAGATCACCGCCGCCATGACGACCTTGCTCGTCATGCCGAAGCCGAACCACACGACGAACAGCGGCGCGAGGGCCACCTTGGGCACCGTCTGGAAGGCGACGACGTACGGCATGAAGGTGCGTTCGATCAGCCGCACCTGTGAGATCGCGGCGCCGAGGACCAGGGCCGCGGCCGCGCCGAGGAGGAAGCCGTACAGCGACTCCAGCAGCGTGACTTTCAGATGGCCCCAGAACAACGGGTCGGCGAGCTGCGTGCGCAGCGCGTCGAGGATCTGGGACGGCCGCGGCAGCAGGTAGTCGTCGACTCCGAGGGCGGGGACCGCGAACTCCCAGGCCAGCATGACGATCACGAAGACGGCCGGGACGAGGAGCAGTTCGGGGCGCTCTCTCGGATCCAGCCGGGGCCGCTTGCCGGTCCGGGGTGTCCTGCGGGGCCTCATCGGTCGATCACGCTCGTGGCGTCGAAATGCCTGCGGATCCGCTCGACGTGGATCCCGGCCCGGTCCGAGGCCATGGTGCTGATCGCGCGCGGGCGTTCCAGCCCGATGTCGACGATCTCGGCGACCCGCCCGGGGCGGGGGCTGAGGACCACGACGCGGTCGGAGAGGAAGACGGCCTCGGGGATGGAGTGGGTGACGAACACGACGCTCTGGCCGCTCTCCCGCCAGATCCGCAGCAGCTCGACGTTCAGGTACTCGCGGGTCATGGCGTCGAGCGCGCCGAAGGGTTCGTCCATCAGCAGCACGGCCGGGTCGTGCACCAGGGCACGGCAGATTCCGGCGCGCTGCTGCATTCCGCCGCTCAGCTCATGGGGGTACTTCTCCTCGAACCCGTGGAGTCCGGCCATCGCGAGCAACCGCTCGGCCCGCTCGCGGTGGACACGGGCGTCGAGCCCGCGCACCTCCACGGGGACCATCACGTTCTGCACAACGGTGCGCCACGGCAGGAGGGTGGCCACCTGGAAGACCATGCCCACCTCGGGCAGCGGACCTGTCACGTCGCGGCCCGCGACACGGACCGCGCCCCGGCTCCCGGGGACGAGCCCGGCGAGGATCTTCAGCAGCGTGGTCTTGCCGCATCCCGAGGGCCCGACGACCGAGACGAACTCGCCGCGCCGGACGGTGAAGCCGACGTCCGAGAGCGCGTGGGTCGGCTCGGACCTGCTCGGCCGGTAGGTCTTGTGCAGTCCGGTGACCTCGATCCAGCGGTCTTCGTCCACATCGGGCTGGGCCACCGCGCCACCGCCCGGCCCGCTGCGTCGGCGTCGCCCCGGAATCCTCATCGTCCTGTCGGCCCCCTTGCCTTCCCGGTGATGCGTTCCGGTCACTGCTCGGCGGCCTTCGCCTTCTCGACGACCGCCGCCGGGTCGAAGTCGTTCGCGCCCTTGAGGAGGCTGTCGTCCCACAGCTGCTGGAGTGAGACGTCCTTGGTGATCTGGCCGGACGTCCTGGTGTAGGCGACCGTCCTGCTCCACTCCGCGTCGCTGATCGCACCCCAGTCCTTGAAGCTCGCGGGCTCGCCTGAGGCCGGGACGGCGGTCTTGATCCATGCCTTAAGGGTCTTGGTGTCGTCGCCGATGCGGTCGTCGGCCTTCTTGCCGGTCAGCAGCTGCGGGAACGCCCGGTAGCCGTCGCGCATGGCGGCCTCGGGGTTGACGGCGGAGAAGAGCAGCGCCTTGTAGGAGGCGCGCAGGTAGCGGGTGAGGACGTCCTTCTTCTCCTTCAGGGTCTTCTCGGTCACCGCGAAGGTCAGGGAGCGGATGCCGTCGAAGGCAGCGGAGTTGTTCAGATAGCGGAACCGGGTGCCGGTGTTCTCGATCGTGGTGAAGGCCTGCGTGTACAGGGCGAGTACGTCGACCTTGCCGCTCTCCAGAGCGGACAGGGCCTGTGCGCCCACACCGACCGGCAGCAGATCGACGTCCTTGGCGGCGTCCAGCCCGGCGTCGGCGGCGTAGGCACGGGCGTAGATGGCCGAGCCGGAGGCGAGGCTGATGACCCCGACCTTCTTGCCCTTGAGGTCGGCCGCGGTCTTGATGTCGCTGTCCGGCTGGACCGCCATGCGCCAGGGCCAGTTCCGCACCAGGCCGCCGACGGCCTTGACCGGGACGCCCTTCTCCCGCGCGGCCAGGACGGATCCGGCGTCGGCCGGCGCGATGTCGGCGCTGCCCGAGGCGACGGCCTGGACCGCGGCGACCGAGCCGTCGGTGTTGATCACGTTGACCTTGAGCTTCTCCGCCGATAAGTAGCCCTCGGCGTCGCCCACGGCGTAGGTGGCGACTTCTTCCTTGGGGGCGATCACGGCCGAGGGGATCGCGAGGTCGAGCTGGGCGGGGCCGCCCGGGTCGCCGTCGGAGGAGGACGAGCTGTCCGTGCAGGCGGAGAGCGCCGCGAGGGCGGCGAGAGCGACGGCGCCGACGCCGCGTCGTAGGAACTGCTGCACGTGCCGCATCGCGTACCTCCGAGGCCGGGGAGCAAGGGATGTCGGTCGACGAGTTCCGCGCCGGACACGGCGGGCGCTCGTTGTTGCGCTCGGCTTGCCGTTCAGGGCTCCCTGGTCAGGAGACGTGCGGTCGGCGGCCCAACTGGGCTGCGGGACGGGCGACTTGTTCGCACTCAGGGCGGTTCCCGGCAGTGCCGGTGCCCCCACCTTGACGCTCTTCACCACCGCGACGCAAGAGGTCGCCGACATGACGAGGCCACGACAAGCAGGGAAGGGTGAGCGGATCGGTCCGGCCTGCGCCTGCCAGGTATCAGGTATCAGGTCTCAAGCAGGTTGATGCTGATCAGGTGTCGTATGGTCGGCGCGTGAAACAGGAGGACGACGGGCCGGTCGCGGCCGATGCGCTGCGCCGGGCCGAGTGGGCCGTGCAGGCCCGTAAGGAGCAGCGGCTGCGGGGGCTCGGCATCGCGGCCGGGCAGTACTCCCTGCTGATCAGCGTGCACACCGATCCCGGCCTGACCGGCGCCGAACCGGCCCGCCGTCTGAACATCACGCCACAGGCGGTGGCGTCCCAGGTGGCGCGCCTGGAGAAGCTGGGCGCCGCGAAGACCGCGCGGCTGAGGGCACTGCTCGACGAAGTGTCCGACGTGGTCACGCAGGCGTAGAACGGCCCTGAGGAGTACCGATGGAATTCCCCCCGCTCGACCCCCTCGACCTGCAACTGCTGCAGGCGCTGCAACTCGACGGGCGCGCGCCGTTCAGCCGGATCGCCGCCGTGCTCGGTGTCTCCGACCAGACCGTGGCCCGGCGCTACCGACGGCTGCACAAGACCGTCGGCGTGCGCGTACTCGGCATGACCGACGAGACCAGGCTCGGCCGGCAGAGCTGGCTCGTGCGACTGCACTGCACCCCGGACGTGGCCGAGCAACTCGCGGACGCGCTCGCCAAACGCCCCGACACCCTCTACGTCACCCTGACCTCCGGTGGCACCGAGATCGTCTGCGGTATGAGACCCCGCAGCCGCAAGGAACGGGACGAGCTGCTCTTCGGCCGGCTCCAACGCACCCGGCAGGTCGTCACGGTGTCCGCCCACTGCCTCCTGCACTCCTTCTACGGCGGTTCGCTGGGCTGGCTCAGCAAGTCCAACGCGCTCACTCCCGACCAGCAGGCGGCCCTGTGCCCGCCGTCTCCTCAGCCGTTCGAGGGCACCGTCACGCTGGACGCGGCCGACGAGGCGCTCCTCGCGGTGCTCCGCCGCGACGGCCGGGCCACCCTGACCGACCTGCAGAAGACCACCGGGCAGTCGGAGTCGGCGGTCAAGCGGCGGCTCGACTCCCTGCGCTCCGCCGGAGTGCTGTACTTCGACGTGCAGTACGACCACGAGTCCCTCGGACAGGACGTCAACGCCATGCTCTGGCTCACCGTGGCGCCCCGCGCGCTCGCCGACGTGGGGCGCACTGTCGCCGAACACCCGGAAGTGCAGTTCGCGTCCGCAGTCACCGGCCGGGCCAACATCGTCATCTCCGCCCGCTTCCGCAGCTCCGACCATCTGTATGCCTACCTGAGCGAACGGATCGGCGCCCTCGACGGCGTCCAGTCGGTCGAGACGGCCCTCGCACTGCGCCAGGTGAAGCAGCTCACCTACGAGCCGAACCGCTGAGCATGCGCCGCGGCGCCTGGGTGTGCACCGCGGCGCCTGGGTGTCTCAGCTCTCCGAGTGAGCCAGTTCCACGTCAAACTCGTGTTCAGGGCTGGTCACGGCCACCGGTACGGCAACCGACGGATAGCCGGCGGCGATCACCGAGTAGTCGCCCGCGTCCAGGTCGGCGAAGGCATAGCCGCCGTCCGGCCCGGTGATCGCCGTCCCGACCACGTT
Organism: Streptomyces sp. NPDC031474; assembly: GCF_055581185.1. Lineage (NCBI taxonomy): Bacteria > Bacillati > Actinomycetota > Actinomycetes > Kitasatosporales > Streptomycetaceae > Streptomyces > Streptomyces sp. NPDC031474. Next base: position 132,008 of record NZ_JBVIJX010000016.1, read on the forward strand.
CCCTTCCTTGTCCAGGAGTGTGACCCGCGCGTCCGTCAGCGGCCGGCGGTCGGCGCCCGCCCGCACGGTGCCCCGAAGCGCCGCACCCGGCCACAACGCCACGTCCAGACGGGCGAGTCGCGGGCCGAACACGTGCACGGGGAGGGCCGCGGGCCTGAATCCGGCCGCGGTCACCACCACGGTGAGGTCTCCTTCCGGCAGCTCGCCGAACGCGAACGCACCGGACGCGTCGGTGGTCTCCGTGGCCAGCGCCCGGCCCCGCACGTCCGTCACCGCCACCGTCGCCCCCTCCACGGGCTCACCGCCGCCGGCCGTCAGCACCGTGCCGACCAGGCCGCTGTTCGTGGCCAGCAGCACGTCGTGGGACAGCGGCTCGCCCCCCACCATCACCGTGGACGCCTGCGGCTGGTGGCCCTGCGCCGCCGCGATCAGCACATACGAGCCCGCGGCCGGCGCGTCCAGTCGGTAACGGCCCTCGGTCCGCGCCACGGTCCGGCCCAGCTGCCGACCGCCCGACGAGATCAGTGTCAGCGTGGCTCCCTCGACGGCCGCCCCCGCCGCATCGCGGATCCGGCCGTGCAGCACAGGACCCGAACCACCGTCAGGGACGACGGCCTCGGCGGCGGTCGCCAGGCCGAGCGCGCCCTCCAGGTGCCGGTGCTCCTGCGACCGCCCCTGAGTGTGGGCGCCGACCAGTACCGGCTCCGGCTCCTCCTCGACGACGGTTTCGGCGTCGTCGGGCGCTGCGTGGCGCGCGCCGCCGGTGACGGTCTTCGTCGCCTGCCGCGGAGTCCGCAGCAGTACGGCGCCGACGAGTGCGGCGAGCAGGGTCAGGCTCGCGGCGACGATCAGGCAGAGGTGGAGGCCGTCGAGGAACGACTCGGACAGCGCGCCCATCGCCCGGCCGGTGTTCCCGCCGAGATCCATCCGAGCCACCGCTCCCAGACCGTCGGCGTCCGCGACGCCGGTGATCTGCTGTGCCTGCGCTCCGGTGATGCCGGCCTCGCGCAGATGGCCGGGCAGGGCGTCGACGCTCTTCGTCGTCAGCAAAGTGCCCAGGACGGCCGGGCCGAGCACGCCGCCGACCTGCCGGAAGGCGTTGTTGCCCGCCGACGCCATGCCGGCCAGGTGATGCGGCACCGCCGCGACGGCGGTGGCGGTCATCGGAGTGATCACCATGCCCAGGCCCACACCCAGCACGGCCAGCCGCCAGGCCATCCCGCCGAAGGAGGTGTCCGCATCGATCGAGGTCAGGGCGAGCAGCGCGCCCACGGCGGCCAGCAGACCGGTGGTGATCATGAGGCGGGGCGAGATCCGGTGCATCAGACGGCCTGCCGCCGCCCCCACGACCAGGGACGTGACACAGACGACCAGCAGCCGGTACCCGGCGTGCAGGGTGTCGAGCCGCTGCACCATGCCGAAGTAGAGGCTGAGGACGAAGAAGAAACCGATCAGCCCAAGGAACGTGATCATGGCGATCAGGGTGGTCGCGCTGAAGGCCGCGCTGCGGAAGAGCGACAGGTCCAGCATCGGGCTGGGGCTGCGCCGCTCGGCCAGGACGAAGGCGACGACGCCGGCCGCCGCCAGCGACAGGGCCGCGACGACCCGTCCCTCGGTGAAGGAGGAGGCGCCGCCCTCGATGACGCCGTAGACCAGCGCGCTGATGGCCACCGCCGCCGTGATCTGGCCGGGCCAGTCCAGTCGGCGGTCTCCGGGCGCGCGGGAGTCGGTCACCAGGGGAAACGCGACCGCCAGGGTGATGACGGCCACCGGTACGGTCGGCAGGAAGATCCATCGCCAGGAGGTGTGGTCGAGGATCACACCGGCGATCATCGGGCCGACGGCCAGCGCGGCCATCAGTGAAGCCGCCCAGAGCCCGACGAACGTGGCCCGCTTGCGCGGGTCGGGCACGGCATGGCTGATCAGCGCGAGCGTCGACGGCAACAGCGCGGCCGCGCCCACACCGGCGCACGCCTGCCCCACCCACAGGACCTCGACCGACTGCGCCGACAGGGCGACGGCGGCGCCCACCCCGGCCATCGCCAGGCCCGCCAGGTACACCTTCCGGCGGCCGTGTACGTCTCCGAAGACCCCTGCGGTCAGGATGAGCGCGGCCATGGGCAGTTGGAACGCCGACGACACCCAGGTCAACTGGGAGGTCGACGCGTGCAACGCGCTCTGGATGGCCGGCAGGCTCACCGACACGGTGGTCACCGGCAGATAGGCGACGAACATGCCGACACAGGCCATGACCAGCGTGGCCACCTGCCGTTCTCGCGGCGTGTTCGTGGGTGTGACGTTCACGGAACTCTCCCTCGTGGCGCGGCGATGCCGCACGCGGCTTACACGAGGAAAACCCTCGGGTAACTCCCGCTGCCCGATCCAGCCACAGCCTCCGAAACCGGGAAAACCGACACCGGGAGCGGTCCTGCGAGGGATTTCCTCCCAGGGGCTGTCACGAGAGGGTCTGCGGGTCGCGCCCAAGCTGCTCGACGAGGTCCGCGGCGGTGTGCAGCCCGTCCCGCGCCCGGATGGTCGCGGAGGTCTCCCTCAGCGTGCGCCGCAGCGGGGTGTCGCCCAGCAACTTTGCGAGGGCGTGGTGCAGTTGGGCGTCGGTGAAACGGTACGGGTCGAGCCGGACCCCGTAGCCCAGCTCGGCCACCCGCTGCGCGTTGTCGTACTGGTCCCAGAACAGGGGCAGCACGATCATGGGCTTGCCGTGGTGGAGGCACTCGGTGGTCGTGTTGTTGCCGCCGTGGGTGATGACGAGGTCGACGAGCGGGAGGATCCGGGTCTGCGGGAGGAACTCCGCGCCCCACATGCCGGGCGGGAGTTCGATCTCGTCGTGCAGCGGCCCCATGGAGACGATGCAGCGGTGCGCAGTGCGCGCCAGGGAGCCGATGATCCTGCGCATGAGGTCGACGTCGGCGGAACCGAGCGAGCCGAGGCTGAAATAGAGCAGTGCGCTGCCGTCCGTACCGGTTCGTGGGTCGGCCAGTTCGGCGGGCAGGGTGAACTCCTCGTCGGTCTCGCGGACCGAGGAGTCCAGCCGGTGCCAGGTGGGGCCGAGCGGACGGGCGTCGGTGTAGTCGGCGATCTCCGGATAGACGTACAGGTTCAGGTCGCCCTCGTGGATGAACTCCAGGTCGGGCAGCGGCCGTGCGCCCTGTTCCACCACCCAGGCGTTGAAGGCGGACCACACGCCGCGATGCGTGCGGTCGTACTCGGCACGGAACTCGGCCCAGCCGGCGCGGTCGTGGGCCGGGTATCCGGAGAACGGCGGGGGGACGAGGTCGCCCTTCGTCTCCAGCGGGTTGCAGGAGACGATCCGCACGAAGGGGACGCCGGCCGTGGTCAGCGCGGGGAAGCAGACGACGTTGTCCTCGACGATCACGTCCGGCCGGACCCGGCCGATGATCGCCTTGAGCCGAGGTTCGCAGTAGCGGGCCCCGGCGACCAGCTCCTCCCAGACCGGCCTGACCCAGGTGCCCAGCTGCTCGATCGTCGGCTTCCTGAACTCGGGGGCGGTGTCCCTGATGAAGTCCTTCCAGAACTGGCCCGCCTCCTGGGGCTTCTCGGGCGGCGGGGCCAGCTCGACCAGGTCCTCCTCGAAGCCGAGCGCGGTGAGCCTGCCCTTCCAGGACGCCTCTGCCGCGAACACCACGCGATGGCCGCGTCGGCGCAGCACGTCGCCCATGCCTACGCAGTTGTTGGTCGGTCCGTAGGCGCTCTCCGGCGCGAAGAGGATCGTCAGCGGTCTCATGGGGCCTGCCCTCCCGTTTCCGAGCTCGTGTCGTCCACCTCGTAGCCGAGGAGGAGCGCGAGCACCGTGGTGACGGCCGCGATCCGCAGCGAGTCGGTGAGGACTGCGGCGTACAGGGAGTCGGTGATCCGCGTGAAGTTCTCCCCGGTGACCCCGTCCTCGTACGCGATCCGGCCGAAGCGGCCCCGCCGGAAGAGCGTGTAGCCGATCAGCAGGCCCAGCGGCACCAGGAGCAGCACGACCAGGTACGACAAGCCCGGACCGATCAGCACGACGCGGGCGCGCAGGCGTGGTCCCCGGCCCGCCTTCAGCGTGCGGACCATCAGCCCGCGGTGACTTCCGTGACGATCCGGGTGTACGCCGTGGAGGCGTCCCCGAGGTCGACGACGGACTCGCCCCTGACGAGTTGTTCGGGCGTCATGGCGAGCGCCGGATACTTCTTCAGCAGGGCCGGGTCGATCTCGGCCATGGCGGCGTCGTTGGGGACCTTGTAGAAGATGTTCGAGGCGACCCAGGAGTGCACCTTCGCGTCGAGGACGTAGTTGATGAAGGCGTGCGCCGCCTCTTTGTTCTTGGACGACTTGAGGACGACCATCGTGTCGGTCCACAGGTCGCTGCCCTCCTTGGGTACGACGAAGCCGATCCTCTCGTCGTCGGTCGGGCACCATCCGTCCCAGGCCTCGGCCAGCGCCGTCTCCCCGGACTTGAGCCGGTCGCCGAACGTGGTGTCGTCGTAGGCGAGGAGTCCCTTCTTCGCGGTGAGCAGCAACTCCTTGACGCGGGCGAGCTGTTGCTCGTCGGTGGTGTTCACGGAGTAGCCGAGCGCCTTCTGCGCGGGGAGGAAGAGCCAGCGTTCCGTCTTCAGCATGGTGATCTTCTTCTTGACCGCGGGGCGCGGCTTCAGCAGGTCGTTCCAGCTGTCGGGGGTGTCGCCGACGAGGTCCTTGCGGTAGCAGAGCCCGGTGGTGCCCCAGGTGTACGGCACGGAGTAGACGTTGCCCTTGTCGTGGGCGAGCCGGGCGGCCGGCGGATCGAGGTTCGCGAGGTGCGGGACCAGATCGTGGTGGATCGGTTCGAGCAGGCCCTGCGCGGCGAGCGCCTGCGCGTACTGGCCGGACACGAACGCCACGTCGATGCCGCTGTCGGCGGAGGCGGTCAGCTTGGCGACGATCTCCTCGTTCGTCGTGTGCTTGGCGACGGTCACGGAGGGGCCGACGGCGGACTGGAACCGGGCGGGAAGGTCCTCGGGCAGATAGCCGTCCCAGTTCGAGACGGTGAGCCGCTGTTTGCTCAGGTCGGCCTCGCGGTCGAGGGACGCGGAGGCGGCGGGGCCGCTTCCGCCCGGCCGGTCTTCGCCGCCGCAGGCGGAGAGAACGAGGGCGAGGGCGGCCGCCGCGGCAGCCAGGGAAACGTGCCTGAACCTCGGTGCGCCTAACACGCCACTCCCCTGCTGTCTAAATCAGCCGGCTGAGCGTGGGGCTGTGCTGCGCCCGGTACGCCAAGAGGCGCGCGGGCAGGCATCGGTTCCCGGCGTTTCGCATCGCTGGCATGCACCGGGCAAGACGGCGTGTCACCTGGCGTCGAGCGGGCTACAGTCGTGGCGACCAGGACAGATCCTGCAACCGCGCAGCCGGTTCACCGCTCTGCAGACGAAAGAGAGCCGAGGAGCGTTTCCATGGCAGAGGGACACGAAGACCGGCCGGCCGGCGGACGGCCCGACCGGCGGCCCGCGGGTGAGCTGGAGGCGAGTGTCCTGGCCGCGCTCTGGGCCGCCGACGCGCCCCTCACGCCGGTCGCGGTGCAGGCGGCGCTCGGCGGGGACCTGGCCCGCACCACGGTGACGACGATCCTGACGCGCCTGCACGCCAAGGGCGCGGTCACCCGCACCCCCGCGGGCCGCGGCTACGCCTACGCCCCGGCCCAGGACCCACCCGGTCTGACGGCCCGCCGCATGCACGCCGAACTGGACAAGGACGCGAACCGCGGAACCGTCCTGGCACGCTTCGTCTCCGGCCTCGGCCCCGAGGACGAGGAGCTCCTGCGGGCCCTGCTCGACGACGGCCGGGCGGATCCCGGAGGCACTGCGTGATCTACGCCGTATGGATACCGCTGGTCGTGCCGCTGCTCGCCGTGCCCGCCGCCCGGCGGGTCGCCGAGTGTCCGTCGCCCCGCGCCGCCGCCTGGATCCTGACGGCCCTCACTCTCGCCCTCGCCCTGTCCAGCACCGCGGCCCTGGGCCTGCTCGCGCTGGCCGGCGCGCTGCGGGTGCCGTTCGTCGCAGCGCTCGGGCATCTCTCTCCACCGCTGCTGGGCCGCGGCTCGCCCACGACCGCGCCGGCCGCCGTCGTGGCGGCCGTCGCGTTGACGGCCCTGGCCGCGGCGGTGCTGCGCCGCACCCACCGTCACGTCCGTGAACTGCGCACCGCCCGAAGGCAGTTCGGCGGCGGGGCGAGCGCCGGGGACCTCTGGGTACGGCAGGACGACCGCCCCGAGGCGTACGCGCTACCGGGACGGCCGGGCCGCATCGTCGTGAGCTCCGGAATGCTGCGCTCCCTCAGCGCGCCGGAACGCGAGGTGTTGTTCGCCCATGAGCGCGCCCATCTCGCCCACGGCCACCATGTCTTCCTCGCGGCGGCCGAACTCGCCTCGGTCCTGCATCCCGCCCTGCACGGCCTGCGGACGCCGATCGGCTACGCCCTGGAGCGCTGGGCCGACGAATCGGCCGCCGAGACGACCGGCGACCGCACGCTCACGGCCCGCGCCATCGCCCGCGCGGCCCTCGCCGCCCACACCGGAAGCGCCTGCGCCCGGCCCCGGCTGTCCCTCACGGCCACCGCCGGACCGGTCCCGCGTCGTGTCTTCGCCCTGCTCGCCGCGCACCCGGCCGCGCCCGGCACCCGCCGCCCACGCCCGTGGGTCATGGCCCGCCTGCTGTCGGCCGCTGTGCTCCTGACGTGTGTGACGCTGTCGACCGCGGCCGCGGTCGAGGCGGCCACCGACCTGCACACGGGCATCGAGATCGCCCAGGGGGAAGCACACGGCCGCCCGGACGCCGTCCGCTGACCGTCACCGTCGCCCCACCGACCGGTCACCGCCCTCCGCTGACCGTCACCGCCGTCCGCGGCGTTCTACTCCCTCTGTTCGGCCACGGCCGCGCCGATGCCCGCCAGGAACGGGGCCGGGTCGGGCGAGGCCGCCAGCCGTGGCAGGACGAACGTCCACAGCTGCGTCATGCGCTCCACCGACAGCCACTCGCAGTCCGCCGCGCCCAGCACCTCCAATCCGGTCGTCGCCGCCACGATCACGGTCGCCGCGACATCGGCCGAGACGTCCTGCGCGAGCTCCCCCTCGTGCTGCGCCTGGACGATGAGGTCGTGCACCCACCCATGCCACCAGCGCAGCATCTGCGCCCCGTTCTTGCGGGAGGGATCACCGCTCAGCCGGAACGCCGCCCTGATCACGGGCTCGGTGACGACCGCCAGCAGCAGACTGCTGGTCATGTGCACGAGGGACTGCAACCGCGTGTCCGCCGCGCTGCGGCAGCGCTGCGCCAGCTGCTCCACGGCGTCCGCCGCCGCCCGCTCCACGGCCCCGGCGAGGTCGTCCTTGCTGGAGAAGTGAAAATGGAGGGCTCCGGTACTGACGCCGGCCCGTTCGCTGATGGCGGGAAGGGACGCCCGGGCGTAGCCCTCGGCGGCGAACACCTCGGCCGCCGCACGGACAAGGGACTGGCGCGTGCGCACCGCCCGTGCCTGCTTGACCATCATGCCTTCCTCCCCCACCCGGCCTGCACGGACAACGCAGGTCCGCGCCCTGCGCCCCGCCGAATCGTGGAGAGCATCCCATCACCAACACTCCGCAGTAAACCGCGCGTTCGGTATTTTTACCGTCCGTGCGTGACTGTTCGTTTTCCGTCCCCGCATTGCCGCATCCTCGCGTGGACGCCGGCAAGGGCGCTGCCGGACCGGCGGGTCCGGCAGCGTCATTCGGGCGACAACGCTCCCCGGCGAAGAGGACTCGCCGGTCAGACGTGCGCGGGAGTCAGGATCACCGGCAGCGACCGGTAACTGTTCATCAGGAAGCTGGGCAGGGGGGCGAGTTCCTCGGGTTCGCAGGCGAGTTGTATCCCGGGGAAGCGGTCGAAGAGTGCGGCGAAGGCGCTCTCCGCCTCCACACCGGCGAGCGGAGCTCCCATGCAGCGGTGCGGTCCGTGGCCGAAGCCGAGGCTGTCGCGGTCCTTGCGCAGCAGGTCGAACCGGCCGGCGTCCGGTCCGTATCGCTCGGGGTCTCGGCCGCCGGCCGCGAAGGAGACGAGGATGGCCTCGCCCTTGCGGATCAGCACTCCGTCCAGGTCGATGTCCTCGACGGCGAACCGCATCGGCGAGTACGCCCCGGGGGTGTGCACCCGCATGGTCTCGGCGGCCACGTCGCCCCAGGTCGCCCGCCCCGCCCGGACGTGCTCCAGTTGCTCGGGCCACCGCAGCAGCGCCCCGACCGCGTTGGTGATCAGGGCGGCGGTGGTGTCCTGCCCGCCGGCGATCATGAGGAAAAGGGTGCCGAGCAGCTCCTCCTCGGTGAGCCGGTCGTCCTGGTCGCGCGCCTGGATCAGCAAGGAGGTCAGATCGTCGCCGGGCTCGGCCCGTTTGGCCTTCACCAGCTCCGACAGCAGGACGAACGCCTCCAGCCGCGCCGCCTCGATCTCCTGCCCGCTGATCGTCGTGCTGAACACCGTGTGCAGCGCCGTGCACAGGGCGTCGGTGGCCTCGCCCTGCGCCACCCCGAACAACTCGCAGATCACCCGCATGGGCAGCAGTTCGGCGAACGACGACCGCAGGTCCATCGGCGTGCCCGGCTCGGTGGCCGCGAGCCCGTCGACGAGTTCGGCCGCGAGCTGTGCGACACGCGGCCGCATCGCCTCCGAGCGCCGTGCGGTGAACGCCCCCGCCACCAGCCGACGCAGCCGGGTGTGCGAGGCGCCGTAGGCGAACAGCATGTTCTCGTTCGCCACCCACGGGTACAGCGGCCACTCCTCGGTGATTCTCCCCTCGATGAACTCGGGCCAGTGCCGGCGCGCGTCCTTCGACACCCGGGAATCGGTCAGCAGCCGCTCCACGTGCTGCTGGCGCACCACCGCCCAGGCCACCACACCGCCCGGCAACTCCACCTGGACGGCCGGTCCCTTGGCCCGCAGCATGGCCGCCTCACCGGCGAGATCGCGCCCCGTCACGTCCAGGGCATAAGGGCAGGCAGTCGTATCCATCGTCGTACTCCCTGGGTTCGTCTTGCACATATCGGCATTTGCGCTTGCCCAGGAGAAAGGGGCTTCCCCCGCCCTCCCTACCGGGAACGCACGACGACGCCCCGGACGACCTTCATTCCCACCACTCCCCCAGCCGCCCCGAAACCAACCACCGCCACAGCGCACAACCACCGTCGCACGAGGACCACGCCTCGGCGAACACGCCCCGACGACCGCCGACGACGCGCGGTCGAGCCGGTGCGGCGGTCAGCGGTCAGCCGGCCGCCTGCTTGCCGCCCGTCCCCCAACTGGCCTTCACGGCCTCCTCGTAGACCCTGGCCCCCCGGTCGGCGGCCGTGTCCAGCTGCAGAAGCACCGCAGGCACCGCGATCGCCGCCATCAGATGCCGCTGCAGGTCCGCCACCCGCTCCGGCAGATCCGCGTGCCCCGTCATGATCTTGGACAGTACCTGGACGCCGGTGAACGCTCCCACGAACATCCGCGCCGCGGCGGCCACGTCGACATGCGGCAGCAGTTCGCCCTTCTCCTTCGCCCGCCCCAGCACGTCCGCGTTGTGAGCGATCCATCCGCTCATCGGCAGCCGTCGGTCCAGCTTGTCGCTGGGCATCCCCTGGTCCACCGTCAGCCGGATGCTCCCCTGCACCAGCGGGTCGCCCACCGCCAGCAGATGGGCCAGTACGAACGCCTCGTCCAGTCCCTGCTGGAGCAGCAACTCCCGTGTCGGCACGGCCGGTACCGCCTCCAGCTGGCTGGCCAGAACCGCCTGCGCGAGCTCCTCCTTGGAGGAGAAATGGAAGTACAGGGCGCCCTTGGTCACCCCGGCGCGGGCCAGGATCTCCGCGATCGTCGCGGCCTCGTACCCGACCTCCGCGAACACCGCCGCGGCCGCGACGAGGACTGCCCGCCTCGTCCGTACGGCCCGTTCCTGCAGCGCCACGCCCCCACCTCCGAGGTTGCTCCCCGTGATTCCGGCTCCGGAAAATATACCGGCAGGTCTGTCCACTGCCACCTCACGGGCACCGCGCCCGCACGCCGCCTCCCGCCCTCCTTGCGGTACCGCGACCGGCACCCACCAGCGCAACCTCCGGAAAACCGGCCGGAGTTCCTGATTCCGTCTCTCGTTCCGCCCGGCCACCGGCCGCATCAGGAGCACCGAACTCACTTCTGCGACACAGGCACCCCTCAAAACCCGCCATCGACGCCACCGCACTTTGCCGATTTCTGACTTGATAAGAAAACCGGTAGGTCCGTATCTTCTGGCTCACTGCACATCCAGACATCCAGCTTCCGGATCTGCGACAACGGGGAGAGGGTCATGGCCCTTCTGGCATTCCACAGCGGAGAGCGCCCCACCGGGCCGCACCGCGCCGACCACGTCCCGGATCAGGCCCCCACACCGGGCCCGGCCGCAGACGTCACCGCACCTGACCCGAACGGGGACGCGGCCGCCGACCCCATCCGACCCGGCGACCCGGCGCGGGCCGACGCCGCGACGGCCCGCGAGCTCACCCGGCTGCTGTTCGACCAGGACGGCGAGCAGGAACGTGTCCACGCGCCATGGCGTCGCCTCATCGCCCGGGACACCTTCCGCCATCAGCCCGGGCTCACCCCCGAACAGCGCGCCGCGCAGTCCTACGCCTGGCTGCGCCTGGTCAACGACACCCTCGACGATCCCGAGGCCCTCGCCACCGACCCTGCCCTGCTCACCGCCCTGCACGAGTGGGCGGCGATCGTCGACGGAGGGGGCGGGCTGACGACCGTCGCCAGCATCCACTACAACCTCTTCCTCGGCAGTCTCCTCGACCACGACGACAGCCCGCTGAGGGACCACGCCGAGTTCACCACGCTCCGACGCATCGGCACCTTCCTGTGCACCGAGGTCGACCACGGCAACGACGCCCCCGCCCTGGAGACCACCGCCACCCTCGATCCCGAGACCGGCGGCTTCGTCCTCCACACCCCTCACCCGGGCGCCGCCAAGTTCATGCCCAACACCAGCACGCTCGGCGGGCCCAAGTCCGCCGTCGTCGCCGCCCGTCTCCTCATCGACGGCCGTGACCAGGGCGTCTTCCTGTTCCTGACCCCCCTCACGGATCACGACGGCCCGCTGCCGCACATCACCGTCACTCCTCTCCCCCTGCGTCCGAACGCCCCCGTCGACCACTGCCTCACCTCGTTCGACCATCTCCCGCTGCCCCGCCAAGCACTGCTGCAGGGCGAGCACGGTCGCCTCAACGCCGACAACACCCTCACCAGCGCCCTCGGCAACCGCCGCAAACGCTTCCTGACCTCCATCGCACGGGTCACCGCCGGCAAACTCTGCATGAGCGCCGCGGCGATCGGCGCCTCGCGGGCCGCTCTCGCGATCGCCGTCCAGTACGGCAACCGGCGCCAGGTCAGCGGGGCGCGGCCGGGGCGGCGCATCCCCGTCAACAGCCACCGCACCCACCACAGCAGGCTCCTCCAGGCCGTGGCCACCACCTACGCCATGACCCTGCTCCACCGCTCCCTCACCACCGAGTGGAGCCGGCACACCGCCGACGACCGCGACCACGTCGAACGCCTCATCGCCCTCACCAAGGCCTGGATCACGTGGCAGGCCCGCACGATCACCCTCGAGGCCCGGGAACGTTGCGGTGCGCAGGGCCTCCTCCCCGCCAACCATCTCGCCGGGTTCCCCGAGTACGTGGAGGGGACGATCACCGCCGAGGGCGACAACCTCCTCATCACCACCAAGGCAGCCGCCGAACTCCTCCTCCACCCGCCGGCCACGCTCCTCCCCGACGCGGGCCCGCCGCACCTCACCAACCCCCGCTACCTCCGCAACCTTCTCGCCCGCACCGAGCAGGCCTTCCACGCCCAGGCCCACAGCGCGCTCCGCCACGGCCCGGCCCACGATCCCCAGGGCCGCTGGAACACGGCCTCGACGCCCGCGCTCCAGAGGGCACAGGCCCACACCACCGTGCGCGCGGCCGACGCCCTCCTGGCCACGCTGGCCCGCACCGGCCATCAGCCCACACATCAACTCCTCACCGAACTCACCACCCTCTACCTCCTCACCCATCTCACCCCCCACACCGGCACGCTCCTCGCCGACAACCACATCGCCCCCCACCACGTCCACCAACTGCCCTCCACCGTCGACGCCCTCACGCACAGCCTGCAACCCCACCTCACCACCCTCACCGAGGCGTTCGACCTACCGCCCCAGTACCTCGACGCCCTCCCCCTCATACAGAGCGGCGACTCCCAGCACAGCGACGGGGACGAGGGGGCACAGCCCCGGCCGGCCCTGGTCTGACGGAGTCCTCCTGGGTCCTCCTGGTCGACGATCCGGCGCGGCGACCTCATCCGGAAGGCGTCCAGGACGGGTTCGACCATGGCGAGGTGCGGATGGCGAGTGGCGGACGGCGCCTGCTCGCAGGTGCGGACGACCGTGGACGCTTCGTCCAGTTCCACGGTCGTCCGGTGCAGCGGTGCGGCGGTGCGGCGCTCGCTCCAGCTCGCCCGCCTTCTCCGGCTACGGCTTGCGGCCCACGCCGCAGTAGGCGTCGACGGCGGCGGCGAAGTTGGCTGAATCATCGGGGTTCGGCCGCCACTCGGGCACCTGGACGACCCCCGGCTCCACCAGTTCCAGCCCCTCGAAGAAGCCGCCGATCTCGTCGATGCTGCGCACGTAGTAGGGCACCGCGCCGCTCGCGTTGTACGCCTCCGACGCGGCGATCATGCCCTCGCTGGTGGCGGTGCTGTCGCTGATGACCAGGTAACTTCCCGAGGGCAGCCCCGCCATGAGTCGCCGCACGAGGTCGCGGGCCTGCACGTAGTCGGCGACGTGGCCCAGCGTGTTGAGGATCATCAGGGCGACCGGCTGAGAGAAGTCGAGGGTGCCCGCGGCGGCCGCCAGCACGGCTTCCGGGTCGTACAGGTCCGCGTCCAAATAGGCGGTCTTGCCCTCCCGCGTGCTCGTCAGCAGGGCGTTCGCGTGGGCGAGCACGACGGGGTCGTTGTCGACGTACACGATCCGGGCGTCCGGGGCGACGCGCTGGGCCACCTGGTGGGTGTTGTCAGCGGTGGGCAGACCGGTGCCCACGTCCAGGAACTGGCGGATGCCCTGCTCGCCCGCCAGGTGGCGCACCGCGCGCCCCAGGAAGTGCCGGCTGGTGACCGCGACGTCGACGAGGCCGGGGAAGATCTCCTTGATGTGGTCCCCGATCTCCCGGTCGACCTCGTAGTTGTCCTTTCCTCCGACGAAGTAGTTCCAGAACCGGGCCGAGTGCGGCTTGGACGTGTCGATCCGGCCGGGTGTTCCGGCGGTCTCGGTGGTCTGGGAGGTGGAGTCCGACACAGCAAAGCCTCCTGCACAGGTACGTTGGCGATCAGGGCCCCAACCTAGGCGAACTTTCTTTCGGTTCAGGCCAGTTGAAAGCGCTTGCCCGACTCCTGCGTGCCGTTTCGGCCAAAATCCGTCACAGGTGAGGCAGCGGCCCGACCGCGGCCGGTTCAGGTGGCGGTGTACCCGAGTTGGCGCCTCATGTACGGCGTCATCAAGGTCTTCGCCTTGGCCAGCACCGAGGTGCGACCGCCGAGCACCGCGCTCTCGCCGCCCGGCACGGGCAGCAGGGTCACCCCGTCGGCCGGGCCGAAGGGCACGATGAGCGGGGTGCGTTGGACCGGCCGGTAGAGGCGGGGCTCCCTGCGGTGCTTGCCGGCGTGCTGCAGGTGGACGCGGATGTTGTGGGCGGCGAGGTCGGCCTGCGCGAGGGCGGCGGGGGTGATCTTGAGTTCGGTGGCGTCGTTGACGTCGCCGACGGCGAAGACGTCCGGCCGTCCCTCGACCCTGAGCCGCCGGTCGACCTTGACGTGCCCGGCGGAGTTCAGCCAGTCGCCGTGTCCGCCCAGGCGCAGCCAGAACGTGTTGGGCGTGGTGCCCGTGGCCCAGAAGGAGAGGTCGGCGTCGATGATGTTGCCGTGGGCGTCGCGATAGGTGCCGAAGTCGTTGCCGGGGGACATGAAGGAGTCGAGGCGGACCTCCACGTCGTGGGACTCCAGCCAGGCCAGCGCCTTGCGTCCGGCCCGTTCGCTGCCGGTGGAGTGCAGCAGCGCCGCCCCCGAGTGGGCGAGGGTGACCCGGGCGTCGGGCCGGGCGAGGCGTATCTCCGCGCTGAGTTCGACGCCGGAGGGTCCGCCGCCGACGACGAGGACGTGCTCGGCGGCGGCGACCCTGCGCTGGTGACCGGCGAAGGACTTGAGCGTCTCCTCGGCGGTGGTGCCGGTGAAGCGGGCCGGTTCGGGGTAGTCGGCGCCGGTGGCGATCACCACCACGTCGTACGGGAGCCGCTCCCCCGTCGCCAGGACGACCTGTCGCTCGGCGGTGTCGATGCGGACGGCCTTGCCGACGACCACCCGGCCGTCGCGCAGCAGTCGGTCGTACGGGATGAAGGGGGTGACCGACCAGTCGGGGCGGACGCCGGCACGGAGGGAGGCGATACGGTGGAAGAAGACTTCCTTGCGGTCCACCAGCGTGACCCGCGCCGTCCCGTCCAGTCGTTTGGCCAGCCGCACGCCCGCGTAGCCGCCACCGATCACCACTACGTCGCCGTCGCGCACGCGCGTCTCCTGAGCATGGGGGGGGGAAGCGAGCGGTAGGGCGCGTGGGGGCTTCCTCGACCACTCGAATTGCCGATGAGCGTAGCGCTTGAAACCTAAAGTTCACGTGTGAATGTGTGCACGTTCCGTGAAGCCGTCCCTCCGGGCACCGTGGAACGGTGACCGGAGGGACGGCTCTTTCGCCCGTGCCCGTGCCCGTGCCTGTCGTCGTACGGCGGGCGTCAGGCGAACTGGCCCGGGCGGTAGCCGCCGGCGGGCTGCCGGACGATGACGTTCAGCCGGTTGTACGCGTTGATGATCGCGATCAGCGCCACCAGCGCGGTGAGCTGCTCTTCGTCGTAGTGCTTGGCGGCGTTCGCCCAGACGTCGTCGGGGACGCCGCCGGCCGCGTCGGCGATGCGGGTGCCCTGCTCCGTCAGCTCCAGGGCGGCCCGCTCCGCGTCGGTGAACACCGTGGCCTCGCGCCAGGCCGCGACCAGGTTGAGGCGCACCGAGGTCTCCCCGGCGTGCGCGGCGTCCTTGGAGTGCATGTCGGTGCAGAAGCCGCAGCCGTTGATCTGGCTGGCCCGCAGCAGCACCAGATCCCGGGTCGCGACCGGCAGCGACGAATCCGAGACGGCCTTGCCGGCCGCACCGAAGTGCTTGAGGAGGGTGCCCGCGAGGGGGCTGCCGAAGAGGTTGAGACGCGCTTCCATGGTGGTCTCCTTGCCGTGTCGATGCTTACACAGCACTGACGGAACTCCCCGGCGAAATGTGACAGGCGGCCGAGTTCGGCCGCCTGTGACGTGCGTCTCCCTCCAGATCAGCGCTTCAGGCGGGCGCTGCCGGCGGCCGCGACGACGCGGTCTCGTTCGGCCCGGGTGAACAGGCCGCCGGACAGCCAGGTGTCGGCGAGGGTGCGGACCGCGCCCACGAAACCGGCCGTGGTCGCGAACGGCGCCTGTCCCCAGAGGACGTCGAGGAAGGTCAGGCCGTCGGTGCGGGCGCGGTTCGGTACGCCCGAGTCGGTCGTGCCGAACACGACGGACGGTTCCGCGCGCCTGAAGTAGGCGTGGTAGCGGCTGTCGTCCGCGAGGTGGAACGGGGCCAGCGTCAGGCCGTGCGTGGTGAAGTGCAGGGGGCGGCCCTCGGGGCGGACGGCGTCGGCCAGGTCGCCCCGCAGCGTGAAGTCCTTGTAGAAGGAGAACTGCCGGAACGACGTCGCCTGGCTCCGCGCGACCAGCAGGACCGGCCCGTAGAACAGCGACTGGACGGTCGGGTCGTCCAACGCCCGTGCGATGCGCAGCCGGTAGGGGGCCGAGACGGTGACCCGGTCGCCGCGCTGCCAGCTTCTGCTCAGGGTGAGGTAGCTGCCGGGCACTGCCTGGACCTGCTGCCGGACCCCGTTGACGGTGACGGTGAACCCTGCCGTGGCCCAGGACGGCACCCGCAGCTTCAGGTCCAGGCTGCCGCCGCCCTCGCGGAACGTCAGGGTGCGCACGCCCTCGGCCGGGTAGGCGCTCGTCTGCTCGATGACGAGCCCCCGTTCCGGCCACCGCAGCGTCGAGGCGAGGTACAGGTTGACGTACAGCGCGTCGCCGCCCGCGGAGCGGAAGTAGACCGAGTCCTGGTACTTGGTGTGGTTCTCCATCCCGGTGCCGCCGCAGCAGGTGCCGATGTTGTCGTACTCGCGCACCACTCCCGGTCCCATGCCCACGAAGTAGGTGACCTCCGGGCTGTCCGTGCTGGGAGCGTCCCGGCGGGAGGCCAGGATGTGGTTGGTCAGGCCCTGCTCGTAGTAGTCCATGTAGGCGGGGACCGGCTGGTGGAAGAACAGCTGCCTGCTCAGCTTGAGCATGTTGTACGTGGCGCAGGTCTCGGCGTTGTTGTCGCCCAGGGTGGCCGCGATGGCGCCGCGGGCCCGGAACATCTCGCCCTGGCCGGTGCCGCCCAGGCTGTACGTCCGGGGGCCCACGACCATGCCCCAGAAGTTGCGGGCCGCCGCCGCGTACTCCTCGTCCCCGGTGTGGTCGAAGAGCCGTACATAGCCGGTGAACTGGGGGATGTGCTGGTTGGCGTGCCTGCCGTCCAGGATGTCCCGGCCCCCGGAACAGGCGTCCAGCAGCACGGTGTTGTCGAAGCAGCGGGCGGCGGCGAGGTGCTCCGCGCGTCCGGTGAGGGCGTACAGGTCCGCCATCACCTCGTTCATCCCGCCGTACTCGCCGGCGATGTAGATCGACCACATGCGGTCCAGCTGGGCCTTGGGCAGTCGGCCGAGCCGGCTGTGCACCCAGTCGCCCATCGCCGAGGCGATGGCGAGGGCCTGCGCGTTCCCGGCGAGGGTGTGCGCGTCCAGGAGACCGCGCATGATCTTGTGGCAGGTGTAGTACGGCGCCCAGATGGTGGGGTAGGTGGTGTAGCTCTCCAGCAGGATGAACTGGGTCTCCGGGTAGGCGGCCAGATAGCCGGGGTGGCTCGGTTTCGGCGAGCCGTGGTCGGCCAGCGCCTGCTGGCACTCGCCGAGCGCGGCCACGAGGTAGTCGAGCTTGGTCTTGAGTGCCGCCTCACGCGTGTCCGCGTACGCCTGGGAGACCAGGGTGAGGAAGTGGCCGCCGAAGTGGCCGCGCAGGTTGCCGTCGGAGGTCTCCCAGCCGCCCGGCGGCTGGGCGCCGCGGGTGTCGAGGCCGGCGTTGGCCCGGAAGACGGCCAGGATGCGGTCGGCGGGGTAGGCCCGGGCGAAGTCCAGCATCAGATCGCGCTTGCGGCGGAAGACGCCGTCGCCCAGCGTCACCTGGTCCAGCGCGAAGGGCTGGACCGCCCAGGTCGGCGGGGCCGCGGGGGCCGGGGCGGGCGCCGCGGTCGTGCCGGTCGGCGCGGCGAGGGAGTCGGTCTGGGCCGCCGCCGAGGTCGCGTGCAGGAGCGGGACGGTGGCCGCGGTCCCGGCGGCCAGCCTCAACAGGTTGCGGCGGGTGGGGGGTTGGGACATGCTCGGGCTCCGATCGTGGGGGCGTCGGTGGGCATGGGCATGCACGGTCGTCTGCGTGGCCGCGCCCTCATGAGGGGGCGGCGGTCACGGTGACGGTGGCCGTTGCGCGGTAGGTGGTGCCGGTCACGGTTCCCTTCACCTCGAAGGTCCCCGGCCGGGCGTACCGGTCCGGTTCCACCGGGTCCCAGGTCACCGGGGCCCGGCTGTCCTTGGAGCCGTCGTTGTAGGTGGCGACGACCGTGTCCGGAAGGACGGGTGGTCTGCCGGTCCGGGTGGCGATGTGCTCCTCGGCGAGGGCGGTGATCTCGACGGCGTCGGTCTGCCGCACCCACACGGTCGCGGTGACGGGCAGCGCGGTCAGGTCGGCGAGCCCGGTGACCCGGACGCTGGTGCCGCCCTGGGCCACCTGGTCCTCGGTGAGCGCGGGCCAGGCCACGTCAGAGCGCGCGGTCGAGCCGTCGGCGTAGACCAGCGTCACCTGGCCGGGGAGTCGGGGGACGGTGCCGTGGAGAGTGGGGACATGGACCTCGCGGACGGAGTCGGGCGGCTCGGCGTACACCTTCCACTCCTGTACACCGAGCGCCAGATTGGCGTGGCCGGTCAGCCGGGCCCGTACGGCGGTGGTGGTGACGGGCGCGAAGGCGGTCCTGTTGTAGCGGTCCTCGTCGGTGCCGTAGCCGCTGGGCGAGGCGACCTCGCGCCAGGTGTCGCCGTCCCGGTATTCGATGACCCAGGAGGCGGGGACTCCCACGCCGTCGTCCGCGCCCGGTTGCGCGTCGCGGAAGAAGTACATGTCGGAGCCGTTCACACGGACCGGGGCGTCCCAGGTGTACTGGACCCACTGGGTGTCCTTCTGCGGCCAGCTGCCCCAGCGCGGGGCGTCGGAGGAGGAGGCCGGTTCCCGGCCGTCGTTGATGGCGGCGACCGACTCCCAGCCAGAGGTGTAGGACGCGGTGGGCGTCGCGGACTGCGCCACGTTCACCTGCCCGCCGGCCGGTCCCGCCGCCTTGACCACGACCTGCTTCGAGGACTGCAACGCGCCGTCGGTGGCGGTGAGTTCGAGGGTGTAGGTGCCCGGCTCGGTGAAGCGGGCGACGGTCGTCGGGCGTTGCGCGTCCTCGAAGATGACGGCGCCGTCCGTGGGGCCGTCCACCGCCCGCCAGGACGCGGAGAGCTTCCTCGCCGGGAGACCGTCGTCCTCGACGACTGCGGTGAGCCGCGCCTGACCGGGGCGGCTGTAGGCGGTGTCGCGCCAGGCCTGGACGTACGGGGGCTGGTTGCGGGCGGCCGGGAGCCGGACGCCGGTGGCGAACGCCTGGATCTCCTTCAGTCCGCTGGTGTGGCCGTCGCGGTGGCGCAGCAGCACCCGCAGTCTCCCGGTCGTCACCCCTTTGAAGCGCACCTGGTTGAGGTTGGCCCTGGGGTGGGCCGGTGACTTGACCGGTCCGGTGACGTCCGTCCACTGCCCGCCGCTGTCCTGGTACTGCACGGTGTAGAGGGCGGGTTCGGCGTAGCCGCCGGGTCGTTTGTCGCTGTAGAAGTAGAGCCTCACGTCGTCGACCTTGCGCGGCCGTGCGAAGTCGATCTCGTACCAGTCCTCGGAGTTGCCCGAGCCGCGGGCGCCCCAGAACGGCTCGTTGATCGTGAAGCCGTCGACGGCGCCTGCCACTCCGTGCCCCTGCTCCTTGTGGGAGGCGCGGACGGTGGCTCCGGCGGCGAGGTTCTCCTTCGCTGCGCCCGTCAGGTCCCGGCCCGCCTTGGCGAAGACGTCCGTCACCCGGTCCTTCGGGCCGTACCGAACGTCCTGCGGTGCGGCAACGGCCGTGTGCAGACCGGTGGTTCGAACCTTGGCTCCGGCCCCTTCGGGGAAGGTGACCTTGCGGGTGACGGGGTCGTAGACGAGGTGGGTGAGGCGGTCGGCGGTGAGGGCGAGCTTCCCGTCGAGGTAGAGGGAGTAGCCCTCGGGGACCTGCTTGCCGTACGGCCGCTTCCCGTCGCCCGGCTCGTCCCACAGGACGGCGACGTCGGTGCCCCGGTAGTTGATGTCGGTGACGGCGAAGTGGTCCCAGTCGACGTCGATCGGGGCGAGCTCGACCTTGCGGTCCGTGCGCGGGCGGAAGCCCATGGCGTCCTCGATCACGGTCCAGTTGGTGGTGCCGAGGATGGTGTGGTGGATCCAGGAGCGGTAGCCGATCTTCTGCGGGTCGGCGCTGCCGTCGGCCCAGAACTCGTTCTGGTCGGGCCACCGGTTGTCGCCGTCGACGTACTGGGCCCAGGCGTTCCAGGACAGCAGTTTCTTGTACCAGGTGCTGTCGATGTACCGGTTGGGGTATGTGCGCAGCACGGAGGAGAGGAAGCGGAAGGTGACGGTGGAGTTGATGACGGAGAAGTTGTTGCTCCCGGGGTGTCCCTGCTCCGCGGCCTGCGCCTTGTCGGCCTGGTTGGCGGTGAAGAACGGGAAGACGGGGTACTGCCCGGCGTCCGCCCACAGCCGCAGGGCCTCCAGGTACTGGGGGTCCTCGTCCGCCGTGGGCATCAGGCCCACGCTGTACGGGTAGTAGTTGTTGATCTCCTTCCAGGGCACCAGGGTGTCGGTGGCCACGTGCCGGTGCTTGAGCAGCTTGTCCTTCGGATCCCACAGGTACTTCAGGACGGCGTCCTTCACCCGGCCGGCGATCCCCCGCAGCTCGTCCGCCTTCGCCCTCTCGCCGAGCAGGTCGTAGGCGTTCGCCGCGGCCGTGGCGTTGCTGTACACGTACGCCGACTCGGTGCGGTCCAGGTTGCCCGGCTTCCAGTGGAACGACACCGCGTCGGCGTCGTTGCCGGTCATGGCGCCCCAGTCGTACTCGATGAGTCCGTTGCCGTCGTGGTCGTAGCTCGCCAGCTGGCCGCGGACGTCCTGCTCCGCGTATCGCGCGAGGTTCTTCACGATGCCGTCCGGTCCGCCGTGCACCTGGTAGGAGCGCCAGGCCGCCTCGGAGATGTACTGGGTGTAGCTGTTGGACCAGTTCTCCGGGTCGCCCGGGTTGTCGGTGTACTTGCCGTTCTTCGACACTTCGCCGGCCGACACCCACGGCCCGTACCCGTAGCTCGGGTCGCGCAGGTATTTGAGGTCGTCGACGAACATGCCGACGGTCAGGGCGATGGCGTTGTTGTAGCCGAGCACGCCCTCCATGGAGGTGGGGAACTGGTAGTCGTTGCCCGGGATGTCGGCGTCCAGGTAGTTGTAACGCAGCAGCCACCAGCGGTAGTAGAGCGTCTTGTCGATGTTGTCGTCGGGCGAGTCGAGGTAGGGCAGGTTCTCGGCCCACCAGCGGTTGTACTTCTGCACATGGGCGCGGAAGGCGGCCGTGGGCACCGCCTTGCGCACCGCGTCGTAGGCCGATCGGGAGTCGGCGATCTCCTCGGTGACGAAGCCGAGTTGGACCTTGGCAGTGGCGGTGGCGGCCGCGCGGAGGCTGAGGGTGCGCGTCAGGGTCTCGCCGTCGGGAGCGGGGGCCATGCCGTCGCCGCTGAAGCGGGGGAAGACCGTGGTGAGGTTGTTCTTCGCGGGCACCGCGCCGGTGAGTTCACGGCCTTCGGCGGTCGTGGCGTACGGCGACGAGGCGCGCAGCGTGACCTCCCGGCGCGCGGAGCCGGTGTTGGTGAGCGTCAGGTTCGTCACGGCCACATCGGCGTCGGTGATGAACTTGGTCTGTGTCACCTTCAGCCCGGTGGCCTCGTGGGTGAACTCGCTGTGCCAGTAACTGGGCGTCTGGATGCGGGCGTTGACGTTCTCGTGCAGGGTTGCGGCCTTGCCGTCGACGCTCACGTCGACGGTATAGGCGGACCGGTCGTCGATGCTCTCCCAGTAGGCGACCTTGCCGCCGAACCCGAGGAGGGCGGGGTCGTGTTCCTTCATGAACACCGCCCGGCCTCGCGTGAACAGCCAGTCGCCCGACGGGTCCTCGCCCTTGCGGGCCAGCATCCGGTCCATCCAGAAGTCGGTGCCGTTCCCGGTTCTTCGGTCGGCCTCGTACTGGGCGCGCAGGGTGCCGTGGGTGGTGAAGCCGGCGGGCAGTTCCGGCACGGGATGCGCGGACCCGGAGTAGACCGGGTAGCCGATCGCCGAGTTGTCCGCCGCCACGGCGGGCGAACCGGCCGCGAGCGAGGCCAGCAGCCCAAGGGCCAGCGCCCCGGCGAGCCATCTGCGGCGGTGCCGTCCTCTTCCCGGTCCGTGCACGGCTACCTTCCGGGGGGTGCGGTCGGCGGTGGGGTCGTCGTCGGCAGCCATACGCGCATCGTCGAGGGCCCGCGGTTCGCCCAGGAGTGATAGGGCACCAGCACGATGCCGGTGGGCTCGGCGGCGGGCTCGGTTCCCTGGCCGAGCGGTTGATGCGGCTGGTACGGCTGATACGGCCAGGGGTCCTCGGGCGGTTCCCCCGGTACGGCGGCGAGTTCGCCGGGGGCCACGACGGTGCCGTCGGGCCCGTCCTGCGGCTCGGCGGACGGATCCACCCGTACGGCGTCGACCTCGTGGCCGTCCGGCAGGTCCACGGACTCGGCGCAGTACACCAGGGGGCCGCGCTGGACGGCGAGGGTGCCGCGCACGGCGTCGATGCGCGGGTCGGGCCCGATCCAGCGCGGGGCCATGGGCAGTTCGAGCCGGATCTCCTCGCCGGGCCGGAAGAGCCGCGTGACGGCGGCCGTGCCCGGGGTGACGGCACGCCGTACGCCGTCGGGGTCGACCAGCCGGGCGGGGGCGCCCTCGGTCCACGCGGGGACGCGCAGGGACAGGGTCCACGGGCGGTCCGGGGACCGGTCGACGCGGACGGTCACGCTGCCGCCCGACGGATAGTCGGTGCGCACGCTCAGCGCGACGCCGTGGCCGCCCGCGAGGGCGGTGGTGATCTCCGCGTCGGCGTACTGGTGGAGTTGGATGCCGTGGTCGTCCGCGGTCGCCAGATAGGCGGGGAGCAGGGCCAGCGTTCGTGCCACGTTGGTGGGGCAGCAGGACACCGCGAACCAGGGGGCGCGCAGGCTCGACTCGGCGCGCGGGCTGTCGGCGTCCGCGGACGGCACGGTGCCGCGGCGGCGCCGGTGCAGGGTGTTGGCGTAGAAGAAGGCCCGGCCGTCCTCGGCCGGCGAGGTCGCGACGACGTTGAACAGGGTCCGCTCGGCCAGGTCGGCGAAGCGTGGCTCGCCGGTGGCCAGGAGCAGCCGCCAGCTGAGCATTACGGAGGCGACGCCGGCGCAGGTCTCGGAGTAGGCGCGGTCCGGCGGGAGCACGAAGTCGTCGCCGAAGGACTCGTCCCGGTGGTGCGAGCCCATGCCGCCGGTCAGATAGGTGCGCCGGGCGACGGCGGCCTCCCACTGCCCTACGACGGCCGCGAGCAGGTCCTCGTCGCCGGTCTCCACGGCCACGTCGACGGCGCCGGCCGCGAGGTAGAGGGCGCGCACGGCGTGGCCGCGCAGCACCGTGGCCTGCCGGACGGGCTGGTCGTCCTGGTAGTAGGCGCGGCCGAACTCGGGGTCGGCGAGGGTGCCGTGGCCGCGGCGCTCTATGAACAGCGCGGCCTGGTCGAGGTAGCGTTCCTCTCCCGTCGCCCGGGCCAGTTCGACCAGGGCCGTCTCGATCTCCGGGTGCCCGCAGACCCGTTCGATGCCGCCCCGGCCGAAGGCGGTGCAGACATGGTCGGCGGCGCGCCGGGCGATCTTCGCCAGTTCGCCTTCGCCTTCGGTACGGATCTGGGCCACGCCCGCCTGGATCAGGTGGCCGTAACAGTACAGCTCGTGGCCCCATTCGAGGTCGCTGTAACGGGGCTGCTGGCCGGGGCGGCCGAAGGCGGTGTTCAGGTAGCCGTCCGGTTCCTGGGCGGCGGCGATGGACTGCGTGAGCATGGGGTCGAGGTCGTATCCGGGCTCCCAGACCATGGCTTCGAGGAGCTTGTAGACGTCGGAGTCGGCGAACTCGCGGCCCCGCCGGTCCCGTTGGATCCTGCCCTCGACGGCGGCCCGGAAGTTGCCGATCCAGCCGACGCGTTCCATCCATTCGCGGCAGTGGTCGAGTGTGGCGGTGGCGTTGGTCTCCCGGCGTCGGGCCCAGAAGCCTCCGGTGATCCTGACCTCGTCCAGGCCCAGCGGGCGCAATCGCCCCCCGGTCGGTGCCACGGGCAGCATCGTCGACAACTCTCTGTTCTCACTCACCCATTGATGCCTTTCATCCGGTTGGTCAGCCCTTGAGCGCGCCCGACATGAAGCCCCGCACGTAGTGCCGTTGCAGCAGCAGGAAGAGCAGGAGACAGGGCACGGCGAGGACCACCACGCCGGCCTCGGTGGCGCCGTAGTCGACGGCGCCCATGCTCTGCTGCCGCAGGTTGGCGACGGCCAGCGGCAGGGGCGCCTTCTCGCTGTCCGAGATGAGGATCAGCGGCGCGATGAAGTCGTTCCAGGCGGCGAGGAAGGCGAAGAGGCCCACGGTGATCAGCCCCGGCCGCACCGCGGGAAGGAGCACCCGGCGCAGCGCGCCGGCCGTGCCGCATCCGTCGACGAGCGCCGACTCCTCCAGTTCACGCGGGACCGCCTCGAAGGCGATCCGCATCATGAAGGTGGCGAACGGCAGTTGGAACATGGCCAGCACCAGGCTCAGCCCGAGCAGCGAGTTCTGCAGATGGAGCCTGCCGAGCAGCACGTAGAGCGGGATGAGGAGGGTGGCGTACGGGACCATGAGGATGGCCAGGGTCAGCAGGAACAGCAGGTTCTTGCCGGGGAAGTCGAAGCGGGCGAAGGCGTAGCCGCCGAGCAGGGAGACCCCGAGGGTCAGGGCGACGGTGAGGGCGGCGACGACGGTGCTGTTGCCGAGGTAGCGCCACAGGCCGGCGTCGTAGTCGAGCAGGGTGCGGTAGTTGCCCAGACCGTAGCCGGACTCCTGGGCCGTGCCGGGCTGGGCGCTGACCGAGGCCCAGGCGTTCCACAGCAGCGGGAAGAGGAAGATGACGGCCAGTCCGCCGGCGACGACGTAGTGGGGCGTCCGGCCGAGGGCTCGGGTGAGCACCGGTGTCTCCTTTCGCGAGCGGGTCATGACTCGTCGGCGCGGCGCAGCCCACGGAACTGCAGGACGTTCAGCAGGAGCAGCGCGGCCAGCACGACGATCGACAGGGCCGCGGCGGTGCCGAGGTTCAGCCGCTGGAACGCCTCGCGGTAGATCAACTGCACGACGGTGACGGTGCTGTTGTCCGGTCCGCCCTTGGTGAGGACGAAGAACTGGTCGAAGGCGAGCAGTGATCCGGTCACGCACAGGAGCAGGGACAGGGCGAGGGACGGGCGCAGCAGCGGGAGGGTGATGGAGCGGAAGATCTGGCCGCGGCTCGCGCCGTCCATCCGGGCCGCCTCGTACACCTCGTGCGGGATCCGCTGGAGTCCGACGAGCAGGATCAGCATGTAGAAACCGGCGAACTTCCATACGACGAGGAACACCGTCGACAGCAGCGCGGAGGTCGGCGTGCCGAGGAAGGACACCGGGTCGTCGACGAGGCCGAGTTTCTCCAGAGTGCGGCTGAGCGGGCCGGTGGTGGGGCTGTACAGGCCCCAGAAGAGCAGGGACGCGGAGGCGAGTCCGAGGGCGCCGGGCAGGAAGTAGACCGTGCGGAAGAAGCCCGCGCCGGGTCGGGACTCCTGCACGAGCAGGGCGAGGAGGAGGGCCAGGCCCAGCAGAATGACCGTGACGATCACGGTGTAGAGGAGCGTGAAGCGGACGGCGGGCCAGAACAGGGGGCTGTCGCCGATGTCGGTGTAGTTCTCGGGGGCGTTGGCGCCCTGGTCGCCGGCGAGCAGCGGCCAGTCGCTGAGCGACATCTGCCCCACGAGGAGGAGGGGCAGCAGGAAGAAGACGGCGACGAACACGGCGGTCGGGGCTGCGTACCCGAGGCCCTGGACCTTGCGGGAGCGCCACAGGGGGGCGGCTCTTCGGGGTCGGCGGGCCGGGCGTGCCGTCGGCGCCCGGCGCTCGACGGCCGCCCGGTCGGGCGCCTTGACCTGCATGGCTCTCCTCTGCCGGGTGACGTGGGAGGGGTCGTGCCGGGGTCCGGGACATCCGGTGCGTCCGGTGCGTCCGGTGCGTCCGGTGCCGTGCCGTTTCAGTCGGCGAGGGAGGCGGTGACGGCCTTGTTGTCCTTCTCGACGGACGTGCCGTCGCCGAAGACGGCGTCGCGCATCAGGGTCAGCCAGGGCCCGTTGGGGTCGTTGAAGGTCTGGCCGAACTTCAACGCGTACGGGGTGCGGCCGTCCGCCACGAGCTGGTTGATCGCGACCAGGCGGGGGTCCGCGGCGGAGTACTTGTTGGACGCGAGGTCGGTGCGCGCCACGACGTCCTTGTGCGCGGCGACCACGTTCACCTGCGCGTCGTCGCCCAGGGACCAGGCGAGGAAGTTCCAGGCCTGATCGGCTTTCTTACTGGTGGCGGAGATGCCGATGGCGTCGCCGCCGACGAAGGTGGACTTGCCGCCGTCGGGGCCGGGGATGGGCGCGACGCCGAGGTCCAGGTTCTTGGGCATCAGGCCCAGGGTGGTCGACGGCATGGGCATCACGCCGACCTTCCCCTTCGGGAAGACGCCGGTCCAGGTGGTGCCGGTCTCGTCCTTCGCGCCGGGCGCCACGATGTCGTCCTTCACCCATCCCCGGTAGGTGTCGTAGACCTTCTTGGCGGTGGCGGAGTCGAGTTCCGCCTCGGTGCCCTTGTCGTTCAGCACCTCCGCTCCCCCGGCCCAGATCGACGGCCACCAGGTGAAGACACCGCAGCCACCGCAGTTGCCGCCGAAGAAGGTACCGTCCACGCCGCCGCCCAGCGCGTCCACGGCCCGCGCCTGCCGGTCCCACTCGGCGAGAGTGGTGGGCGGCTTCGCGGGGTCGAGTTTCGCCCGCCGGTAGAGGTCCTTGTTGTAGAAGAGCACCGACAGATCGAGGGTGTGCGGGACGACGTACTTCTTGCCCTCGTAGGTGCCGGCCTTGATGTGCGACTGGGCCAGCTTGTCGGCGAACGGCAGCGCGTCGATGCGCGCGGTGAGGTCGGCGAAGAGCCTGCTGGTGGTGTAGTTCGGCACGAACACCACGTCGGAGGCGAAGAGGTCGGGGAGGTCGTGGGAGCCGGCCGCGGCGCCGACCTTGGCCTGGTAGTCGTCGGTCGGGATGACGGTCAGTTCGATCTTGTTCTTGTGGTGTGCGTTGTAGGCCTTCACCAGTGCTTCGCTCTGCGGGCGGGTCGCGGCGCGGGTCCACATCGTCAGGGTGGCGCCGTCGTCGACGCCCGTGGCGTCCGCCGCCTTGCCCCCTCCCCCGCTGTCCGAGCCGCCGTCGTCCCCCGACCCGCAGGCCGTGACCAGGCTCGCTGCGGCGAGGAGCGCGACGACGCCGGTGGCGAGTCGGCGGATGGGTCTACGTGGTCCGGTCGTGCTCCTCATGGCGATCCCCCTGAGTGTGGGTTCTGCGACGAAAAGGAACCGAAAAGGCTTTCTGAAAGCTAGAACCCGACTCACGGCCCGTCAATCCCCTTGCACGGAACGGCTGCAGGAGTCGCGCCCCGGGGCTCAACCGAAACCAGTGAAAACTCCCTGGACGCACCCGGGCCGAAACTTCTCGCGTACGGTTTACGACGCACGCGACGCGAGACAGGAGAACATCCATGACACCGGCCGTCGGCCCCTCTCGTTCGCATCCCGCCACACTCAGCGACGTCGCCCGGCTCGCCGGCGTGTCGATCGCCACCGCCTCCAAGGCCCTCAACGGCCGCAGCCAGGTGCGTGCCGAGACCCGGCAGCGGGTGATCGAGGCCGCCGAGCGGCTGGCCTTCCGGCCGAACCAGCTGGCCCGCGGGCTGCTCGTCGGACGGTCGGGCACCGTCGGTCTGCTCACCAGCGACCTGGAGGGCCGGTTCAGCATCCCCATCCTGATGGGCGCCGAGGACGCTTTCGGGGCCGGTGAGGTCGCGGTCTTCCTGTGCGACGCGCGCGGCGACGCGATCCGGGAGCAGCACCATGTGCGTGCGCTGCTCGGGCGCCGGGTGGACGGGCTCATCGTGGTCGGCAGCCGGACCGACCCGCGCCCGTCCCTGGGCCGTGAGCTGCCCGTCCCCGTGGTCTACGCGTACGCGCCGTCGGAGGATCCGGCGGATCTGTCCATCGTCCCCGACAGCGTCGACGCCGGCCGGATCGCGGTGGAGCACCTGCTGACCTGCGGCCGGACCCGGATCGCGCACGTCACCGGCGACCCGGGGTACCTCGCGGCGCAGGAGCGGGCCGAGGGCGCCCGGGCGGCGCTCGCCGACGCCGGTCTGGCGCTGGTCGGCGAACCGCGGTTCGGGGCCTGGTCGGAGGGCTGGGGACGGGCGGCGACCGCGCTGCTGCTCGACCGGCATCCCGACGTCGACGCCGTGCTGTGCGGCAGCGACCAGATCGCCCGGGGCGTCATGGACGTCCTGCGCGAGCGCGGACACCGGGTGCCGGAGGACGTGGCCGTGATGGGCTTCGACAACTGGCAGGTTCTGACCTCATCCTCGCGCCCGCCGCTGACCAGCGTCGACATGAACCTGGAGCAGGTCGGCCGGGCGGCGGCCCACGCGTTGTTCACCGCGATCGGCGGGGGTCGGCGCTCAGGAGTGGAGACCGTGCGCTGTCGCGTGATCATCCGAGGATCGACGGCGCCGCTGTCCTGAACCGCGTCGTCCAACGCCGCGTCGTTCCGGGCCGTGAAGTCCTGAACGCCGCTTGTCCCGGGCAGCGTTGTCCGGGGCTGGTGTCCCGGCCACGGTGTCCCGGGCCGGTGTCCCAGCCGCGGTGTCACGGGCCGGTGTCACGGGCCGTTTCATCCCGATTCGCTTAGCCCCGGACCGTGTCGTCTCCGAGCCGCGCCGCCCCGGGCCACGTCGCCCCGAGCCGCGTCGTCCCGAGCCGCGTCGTCCCGAGCCGCGTCGCCCCGAGCCGCGTCGCCCCGAGCCGCGTCGCTCCCGAGCCATGCCGTCCCCGGGCCGCGTCGCCCCCGATCCGCGCCGCCCCGAGCCACGCCGCCCCGGGTCGCGTCACCCCCGAGCCACGCCGTCCCCGGGCCGCGTCACCCCCGAGCCGCGCCGTCCCGGGCCGCGTCGCCCCCGCTCTACGCCGTCCCGAGCCGCTCCGCCCCGAGTCGCGTCGCGCCATACGGTGCCCTCGGCGAAGGCGGGCCTTGACGCCATCTCTTGACACCTCATCAGCTCGCTCCTACGTTGCGAAAACCTTTTAGGTGAGTTTCCTTGCGCGCCTGTCAGGCACATGACACGGCTCGCTGCCCACCCACCCGCCGCCCACTGCCCTCAACCGGAGAGGGAGCACCTCATGAAGCGCCTGCTCGTCGCCCTCGTGCTCATCCTCTGTTCCATCTGTTCCGTGAACCCGGCCGCCGCCGCGCAGACCATCGGGTTCCCCACGTTCAACGGTCCCGCCATCCCGGCCCCGCCCGTCGCCTACACCCCCGGCGACATGATGCGGAGCATCTACGATGCGGAGAGTTCGGGAACCGATTTCTGGATGGACCGTCTGCTGGCCCGCTCCGGCGACGACCCCGCCGGGCCCTGGCTGATGAGCCGTGGTCGCGCGCTGTTCATGAAGACCCACGACCCCTCGGTCCTCGGCTTCGGGGGGCATGTCGCGTACTGGGAGAGCATCAACGACAACAACGCCTACACCATCGCGATCAGCCCGGGCACGTTCACCGAACAGGTCTCCCAGCGCTGGCAAGCGCCCAGTTACTGGAAGAGCGTGCACACGGCCGGCTCGGTGGCGGTCACGCAGACCAAGTTCATCACCGACAACAACGTGGCCGTGACCAACCTGTCGATCAAGAACAACGGCAGCGCCTCCACCACCCTGCAACTGCGGGCGACCTCGCCGTACGCCACCTCGGGTTCCGGCAGTGAGCTGACCGGCCAGGTCAACGCCTACAACAACCTCACGACCATCCGCCCCCGGCTCACCGGCGACGGCTTCAGCGCCACCAACGGCGGGCTCAACCGCTCGGTGACGATCGCGGCCGGCGCCACGGTCACCGCCAAGGTGGTGATGGGCTTCGTCACCGACGAGATCCCCGAGTCGCTCACCGAGTACAACGCCTACGCGGGCTACTCCAACGCCACCGCCTTCGCCACGCACGTCAGGGCGTACAACCTGTGGTGGGCGCAGAACGTGCCGTACATCGACGTCCCCGAAGGCGCGATCAAGAAGAACATCTACTACCGCTGGTGGCTGATGCGCTTCAACAACCTCGACGCCGACATCCCCGGCCAGACCTTCCAGTTCCCGACGTCGACCGAGGGCGTCCTCGGCTACAACAACGCGATCGCGCTCACCCAGCCGATGCACATCGACGATCTCAAGTACCTGCGCAACCCGGCCTACGCCTACGGCGACTGGCTGAGCGTCGGGCAGGTCTCCAAGGGCGGCCGGTTCCTCGACAACCCCGGCGACCCGGAGAACTGGTCCAACAGCTACACCCAGTACATCGCCGAGGCCGCCTGGCGCAGCTACCAGATCCACGGCGGGCAGCCCGCCATCGCCGGCAACCTCGCGCACTACGCGGAGGGTGACGTCAAGGGCCAGCTCGCCTACTACGACCACGACAACAACAAGCTCATCGAGTACGACTGGGGCGCTCTGACGGGCAACGACGCCGACGCGGTGTCCTTCCACTGGAAGCCCGGCAACATGGACCGCGCCGAGTCCGCCTACCAGTACAGCGGCGCGCTCGCCGCGGCGCAGGCCTACGAGGCGACCGGCAACACGGCCAAGGCGACCGAGATGCGCACGCTCGCGACGCAGATCAAGGACGCCATCGTCAATGTGCTGTGGAACCCCAACCGGCAGCTGTTCGAGCACCGGTTGAAGTCGACCAACGAGTGGGTGCCCTGGAAGGAGATCAACAACTACTACCCGTTCTCGGTCGGGGCCGTCCCCAACACCGCGACGTACAAGCAGGCACTGCGGCTGTTCGACGACCCGGCGCAGTACCCCGTCTTCCCCTTCTACACGGCCAACCAGGCCGACAAGAAGGCGGCGGCCGACGCCGGGAACCCGGGCTCGAACAACTTCTCCACCATCAACTCCACCGTGCAGTTCCGGCTGTACTCGTCGGTGTTGCGCAACTACCCCAACTCCTGGATGAACGCGACCGACTACAAGAAGCTGCTCTACTGGAACACCTGGGCGCAGTACATCGGCGGCAACACCCAGTGGCCGGACGCCAACGAGTTCTGGGCCGACTGGAACGGCAGCAACATCGACTACCGGTCCTGGATCCACCACAACATCCTGGGCAGCAGCAACTGGACGGTGGTCGAGGACGTCGCCGGGCTGCGGCCGCGCAACGACGCGAAGGTCGAGCTCTCCCCGATCGACATCGGCTGGGACCACTTCACCGTCAACAACCTGCGCTACCGCAACGCGGACCTGAGCATCGTCTGGGACGACCCGTCCGACGGGGTGGTGCGCTACCCGGGTGTCCCGGAGGGCTACTCGATCTACGTCAACGGCAACCGGGCCGCGACCGTCAGCTCGCTGGTGCCGTTCACCTGGGACCCGGCGACCGGGGAGGTGACCACGAGCGGCACGGTCACCTACCACACGGCCGTCCCCGGTCTGCAGGCCCCCAACCAGGTCGTGCAGAACAGCCCGCGGATGGTCGACATGCTCGCCAAGGCCGGCGTCGACCTGACCGGCACCCCCACCAACCTGGCCACCGGGGCGACGGCCTCGGCGTCGTACACCGGTTCCGGCAGCAGCACCGCCGGCGCCGTCGACGGGTATCCCACCAACGAGCCGTTCTGGGGTGCGGGCGGATCCTCCAACAGCCAGGACTGGTACGAGCTGAACTTCGGCGCCGCCCGCACGCTGAACGAGGTGCGCCTGTACTTCAAGGACAGCCGTCCGGCGAGTACGACCTACCGGGCGCCCTCCGCGTACACCATCCAGTACTACGACGGCAGTTCCTGGGTGAACGTCCCCGGCCAGACGAAGAGCCCCGCCGTTCCGCGCGCCAACTACAACCTGGTGCAGTTCCCCGCGATCAGCGCCCAGCGGGTACGGGTCCTGGCCACCAACGCCTCCGGCGCGAAGACGGGCCTCACCGAGGTCAAGGTCTTCAACCGGGGCGGGGTCCAGCCACCCCAGCCACCGGCCAACCTGGCGACCTCGGCGACGGCCTCCGCGTCGTACACCTCCTCCTGGGAGAGCGTCGCCGCGGTGAACGACGGGATCGACCCGTCGTCGTCCAACGACACGGTGAACCCGCGCTGGGGGACCTGGCCGGAGACCGGACAGCAGTGGGCCGAGCTGACCTGGCCCGCCGCACAGACCCTGAACAAGGCCGAGGTGTACTTCTTCGACGACGACCAGGGCATCGACATGCCGGCCTCCTGGAAGCTGCAGTACTGGAACGGCAGCGCCTACGTCGACGTGCCCGGCGCGAGCGGCTATCCGCTGGTGAAGAACCAGTACAACACCGTCACCTTCACCGCCACGAGCACCACCCGGCTGCGGGTGCTGCTCACCGGCAACGGCACCAACTCCGTCGGCCTCCTCGAAGCAAAGGTGTACGGACCGTGACCCGTTCCAGATGCCTGTCGGCACTCATCGCCCTGCTCACCGTGGCGGTCGCCTTCCTCGTCGCGCCGCCCGCGTCCGCCGCCGTCGCGTTCACCTCGGCCGGCGTGAACCAGAACGGCGGCAACTGCCTGGACCTGCCGGGCAGTTCGACCGCCAACGGCACCCAGTTGCGGGCGTTCGGCTGCAGTTCCGGCGCGAACCAGAGCTTCGGCTACACGCTGGTCTCCGGCACGAGCGACACGTACACGATCACCACGCAGTCCGGTCAGTGCGTCGATGTCTACGGCGCCTCGACGGCCGACGACGCGGCGATCATCCAGTGGCCCTGCCACGGCGAGGCGAACCAGCAGTGGCGGCTCGTTCCCGTGACCGTCTCCGGCACCGACAAGACCTTCAACCTGGTCTCGGTCGGCTCGGGCAAGTGCGTCGCGCCGAGCGGCGGGTCCTCGGCGGCCAACACCAACCTGGTGCAGCTGCCGTGTGCCGCCGCGAACGGCAGGGTGTGGCGGCTGCCCGCGTTCAGCGGCGGCGGCACCAGCCCGCACACGTTCACCAACCCGCTCTCCCAGCACGGCCCGGACCCGTGGCTGACGTACTACAACGGGTACTACTACCTGGCCACGACCACCTGGAACTCGACGGTCACCATGCGCAAGGCGAGTACCCTCGCCGGGCTCGCCACGGCCGCCGACCAGGTGATCTTCAACCTCAGTCGGCCCAACGGCGCCGGCACGATGTGGGCGCCGGAGTTCCATCTGCTCGACGGACCCAACGGGAAGCGGTGGTACTTCTACTACACCGCCGGGCGGGAGCCGTACGACCTGAGCACCCAGCGGATCCACGTGCTGGAGAGCGCCGGACTCGACCCGATGGGCCCCTACAGCTTCAAGGCCGACCTGCTCGACCCGACGCAGGACAACACCTGGGAGCTGGACCCGAGCATCCTGCAGCTCAACGGCCAGTTGTATCTGCTCGGCACCTTCTACAACGGCTCGCAGCCGATGTTCATCCGTCCGCTGTCCAACCCCTGGACCGCGAGCGGCACCCGCCGGGTGCTGTCGACGCCGACGTACAGCTGGGAGACGGTGGGCGGCGCGGTCAACGAGGGCGGAGAGGTGCTCCAGCGGAACGGCAAGACGTTCATCGTCTACTCCGCCAGTCACTGCTCCACGCCCGACTACAAGCTCGGCATGCTCACCTACAACGGCGGTGACCCGCTCAACTCCTCGTCGTGGGTGAAGTCGCCGAACCCGGTCTTCCAGCGCTCCAACGCCAACGGCGTTTACGGCCCTGGTCACAACGGGTTCTTCAAGTCGCCCGACGGAACGGAGGACTGGATGGTTTACCACGCCAACAACTCGACAGGCGGTGGCTGCGACATGAACCGTACGACCAGGGCGCAGAAGTTCACCTGGAACGCCGACGGCACGCCGAACTTCGGCACGCCGGTGGCTCTCGGCGTGCCGCTGACCGCACCGTCAGGGGAGTAGGCCGATGAGACGATCCCGGTTCCTGTCCCTCTGGCCGGCTGTGCTGGCCGTGCTGATCGGTTCGGTCATGGGCACCGTCGCGAGCGCGCCGCCCGTCCACGCCGCGACGGCGTTCACCTCCACCGCGGTCAACCAGAACGGCGGCAACTGCCTGGATGTGCCGGGCAGTTCCACCGCCGACGGCATCCAGCTCATCCAATGGGCCTGCCACGGCGAGGCCAACCAGACCTTCACCTTCACCCCGGTCGGCGGGACCACCGACCAGTACGGCATCGGCACGTCGGCCGGCGGAAAGTGCGTGGACGTCAACGGAGCGTCCGGCGCCGACAACGCCACGATCGTGCAGCGGCCGTGCGGCACCGGAGCCAGTCAGAAGTTCCGGCTCGTTCCCGTGACGGTCAGCGGGACGAACAACGTGTTCAGCGTGCAGGCGGTGCACTCCGGCAAGTGCGTCGCCCCGTCGGGCGACTCCTCGGCCGGCAACACCGGCCTCGTCCAGTTGCCCTGCACCAACGCGGCGTCGCGGACGTGGCGGCTGCCCAACTTCGCCGGCGGCGGGGGCACCCCCACCACGCCCCCGACCAAGACCGTCCGGGTGTACTGGCTGAAGCCCTCCGACGTTCCGTTCGACCAGCGCTACCCCGACGGCATCGCCGCCGTGATGCGGGAGGCACAGCGCTACTACCAGCAGGAACTCGGCAAGACCTTCAAGCTCAACAACCCCGTGGTCGAGGTGGTCAACGGTGACCAGCCGCGGAGCTGGTACGAGAACACGCCCAACGGCGGCGACCGTTACTGGTGGGCCGTCACGAACATGCAGAACGAACTCGCCCGGAAGTTCAGCCTGAACAACCCCGACAGCCGTTGGCTCAACGTGGGCGAGATCAGCGCCGAGGGCGAGGGCGCGGGCGGGGGCGCCAGCCCCGGCTGGGTCGTCCTGAGCGGACACGACGCCGACGGCGCCGCCGGCACCAGCGGACAGTCGATGAACCGCTGGTACGGCGGAATGGTGCACGAACTCGGCCACGCCTTCGGCCTGCCGGACTCGTCCTCGACCGACGGCACCCCGATGTCCGCGTCCTTCTACGACTACCCCAACACCCACTTCAACCAGAGCCAGAAGAACCAGATTCTCAACGGCCCCTACGGGAGCTTCCTGTTCTGACGGCGACCGCCCCCACGGGCGAACAGCCGGGACCGGTCATCGGCGGGGCATCGATGCGATGCCCCGCCGATGCGCGGTGTCCTACCTCAGTGCGGCGAGGAACGGCGCCAGGGTGTGGGTGAGGGTGTTGTGCGCGGTGTCCGCGAACAGCGGATCGAGGTGGTTCATCCCGTCGTCCGTGGCGTACGTGCCGTAGGGGATACGGGAGTCGGCGACGACTTCGCGGGCGGCGGAGACGATGGTCCCCTGGGCGTAGCTCGTCTGGAAGGCGTACAGCGGGGTGTCGAGGGACTCGGTGTGCCGGAGCCGCAGACCGAGGGAGCGGGCCAGGTCGGTGTCCGCGTAGGGGTCGGCGACGTCGAGGTCCACGGACAGCCGGGCGGGCCAGTACCACTCCCACACGGCCGGTTGCGGGCCCCCCGCGTACGCCGTAGCGACCCGGCTGATCGGTGTGATGCCGGTGTCGATCCACCCGCGTACGTCACCGCTGTCGGCGAGGCGCCCCGAGTGCACGCTGATGGAGTTGGGCCAGCCGAAGCCCGCGTCCACCAGGATGCCCAGCAGAGCGGCGTTGGTCACCGGGTACGGCGGCCGCAGGGCGTCGGGCAGCCGCGGTTGCAGTACCGAGCGGCCGGCCGGGTCGAGTCGCGCGTACCAGCCGGCGAGCTGGTACCAGATCTGGGTGCTCTCGGCCCGGGAGCCCACTCCGACGCCGCTCAGGGTCAGGTCGAAGACGGCTCCGCCGTCGATGGCCGCCAGCCGCTGCCGTACCTCGTCGGGGGTGTTGTGGACGGGCTCCCCCGTCCCGTCGAACGCCCCGCGCACCCCTCCGTCGACCAGGACGAGGGCCGAGAGGCCCCGGTGTCCGGGGCGGCCGTCGAAGTCCCAGGCCGCGTAGGTCATCGCGGTGGTGGCGCCCCAGGAGTGGCCGCCGAGCACGACCCGGCGGCCGCCGCGGGCGGCGGCGCATACGACGGTGTCCAGGTCCGCCAGGGTGCGGGCCAGGCCCCAGCCCGCCACATAGCCGCAGGCGGCGGGGTCCTGCGAGCGGTAGCGGCCGTCCAGGTAGTAGCCGACGGGGTCCGCGGTGGTGAAGCCGGAACGGTCGGCGAGGTTCTCCTCGCGCCGGTCGAAGGCCCACACCTGTACCCCGGGCACGGCGGCGACGAGGTCCCGGGCCACCAGCCGGAAGTCGCCCGCGGCCCCGAACTGGCCCGGAACCATCACCAGCACCGTGTGCGCCGTGTCGGGACCGATCTTGAGCACATGGACCCGGTCCGTACCGGCCGGCCCTCCGCCCGCGCCCACGGCCAGGGGGACGTACGGCTCCGGGCCTGCGGTCCCCCGCCGTCCGGCCTGGGGAGCCGCCGCGGCCGGGACGGTCAGGGCAGAGGCCAGGGCGAGGCCGCCGACCGTCCCGCCGAGCAGAGCCCGGCGCGACAGACCCCGGGTCATGAGGCGCACCCGCCCACGCGCCGGGTGCTCAGCGCCACGTCGTCCATGCGGACGTCGTAGGCGGAGGGGCTGGGGTTGGCCTGGTACAGCTGCCAGCCCAGCTTGAGCTTGTCGAAGGTCGGGAAGACGAAGTCGTCCGCCGTGCCGCCGTGGTGCTTCGTGGAGACCGTCAGGTCGGACTGCTCGACGCCGTCCTGGTAGACGGTGACGCGGTTGTCGGTCGCGTCGAGGTGGAACTCGACGCAGCTCCAGACGCCGGCGGCAGCGGGGGCGGAGGTCTTCCAGTCGGTCCAGTCACCGGTGGGGCCGAGGTCGGAGCCGACGCCCCAGAAGTTGCCCCGGTCGGTGGGAGCGTACTGGCCGCCCAACGGGCGTACCAGCGTGGGGGCGTCGGAGCCGGAGGCCTCGGCGACGGTCCAGTGCGCCCAGTCGGGGGCCGTGGGGAACCGGTCCACGCGCAGCCGCAGCCGGGCCCAGAAGCTGTTGCCGGCGGGCGCGAGGTCGGAAAGGACGAGGAAGGCGCGGCCGTTGCCTTCGGTGTGGAGCCGCAGTTCGCGACCGTGGCCGGTGGAGCTGGGTTCGATGCTCAGCGAACCGTTGGAGGTGTCGGTGGTCCAGCCGCGGCCTGCGGTGACCGGGCCGAGCGGGAGGCGGTCGAAGCTCTCCCTGACGAGGGTGCCGTGTGTTCCGTACGTGTGCTCCGGTCCCTGTGGGACGGAGGCGGCCGAGGCGGTGGGGGGTATCGCGAGCAGCGCGGCCGAGGTGGCCAACAGCGCGGCGGCGATCTTCCGCATGCGTGTCATGGGCCCAGTCTGCAACATCCGCCACAGGGGTCACACCGCCCGGTCCCCCAACATGCGTCCCCCGACGGCCTGTTGGGGCAGCGCGGGGTCGGGGACGGCCGGCTTGCGGATCAGGAGCAGCGCCGCGTCGTCGTGCAGTCGGCCGCCGACGTGCGCCAGCAGTTCGTCGTGGATCGCATCGAGGGTGCGCGCGGGTTCGTCCGAAAGGTGCCGGGCCAGGCCCTCGACGAGCGGGTAGAACTCCCGGTCGCGGTCTCGGGCCTCGATGACCCCGTCGGTGTACAGCAGCAGTTGGTCTCCGTCGGCGAAGGGCAGCACTTGCAGGCTCGGGGTCTGGTCGGTCAGGGCCCGCAGGCCGAGGGGCGGCGCCGGGTGCGTGGCCTCCACCGCCGTGACGCCGCCCGACGCGTCGATGAGCAGCGGGGGCGCGTGTCCGCAGTTCACCACTTCCAGCTGCCCGGGCCGCGGGTGTCCGGCGACCACGGCGGTGACGAAGTCGTCGGCGCCGAGGTTGCGCGCAAGGCTGCGCTCGATGCGGTCGACGACGGCGAGAAGATCGGGTTCGTCGTAGGCGGCCTCGCGGAAGACGCCGAGCACGAGCGCTGCGGTCCCCACCGCCGGCAGCCCCTTTCCGCGCACGTCGCCGACGATCAGCCGTACGCCGTACGGGGTGGGCACCAGCGCGTAGAGGTCCCCGCCGATCCGGGCCTCCGCGGCGGCGGCGCTGTAGCGGACGGCCACCTCGAACGGGCCGACGGTGGCCGGGACCGGCTTGAGCAGCGCGTGCTGGGCGGCCTCGGCGACGGACCGGACGGCCGCGAGGACCCGCTCCCGGCGGGTGCGCAGCGCGCCGGCCAGGGCGCTCGCCAGGGTGACGGCCACCAGGGCGGCCAGGACGGCCCCGACCTCATGACAGGGAGCGCCGTCCCGGGCGCCGAGCGTCGCGCCGAGGGCCGCGGCGAGGAAGCCGACGCAGAGGACTCCGCGCGGCCCGTTGGTGGTGGCGGCCAGCGCGGGCCCGGCCGCCAGCAGGGGCAGCCAGATCATCCCCACCCCGCCGACGAGGTCGGCGAGCACGATGCCGAGCACGGTCAGGACGGGCAGGAGGGGGCCTGCCACTCGGCTTCTGAGCAGCCGCGTCGGGAGGTGGTCGCCGCCGTGGTTCCGGGCCTGACTCATGCTTCGTCCGCAGTCCTCACCTGTGCGCGGGGCCGGTCCGTACGCCGGCCACTTCCTAAATGTCCGTTTCCTCTAGGAAACGGGGTGGGCCCAGGTGTTCACAAGGAGCAGGTTTTCAGATAGTGAACGATCAGCCGGTGAGGGAAAGTCCCCTGGTCACGCGGCCGGCGGCCGGGATCAGCCGGGCCCGGATCTCCTCGATGCGGGACAGCCGGTCGGCCGGCAGGGACACACCGAGCGAGCCGAGGGTGTCGCCGCTGTAGACGGGTACGGCGACACAGACCGTGCCGAGGGCGTACTCCTCCAGGTCCGTGACGGCCGGAGCCACGGGCGAGGCGTCCAGGTGCCGCAGCAGTTCGGCGGCCCCGGTGATGGTCCTCGGCGTGAGGTCGGCGAGGTGGTGCCGGGAGAGGTAGTCCTTGCGGGCGTCGTCGTCCAGTTCCCGCAGCACCGACTTGCCGAGGGCGGTGGCGTGGCCCGCGTCCTCGAACCCGACCCACAGGTCGACGCGGGGCGTCCGGGGGCCGTCGACGATCTCGGCGACCCTGATCTCGCCCTCCTCGTAGAAGGTGAGGTAGGCGGCGGTCGTGAGCTCGTCACGGAGCGCGGCGAGGGTGGGGCGGACCCGGCTGAGCAGCGCCTGCCCCCGGCCCGTGGTGTGCAGGTTCTGCAGCCGGTCCCCCAGGATGAACCCGCCGTCGGGCAGTTTCCGCAGGTAGCCGTCGTGGACCAGGGTCCGCAGCAGATGGTAGGAGGTGGCCAGGGGCAGCCCGGTCTCGCGTGCCAGCTGTTTCGCCGGCGCGCCGTTCTCGTGCGCGCTCGCCGCCTCCAGCAGGCGGAAGGCCCGCTGCACGGAGGTGATGAGCGTGGGGCCGTCCCGCGCACTCATACGACCAGCGTGCGCCAGGCGCACGGCGCAGGCAAGGCGCGCGGTGCCGGGCGCATCTCGCGGCGGCAGCACCCTGCCGGGCCGGCCCTGTCGCCGAAGAGGCCCGGGCCACGGGCGGCACACCCAAAGGGGGGCGACTTGTGGACACAGGGCCGATGGCAAGTCAAGGGCACCGCATCATTATTTACGACGCCTTTCCGGCCGGTCCGGATTTCTTGTGTTCACACCGCCGACTTTTCTGTCAAGGGCGATATTCCCCACATCCTCACGGCGTCGAACAGCGTCCGTGTCCTGTGATGTTGCGGTGTTACGGTGGGTCCGTCCGGCTCTCGACACCCGAGGTTCAAGAAATGTATTCACGGAAGTAGCCGGATCCGGAAAGTCAATTCTGTCATTCGACTCGATATTCACCGAGGGACGACGGCATTAGATGAAATCCCTGCGGGAAACCGACGACGTCCGCGAGGCGGAGGACGCCGAGGAGCTCCTGCCCGCGCAGGACGACGAGACCGACGAGACCGACGCGCCCGCTCCCCGGCTCTCCTCCGGAGGCGGCACGGTCGACCAGGTCAAGGACTACCTGCGGCTCATCGCCAAGGTCCGGCTGCTGACGGCGGAGCAGGAGGTGGAGCTGGGCAAGCGCATCGAGGCCGGCCTGTACGCCGATCATCTGCTCGCCGAACCCTCGGGCCTGGACCCGCACCATCGCCGGGAACTGACCCTCCTCGTCGAGGACGGCCACCGTGCGAAGAACCACCTCACCGAGGCGAACCTCCGTCTGGTGGTCTCCCTCGCCAAGCGCTACACCGGGCGCGGACTGCAGTTCCTGGACCTCATCCAGGAGGGGAACACCGGGCTGATGCGAGCCGTGGAGAAGTTCGACTACGCCAAGGGCTTCAAGTTCTCCACGTACGCGACCTGGTGGATCAAACAGGCGATCACCCGGGCCCTGGCCGACCAGAGCCGCACCATCCGCATACCGGTCCACACGGTGGAGCTCATCAACCGGGTGGCACGCATCCGCCGCGAGCTGATCCTCGACACCGGGGACGAGCCGAGTCCGCAGGAAGTGGCCGAGAAGGCGGAGATCTCGGTGGAGCGGCTGGCCGAGCTCGGCGCCTACACCAAGGAACCCGTCTCCCTCGACATCAGCCTCTCCGAGGACGGCGACACCGAGTTCGGCGACCTCATCATGGACAGCGACTCGCCGTCCCCCTGGGAGACGGTCACCTTCGGCCTCCTGCAGCACACCCTCCGGAGCATCCTGGCCGAGCTGACCCCGCGCGAGGCGGGCATCATCTCCCTGCGGTACGGCCTCTTCGGCGGTCGGCCGCGGACGCTGGAGGAGATCGGCCAGATCTACGGCGTGACCCGTGAACGCATACGCCAGATCGAGGGCAAGACGATGAGCAAGCTGCGCCACCCCTCACGCTCGCACGTGCTGCGGGACTACCTCGGGGACGAGTGACGGCCGAACAACCGGCTTCCGCAATGTCATGTGTCCGACAAGACCCTCTACCGCCTCTCGAAGAGCAACAATCGGACCATGTCACAACGAGATGATCTGATGAAGACGATCGACACGCTCTCCGACGCCGAGGCCGTCCGGGCACTGACGGCGTTCCTTGAGGACCGCGGGCTTCTTTCCACGGCCGAGGACATGCCCATGACCGACGAGGAGTTAAGGGGCGCCGTGGACGCGCAGGAGGCGGCGGAGTACCTGCCTCCCGGGCAATCCCCGGTCTCCGAGGGCGGCTTGGCGCGCGTGGCGCTGGAGTACGCGGCGGCGCAGGAGCAGTGGAGAGGGGTGGTCGGTGAGGCCGTCGAGTACGCGTCGTCGTCGATCGACCGCTTCGACCCCGTTCTCGTCCCGGTCGGGGTCCTCGTCGTCACGCTCCTGCAGACGGAGGTCGTCGTCAAGCGGGATCCGCGCGGCAGATGGAGCCTGACCGTGCACAAGCGTGCCCTGCGGGACGCGGCCATGGGTCGCCTGCTGACGGCACTGCTCTCCCACTTCACCAGCGGCAAGTAGCGCGGGGCCGGCCGTGACGGTTTCGGTGAGGGAGTCCTACGCCTGGCGCTGCGAGGAGTGCGACCGGCCTCGCCGGGCTCCGGTCTGGCGCATCGTCGACGCCCGTGAGCGCGCCGACGTCCTTCAGAGCCCCGGCGATCCCGAGGGCTTCGGTCCCGGCCTGACCTGGGTGGACTGCCCGGACTGCGGCGCCCGGACGCACATCGAGGCGCCGGTGCTGGTTCTGCGCCCCGGGACGACCGCGCCGGCGCTGTACGCGACCTCCGTCACGGAGCTCCAGGGGGATGTGACGACGTCCGCCCTGCCCCTGCTGGAGCAGGCCGCGAGCGCCGGGGCCTTCCGCGGCGACCCCGTCGCCGGACAGGTGATCCCGCTGCCCCGCAGACTGCTGCCGTTCGTGCTGGCCCGCGACCTCGACCGGGACCTCGCCGACCCCGAGCGGGCCGCCCGCGAACTGGAGTCGTACGGGACGCCGACGGTCGCCAATCACCGGGCCTTCCTCCAGTACCTGGCCGAGGAGTCGGGCGAGGCACGGGTCGGCGAGCTGCTGCGCGCGGTCACGGGCAGCCTGCCGGACCAGCTCGCCGAGCTGGTCCGCACCCACCCGGAGCTCACCGCCGGCACCCGGGTCCGCGACGCCGGCCGCAAGGAGCTGAACGCCGCCGTCGGCACCCCGCTGGAGCCGACGCTGCGCCTGCGCCAACGACTCCTGGACGACCTGTGCGACAGCGAGTTGCCCCCGGGGGCCGTACTGGAGCGCTACTTCGCGTCCCTGGGCGACTTCGCCGGCGATCTGCGGGCCCGGCTGTACGCGATGTACGACGCGGTGCGCGCCTCCGACGGTCTGGAG
The DNA here is from genome assembly GCF_055581185.1 of Streptomyces sp. NPDC031474. NCBI lineage: Bacteria > Bacillati > Actinomycetota > Actinomycetes > Kitasatosporales > Streptomycetaceae > Streptomyces > Streptomyces sp. NPDC031474. The sequence goes on from NZ_JBVIJX010000016.1 coordinate 174,066, forward strand.
GCGATCCCGCTCAACCGTGAGGCGCTGGCGCTCGCCGGGCAGCTCGGCGAGGAGCCGGTGGAGACGGAGCTCGCCGCCCGGCTCGGCGAACGCCTCGTACGCGCCGTACAGGCCGGGCTCGACGTCGAACCGTCCGAGGCGCTGAGCGTGTTGGAGCAGGCGTTGCGGCGGCTGCCCGAGGGCAGTCTGCAGTGGGTCGAGGTGGCGAACAACCTCGCCGCCGCCCACCATCTGCGTGAGGACGGCGACCGTGCGCAGTGCTGGGAGGCCGCCTGCGATCTGCTGGGCCGCGCCAGCGCGCTGGACCGCCGCGCGCATCCTGAATTCTGGGCGCGGATCCAGACCAACTACGGGCTGCTGCTCGCCGAACGACCGGGCGGCGGCTCCGCCGACCTCACCCTGGGCATCGACCACATCAGGGCCGGGCTGCAGGAACGCTCCCCCGAGCGCGGTCGGGTGGACTGGTCGTTCTCCCTGTTCAACCTGGGGCTGCTGCTGCACCGGCGCGCCGAGTCGGACGACGTCCGGGAGGCGGAGCGCTGCTACCGGGAGGCCCTGCGTGTCCTGCGCCCGGCGGAGGCCCCCGTGCTGTGGTGCCGACTTCAGTGCAATCTGGCCGACGTGCTGCTGTCCGGCGACTCTCCGGACCCGCGGGGCGCCCGGGAAGCGGCCGGCGCCGTGCTCGCCCTGGAGGCCTCGCACCCGGGTCTCGTCGACACCGGTCGCGTCACCTGGCTGCTGGCCCGGGTCGCCGACCTCCTCGACGGACCGGGCGGCGCCGAGAGCCTGCGGCTGCGCCGTGCGGCTCTGGCGGCCACGCCGCCGCTCGCCGCCCCGTCCCTGCACCTCTCCCTCGCCCGGGAGGTCGTCGACGCGCTGGCCGCGGCGCAGGACTGGACCGGCGCGGCCGACGTCGCGGCGGACATGCTGACCGCCGTCCACGCGCTCTACGACGCCCAGGTCACCGCCTCCGGCCGGCGAAGCGTGCTCTCCCAGGCGAAGCGCGTCGCCCGCTGGGCCGCGTACCTGCTGGCCCGCGCGGGGCGCCCGGAGCGCGCGGTCGAAGCGATCGAACGGGGACTGGCCTGCGAGCTGTCGGTGGTGGCCGGGCGCGGCGCGGTGGATCTGGCGGCGTTGGAGCAGCTGGACCCCGCCCTGGTCCACCGCTACCGGCAGGCACGCGAGCGCTACCGGTCTCTGGTCGCGGAGCCGCCCGCGAGCCCGTCCGGCGGTCCGTCCGGCGGTCCGTCCTCGGAGTTCGCGCCCGTGTCGGACGTGCAGGCCGCGGCGGAACGGGCCGTGCGCACGGTGATCGAGGAGATCCGCGCGATCCCCGGCTTCGAGGCGTTCCTGCGCACCACCGAACTGGCGGACATCGCGCGGGCCGCCGACGGCACACCGCTCGCCTACCTGGTGAACGCGCCCTGGGGCAGCTACGTCCTCGTCGTCCGCGGCGCACCCGACGAGCCGGACGAGCGGGGCGCCGAGGACGACACGCCGGTCGTACGCGCCGTCCCCGTACCCGAGGTCAGCAGCACCTCGATCGTCCACCTCCTCACCCTGGCTCCGGACGACGCCGGCGTGGGGCTGCTGCTGATCCAGCAGTTCGGCGTGCTCAAACGCCGCCGTATGCTCCCGGCGGCCTTGGACCGGCTGCGGGGTCTGGCCCCGCTTCTGCGGCCCGTCGCCCGGCTCCTGGCGGAGGATCCACGACACGAGGCCGTCGTCGTGCCGACCGGGCTGCTGGGGCAGGCACCGCTGAACGCCGTGCCGCTCGGCCCGGAGACGGACGAGGTGCTCGACGACGTCGGGACGCTGCTGCTCGCCCCCTCGGCCGCCGTGTACGCCGCCTCCCGCGCCGCAGCGGTGCGCCCGGCGGCTCCGGCGCCACGTCTGGTCGCCGTCACCGACCCCGACGGCTCGCTCCCGGGCGCCCGCAGCGAACTCGCCGAGATCCGGACCCAGTTCGAACCGCGGGGCGAGACGGTCGCCGCGCTGGGGTCCGACGCCACCGTGGACTGGCTGCTCGACCATCTCGCCGAGGCGACGCACCTCCACCTGGGCTGCCACGGCAGCGCGGACATCGGCAGCCGGGGCGGCACGCTGACACTCGCCGACGGCACCTTGGACATGGACACGCTGGTGCGGCGCCGGCTCCCGCACTGCCGGCTCGCGGTGGCCGGCGCCTGCCAGTCGGGCCACTACGAACTCGTCGAGACCCCCGACGAGTTCGTCGGGCTCCCGGCCGGCTTCCTCCACGCGGGAGCCGCCTGCGTGGTGACCAGTCTGTGGCAGGTGAACGACGTGGCGACCGCCCTGCTGATGACCCGCCTCTACGAGCTGCTCGCCCCCACCGGTGCCGCGCCGGGCGAACTCCCCGCACCGGCGCTGCGCCACACCCGGACCTGGCTGCGCCGTCTCACCTGGGACGACCTCGCCCGGTACACCGCCGCCCACCCCCATCTCGCGGACCTGACCCGGCGGTTGACACCGCCCGCAACAGGCCGGGACACGTGCCCCTTCGCCTCCCCCGTCCACTGGGCCGCCTTCACGGCGTGGGGGGTCTGAGCACACTGCGGGACGGCGCCGACGACGGGAACCGGGCCCCTCGGCCCCTCAGCTTCTCAAGGTCGGTCCGAACTCGTCGAGCGTGTAACGAGAGGAGGGGCTGACCGGCGATTGCGGTGTGCTGACCTGCATGAACGTGTAACGCCCTCCGGTCAGCCCGAAGACGGTCACCGTGGCCGGGGAGCGCGCTTCGGTGCCGTTGGCGCAGCTGGGTTGGCACACCTTCTCCGACTCCCACCCGGTGGCGGTCGCCGTCTCCTCTCCCCAGTTCGTCCAGGTCAGATCGTGGAGGCCGGCTCCGGCGTCACCGCAGGCGAGCAACAGCTCGGCGGGCTCGACGAGGGGCTTTCCCGCGCAGTCGGCGATGGCGCCCGGCTGCCTGGTCTGCTGCGTCTCGACGGGCGTCGGCGGCTCCTCGCTGGGCGCCGTCAGATCCGTGACTTCCTCCTGCGGCGGGGCCGAGGGCGACTGCTCCGGCGTTTCGCTCTCCACGCTCCGGGTCGGTTCCGGCGGTTCCTGGACGGACGGCAGGTTCGGCGTCGGAGTGACGATGGTGAGGGGGCCGCTGTCCCGGTCCGGCGTCAGGACGACGAGGGCCACGGCGATCACGGTGGCGAGGACGACGACCACGAGGGCGGCGAGCCGAAGGCGCGGCGCCGCGGGCGAAGGCGTCGGCGTGGGCGGCACTTCGACGGGCGCCGGCGGGACGAGGTCGGTCCGTTCCGGCGGGACGAGGTCCGTCCGTTCCGGCGCGAGGTCGGTCGGCTCCGGCGGACGGGCGGCCGAGCTCACACCGGGCTGCGGTGCGTCCGTCAACTCGTTGGGAGCGAACCGGAGTTCAGTAGCGGCGCTGTGCCGACGGGTGATCAGCTCGTGCACCGCGGACGGCCAGGGGCGCGGTGTGGAGGTGAGGGGCCCGATGGTTTCCAGCAGTTGGGCGGGGGTCGGCCGAGCACCCGGCTTCTCGGTGAGGCAACGGGCGACGACCTGACGCAGCCTCACCGGGAGCACGTCGCCGTCGGGACCGGAATCTGCGGACGGGCCGGTGTCCCCACGTCTGCCGGTGTACGCCGTGACGAGCAGCGTCCCCAGGGCGACCATGTCGCCGGACGGCTCGTGCGGCCCGACAGCCTTCCCCGGCGGCAGGGCCGGTACGCCCCCGGCGACCGCCCGGTGGCCGCCGAAGCCGGTCAGCCGGATCCCGTCCCTGGTGAGCAGCACGTTGGAGGGCTGAAGGTCGCCGTGCCCGCGACCGGTCTCGTGCACCCCGGCCAGCGCGCCGGCGACTCCCGCGGCGATCCTCAGCACCGACTCCTCGGGCAGACCGCCCACGACGTCGACGGCCTCCGCCAGCGAGGGCCCGGCATCGAGCACCGACAGGTACGTGCCGGCGTCCTTGCGCGGCGGTTCACCGTTGCGCTGGAACCACGTCCGTAACCGGGGCCTCCCGGCCCCCGCCGTGTCGGTCATCACTGTTCGCTTCATCCTGTCCCCCGAAGCAGACGAGCCAGAGAAACCTTCCTCCGACGAGTCTGGCCACGACCGCGCCCCTACGACAAGAAGGCGGTGCGCGGGGCGCCGATCGCCTGCGCGATGACGGCTTCGGCGGCTTCGGCGGCTTCGGCGGCGTGGAGCTGTCTGGTCACGGCGAACGTCACCGGCGAGCGAGGCGCCGTACGTCGACCGCGGTCAGCGCGAGCGCCAGGGGCCCCGGGGTCAGGAACGCGAGCGGTACCAGCATCCAGGCGCACAGCGCCGCCGTCGCCACGGCGAGCAGCACCAGAGCACTGCCGCCCGGGTCCCCTACGGCGTCACGGGCGGCCTGGCGCAGGGCGGCCGGCCAGTCGGTGAGCGACGCGGGGCGGGCGCAGGCCCGCAGGGCCGCGATCCCGGCCACCGCCCCGATCGCGGCGGCCAGTGCGGCGAAGAGCGGCGCGCCCGGCAGACCCGCCCCGGCCAGCGCCAGGTCGGCGGCGAACAACAGCGCGCCCGCCAGGGCGGCCGCCCCCGCCGTCAGGTCGCCGATGCGCATCCGCCGCCGCAGCGCGGAGAAGTAGCGCCCTGCCGTGGCGGGCCGGTCTTCCCCCGCGCCCCGCAGCACGGCGCACGCCGTCGACAGCGCGGCCGGTGCGGTCAGCAGCGGCAGACAGGCCACCGCGGTGGCGAGTCCGACGCTCAGCATGTCGGCGAACAGGGTCATCCGCGGGCCGAACACCTCGCCCGCCTCGCGCTGCCGGCTCCCGGTCATGGCGCTCATCCCTTCAGTCCGGAACTGGCCATGCCCTCCACCAGGAACCGCTGGAAGGCGAGGAAGAACAGCACGATCGGCAGCAGCGCGATCACCGACATCGCGAACATCGGTCCGAAGGCCGACTGGCTGGAGGCGTCCACGAAGGAGCGCAGGGCGAGGGTGAGGGTGAACTTGTCCGGGTCGAAGAGGTAGATGAGCTGGGTGAAGAAGTCGTTCCAGGTCCAGATGAAGGTGAAGATGGCCGTGGTGATCAGCGCGGGGCGGGTGAGCGGCAGGATGACCTGGAAGAAGCTGCGGAAGGGGCCGCAGCCGTCGATGCGGGCCGCCTCCTCCAGTTCGCGGGGCAGTCCGCGCATGAACTGCACGATGAGGAAGACGAAGAACGCCTCCGTGGCGAGGAACTTGGGCAGGATCAGCGGCCAGTAGGTGTTCACCAGACCGAGCTTGTTGAAGATGATGTACTGCGGGATCAGCACCGCGTGGTGCGGCAGCATGATCGTCGCGATCATGAAGGCGAACAGCGGTCCGCGCAGGCGGAAGCGCAGCCGCGCGAAGGCGTAGGCGGCGAGCGAGCAGCTGATGACGTTGCCGAGGACGGCGCCGCCCGCGATCAGCAGGGAGTTGCCGAGCAGCCGCCAGACGGAGACGTCGTTGACGCCCTCGAAGGCGGTCTTGTAGTTGGACCACTGAAGGTGGCTGGGCAGCAGGTTCAGGCTCGCGATGACCTCGTCGGCGGGCTTGAGCGAGGTGGCGAGCAGCCAGGCCAGCGGGTACAGCATGACGAGCAGCGCGGCCAGGCAGCCGAGGTGCACGGCGATCCGGCCCCAGCGAACCGGCTTGCGAGGAGCGGCAGTTGAGGCCGCGGAGGTGGTGGTCATCGGTCCCCCTCGGAGGCGTAGAAGACCCAGGAGCGGGAGGTGCGGAACAGCACCGCGGTGACGGCGCCGATCACCAGCAGCAGCACCCAGGCCATGGCGGAGGCGTAGCCCATGTGGGAGGCGACGAAGCCGCGGTCGTAGAGGTAGAGGGTGTAGACGAGGGTGGAGTCGGCGGGGCCGCCCTTGCCCGCGCTCACCGCGAAGGCGGGGGTGAACACCTGGAAGGCCTGGATGGTCTGCAGGACCAGGTTGAAGAAGAGCACCGGGGACAGCATGGGCACGGTGACGGACACGAACTGCCGCCATTTTCCGGCGCCGTCCACCGCGGCGGCCTCGTAGAGCTCGGCGGGGATCTGTTGCAGCCCGGCGAGGAAGATGACCATCGGCGCGCCGAACTGCCAGACCGTCAGCAGGGCCACGGCGAGCAGGGCCCAGCCGGGTTTGTTGATCCAGCCGCCGGTGCCGAGGACGTTGTCCACGGTGCCGCCGTCGTTGAAGAGGGCCCGCCAGACGAGAGCGATGGACATCGACGCGCCGAGCAGCGAGGGAGCGTAGAACGCGGACCGGTAGAAGCCCTTGCCGCGTTTCATGCTCTTCAGGGCGAGCGCGACGACGAGTGCGAGCACGAGTTGCAGGGGCACGGCGACGACGACGTACGTCAGGGTCGTCAGGACCGACCGCCAGTAGCGGGGGTCCTCGGTGAACATCTGGGTGTAGTTGCGCAGGCCCACCCAGCGCGGCGCGTTGAACAGGTCGTAGTCCGTGAACGACAGGTACAGCGACACGGCCATCGGCAGCAGCGTGAGGACGCTCGCGCCGAGGACCCAGGGGGACAGGAACACCCAGGCGGCGCCCTCGCGTTCACGCTTGGGGCGTCGTTTCGCCGCGGGCGCGGAGCGGGGCGGGCGTGCGGTGGGCGCGGGGACGTCGGTGGTGGTCATGACCTCAGCTCCGCCTTCGCCTCGGTGACGTAGTTCTCGGCCGCCTCGCGGGGCGACATGCGCGCGTAGGAGACCTGGTCGTAGTCGCGCTGGAAGGTGGTCTGCAGGGCGTTGTCGCCCGCGGGCGGGGCCTGCGGCGGGTCCTTCAGGGTGCCTTCGAGGGACGCCTGGTAGTCGGCGACCGTCCTGTCGAAGTCCTTGAGCCGGTCCGCGGTCTCCTTGCGGATCGTCTCGTTGACGGGGATGCCCCGGGTCGCGCCGAGGATCTTCGCGGCCTGTTCGTCGTTCAGGAGGAAGTCGATGAGCGCGGCGGCCTCTTCGGGGTGGCCGGTGTGGGCGCCGACGCCGAGGAACATCGACGGCTTGAAGTACTGGCCGGGCGTGCCGTCCTCGCCGGACGGCATCGGCGCGAGTGTGACCCCGGTGGGCACGAGGGCCTGGTAACCGCTGGACGGGGCGTCCCAGTTGAAGTCGGCGGTGGCCTTGCCGCGGCCGAGCGGGGTGTTCTCGACGGAGCCGTCGAGCTGGGTGGTCTGCTCGGCCGGGGAGACGGCGCCCTCGCGGCGGAGCCGGTCGGTGAAGGTCCACCAGCGGGTGAGGTCGTCGGCGGTGAAGCCGAGGCCGCCGGCCTTGGTGTAGAGGGCCTTGTCCTGGCCGCGCAGCCACACCTCGAAGGCGTCCTCGCTCTGGCCCGGGTCGGTGGCGCCGGGCCTGCCGGTCCGCTTCGCCAGGGCGCGCACGGCGTCCGCCCAGTCGTCCCAGGTCCAGCCCTTCCTCGGGAGCGGCACCCCGGACGCCTTCCAGGCCTTGACGTCGTAGACGACCGTCTCGGTGCCGCGGCCCTGCGGGATCGCGTACTGGGTGCCGTCCACGCGTCCCGTCGCGAGCAGGCCGGGGTCGATCTCGCCGGTGCGCAGCACGTCCTTGACCTTGCCGAGGTCGAACAGGACGTGTCCGGAGGCGTACTGGTCGATCTGGCGGTAGTCGAGCTGCATCACGTCGGGGGCGTCGCCTCCCGTGGCCTGGATGGCCAGCTTCTGCTTGTAGGCGTCGTAGCCCGAGAACGACGTCTGCACCCGCACGTTCGGATGCTGTTTCTCGAACAGGGCGACGGCCTGCTCGGTGCGGGCCGCGCGGTCGGGGTTGCCCCACCACGTGTAGCGCAGCACGACCTTCCCGCCGCCGACCGACTCCCCGGATCCCCCGCAGCCGGCCAGCACCGCGCACAGCACGAGTGCGGCGGCCGACGCGCAGAACCCCTTCGTCCTGTGTCCGGGCATGCCGAGGTCACCTCTTCCCTTCCTCGGATCCGCTGTCGACTGCCTCGCTACTCGGGCTTGTGGGGGAGCGTGGTCCCCGGCAGCGCGTACTCGTCGCGGCGTCCGCACATGCCGTAGCCGCCGACCCGGGTGGGCGCCGTCTCGTACGCGGTCGCCTCGGCCAGGTAGGCCGGGTCTCCGCTGTGGAGGGCGTCGAGTTGGGCGCCCGTGCGTTCGGCGGCGGCGAGGGCGCCGCCCCGCCACAGCTCCCGCCAGGCGGGGACCTTGTCGCGCACCAGCCGGGCCGCGGCCCGCTGGAACTCCAGGTACGGGCCGCCGTCCCCGGCGGCCAGTGCCTCGCGCAGGACGAGGTAGCCCTCGACGGCGAGGTCCCTGCGACGCCGTGCGGCCGTCGCGGTCTCCGGTCCGGCGCCGGGTGGCAGGGTCGCCGCGGCCGCGTACCGTTCGGAGTCGGCGAGGACCTCGGGCGGGAAGGTGAAGACGGCGTCGCCGGCCTCGGGCAGGCCGCTGTTCTGCATCAGCACGGTGATGCGCAGATCGCCGCCCTGCACCATGCGGTGCACCGTGCCCGGCGTGAACCAGGCGACGGAGCCGGGTTGCAGGGGGATGTCCCGGTAGCCGTCGGGGCTGAGCGTCTGCACCGCGCCCCGGCCGCCGGTGACGACGTAGGCCTCCGTGCACACCAGGTGCAGGTGCGGGCTGCCGCCGCACACGCCGTCGGCGGCCTCCCAGTCGTAGGCGGTGAGGTGTGACAGGCCCACGGCGCCGGGCAGCGGGTGCCGGAGGGCGGGCCCCGGTCCGCTCACCACGGCAGGCCCTCCAGATAGGTGCCGACGCGGCCCTGGTCCCAGGCGCCGTCTGCGACGACGACCCGGTAGCGGTAGGCGAAGGACTCGCCGGGAGGCAGCTCGAACTCCTCGAAGAACGCCCAGGAGAACGCGACCGTCGGGATCGGTTCGGCGCGCACGAACCAGTGCGAGGCGTGGATCGCCCGCTCCTCGTCGAGGTTCTCGGGCGCATGGGCGAAGACGAGGGTGGAGTGCCCGTCGACGTCGTCGTGCTCGGCGGTGAAGGCGAGCCAGGGCCCCTGTGTGCCCATCAGCTTCCCGGCGTCGACGGCGGAGTCCGGTGCGAAGGCGGTGCCGCCCGTGAAGTCGCGGGGGCCGCGCCACTGCAGGCCGGTGTATCCGGCCAGCTCGCGGCCCGCGGTGGTCGGGGAGCCGAAGACGAGCGGCACGGCACGGATGTTGGTGAGGTGGATCGACCAGTCCAGCACCCAGGCCCCGGCCTCCTCGTCGACGGAGTGGACGGCGAGGCCGCGCCGTTCGCGCGCCCACTCCTCCCCGCCGTACGCGACCCAGGTGAGTTCCTCGGTGACGGCGAGCCGGTCGTCGTCGACCGTGAACTCGGGGAAGCCGTCGTGCCGCATCGACCCGACGCGCTCGGGCAGGGCGAGATAGCCCTGCCCGTGGACGTAGGAGTTGCCGCCCCAGAAGTTCTGGCCGCTGAGATGGCTCGCCGTCATCTGCAGGCCCTTGTGCCAGCGGTGGTCGCTGGGCCGGTAGCCCGTCACGGTGCGTCCGCCGAGGGTGCGCACCGGGTGGGCGTAGGGTTTGCGCGCCTCGAACGCCTCGGGATCGGGACGGTAGACGTACCGGAGGATCTCCGTCCCGTCCGCCGCCGCGACCGCGATGTGCTCGCCGTACGCGTGACTGACTCGGATGCCCATGCGCGCTCCTCGGGGGCCAGTGGGGTGGTCGCCGTGCAGGGTCATGAAGCGGTGAAAGCGCTTGCTCCGGTGAGTGACCCTAGGTGCGCAGTGAATGTCAGGACAACCCCTGTGCGGGGAGAAGAGGGCGTGTCGCGTGCTGGGTCGTGTCCGCCCGTAGCGCCGTCTGCCCGGAGGCGGGGCTCGCGGCGTTCCGGTGCGTGCGATCACGAGCCGAGGCGGACGGTCGCCCTCGTACCGGGTGTACGTGGGCGACCCGACAACGCGGCTGGGGTCCCCCTATGGGGATGGGGTGCCCCCTCCTGGGGTGGGGGTCCCCCCTCCGGGGGAGCGTGCCGGGCGTCGCGAGCCAGGCGGGACTTTGCGGACACGACCTAGGGGCAATACCGGTGACTTTGGGGTCGGTGGGTCGTAGCGGCGTGTGCCGCGTGTGGGTCAGACGAAATTGTCGGGTGGGCAGTTGAGCGGCTCACGCGGGAAGCCCGTGCGCTGCCTCGCCGAGGAACCCAGACGGGCTCCGCAGCGTCTCCCTGGAGGAGACGGGACCCCACAGCGGGGCCGTGGGTGCGGGCACCGGTGCGGGGAGGGCTGCGTGAGCGAACGCGAGGCGGCGCTGGCGATGGGGGCGGCCGACGGGCTGGGCGGGTACCGGAGACTCGCGGTCCCGGGATCCGCGGTCGGCGACGGGTTCTTCATGATGCTGGGCGTGCTCTTCGTAGGGGCGGCGGGCTACGAGCTGGTCCGCGGTGTTCCCCGCTGGCCCGACGGTCTGATCACGGCCCTGGGGCTGGTCATGGGCCTGGGCCTGGCCGGCCTCACCTGCTGGCCCCGGTTCGAGCGACGCGAGGGCGGCCCGATGACGCACCTCTACTGCTTCGAGGACGGCTTCGTGATCGCCGGCCGCGACTCGATGCGCGCGGTCCGCTGGTCGCACATCACCGCCACCGCCGAGAGGTGGGAGTCGGGAACGGGCGACAACCGCGAGTCGGGCACTCGCCGCACCCTACGAGCACCCGACGGCACCGTGCTCGCCCACTTCACCGGTCGGGAGCCCGAACAGATCGGCGGCTACGGCGTGCTGCGCCTCCACCAGGCGGCCGTCGAGCGCGAAGACGCCCGCCCGCTGCCCGATCTACCAGTTAACGACCGGATCGAGCAGTCGGACCGGCGCGGAGCGGAGGAACGGTGACGCGCGCGCCGTCGGTCATCGCCACCAGCAGGTAAGGCCGGTTGGACTCCGGAACCGGCTGCCGCGCCACCTGTCACGCACCGCGCTCACCGGACTGGTCCGCGGCACCGCCACCGCCATCGGAACCGTCCTCGCCGGCCGGCTCACCACCTGGGCCCGCGAACACCTATGACCGCGAGGCCCAGACCGGCCTCTAGGCTGATGAAACGCCCGCATCGCCCTGCGGCGCGCAGCGCGCGGGCACCTGACGCCTTCGGCAGCCGGCACGGTGAACGCGACCGCGTCGCTGTGGGGTCCGCTCCCGGGTCCCTCGGACACCCGTTTGCGTCGTTGGGCTCGCAAGGTTCTGTCACGACTGCTGGCATGCGTACATGGCTCTCAGGACTGTGTGCGCATCGCTCTTCGCCCTTGCTACCTCGGCTTGTCTTCCAAGCCGGCGCCGGCGGCCGGATCGTCCTCGTCCGCAGGTCATGCGTAGGCGAGCAGGCGCGCGTCATGCCGTGCGCGGGCGGCGGCCAACTGTGCGGCGATGTCCGGGTGGGCGTGAGAGGGATGCTCAGGGTGCCCCCGGTAGGTGTCGTAACCGGGGATGTCGGAGTCCGGCTCCAGATCCCGCAGCATGAGCAGCCTGCGCACCTCCTCCAGCTCCGGCCCGTCCTGGCACGCCCAGACCGCGTCCTCCAGCAGCAGTCGGTCGAGCTCGGCCATCCGACGGCAGTCCCGGCAGGCGGACGCGGGCTGCTCCCGCGCGCGCAACAGCTCGGCCAGCGCCTGCCGTAGCGGCTCGGGGGCGCGGCCAGGCTGTGTCCACGTGCCGTGGAGGACGGCGTCCGCGTCGGACCAGGAGATGAGGATCTGCGGCCCACCTCCTCGTAGCCCTGACCGAAGAACAGCCACATCGCCGGCACGAAGTACACCACCAGCCTGGCCGGCAGCAGCCGGTGCCGCTGCTCGCGGCGCCCACACTCTGCGACGACCCCGGCCACCAGCTCCGGCGGCACCACCCGCGTCAGCACCCCCAACGCGATCCGGTCCGTCAACTGCCCACCCGACAACTTCGTCTGACCCACACGCGGCACACACCGCTAACGACCCACCGACCCCAAGTCACCGGTGTTGGACCTAGGGGCGAGCGGGCCGGCTGCTCGTCAGGTCAGCTCGTCCGCCACCAGGGCCGCGGCCCTGGACACCAGCGGGTTGTCCGTGGGCCCTTCAGGAGCGTGTTTCGTCGACAGGACGGCCAGCACCAGGGGCGGACGTCCCGGAGGCCAGACGACGCCCACGTCGTTGGCGACCCCGTAGGCCGAACCGCCGCCGGTCTTGTCGGCGAGTACCCAGTCGTCGGGCAGTCCGGCGCGGAAGCGCTCGATGTTGGTGGTGTTGGCGATCAGCCAGCCGGTCAGCCGTGTGCGGTCCTGCGTCGGCAGAGCCCGGCCGAGCACGAGTCGCGCGTACGTGCGCCCGATCTCCCGCGGGCTGGTGATGTCGGTCGTCCGCCAGGGTTCCGCCGTGTTCAGCTCGGGCTCCCAGCGGTCGAGGCGGGTCGTGGCGTCCCCGACCGAGCGGGCGAACCGGGTGATCGCGGTCGGTCCGCCCAGCTCCCGCATCAGGAGGTTCGCCGCGCCGTTGTCGCTCTGGGAGACGGCGGCTGCGCACAGCTCCTCGACGGTCATACCGGCCGCGACGTTCTCCTCCGTGCCCGTGACCGGCGCGTACCCCGAGTCCGTCACGTACTTCTCGGTGTAGTGGATGCGGCGGGCGAGATACTCACCGTCCCTGTCGAGGTCCCGTAAGACCGCCGCGACGGCGAGCGTCTTGAAGACGGAGCAGATGGGGAAATGCTCGTCGGCGCGGTAGGCCACGGTCCGCCCGGTGCCGGTGTCATGGGCGAAGATCCCCAGCCGCGCGGAGTACTCCTGCTCCAGGTCGCTCAACCGCCCCGGGATGCCTGCGTCGCGGCCGGTCGAGGCATGTGCGGCGCCCGGCAGGGCGGCCGCCAGTGCCGCTCCGGCGCCGATGCCCAGTACCGCGCGGCGTCCCGGGTGGGACCCCGTGCCTGCCCGGCCGGCGCTGTCCCTCCCCTGCATGCGGTCCATCCAGTTCATGCGATCCATCCGGTTCATGCGATCCATCCGATCCGTCCCCTTCAGTCCTGCGGTCGTGATCTTTGCTTCACCTACCCAGGACGCCGCGACAGGAGGACCGGTTTCACCGCGATGTCACTCCGACCACATCCGCATCAGGAGTTATCGGTCGATCGGCGCGCGCAACTTACCTCACCGAACGGTGACTTGACGCGCCATCATATAGTTGCCGTCGGCGCGCGGTGATCCGTTGTCCCCCGCCGCGCGGCCGGATCCCCCTCTGGAAAGGCACGACCCTGCGGAACGAACCGCACAGCCGCACCGACGACGCGTCCGCCGCCCTGTCCTCGCCCCGTCGGTCGGCGTTCTCCCCCGCGGCCGATGTGATCGGCTCGGAACTCGATCTGGGTATGACCGGCAGCCATGTCGTGCACGCGCTCACCCCCGGGTTCTGCGAAGCGGCCTCCGTGTACCTGCTGGAACGTTGGCGCGTCGAGGAGAACGCGCATGTCGGCGCGGACGCGCCGTGGATCGAGGCGCGCCGGACGGCGCTGCGGGTCGCGCCGGGCGCGCTCGAGGACTGGGAGGGTGTGCTGCCGGTCGGCGAGGTGATCGCCTTCCCCCGGGAGACGCCGCACGCCCGTGCGCTCTCCGCCGGGCGGGCGCAGGTGCTCGACGCGGTGGACCCGCACACCTCGGAGCGGCTCACGGCCTCCGGAGACGGCGACGCGCGCCTCGACGACCTCCTGAGCGTGGCGTCGTTCCTCATCGTCCCGCTGCGGCTGCGGGACGTGGCCATCGGCTTCCTCGTCTGCACGCGAGGGGCGGGCCGGGCGCCGTTCACACCCGGGGACATCGCGGCCGTGGAGGCGCTGGCCGCGCGGGCCTCCGTGGCCCTGGACAACGCCCGCCGTTACGAGCGTGAGCGGCGCACCGCGCTGGCCATCCGCAACAGTCTGCCGCCCGGCACGGCCCAGGAGTTCGGGGGGTGCCGCACCGCACACGGCTGGCTGCCCGCCGGGCAGGGCAACCTCGTCGGCGGCGACTGGTTCGACGTGCTGAAACGGCCGGGCGACCGGGTCTGTCTGATCGTCGGGGACGCGATGGGGCACGGTCCGGAGTCCGCCGTCGCGATGATCCAACTGCGCACCGCGGTCCGTACGCTGGCGGGGCTCGACATCTCCGCGGCCGACCTCATAGGCCGGCTCGACACGCTCGCCGGGGACTCCCCCGGTGTCTCCTTCGCGACCTGCATCTACGCCGAGTGGGACGCCCGGCGGCGCACCTGCACCCTGGTGGGCGCGGGCCACCCGCCCCCGCTGCTGCGCGGCCCGGACGGCCCGACGGCGCCGGTCGCGCTGGCCGGGGCGGGTCTGCCCCTCGGGCTGGGCACGGGCAGCTACCAGGAGACCGTGCTGTCCGTGCCGGACCCGGTGCTGCTCGTGCTCTACAGCGACGGTCTGGTGGAGTCCCGCGACGCCGACATCGACCAGGAGATCACCCGCCTCGCGCGCACGGTGGACGCGGCCGCCGCCGTCGAACCCGTGCACGGCGACGCGGACGACGCGCTGCCGTCCCTGTGCCGTCGGCTGCTGCACGCCCCTTCCGGCACGGCCGGCTCCGACGACCGCACCCTGCTGCTGGCCGAACTGACGCCTCTCGGCACCTGAGTTCGGCCGCCGCACCAACGGTGAGGCCGCTCAGCCCGTCAAGGTCGCCCACACCGCGTTGCCGCCGGTGAGTCTGGACCGGTCGACTCCCCAGGCCTCGGCGAGCTGCTCCACGAGGAGCAGTCCGCGGCCGCCCTCGTCGTCCGGTCCGGGCTCGCAGCGGGGCAGGCCGCGGCCCGTACGGTCCTGATCGTGCACCTCCAGGCGCAGGCACCCGGCCGTGACGAGCCCGACGCCGCACAGGAACCGGTTGCCGAGCGTGTGCCGTACGGCGTTGGTGGCCAGCTCGGACACGAGCAGGACGGTGTCCGCGCACAGCTCGCCCGGCAGCCGCCAGGCGGCCAGCCGTTCGTTCATGGAACGGCGGGCCAGCGACACGCTGGAGCGGTGGGCCGGGAGTTCGAGCCAATGCGTCCGGTCGGGGCTCCAGGTGTCCAAGGGCTGGGGGGAGGAAGTCGTGTGGGGGGACACGGCGATCGCCTTCCGTGGGGGGCGGGAGCAGCCAGAGGCCGGGGAAGGTGAGTAAGGGGCCCACGAGGAGAGGGTGTTCCGTACGGGCCACACGGCACCGTGAACGTCCGGGCGGACCAACTCCGGTGAGGGTGCTGGAGCTTGACGGGGGGAACGCTCGTGTTCGGCGGCGCGGTTCACACAAGTAACTATGCTCGCACCCAAGTTCAAGCTGCAACCGACTGCCTGATAATTTCAACAAGCCGGTATCCGTCTGGTCGCGTCATCGAGCCGCTGTCAGACTCATGGCGGTGACAATCCCTCAGGAGGTGGGCGTGAGCGAAGGCCGTTCGGGCACGGGCAGCACCAGCGCGCCCACTGTGCTGCGCATGATCCTCGGCCGGCGGCTGCAGGAGCGGCGGCAGAACGCGGGGGTGTCGCTGGAGGAATCGGCGCATGCCCTGCGGGTGAAGCCCCTGACCATCCGCCGTCTGGAGAAGGCGGAGGTCGGCCTCAAGCCGCTCTACGTGGAGATCCTGCTGGCGCTCTACGGGGCCGGCCGGCAGGAGATCGAGGAGTTCGTCGCCCTCGCCGAGCGGGCCAACGAGCCCGGCTGGTGGCACCCGTACCGCGATGTGCTGCCCAACTGGTTCAGCGCCTACGTCAGCCTGGAGACCGCTGCCAGGACGCTGCGCGCCTACGAACCCCACTACGTCACGGGGCTGCTGCAGACGCCCCGGTATGCGCGCGCAGTCCTCGGCGGGGGCTTCCCGAACGACCGCGACGAGGACCTGCGCCGGCGCGTGGACCTGCGGCTGCGCCGCCAGAGCCTGCTGGACAGAGCCGGCGCCCCCACGCTGTGGGTGGTGATGGAGGAGGCCGTGCTGCACCGGGTGGTGGGCGGTCCCGAGGTGATGCGGGAGCAGATCGACCGGCTGCTGGAGGTCTCGGAACTCCAGCACGTGAGCGTCGACGTCGTGCCGTTCACCGCCGGCGCCCACGTGGGCGCGTGCGCGCCGTTCACGTACTTCCGGTTCGGGGAACCGGAACTGCCCGACATCGTCTACACCGAGATCCTCTCCGGCGCCGTGTACCTGGACCAGCGCTCCGACGTCGCGGCGCATCTGGAGGCCCACAACCGCATGTCCCTGCTGACCTCGGACACGGACAGCAGGTCACTCCTGAACCGGATGCGCAAGGAGTACTCATGACCGGCACCGGCGGCATGGACGGCCGCGTCCACCGCGTTCCGCACGCTCACCACGCTCACCACGTCTACAACGGGATGCCCGCCGCCGACCTGGGCGAGCAGGGCTGGGAGTCCCCGTGGAGCGGCCCCAACGGGGGCCAGTGCGTGCAGACGAAGCAGCTCGCCGACGGCCGCGTGGCGATGCGGCAGTCGACCGATCCCGCCGGTCCGGCGCTGATCTACACCCCCGAGGAGATCGCCGCGTTCGTCGCGGGCGTCAAACGGGGCCTCGCCGACCACCTCGCCGCCGGCTGACACCGGGCGCGCCCCAGCACGGACGGGCGGGAACCGGCCACCTGTGGCCCGGACCGCCCGACACCCCCCACGGACCCACCGAAAGGCACAGGATGAGCACCTCGAACGCCGCGCGGGACATCGACACCAGCAGGCCGCACTCCGCGCGGATGTACGACTACTACCTCGGCGGCAAGGACCACTTCGAGGTCGACGAGCAGGCGGCCGAGACCGTCGCGGCGGCCTACCCGGGCATCTTCACATGCGCCCGCGAGAACCGCGCCTTCATGCACCGGGCCACCCGGGTCCTCGCCCGGGAGCACGGCATACGCCAGTGGCTGGACATCGGCACCGGCATTCCCACCGAGCCGAACCTGCACCAGGTCGCCCAGTCGGTCGTCCCCGAGGCGCGGGTGGTCTACGCCGACAACGACCCGCTCGTCCTGAAGTACGCGGAACGCCTGATGCGCAGCACGGCCGAGGGCCGCACGACCTATCTGGAGGCGGACGTCAACGACCCCGACGCGCTGCTGAACGCGCCCGCGCTCGCCGAGGTGCTGGACCTGGACCGGCCGGTGGCCCTGTCGCTGAACGCCCTCATGCACTTCGTCACCGACGCCCAGGACCCGTACGGGCTCGTCGGCAGGCTGCTGGCCGCGCTCCCCTCGGGCAGCGCGCTGGCCCTGAGCCACTGCACGCCCGACTTCGACCCGGGCACCTGGCAGAAGGTCACCGACATCTACACGGGCGCCGGCACTCCGGTGCAGTTCCGCTCGCAGAGCGACGTCGCCCGTTTCTTCGACGGCCTGGAGCTCCTCGACCCCGGCGTCACGGTCGGCCACCGCTGGCGCCCGGACGGCCCTGTCGAGGCCACGGACGCCGAGGTCAGCCTCTGGACGGCGGTCGGCATCAAGCCTTGACCTGCTCCTCGGGCTGAATCCCGAGGATTCCGGCCTTCCCTGACTGGGCGCTGTGCCGCTACGCGGCACGGTGTCCGGTCGGGAATCCGTGGCTTCGAAAGGCACCTGCATGCAGGACATGGCCGACATCATCGCGGACACCTATGCGCTCGGCGCGGGGCCGTGGACCGTCGAACCGGTCACCCGTGGCGCGCTGGGGCAGATCTGGAAGCTGTCCGGGAACGGCTCGTCCTGGGCGGTGAAGGAGCTTCTCTTCGGCTGTGACGAAGGGCAGGTGCTCCGGGAGGCCGCGCTGCGCGACGCCTCGGAGCAGCGGGGAATCGCCTCGCCACGGCTGCTGCCGAACCGCGACGGCGCCTACGTCTCACGGCTCGACCCCTCACCCGAGGGGTCCGCCGTGAAGCTGTACGAGTGGGTCGACGGGAGTCGGGCGGACGCGTCCGATCCGGAGATCCTGAACTGGTGCGGCCGCACCCTGGCCCTGCTGCACACGGCCGGGGCGGGCCCGCACGACGCGCCCGATTCCTGGTACGAGCAGTGTCCCGGGGAGGCCGACTGGGCGAGACTCCACGAGGAGGTCCGGCGGGCCGGCATGCCGTGGGCTGACTCGCTGGGCCGGTTCATCGCCACGTCGGCCGTGGAACTCGCGCCCCATGTCACTCCGTCCGGCAGCGCCGACCTGGTGACGTCGCATCTCGATGTGCAGCCCCAGAACGTGCTGGTCGGCCGGTCCGGACCGGTTCTCCTCGACTGGGACAACGCCGGGGCGACCTCGGCGGGGCGAGAGCTCGCGCAGGCCGTGTACGTGTGGTCGGGCCAGAACCGGTTCGACGCCGATTGCGCCCGGCGACTGATGCGGGCGTACCGGGATGCCGGAGGGGGTCCGGTCGTCAAAGGGCTGGACTCGTTCTCGATGCTCTTCGCGACGTCCCTGAACTACGTCCGCGTCCAGGCCGAGCAGGCCGTCGATCCGGCCGTGACGGCGGCACAGCGCGCGTTCGCGAGCGACCAGGTTGTCGCTTCGCTCGACGCCCTGCCGGACCTGAGGGCCGTCTCGCGGTTGGCGGAGGTGCTCGAGGCCGAGGAGTGACGACGACCGCCGGCCGTCCTCCCGGCGGCGGACGTCAGTGCTCCCGGGCGGGAAGGCGGTCCAGGCCCGTGTCGCGCATGATGCGGTCGACGGTCTGCGTGAGGGTGCTGTCGGCGCCGATGACGGTCTCGACGGCGCCCGGCAGCAGGTCGAGGCGCCGATACCAGGCGCGCAGGTCCGCCTCGCCGACCTCGTGGGCGATCGGCTTGCCGGCGTGACGCAGCAGGGTCTCGGCGAACGGCACGTCGAGGTAGTAGCCGCGGGTCGGGCCACGGTGGTCCTCACGCAGCCGCGCGAGCATGTCGCCGTAACGGTCGGCGTACAGGAGGCCTTCGAGGACGACGTGGTACCCGGCGTTCAGCGCGTAGCGGGCGACGGCGTCGATCAGGCCGATGTTCGCCCCGCCGGGGCGGTCGCGCTCGCGCAGCACGACCCGGCGGAGGTTGTCCTGCTCGACCAGGGCCAGACCGCGACCGAATCTGTCGCGCAGACCGGCCGCCACCGACGACTTGCCCGAGGCGCTGTTGCCGCGCAGTACGACGAGCCGGGTTTCTTCGGCGCCCACCATCACGGCGGTCACATTACCGGCACCGCCGACAGCACCGAGGGGCGTCCGCCGTGGCCGGTCTCAGGCGTGGTGCGCGGAGCGCGGCGGCGTAGGGCGGAGCCGGTGCAGGCAGGCGCCGAGGAAGGCGGCGTTGACGAAGGCGGACACCGCGATCCCGACGACGTAGAGGACCAGGAACGAGCCGGCGCCGTCGAGGACGGTGTCGGGCAGGAGGGTGAGCAGCAGGCTCAGCGGGGCGGTCAGCAGCCAGGGGACCACGCCGGCCATGGAGGCGTCGGGGTGCGAGACGAACACGGTGTCGAACACCACGAACGCGACGGCCGCGCCGACGAGGGCCAGGTAGGCGCGGGAGAGCCAGTTGTCCGTGGCCGGGGCGTAGAGCGGGCGGAAGCGTCGAGCGATGTTCACGGTGTCCTCCGTCGGTCGGGGCGGGTGGCGTCCCTCCCCGTCGTCGAACGGTGGGGAGGCGACTGCTCCACGTTCTCCCGGGGTCCGGCGGCCGGCATGAGTGCCGCTACTCATCCGGGTCTGAGCCGTGCGCCGGGTGCACCTGGCCGTTCGTCCCCATGAGTAGGGGTACTCATGCCGTCCACCGCGACGGGCGCGAGGATCAGTGCATGACGAAGAGCAGACGGACCCAAGTCCGGCTCGGTATGCCACTGTTGGCGGTACTGGCGCTGGTCGCCGCGGGGTGCGGAACCGATCGGGCCGGGGACGACGCCGGCGCCGACGCGTCCGCGCGGGCCACGGCCCGGACGCCGAGCGCGCCGGTGGACTTCCCGTGTCCCGGCGAGAGCCCCAGCCCGACGCCGTCGGCGGAGCCCTCCGCCCCGGCCGCGGAACCCGGCGACCACTACGCCGAGAACCATGGCTTCATGGTCCCCATCCCCCTGCACGGCCAGCTGCGCTGCGACGGGCTCGCGGCGGCCCGGCGGATCGAGGCCGCCCTCGAACCGCTGCGGGAGCGCGGCGACTTCGCCCCGGACAGCACCCGCGGCGCGCTGACCGGCCTCGGCTACTCCGCCGGGAGCGTGCAGGCGTACCAGAACGGCCCCACCGGGGTGAGCTTCCTCGTCGACGGCCAACCGATGTGCCTGGAAGGCACCATGAACCGCGCGGCCACCGAGGCGGACGCCTTCGGCGGCTACCCCGACCACACCGGCTGCGACCGCCCCTCGGGCGGTCACTGACCGGTCGGGCGGTTGCTCCCGTGGCCGATCAGCGGGAGGAACAACCGGTCCACGATCTCTTCCAGTTCGTCGTCCGCGGGCGTGCGGCGGGCCATGAAGAGATCGTGGACGACCAGCACCACCGGCAAGGTGACCAGCCGGTCGGGCAGGGACTCGACGGGGTCGATCTCGCCGCGCCGGGCCGCCCGTTCCAGCACCGTCCGCATCCAGTCGTGGCCCGGCCCCTGGTTGCGTGACGCCACATAGGCGGACAGCTCCGTCGTCCGCCCCTCCTCCGCGGCGAGCACCTCGCGCACAGGGGCGAGTTCCCGCGTGCGTGCGACGACGAGACGCAGCAGGGCCAGGACGTCGCCGCGCAGGTCGCCGGTGTCGGGTGGCCCGTCGGGCAGGGGCGGCGCCTGATGGGCCAGCGCGGCCAGGACCAGCTCCCGCTTCGACGGCCAGCGGCGGTAGAGCACCGGACGACTCGTGCCGGCCCGGTCGGCCACCGCCTCGTACGTCAGCTTCTCGTAGCCCACCGCGACCAGTTCGCGCCAGACCGCCTCCAGAAGTGCGGTCTCCAGTTCGGCGCCTCTACGACGGTGCCTGGATCCGGCAGCGCCATCCGCACGGCGGTCATCCCGATCGGATACGAGAGCCCGTTCCGGCTCTCGGCGGACCTGGTGCCGCGGGGGCCGAGGCGGACCCGCCCGCCCACTCCTCGGCGGCGGCGAACTGGTCGACTGCCCGCCATCACGTCGAGCCGGCCTGAGGAACCGGCCCGACGGTCGTGCTGCTCGCTGCGCAGGGCGGGTAGAAGGCATCCAGGCCGGGCTGGGTGACGAAGCCCCCTGGGTGGTAGCCCGTGGCGGGGGCGTCGACGGTGTGCTTCCTCCCGGTGTCGCCACAAGCGCGGCGGCCCGGTCGCCGAGGCGGGCCCGGAGCTCGTAGACGCCGTCGCCGCTGTGGGTGTGCGCCGCCGGTTCCGGGTAGCGGTCGTGGTTGTGGTCGGCGACGGCGATGTCCTTCGCGGCCCCCATGGCGAGATGCCGGGCCTGCCGGCCTCGCCCGGTGTCGGGGAGGGGCCCCGCCGGAGCTCGGAGACCTTCGACGGGGTCGGGGCGTCGCCCGCCTGTCGTTTCCCGGCGGCGACGACGAGGGCGTCCGTCCGTCGCCGTCGGAGTCCGCGACGGCAGCGCGCACGTGTACGTCCGGTGCTCGGCCGCCCGGTCGGCCGGCGCGCGTACGCCGAGGGTCTCTTCGTGCGCGGAACCGACGCCGACGGTGATGGTCGGCCCGGCGTGACACAGGCGGTGCTGGCGGACGGCCCGCTCGCCAGGCAGGGGCGGCCTGCCTCGCGAGTCCTCGCGGCCGGCGAAGAGCTGTAGGCCGGCCGCGACCCGGGCGCCCTGTCCCAGTCGCCTTCCCTGTGCCTCCACCACCGAGGTCATGGCGGCCAACTGTCGCGGACCCGGGGGCGGTCGACGGGTTTCGAGAGGGTGCCGGGCGCCGCCGTTCAGTCCTCGGCGTCCTTAGCGGGCCGGCCGGGCGGGGCGTCTTCTGCGGTGAGGTGTTCCAGGACCTCGACCAGTTCCTGGCAGGCGCGCTCCACGGAGCGTCTGGTGTTGTGCTGCTCGGTGATCACCGCGGAGAGCAGGAGGGCGGTGAGGGCCATCGTCCCGTTGAAGGCCTGGAGCTTGATCATCACTTCGACGCGGGTCAGGCGTTCGAAGGGGCCGCCCGCGTCCGTCGCGGCGATCGTGGCCATGACCGAGGTGAAGAGGGCGCACAGCATGCTGCCGGCGAGCTGGAAGCGCAGGGCCGCCCAGATCAGCAGCGGGTAGACGAGGAACAGCAGGCTGACGGGGCTCTGCGTGGCCAGCGGGACGAGGACGCAGGCGATCAGGGCCATGCCCGAGGCTTCTTTCCAACGCGACAGTCGCAGGGGCCTGCGCACCCGGTGCAGCACGAGCAGGACCGGAGTGACGATCAGTACGCCCATCGCGTCACCGACCCACCAGGCCGACCAGACGGGCCAGAAGCTGTGCGCGTCGAGCCGGTCGGTGAGCACCAGCAGACCGACGCCGACGGTCGAGCTGAGCAGCATCGCGATGAGGGCGCCCAGGAACACCAGGGCGAGGCCGTCGCGTAACCGGGCGAGGTCGTTGCGGAAGCCCACCTTGCGGAGCATGAGGTACGCGCAGACGGGGGCGGCGGTGTTGCCCACCAGGTTGCCGATCACCGCGAAGTGCAGCGAGGTCAGGGACAAGATGACGAGCAGGGCGCCGAAGGCGATGCCGGCCCAGGAGCGGAGCCCGAAGATCAGCAGACAGGCCACGGCCACGCCCGTGGGCGGCCAGATGGGGGTGAAGACGGCGCCCTCGACGACGAGCTCCCGCATGAGCCCCAGCCGCCCCGCCGCGTAGTAGCTGAGGGCGACGGCCAGCGTCTCGATGGCGAAGACGGCTGATCGGCGCAGATCCGGGGTACCCACCACAGCAGCCATCAGACACCGGTGCGGCGCTGTCGGCGAGGCGAGCGGGGCGGGGTTCCGGCCCTATGGCTGAACCCGGGGGACCTGCGGACCCACCAGCCCGTCGTGTCCGACGACCAGCACGGCGGCGTCGTCCTCGTGCCCCACGCGCTCGGCGCCCTTGATCACCGCGGCGGCGAGCGAGCCCGCCGACATGCCCGCGACGGCTGCCACGCCCGCGAGCCGTACGACGTGGTCCAGGCCCTCCTCGACGCTCAGCGTCGGCCCCTCCACCACACCGTCCGTGAGCAGGACGAACACCCCACCCTTGGTGAGCCGGTACCGGGTGACGGGATAGTCCATGCCTTCCTGGACCCCGAGGGGCGGTCCGCCCTCGTCCTCGGCGACGCCGGACTTGCCGTCCGCCGTGGCCCACACGCACGGGATGTGCCCCGCCCTGGCGCTCTCCAGGACCCCGGTGGCGGGGTCGAGCCGCATGAAGGTGCAGGTGGCGAAGAGCTCGCTGCCCAGGGAGAGGAGCAGGTCGTTGGTCCGGGCGAGGAGCTCGCCGGGTTCGCCGGTGACGGAGGCGAGGGCGCGCAGGCCGACGCGGACCTGCCCCATGAACGCGGTCGCTTCTATGTTGTGGCCCTGGACGTCGCCGATGGACAGGCCGATGCGTCCGTCCGGCATCGTGAAGGCGTCGTACCAGTCGCCGCCCACGTTGAGGCCGTAGCAGGCGGGCGCGTACTTCACGGCCAGGCGGTAGCCGGGGGCCACGGGCAGGTCCCTGGGCAGCATGCCGCGCTGGAGGGCGAGGGCCAGCTCGACGCGGGAGCGTTGCAGCTCCGCGCGCTCGCGCGCCTGGGCGGTCAGCGAACCGAGTCTGGCCAGCAGCTCGTCGCCGTCGTCCGTGGGGCGCTTGCGGGACATGGATCACTCCGGCAGGACGGCAGCTCGTCGGGCGGGCAGCCCAAACGGACAAACCTCTTATTTTACCTTTACAGGATGATAGTGGCCCGAAAGCGCGAGGGCGGTCACCCAGTGACTGCTGCGCGCGGGCGAGGACGCGTTCGGGGCGCCCTGTCTCCAGGTCCACCGGGCCGACCTGCTCCACGCCCTGGCCGCCGCGCTCCCGGCCGAGCCCGGAGCGCTGCGCATGGACACCGTGGTCGTGGGCCCCGCGGAGGCCGCCGTCCGGGCACGGCACCGCGCCTGTCGGGGGGCGCGGTACGCCGCCTCCGGGCACGCACCGCGCCGCCCGCCTCCTGAGCCGCCGCGTAGCGACCCGGTCGCCCCCGCCTCAGCCGGCGAGGGCCGCGTCGACCACGTCCTTGGCCTCGTCCTGGACCCGGCGGAGGTGGTCCGGGCCGAGGAAGGACTCGGCGTAGATCTTGTAGACGTCCTCGGTGCCCGACGGGCGGGCCGCGAACCAGGCGTTGGCGGTGGTCACCTTGATGCCGCCGACGGCCGCGCCGTTGCCCGGGGCCTCGGTGAGCACGCCCGTGACCGCCTCCCCGGCCAGGGTGTCGGCGGTGACCTGCGCGGGCGAGAGCTTGGCGAGCAGCGCCTTCTCCTCCCGCGTGGCCGGCGCGTCGATGCGGGCGTAGGCGGGCGCGCCGAAACGGTCCGTCAGCCCGGCGTAGTGCTCGGAGGGCGTCTTCCCGGTGACGGCCGTGATCTCGGAGGCGAGCAGCGCCAGAATGACGCCGTCCTTGTCGGTGGTCCAGACGGAGCCGTCGCGGCGCAGGAAGGACGCGCCGGCCGACTCCTCGCCGCCGAAGCCGAGCGATCCGTCGACCAGACCGTCCACGAACCACTTGAATCCGACGGGCACCTCGACCAGCCGGCGCCCGAGGTCGGCGGCGACCCGGTCGATCATCGACGACGACACCAGCGTCTTGCCGATGCCCACGTCGGCCGGCCACTGCTCGCGGTGCGCGTAGAGGTAGGCGATGGCGGCGGCCAGGTAGTGGTTGGGGTTCATCAGGCCCGCGTCCGGGGTGACGATGCCGTGCCGGTCGGCGTCGGCGTCGTTGCCGGTCGCGATGTCGAATTGGTCGCGCCGCTCGATGAGCGAGGCCATCGCGTACGGCGACGAGCAGTCCATGCGGATCTTGCCGTCCCAGTCGAGCGTCATAAAACGCCAGGTGGGGTCGGTGAGCGGGTTGACCACCGTGAGGTCGAGGCGGTGCTGTTCGGCGATCCGGCCCCAGTAGGCGACCGACGCCCCGCCCAGCGGGTCGGCGCCGATCCGGACGCCGGCGGCGCGGATCGCGTCCAGGTCGAGGACGTTCGGCAGGTCGGCGACATACGTGCCGAGGAAGTCGTAGCGGTGGGTCGTGGGCGCGGCGAGGGCCTGGGTGTAGGGGACGCGCCGGACGTCCTTCAGACCGGCCGCGATGATCTCGTTGGCCCGGTCCTGGATCCAGGACGTGGCCTCCGACCCCGCCGGTCCCCCGCTCGGCGGGTTGTACTTGAAGCCGCCGTCGGCGGGCGGATTGTGCGACGGGGTGACGACCACGCCGTCGGCGAGGGCGGCGGTGCGGCCCCGGTTGTGGGTGAGGATCGCGTGGGAGACGGCGGGCGTGGGCGTGTAGCCGTCGGCGCTGTCGACGAGCACCGTCACTCCGTTGGCGGCGAACACCTCCAGGGCGGTGACCCTGGCGGGCTCGGACAGGGCGTGGCTGTCGGCGCCGAGGAAGAGGGGGCCGTCGGTGCCCTGGGCGGCGCGGTACTCGCAGATGGCCTGGCTGGTCGCGGCGATGTGGTCCTCGTTGAACGCCGTGTTCAGCGACGATCCCCGGTGTCCCGAGGTGCCGAACGCCACCCGCTGTTGCGGGTCGGCCGGGTCGGGGTGCAGCGCGTAGTACGCGGTGACCAGCCGGGCGACGTCGACGAGATCCTCGGGGCCGGCCGTTCGGCCCGCTCGCTCGTGCTGCATGTGCCCGCTCCTCCACATCGGTTGACCATTGGCCTGCGGTCCCATCTTCCCTTGTGGGAGCGACTGTCCGCGAGTACGGGACGACAGTACGGGGCGGTTTTCCGCAGGTGCGCTCAGCGTCGGCGACCGCGCACCGACCAGCCGCTGCCGACTCCCGCGAGGTGGAGGGCGAGCGCCGTCAGGCCGAGGAGCATGACATTGGTGGAGGTGAAGGTGTCGTTGGTCGAGATCTCCGCCGCGTTGATCAGGAAGGCGAAGAAGAACAGCACCGCCGAGATGATGGCGAGCATGGGTCCGTCCCTTCGGGTGTCGGTTCGTTCGGTGTCGGTTCGGTGTCAGCCGTTCGGTATCGGTTCGTGCTCGGTATCGGTTCGTGCGGTGTCTCTTGTTCTGCGGATGCCCCCGACCAGGCGCCGAACACCGCGGAACCGGCGCGCGCCGGCCGGGATCTGAGTAGCCGTACTCAGGCGTGGGCCGTCCCCGTCGCACGACACTGGGGCCCCGACCGCCCACACCGGAGGCTCCCGTGTTCAGCCGTGCCGTCATCGCCCTGACGCCGTTCTTCGGGCGGCTCACCGTCACCAGCGAGATCAAGCTGCGGTTGCCCGCGGGGACCATCTTCGTGGCCAACCACGACTCCGTGGCCGACCCGGCCGTCGTCATGACCGCTCTGCGGCGGTACGAGCTGGAGCCGGTGGTGATGGCGACTGCGGGCCTGTGGCGCATCCCGTTGCTCGGCAGGGCGCTGTCCCGCGAAGGGCACATACCGGTCCGCCGCCGGACGGCGCACGCGGCGCTGGCCCTCGACGCCGCCGCCGAGGCCCTGGCCGGCGGCCGGCACGTGCTCCTCTACGGCGAGGGCGGGCTGCCGCGCCGCAGGGACGCGGCCGCCACCGCGCCCGAGCCGTTCCGCACCGGCCTCGCCCGCCTGGCGCAGGCGACCGGCGCGCTGGTCGTGCCGGTGGGTCACGCGGGCGCCCGGCGGATCGCGTCGGGCTCGGCGGCCAAGCAGCTGGCGGGCACGCTGACGGCCCCCGTCCGGCGCCCGCACTGCCACGTCCACCTCGGCGCCCCGATGCGTCTGCCCGCGGAGACGGAGAGCGGGACGACGGCCGCCCGGCTCGCGGTCACGACGGCCTGGCGAACGGCGGCCCGCGCCGTGGGCGAACATCCGAAGTAGCCGGACTCGGTCGACGCCGGGTGATGACCGGGCCGGTCACGGCCGGGCAGGCGTGGGCGCGACAGCACGGGACCGCGACGGCGGGCACGTGCCGTTCCGGAGCGAGTGATCCAGCGACGCGCGGGCCCGCGCTACCCGTCGACGGCCTTGCCGGCGGGGAGACGGTCGGTGAGGAGATCCTGCCAGCGGTGCTTGAGCGTGGTGCGCAGGAGGTCGTGGAAGAGCCGGTACACCGTCGTGCCGTCACTGCGGTCGGTGACCAGGTAGGCGCTCAGGCGGGTGCCCAGCAGCCAGGCGATGTCGCTGTCACCGTAGTGGTCGCCGTCGTCGTCCACCGCGTGCGCCATCAAGGGCCAGATCCCCCGCCAGGGAATGCCTGATCCCAGGGCGAAGGCGACCGCGCGCATCAGGACGAGGGCGCGGCGGCGCTCGGCCGGATTTCCCAGACTGTCGCGCAGGTCGTTCCGGAAGACTCCGACCAGCCCGTCGTTGAGTGCCCTGAGCCAGGTCTCGTCGTCAGCGAGAACGACTTTGCCGCGGTCGGCCAATGACTTGGCGGTGATCCGCGCCACAAGAAACGATCGTCCGGCCCGTTCGCCCACCGCACGAGCCACGGAGGACGCGATCTCCGCCTCCGCCTCGGCGTAGGGGGAACCGGGGGTTCGCAGAAGGATCTCGTGTACGTAGGAGACCACGTCACGCTGATCCCACCAGGGCTCTTCGTCCACGGAGACGCGTTTCGCGGCCAGCAGCTTCTCGGTGAGATCCGCCAGCACCTGCGCCTCGGGCTGCACCGTGCCGGCAGTCCGCGTGCCGTCCGTGGCGGCCAACGAGCGGACGCCCACCAACAGCCGCAGCTGCGGCGCGGCCGGATCGGGCTCGAGGTAGGCAAGGACCTCCCGGACCAGGGTTTCCGGATCCGCTGCCTCGTCGAGCGCGTCGATGACGATGGTCACGGGCCTGCCGTGGGTCTTGAGCCAACCGTGCCAGGCGGTGAGGAGCTCGTCGACCGTGGGCTCGGTCGCGCTGTCGACAGGCACCTGGAGCGCCTTGCAGATCTGTGAGAGAACTCGACTGTGCAGCTTTCCGGTGGCCAGGACGGCAACGTCCACGGCGTCCACCTGCGGCCGCAGAGGCGCCGGGATCAGCTCGACCTCTTGGGCGTAGCGGTCCAGGAAGTGCCTGTCGCTCAATGTGACAAGCCGGGACAGTGCGGCGGACTTGCCGCTGCCCGCGCCGCCGGTCACGATCATCGCGCCGGGCTCGCCGGATGCCGCCGCTATGAGCTTGCGCATCAGCGCACGGCGCCCGGTGAACAGCCATCCCGGCTCCTCCGCGGTGGCCACTCCCCGCGAGCGGGGCGACCAGTGGGCTTCCAAATCCTCCCGGGGCAGAGCCAGTTCCTGGTGGTGGGCGTCCAGTTCGAAAACGAATTCGCGTGTGTGGTGAGGGTTGGGCAGACACACGTGCGGCCCGGCAAGGCGGCTGCCGTACAGGGGATGGAGTGACTGCTCGTCACCCAGCAACTTCTGCACGTCCTGGAGGAAGTCGGCCACGTCGATGTAGGGGCCCTCGCCGTAGCGCCGGCCCTCCGGTTCGCGCAGCTCTTTCAGGAACCGGGCGATGGCGGTGGTCAGGGCCCCTTCCACGGCCCGCTGTTCGCGTGTGGCACTGGGAAGTACCAGCCACTGCCGACCCAACCCATTGCTCAGTCTGAGTGCGTCACCCGCGACGTCGCCCGCGAAGCACGCGTCGAGTATGAGGAGCAGGTGCTGGACGGGAGTGTCGGCGAGCCATGCGATCAGATCGGAGGTACGCAGCGCCGTCGACGACACCATGTCGCTGTCGCTGTCGCTGAAGACCAGATAGTGCGTGCCGTTGGCCTGGACGCCGTGGCCGGAGACGAAGACGACGGCGGCATCGGCGTCGGTCCACGCCCGTTCGCGGACAAGTGACGTCAACCGGCCGCGCACCTCGGCCTCGGGCGGATCGCCTGCCAACTCGGGCCAGCGCTCTTCGAATCGACGTTCAGCCAGGGCGCCCGAACACAGCCACTTCTTCAGGGTGGCGACTTCGTCCCGCACACCGGGCAGCGCGGGCCACACCGGATCCCCGTAGGTGGCGGTGGTGATCGCGATAAAGTGCCGCCGCAGGACCTCGTGATCAATATCCGTCATGAGCGGGCGCCATACCTCCAGTCAACGAGAGGGTCCATACGACGCCCCCTCCATATTCGATCAACCGTGCCTCGAACATCCGGCATCAGCCACTCGGAAGCCTGGGTGGCACCACGTCTTGATGGGCAACGCCGGGGAATCGTACGATGCTCTCTCGGGCGGAGCAACAGTCGCTGCTGCGTAGCTGCCGATTCATTCGACGGGTGCGCCTACGGTGGAGAGGCGGCGGATGGTGGACTCCGAGCGGGATGTTCAGCGCCGCATCGCGGAGTTACTCGCCGTCTATGTAAGACAGGGAAGTCTCGGCTGGCTCACCGTCAACAGTTACATCCGTCAGCACTTGCCGACGCACGCGTCGTTCGGTGAGCTTCTCGGTGATTTGATGCGGGACATAGGTTTTCTCGGCGCCGCCGAGCCGGAGCGCCTCATTCCGCAATTGTTTCCCATTGCCGCACACGGTGACGCCGTCAGTGCCGGGATCGCCAGATCGTACATGCGGCTCGGTGTGTCCCGCGTCGGCGGCACCTTCGCCCAGCGGATCGCGAACCTGGCCCTCGAGTGCGCCTGTGAAGAGCCGACGGTGCAGTGGCACGCCGACGTCCTGAGCCAGACCCTTCAGCCATGGCAACTGCAGTTCGCCCAGGGCCGTCCAGCCGCGCATCCCGCCCGGCCGCGCATCGGCTCACAGGACCTGTCCGCGCTGGCCGTCGCACCGGTCGGGGGCCGCCCGCTGATCGCGACTGCCACCCTCGACCATCACATTCAGGTCTGGGACGGCACGACCGGTGGGGTCTCCCTCGCGTTCAAGGCCCACCACGGTGCCATCCGAGGCCTTCGGATCGGCCGCTTCGCGGGGATCCACCACATCGTGTCCTGTGGCGCGGACGCCACGATCCGCCTCTGGGACATGACGTCGGGCAACCTGGTCCGGCGCATCGCCGCGCCTTCCGCACCCACCTGTCTGACGTTCGACACGGACGGGGACAGTCCCCTCGTGACCTGCGGCAGCGAGGACGGATTCCTGCGGACGTGGGACGTCACGACGGGCTCCCTGGTCAGGGAGCTACGGGCCCACCGTGACGCGGTCGCGAGTATCACGGCGGCGGACATCGGCGATGTCCCGACGCTGATCTCCGGTGGCATGGACCGCACGGTGTGCGTGTGGCATCGCGTCAGCCAGGAGAACCTGCTCAGTCTCACCGGCCCGACGGGCAGCATCCTCGGTGTGGCCGTCGGCACCGTCGACGACAGGTCGATCCTCGCCACGGCGAACTCCGACGAATCCGTCTGGGTGTGGGACGCGGTGAGCGGAGCGAAGCTCCACCGCTTCACCGAACACCAGGCCGTCGCCACGTGCGTGGCGTTCGGCAGGGTCGACGGGGAACCCGTCATCGCCTCGGGCAGTGCCGACATGACGATTCGGCTGTGGAGCTGCCGCACCGGCGAGCGTCTGGCCGTCCTCGCCGGGCACCTCGGCGGAATCCGTGCCCTCACCTTCGCCGATCTCAACGACCGCAGTGTCCTGGTGTCCGCGAGCGCGGACCGCTCCATCCGGGTCTGGGACCCTGCGACCCGGGAGAGCCTGGCGCCCGAGTCCCCCACGGACGACGCGGTCAGCAGCGTCTGGCTGTGGGGAAACAGCGAGTCGACCGTCCTGGCGAAGGACACCCACGCCGGGCCGGTACGTGGTGTCGCCTTCGCCGACGTGGACGGACGCCGCACGCTGATCTCCGGGTCACTCGACGGTTCCATCCATGTGCGGGACGCCGGCACGGGAGAGCTGCTCATGCGGTGGCACGGGCACGAAGGGGGCGTACTGTCCCTGGCCGCCCTCCCGTTCGGCGACCGTCTGCTCGTGGCGTCCGGAGGCCACGACGGTCTCGTCCGGCTGTGGGACGCGCGCGACGGAACGCCATTCCGGGCGCTGCACGGGCATACGCGAAGCGTCTGGGGCGTGGCCGCAGGAGTCGTCGACGGCCGGCTCGTCGCGGTCTCCGGCAGCCGTGACCGAACCGTCCGGGTCCACGACGTGGCAACCGGCGAGACGCTGCTGGTGCTGGAGGGGTCCAAGGAGCGGATCTGGGGGGTCGCCTGCGACACCCGCGGAGACCGGACCGTCATCGCCGCCGCGAGCACCGACCGAAGCGTCTGGATCTGGGACGCACACACCGGCCAGCATCTGCGTCGCCTCTACGGCCACGCGCGCGGCGTGCGTTACGTGGCGTTCGGAGAGCTGCGCGGACAGCCTGTCCTGGCTGCCTCGAGCGCCAGCGGCGAGGTCCGGGTGTGGAACTACACCACGGGCAGCCAGCTGGCGACGCTGAGCCGACACAGCGACGGGGTCTGGGGCATTACGGCGGACACCTTCCAGGACCGTCTGATCATCGCGTCGGCCAGTGACGATCTCTCAGTGCGGTTGTGGGATGTCGCCACCCAGCGGTCACTTGCGATTCCCCAAACCTCTCCGGGCTATTCCGTGGACTTGAAGGAGGGACAGATGGCCATCGGTACCGGTCGCCATGTGCTGGCCGTGAGCCTGCAGGACCAATTGTTCGACGAGATGACCCATTGAGCCGCAGATGAGAAATGGCGGATCACTCTCCCGGGCGCAGTTCGAACGCGTTTTCCATCGTCTGCTGACGGCCGCATTGGCCGCACAGGATGTTCCCGAGGACGGAACGACCCTCGCCGACGCAGGCCTGGACTCATTTCGGACACTGGCACTGATGATGGATATGGAGGAGGAATTCAACTTTCTGTGGCCGGCCAAGACAATGGCGAATGCCACCCGTTCCTTGTCCGTCACACGACTGCGGGAAGAGGTCTGGGATCTCCTGGAGCGTGGTGAGTCGTGAGCGGTCGTCACGAACACCGGCTCGGCGCAACGATTGAGGCCGAGGGCGCGCTCGACCTGGCGTACACCGACACCACTCCGATCGCCACCTGCCACTGGCAGTTGATCGCCAACGTGCTCGCCCTGCGGGGACACCCGGGGTACTGGGAGAGACTCGGTCTCGCCTGGGGAGTGCGGTGGCGTGGAGGGGCGGTGCTCTTCGGCTCCATGACGTGGAACGACGTCCTGGCCGAGGCGACCGGCATCGTCGTGTCCATCCAGACGTTCGCCACCGCTGAGGCCGCCAGGGCGAGAGAGCTCGACCTGTCGGCAAGGGGCGTGCCGTTCCTCACGGAGGTCGACGCGTTTCACCTGCCTGCGCCTGCGTCCGGTGGCGAGAGCGGCTCCAGGCATGTCGTCCACGCCGTTGTGGTGGTCGAGCGGGGGCCCGAGTGGGTCCGCATCGTCGACGTGAACCTGGGCAGGCACGTGATGGCCCTCCCCGCGCCGAGCTACGAACGGATGCGGTCCGCCCCCTGTGAGGGGCGGGCCGAACCGTACAAGCTCTACGCCCTCCTGCGCGACCCCGATCGAAGCGACTCGCCCGCCCACTTGCTGACCCTGGTCCGCGCCCATCTGCGGAGCACCCACGAACGTTCGCAACAGGCACTGCGGGCGTACACAGCGTGGGCGCGGGAGAGCGACGCACGCATCGATGTGTGCCGGGTGGCCGGGGAGCGTTACCAGGCAAGTCGATTCTTCGAGTACCTGCACGCTCACGGCGTCCGTGCGGCCGGCTCGATGGCCGGGTGCTTCACGGACCTGACCGACGCCTGGTACATGCTGCACATGCTCGCCGAGCACGAAGGGGCGGCGCGGTCCAGCCATCGCGGGAGGCTGATCCGGATGCTGCAGCATCTCGCCGAGAAGGAGTCGTCCGCCGCGGAGACGGTCCTCGGATGAGCACGGACCGCCCTGAGACGGAGACCGCGACGGCCGGCCTCGCGGGCGTCACACGGCGCCCCGTCCATGTCCTCGGTGTGAACACCGGGCCCCACGACGGGTCGGCGGCACTGCTGCGGGACGGGGTTCTCGTCGCGATGGTCGAACAGGAGAGGCTGAGCCGGAACCGCTATGCGCCGGGTGAGTCCCCCGGCGAGGCCGTGCACTCCTGTCTGGCGGCCGCGGGCCTTGGGCCGGACTCGCTCGACGTGATCGCCGTGGGCTGGGACCTGCCCAGGCTCTCCGCGACAGAGGGAGCGGACTTCGACGAAGATCGCTTCAGATCCTGGCTGTTGGGTCCGGCAAACGCCGACCGCTCCCGGTCCGTGCCCATCCGCTGCTACGACCACCATCTCGCCCACGCGGCCAGCGCCTTCTACACCAGTGGGGTGCCGTCGGCCGCCGTCATCGTGGCGGACGGCCGCGGGGAGTCGGCCGCGACGACGCTGGCGGTGGGTACCCCCGACGGCATCGACGTGGTCAAGTCCTGGGGTACGCGGGACTCACTCGGCCATTTCTACGGCTGGGCGGCGGAGTGGGCCGGTCTCACGGTCTGGGGGGCCGGCAAACTGATGGGACTGGCTGCCTACGGCCGCCCCCGGCAGTCCGTACCCCTGGTCGTCGAGGCCGACGACTACGCCATCAGCGCCGCACCGCCCGCCGAAGCACCGGTGCGGATGCACTACGCGCTGAGCAGGAGCCGCCTGCGGGCGCATTTCCGGACGGCCAACTTCCCCTTCCGTGAAGCCCAGGTCGCCGACGTCATGGCGTACTCCGACTTCGCGGCATCCGTCCAGGACGGACTGGAGGAGGCCCTCCTCGCCCTGGCTCGCGCCGCACGACGCATCACCGGGGCCGACACGCTGGCGCTGGCCGGTGGAGTCGCGTTGAACTGCGCCGCCAACGGCCGGCTGAGCAGGTCCGGGCTGTTCGGGGACCTGTGGATACCCCCGGTGCCCCACGACGCCGGCGTCAGCCTGGGCGCCGCCCTCCTCGCGGACCGGGACCTGCGGGGCCCCCGGTGGCGGCCGCCCGAAAGGATGCCCCACGCCTTCTGGGCGCCGCGGTCCGCCGCCCTCCGCCACGAGGAGCGGACCGGACTGTCGAAGTGGAACGTGGAGCAGTGCACGCAGGAACTCCTGGCGCAGAAGACGGCGCAGCACCTCGCCGACGGGCTGGTGGTCGCCATGTGGCAGGGCCGTGCGGAAATCGGACAACGGGCCCTGGGCGCACGCAGCATCCTGTGCGATCCGCGTCGCAGAGAAGCCCTCACCCGGGTGAACGAACTCAAGGGGCGTGAGGGCTGGCGCCCGTTGGCGCTCGCGGTCCCCGCGGAGCACTGGGGTCAGTACTTCGAGGGAGAGGCTCCCGCGCCCTCCGCCTACATGCTGGTCGCTGTGCCGGTGCGCGAATCCATGCGGGCCGGTGTGCCGGCCGGTGTTCACGTCGACGGAACGACGCGGCCACAGGCGGTCCATGCCCGGCACACGCTGTTCCACGCGATCCTGAGGGCCTTCCATGACCTGACCGGGGTTCCCTGCCTGGTGAACACCTCCTTCAATCTCGCGGGCCGCCCCATGGTCCTGTCTCGCGGCGAGGCCCTCGAGACGTTCGCCCGCAGCGCACTGGACGTCCTCGTCATGGACGACCTGGTGATCCGAAAGCCCGACAGAGCGGTACCGGACCGAACCCGGGAGCGGCGGCCACGCGCGCTCTCCTTCACCCCGTGGAACGACGTTCCACGGCCGCGGACGCACCTCGGCGCAAGAGGGGAGAGCACGTCGTGACGCAGACCGCAGCCGCGCCGGACGACGACGCGGTCATCCGTCATGTACTCCAGGAACACGCGCGTCTCGGAGTGCCGGTGGCCGAACTCGCCGACTCCGACGACCTGTACGAGCGGGGGATGACGTCGCTTGCCAGCGTCACCGTGATGCTGGCGCTGGAGAACGCCTGCGACATCGAGTTCGCCGACCATCTGCTGCGCAAGAGTACGTTCGCGAGCATCCGAGCCATGCGTGCCGCTGTGAACGAGATGCGCTCGGCAGGCGTGCTGTGACGGCGCCGTGCCGATCCGACGTGGTCGACCGGGCGGCGTTCGTGGCTCGGACGTGGGCGGGACCGGCCGCCGCCGACGTCGACCGTCACGCGCGTCTTCCCTCCGAGGCCCTGGCAGGTCTGCGCGAGGCGCGTCTGCTGTCCGCCATGGTGCCTTCCGACCTGGGCGGTGACGGCGCCTCAGTGGCGCAGATCGGAGGAGCTGTCGAGGCGCTGGCTCAACAGTGCGCCTCCACCGCGCTGATCTACGCCATGCATCAGATCCAGGTCGCGTGCCTGCTTCGGCACGCGCGCAGCGCCGCCCTGCGTCTCTTCCTCCAGGAGACGGCCGAGCGGCAACTCCTGATCGCGTCCGCGACGTCGGAGACGGGAACGGCCAAAGACGCCTCCTCCAGCAGATGTGTGCTGGAACGCCGGGCCGGGGGATTCCGGTTGGACAAGAACGTGCCGGTGATCTCCTACGGCGCCCACGCCGACGCCGTCCTCGTCACCGCGGCCCGATCGTCGAACGCGCCCACGGACCAGGTCCTCGTTCTGTGCCGACGGCCCGAACTGCAACAAACCGGCGTGTGGGACACGCTCGGCTTCCGAGGTACGTGCGGACCGCCGTACAGGTTGCGCGGTCAGGGTCCCTTCGACCACGTCCTGGAGGACAGGTTCGGGGACATCCTGGCGCGGACCATGTTGCCGATCTCCCATGTGCTGTGGGCCTGCGTATGGTTGGGCCTCGCGACACAGGCCCTCGGCAAGGCCAGACGTTTCGTCCGGGAGAGCGCGCGACGCGCGTCCGGCGCCCTTCCGCCGGGTGGGTACCGACTGGTCGAAGTGGCGCGACAACACCAGCGCCTGGCTGTTCTGGTCCGTTCCGAGGCACGCCGTATCGACGAGACGCCGGCGGAGGAACTGGCAGAACCTCGGTCCGCCGCAGCCTCGAACAATGTGAAGGTTTCGGCATCCGAGCTGGCGGTGGACGTCGTCCATGGCGCGCTGGTCGTCACCGGCATGGCCGGCTACGCGAACGACGGGCCCTACTCGATGGGACGCCTGTTGCGTGATGCGTACGGCGGTCTGGTGATGGTGAACAACGACCGGATAGCCGCCAACACCGCCCTGCTCCTGCTGGCCGCCGGGGAGGCGTGATGGCGGATGACATGCCGTCCTCGGCCTTTCTCACGGCCCTGGTCAAGAGCGGGCACCTGCTGCCGTTGGGCGCCGACGGTGTGTACGGCCACGGCTCCGCCTTCGAGGCGATCGTGGAAGGCGTCCAGCACGCCATCACCGAGCGGGGAGCCGATCAGCGGGCGACCAGCATGCGCCTGCCACCCGTCTACCCGGCCGCGAACTTCGCGAGAACGGGATATCCCGTCTCCTTTCCCCACCTCGGCGGCGCGGTGTTCACGTTCCGCGACGCCGAGCGACGGCGCCGCTCGGCGTCGGCCGACGTCGGGGACGAGGCTGCGCAGGACGAGTGGACGGCGTCCCTGGTCCCCTCCGGCCTGGTGCTCGTACCCGCCGCCTGCCAGCCGGTGTACGCCCTGCAGCGGGGCGACCTGCCCGAGAGGGGACGAGTCCTCGACGTGCTCGCCCAGTGTTTCCGGCGGGAACCGTCCCGCGATCCCTTCCGCATGCAGACATTCCGCCAGCGCGAGTATGTGTATCTGGGTGATGCCGCGGGCGCCCGCACCCATCTCGACACATGGCGGGCGCGCGGTGTGGACCTGCTGCGGGAGCTGGGTCTGGCGGCCTCGCCGCTGGCTGCCAGCGACCCGTTTTTCGGACGCGCGGGACGACTGCTCGCGGCCAACCAACTGGACGCGGGCGCCAAAACAGAGTTGACCGTCCCGCTCCACGACACCGGAACCGATGGACAGCGGACCTCGTGGGCGGTGGCCTCCTGCAACTACCACGGCGACCACTTCGGGCTCTCGTTCGGAATCAGCAGCGGCGGCGCCCCCGCCCACACCGCGTGCGTGGGCTTCGGGCTGGAGCGGCTGACACTGGCCCTGTTGGGCACGCACGGCATGGATCCCGTGCGGTGGCCCGTATCCGTGCGGAAGGCGCTGCTCCTGTGAAACCGGTGATCTCCCTGCGCCCTGAGACCTACACCCGGCATTCCCTGCACAGTCCCGACCGTGTGTGGACGGAGACCAACTGCAGTCTCGACGTCTGGATCGAGGTCATCCACTCCCTGGGGCTGGACCCGACTCCGGCGGCGGTCTGCGCCCTGTCGGCGGACTTCATCGGCGATCAATGGCGTTTTCTGAAATTCCCGGTCGAGGACCTCAGGCGGCTCTACGGCCTCAACGTGGAGGAGATCAACGTCTGGCGCCCGCTGGGGCAGCACATCGAGGAGCATCTCGCCGCGGGCCGGCTCGTCACCGTGGAGGCCGACGCGTTCTTCCTCCCCGACACCGCGGGC
This sequence comes from Streptomyces sp. NPDC031474, assembly GCF_055581185.1. Taxonomy (NCBI): domain Bacteria; kingdom Bacillati; phylum Actinomycetota; class Actinomycetes; order Kitasatosporales; family Streptomycetaceae; genus Streptomyces; species Streptomyces sp. NPDC031474. The sequence continues at coordinate 211,422 of NZ_JBVIJX010000016.1, forward strand.
ACCGCCTATCGACGCACGCACACGAAGTCCACGATCGTCGCCAACGCCGTGGACATCGCGGGACGGCGGCTGGCGTACTTTCACGGAACGGGCTATTGGGAGCTGTCCGGTGCCGACTGCGACGCCGTTCTGCAGAGCGGAGTCGCCGACTCCCGATGGATGCTGCCGCCCTACGCCGAGGTCGTGACGTTGGATCGTCTGGTGCGCCGTGACGCCGACCTGACCACGTGCGCCAAGCAGCTCGCCCGGGAGCACATCGGCCGGCGGCCCCCCGACAACCCGGTGGTCCGGCTCGCTCGGCGCGTCGAGGCCGACGCCCAGTGGCTTGCCCGGCAGGGAATCGCCGCCTTCCACCAGTACGCGTTCGGCAGCCTTCGGCAGTGCGGCGCCAATGCGGAACTGGCCGCCTCGGCTCTCACCTGGCTGGCCGACCGTGGGGCCGGTCGGCTGTCCCCCGCGGCAGCGGCGTTCGCCTCGGCGGCCGCCGCGGCCAAGAGCGCGCAGTTCAAGCTGGCGCGCGCAGGGCGACGTGGCACCCGCGACGTGCACGGTGTGCTGGACGCGGTGGCCGAAGCATGGGGGCAAGGCACCGCGCACCTGGCTGTGTGGTCCCGGCATCCGGCCGACGAGCGCGCCGATGTCACCGGCTGAGCCGTCGGGCCCGTTCGGCGCGGCCCCGGACCTCCTCGCCACCGCTCGATGGACTCTGCTCGGCACCGCACCGGGCGTGGTCGAGGGCCCGGACTCGCTGCCCCGAAAGGGCGCGTGGATCCCTGCCCGGGTTCCGGGCACCGCGGCGGACGCCGTCCGTCGCGCCTACGGCGAACGGAAAGCCAGAGCGGAGGACTACGACGGCCAGGACTGGTGGTGGCGGTGCGTCGTCGATCTCGACTCGCGGCCGGCCGGCTGGTGGCTCGCCCTTCACGGCCTGGCGACCATCGCCGACGTGTGGGTCGCGGGACAGCATGTCGTACACAGCCGGAACATGTTCCGGTCCGTGGGCGTGCCGCTCGAAGGCCTGGCCGGGCCCACCGAGGTCGTCGTCCGATGCGCCGCCACCACGCCTGTGGTGGCGGGCCGCCGCCGTCCGCGACCGCGGTGGAAGTCCCCGCTCGTCGCCCACCAGGGATGGCGGCACCTGCGCACCTCGTTGCTCGGCCGCGCTCCTGGATGGCCGGGTGGGGTCGCGGTGGTGGGGCCCTGGCGTCCGCTGACTCTGGCTCCCCTGGACCGGCCTGTCGTGGTGAGACGAAGACTGAGGACTCGTTTGGAGGGGAGCACCGGAATCCTGGATGCGGACATCTGGTTCGCCGTCCCCCCGGCCTCCTCCGGCAGCCGTGTGCACGTGAAGGACGTCGTGGTGGACTGCGAAGCGGCCTCGCCCACGCACCACACGGTGAGCGTGAGCCTGCCAGGAGTGCGGCGGTGGTGGCCGCATTCGCACGGTGACCAGCCCCTCTATCCGGTGGAGGTCGAGGCCGACGGTGTGCGCGTCCTCCTGGGCAGGGTCGGCTTCCGTACCGTCGAGGCGACGGACGGCGACGGCGCGTTCGGGCTGCGGGTGAACGGCGTGCCGGTCTTCGTCGCGGGTACGTGCTGGATGCCTCCGGATCCCTTCTCGGTGCAGACCGCACCTGAGGCGGCCGCGGAGTGCGTCCAGCAGGCCCGGGAAGCGGGATTCAATCTGATCCGGCTGGTGGGCGGCACACTCTACGAGGAGGCCGCCTTCCACGACGCCTGCGACGAGCTCGGCATGCTGGTCTGGCAGGACTGCATGCTGGCCACCCTGGACCCCCCGGACGACGACGACTTCGCGGAAGAACTCGCGGCCGAGGTGTCGGAACTCGCGGACAGACTGGGCGGCAGGCCCAGCACCGCGGTCGTCAGCGGGGGGAACGAAACCGAGCAGCAGCCCGTCCTCCTGGGGCTTTCGCCCAGCAGCTGGGAGGTGCGGGCCGTCACCGAGATCATTCCGAAGGTGCTGCGCTCCAGCGTGTTGGACGTTCCGTACGTCACCTCGACCCCCATGGGCGGGGCATTCCCCCCACACCCCGGGGAGGGCATCGCCCACTACTTCGGCGTCGGCGCCTATCTGCGTCCGCTGTCCGACATCCGTGTCGCGGGTGTCCGCTTCGCCGCCGAGTGCCTCGCGTTCAGCATCCCGCCCGAGGAGCAGAGCGTACTGCGTGCTTTCGGCGGGGCGTACGTAGCCGGCCATCACCCCGAGTGGAAGGCCGCCGTTCCCCGGGACCGGACGGCTTCCTGGGACTTCGAAGACGTCCGGGACCACTACGTCAGCACGTTGCTGGGCGTCGACCCCGCCCAGGTACGCCGCACGGATCCCGAGCGCTATCTCGATCTGGGGCGGGCCGCTGTGTGCGCCGCCATGACCGAGGTCCTCAGCCGGTGGCGGCGCCCCTGCGACCCCTGTTCCGGTGCCATCGTGCTGGCACTGCGCGATCTGCTCCCGGGTGCCGGCTGGGGGCTGGTCGACGCATACGGCCGCCCCAAAGCCCCGTGGTACGCCGTGCGCCGTGTGCTGGCGCCCACCGCGATCCTTGTGCACGACGAGGGCCTGAACGGAACGACCGTGACGGTGGTGAACGATGCTGCCACCCCGTTGGCCGGCAACCTCACGGTCAGGAGTTGGACCGCTCAGGGAATGCTGCTGGACGACCGGCAGGCCGCACTGACCGTGGCCGCACGCGGCGCGACGGAGATCGACCTCGACCGGTTTCTGGGCGTCTTCACCGATGTCAACCACGTCTACCGGTTCGGACCCCGGACCCGCGACGTGCTGCACCTGGCTTTCACCGCCGCTGCCGACGACAGCTTGCTGGCGGAACAAGTGGTCCTGCTGGACGGACGAGCGCTGCCTGCCCGCAGAGGCGGACTGCGCGGCACGCTGCGGTACGTGCGCGGCAGCTGGCAGATCGCTGTCACAGCCGACGAACTGGCCCAGTGGGTCGTGGTGTCCGCGCCCGGTTACCGTGCCGAGGACTCATGGTTCCATATGGCCCCGGGAACAACGCGATCGCTGCGTCTCACCCCCGAGGAACCGAACAGCGCGGTTCCTCCCGCCGCTGTTGTGCGCGCACTCAACGTGCAGCCCACGTCCGCCGCGTCGGCGGACGCGTACCGCGATGCCTGACCCGGTGCAGGTCAGCCGTCCACGAGACCCGGCAGTCCGCGCAGCACGAGGCCGCCCGTCGCCCGACGGCTGAGGTACCGCTCCGCCGCGTGCGCATCACCGCCGTTGTTCACCTCCGGCTCGTCGTCGCCTCGGATCTGGGGCCACCACGCCCGCAACGGTCCGGCGCAGGCCACCGGATCGCGCAGGTCGCGCACTGCCGCCCACACAGGCACGTCGAGAGCGTGTACGGCGATGCGGTCACGCACCATGCGCAGGCCGAGCGGCGATCCCACGGTCACCAAGGTCGATATTCCGTGCCCGGGATTCTGCCGGAGGTACTCGTAGGCGACGACCGAGCCGAGTGAGTGTCCGACCAGTACCCGGCAGTCGTCGGCCACCGCCTCACGCACGCGAGCGTCGACGGCCGCTTTCAGCTCAGTGTCGGTGAGGTACCGGCGTACCTGCCGTAGAACCCCGATGTACAGCACGGCCGCCGCCGCCCCGAAGCGCCGGTCGAAGGCCCTGAGCAGCTGTTGCAGCGGGCGGGGAACGCGCGTGCACCCCTTGTCCCCGCCGGCGCTCTCGGCCGGGCCCTCCTGCGGATCCATCGCCTCGGACAACCAGGCGCTCACTTCGTCGAGCTCTCCCTCGGCCAGGTCCGCGAGGTCCGGCTGAAGAGACCCGCGCCCGGACTTGAGACGGTCGCCGCCATCGGGCAGGTAGAGGTCGCCGTAGAAAGCGAGATCCAGTTCCGGGCGTTCCACGCGCTGCCCGACGGCGCGCTCCAAACCGTCGGCCAGTGCGGGCTCCCAGGTGCTCAGGAGCTGATGTCGACCACGATGGTGCATACCGATGCCGTGTACACCTGTCAAAGCCGCCATGTCGGCCCTCTCTGCCGCAGAGTCTCCTCAGTGTGGCCGATCGCAGCCGCCCGGGGACCTGATTCCGCACGCAAGCCACCGCCCTGCTCACACGCGCTCCGCGTGATCCTGACCCGCACGGCAGTGACCGGGCGCACTCCGAAGACGCCGCGGGGTGGGGAACGGCGACGGACCCCTTCCGGGGCACCGCCGGGCGGCACATGCGTCACGGTTCCCCGACGCCGTCGCCGAGACGCCGGACGGCACGTACCTCTGCGACGAGGGCAGGCCACGGTGCCGCAGGCACCAGGCCGCCATACCGCCCGAGCCGCTCTCCCCCGGGCTCGCCCGTCCGGCGCGGCAGGTCGGCGCGGTGGGAGCGCGGGGGCCCCGGCGCATCGCCGTACGGCGACCGCGAAGGGCCTGGCGGGCACGTGGACGAGGTCGGTCCGGCGGCCGGGGCGGCACGTCCGGCACGGCGGGCCGGGTCACCGCGGCCACGCCAGGACGGAGCGCGGGCCGGCGACGTCGGGCTCGGCGTCCGGCTGGTCGTCCGGCTCGGTGTGCGCGGCCCGGCGGGGAGGCGACCCGCGCCATGGACGAACGCCCGACGTGTCAGCGGCGACCGCACTCCACCGGAGCGGCCGCTACCGCGCCCCGGACGGTGGTGCCGTGCTGTCCCGCAGTACCAGGCGCGTCGGCACGAGCGTCGTCCCGTGTTCCGAGCCGTCGGGGCGCATCTTGCGCAGTACGGCCTGGACGCAGAGACGGCCCACTTCGGCGAAGTCCTGGTGCAGGGTGGTGAGCGGGGGAAGGAAGGAGCTCGCCTCGGGGATGTCGTCGAAGCCGATGACGCTGACGTCCTCCGGCACCCGGCGGCCGCGTTCGTGCAGGGCGCGCAGCAGGCCCAGGGCCATCTGGTCGTTGGCCGCGAAGACGGCCGTGCACTCCTCGCGGGCGGCGAGGTCGAGGCCGGCCCGGTAGCCGGACTCCGCCGACCAGTCGCCCCTGACGAGGGGCGGTGCGGTGCGGCCTGCCTCGGTGAGGGCGGCCCGCCAGGCGTCCGCGCGGCGCTGCGCGGCGAACGAGCCCTCGGGGCCGCCCAGGTGCCAGACGGTCCGGTGCCCGAGGTCGAGGAGGTGCTGGACGGCGGTGCGGGTGCCGCCGGCCTGGTCGGTGTCGACGACGGTGTAGTGGTCGCCCGCGTCGGAGTCCACGACCACGACCTGGACGTGCGGCGGCAGTTTGACGGTCGCCGCGTCCAGCAGGTGCACCTCCATGATGACGATCACCGCGTCGACGGCCAGTTCCTCCAGCCGGGAGAACGCGCCGCGCACCTCGTCGGTGGTGGGCACGGCCACCGGCAGCAGCGTCACCGCATACCCTTCGGCGGCCGCCGAGGTGGCGATCGCCTCCAGGGTGCGCACGTTGCCGGTGGTGGACAGCGTGAACGTGATGACGCCGATGGTGCGGAACTCACCGCGTTTGAGGGCGCGCGCGGCACTGTTGGGCCGGTAGCCGAGTTCCTGCATGGCCGCGAGCACCTGCTGCCGGGTCTCCTCGTTCACGCCCGCGTAACCGTTGGAGACCCGCGAGACGGTCTGCGAGGACACCCCGGCGAGCCGTGCGACGTCCGCCATGGAGGCCGTGGCCCGGGGGCGTCTCGGCACCTTGGCCGGTGTTCTTTCAGCCATGTCCACTCGGTGTGCCCACCTCTCTGTCGACTCAGGTGTCACGGTCTCCACAGAGGACCCTTGACCATCGTTATCGGGGCAGTGTAGACATGCCGCCATCAGATGTTTACGTAAACATAACAGCTTGCCCAGCCTCTTGCGTGGCCGATGTTTACGCAAACATCATGGTGGCGGTGGGGTGCTCGGAAATCTCCGCGCAACACCGCCGGTTCCAGGACTGGACGAGCGAGGAACGACATGACGACGCTGCAACCGCCGGTGGCCGCCGAGCCGCGGCCGGCACCTCCTCCGGCGAAACGGGACCGCCGCTCCTGGACGGGGTGGGGCTTCATAGGCCCCTTCGTGGCGGTGTTCGCGCTGGTCTTCCTGGCGCCGATCGGATACTCGATCTACCTGAGCCTGTTCCGGGACAAGCTGATCGGCGGCAACCAGTTCGTCGGCCTGGACAACTACACGCAGGCCCTGCAGGACGGCCAGTTCTGGTCGGCCGTCGGCCGGGTGGCGCTCTTCCTGGCGGTCCAGGTGCCGATCATGCTCGGCATCGCCCTGCTGGTGGCGCTGGCGCTGGACAGCGGCCGGCTCTACGGCAAGAGCTTCTTCCGCATCACGATCTTCCTGCCGTACGCCGTGCCCGCCGTGGTCGCCACCCTGATGTGGGGCTTCATGTACGGCACGAAGTACGGCCTGGTGGGCGACATCAACTCCGCGTTCGGCACCACACTGCCCAACCTGCTCTCCCCCGACTGGGTGCTGGCCTCCATCGGCAACATCGTGACCTGGGAGTTCGTCGGGTACAACATGCTGATCTTCTACTCGGCGCTGCGGGTCATCCCGACCTCGCTGTACGAGGCGGCGGAGATCGACGGCGCCGGTCAGTGGCGGATCATCAGCTCGATCAAGCTGCCCGCGATCCGGGGCGCGATCGTCATCGCGACGATCTTCTCGATCATCGGCAGCTTCCAGCTCTTCAACGAGCCGAGCATCCTGCGTCCGCTGGCGTTGAACGCCATCACCACGGACTACACGCCGAACTTCTACACGTACTCGCTGTCCTTCAACGGCCAGCAGCACAACTACTCCGCGACGGTCGCCATCATCATGGGCGTCATCACGATGATCGTCGCCTACGCCGTCCAGCTGCGCGGCATGCGCAAGGGAGCGTGACCCGATGAGCACCTCTGTCACCGCCTCCCCCGCGAAGAGCACCGCGCCCAAGCTGCGGACCCCCCGTAAGAAGCACACCCCGAGCAAGCCGAAGCGCAGTCGGCTGCTGACGGCGCTGATGGCCCTGATGGTCCTCTACACCGTGGTGCCGCTGATCTGGCTGGTCATCAACTCCACGAAGACCCAGGCGGGCCTGGGCGACTCCAACGGCCTGTGGTTCGCCCACGACTTCGCCCTGTGGGACAACATCCGGGACACCTTCACCTACCACGACGGCATCTTCGGCCGCTGGCTGCTGAACACCCTGCTGTACGTGGTGCTCGGTGCGGGCGGCGCGACGCTGCTGGCGGTGCTGGGCGGATACGCGCTGGCGAAGTTCCAGTTCCCCGGCAAGCGTGCGATCTTCGCCGTGGTGATCGGCGCGGTGGCCGTGCCGGGTACGGCGCTGGCGGTGCCGACCTTCCTGATGTTCAGCAAGATGGGGCTCACCGACACCCCGTGGGCGGTGATCATCCCGTCGCTGGTGTCGCCGTTCGGCCTCTACCTGATGTGGGTGTTCGCCGCCGAGGCGATCCCGACCGAGCTGCTGGAGGCGGCCCGGATGGACGGGGCGAGCGAGGTGCGGACCTTCTTCCAGGTCGCGTTGCCGCTGCTGGCCCCGGGGATCGTGACCGTGCTGCTGTTCACCACGGTCGCCACCTGGAACAACTACTTCCTCCCGTTGATCATGCTGAAGGACCCGGACTGGTACCCGCTGACGCTGGGTCTGAGCGCCTGGAGCTCCCAGGCACAGACCATCGGCGGTGACGTGATCTTCAACCTGGTGATCACGGGCTCCCTGCTCACGATTCTTCCGCTGATCGCCGCCTTCCTGTTCCTCCAGAAGTACTGGCAGTCCGGCCTCGCCGCCGGAAGTGTCAAGGAGTGACCCACGGCGGCCCCGAGCCCCACATGTGAGTAACACCGGCATCACCCCCACCCTCACCTGTCCCACCCACGAAGAAGTGGAAGCCCCATGCGCAGAACAACGAGCCGCATCCTGCGCGGCATCGCCCTCGTCTCCACCCTCGCCCTGGGCGTCACCGCCTGCGGCAGCTCGGACGACGACTCCGACACCAAGGCCGTCTCGGCCGGCGACATCCAGTCGGCCCTGGACAAGGGCGGCAGCATCACGGTCTGGGCCTGGGAGCCCACCCTGAAGACCGTCGCCGCCGACTTCCAGAAGAAGTACCCGAAGGTCAAGGTCAACCTGGTCAGCGAGCGGTCCGGCGACAAGCACTACACGGCGCTGTCCAACGCGATATCCGCCGGCAAGGGCGTGCCCGACGTCGCGCAGGTCGAGTACTTCGCCCTGGGCCAGTACGCCCTCACCAAGGGCCTCGCGGACCTGGCCCCGTACGGCGCGGACAAGCTCGCGTCCAAGTACACCGCGGGTCCGTGGAACGCCGTGAGCGACGGCGACAAGGTCTACGGCCTGCCGATGGACTCCGGCCCGATGGCGATGTTCTACAACAAGACGGTCTTCGACAAGTACAAGATCGCCGTCCCGACCACCTGGGACGAGTACGTCGACGCGGCCAGCAAGCTGCACAAGGCCGACCCGAAGGCCTACATCGCCAACGACGCCGGCGACGCGGGCTTCACCACCAGCATGCTGTGGCAGGCCGGTTCCCGTCCGTACAAGGTCGACGGCACCAAGGTGAAGATCGACTTCACGGACGCGGGCGCCAAGAAGTACACCGACACCTGGCAGAAGCTCATCGACCAGAAGCTGCTCGCGCCCATCAACGGCTGGACCGACGACTGGTACAAGGGCCTCGGCGACGGCACCATCGCCACCCTCACCACCGGCGCCTGGATGCCCGCCAACTTCGTGACCGGCGTGGCGGACGCGAAGGGTGACTGGCGCGCGGCCCCCATGCCGGCCTGGACCAAGGGCGACAAGGCGAGCGCTGAGAACGGCGGCAGCTCGCTGACGGTCCCGGCGCTGAGCAAGAACAAGGAACTCGCCTACGCCTTCACCGAGTACGCGAACTCCGGCGCCGGTGTCGCCACCCGGGTCAGCGAGGGCGCCTTCCCCGCCACCAAGGCGGAGCTGCAGTCGCCGTCGTTCCAGAACAAGAAGTTCGACTACTTCGGCGGCCAGGAAGCCAACAAGATCTTCGCCGAGTCCGCCGCGAACGTGGCGAGCGACTGGTCCTACCTCCCGTTCCAGCCGTACGCCAACTCGATCTTCAACGACACGGTCGGCAAGGCCTACGTCTCCGGCACCAAGCTGGCGGACGGTCTGAAGGCCTGGCAGGACGCCTCGATCAAGTACGGCGAGGAGCAGGGCTTCACGATCGAGAAGTAGTCGGGAAGCAGTCGACACGCAGTACGTCGATACGCAGTAAGTCGGTACGCAGTAAAACGCCGGGCGGCGCGGCACCCGGGCCGCGCCGCCCCCGTGCACCACCTTCGGAAGGACCGCCATGATCTCCACCCTCCAGTCCCGCATGCTGCGCGGGTCGGACGGTGACCCCGCTCCGCGTCTGGCCTACGGCGCCGACTACAACCCCGAGCAGTGGCCCCGGGACGTGTGGGACGAGGACATCCGGCTGATGCGGGAGGCCGGCGTCAACGTCGTCTCCGTGGGGATCTTCTCCTGGGCCCGCATCCAGCCGGGCCCGGACACCTGGGACTTCGGCTGGCTCGACGAGGTCATGGACCTGCTGCACGCGGGCGGCATCGGCGTGGACCTGGCCACCGCCACCGCCTCCCCGCCGCCATGGCTCACCACCGCCCACCCGGAGATCCTGCCGGTCACCGCGAACGGCGAGACGCTCTGGCCGGGCGCCCGCCAGCACTGGCGGCCCACGTCTCCGGTCTTCCGCGAGCACGCCCTGCGTCTGGTGCGGAAGATCGCCGACCGGTACAAGGACCATCCGGCCCTGGTCGCCTGGCATGTCTCCAACGAGCTGGGCTGCCACAACATCTACGACTACTCGGACGACGCGGCCCGCGCCTTCCGCGTCTGGCTGCGCGCCCGCTACGGCGCGCTCGACGCCCTCAACCACGCCTGGGGCACGGCGTTCTGGTCGCAGCGCTACAGCGACTGGGAGCAGATCCTGCCGCCGCGGCAGGCCGCCGCGCACCCGAACCCCACCCAGCAGCTGGACTTCAAGCGGTTCTCCTCGGACGTGCTGAAGGACCACCTGGTCGCCGAGCGCGAGATCCTGCGGGAGATCACCCCCCAGATCCCGGTCACCACCAACTTCATGGTGATGGGCGGCACCAAGGGCATGAACTACCCGGACTGGGCGGGCGAGATCGACTTCGTCTCCAACGACCACTACGTCCACCCCGGCCCGCAGGACCGCGACGAGCTGTCCTTCTCCGCGAACCTGGTCAGCGGCATCGCGAGCGGCCGGCCGTGGTTCCTGATGGAGCACTCCACGAGCGCCGTCAACTGGCAGCCCGTCAACGTGGCGAAGCGGCCGGGCGACCTGGCCCGTGACTCGCTGCTGCACGTGGCGCACGGCGCGGACGCGGTGTGCTTCTTCCAGTGGCGGCAGTCGGCGGCCGGCGCCGAGAAGTACCACTCGGCGATGGTCCCGCACGCCGGCGAGGACAGCGACCTGTTCCGCGCCGTGGCCGACCTGGGCGCCCAGCTCAAGGCCCTTGCCCCGGTGGCGGGTTCGGAGCGCGAGGCGGCGGCCGTCGGCATCCTCTACGACTGGGAGTCGTGGTGGGCGAGCGAGCAGGACTCGCACCCCACCGCCCTGCTGGACTACCGGCAGGAGGCGCTCGACTGGTACTCGGCGCTGCTCGCCCTGGGCGTGCGCGCCGACCTCGTCACCACCCGCTCCGAGCTCTCCCGTCACCAGGTGCTCATCGCGCCGGTCCTGCACGTCGTCCCCGCCGAGCTCGCCAAGGAGCTGACGCGCTACGCCGAGCAGGGCGGCCACCTCGTCACCACGTACTTCTCCGGGGTCGTCGACGAGAACGACCACATCTGGCTCGGCGGCTACCCGGGCGCGCTGCGCGACCTGCTCGGCATCCGCATCGAGGAGTTCGCTCCGCTGCTCGCCGGGGAGAGCGTGGAGTTGGACGACGCCACCTCGGGCAGCCTGTGGACCGACCGGATCACGGTCGCCGACCCGGACACCGCCGTGCTGGCCCGTTACGCCTCCGGGGTGCACACCGGCCGCCCGGCGATCACCCGCCGCACGACGGGCGCCGGTTCCGCGTCGTACGTCTCCACCCGCCTCGGCGTCGACGGGCTGCGCTCGCTGCTGCCCAGGCTGCTGGAGCCGGCCGGGGTGAGCAGCGAACTCCCCGCCGGCCTCCGGGGGCAGGTCGAGCTGACCGTGCGCCGGGGCGCCGCGGAACGGTTCCTGTTCCTGGTCAACCGGACCGACGAGACGGTCCCGGTGACCGGCGTCGAGGGCGAGGTCCTCGTCGGCGAGCACACGGACGGCGCGCTGGTCCTCGGTCCCCGCGCGGTCGCCGTACTGCGCCAGGCCGCCCTGTAGAGAACCCACGACTCCCCGGCACGACCTGACCCGTGCCGGGGGCCATCCCCTCCTGCCCGCGCGGGCAGGAGGGGCCCACCACAGCGACCGCACCGCAGTTGGGAGCACAGATGGCACGCCGTACCCGCAGCAGACGGTCCCTCGGGGCCGCCGCACTCACCGCGCTGGCCACCGGGGCCGCGCTTCTCAGCGTCCCCGTACAGGCGCACGCCGAGGCCGCCGTCACCGTGACGCCGGACCCGTCGTACCACCAGCAGAAGTTCGAGGGCTGGGGCACCAGTCTGGTCTGGTTCGCCAACGCCACCGGCGACTACCCGCCGGCGATCCGCGAGAAGCTCGCGAAGCTGCTCTTCGGCGACGACGGCCTGGCGCTGAACATCGCCCGCTACAACATCGGCGGCGGCAACGCGCCGGACGTGAAGGACTACCTGCGGCCCGGCGGCGCGGTCGAGGGCTGGTGGAAGGCGCCCGCGGGCACCACCCGTGAGGACACCGACTGGTGGAGCGCGGACGACCCGGCCGACTGGAACAACAACGCCGACGCCACCCAGCGCTGGTGGGTGGATCGCATCAAGAACGACATCGACCACTGGGAGACGTTCAGCAACTCCCCGCCGTGGTTCATGACCAACAGCGGCTATGTCTCCGGCGGGTTCAACGCCAACACCGACCAGTTGAAGACCGACTCGGTCGACGACTTCGCCGCCTATCTGGCGGGTGCGACGAAGCGGCTGGAGAAGGCCGAGGGCATCAAGGTCGACACGATCGAGCCGTTCAACGAGCCCAACACCGGCTACTGGGGCACCCGGCTCGACGCGAACGGCCAGCCTGTCGGCGGCCGTCAGGAGGGCGCGCACATCGGCCCCGAGCTCCAGCAGAAGGTGCTTGCCGCGCTGCCGCCCGCGCTGAAGAAGGCCAAGGTCAAGGCCGAGATCGCGGCGATGGACGAGACCAACCCGTCCATCTTCGCGACGAACTGGAACTCCTACTCGCAAGCCTCCAAGGACGTCGTCGGCCAGATGAACGTCCACACCTACGGCACCGGGCAGCGCACCACCGTGCGCGACCTCGCCAAGGCCGCCGACAAGCCGCTGTGGATGAGCGAGGTCGAGGGCGACTGGGGTGACGGGCAGAGCTTCACGGACATGCGGCCGGGCCTCGGGCTCGCCCAGCAGATGGTGAACGACCTGCGCGAACTGGAGCCCACCGCCTGGGTGTTCTGGCAGCCGGTCGAGGACTACGACAACATGAAGCCGGGCGGCGAGTCCGCCAAGGGCGGCAACTGGGGCGAGGTCCAGCTGCCGTTCAGCTGCACCAAGACGGACACCCTGCAGTCGTGCCCGATCTACACCAACACCAAGTTCGACACGGCCCGTAACTTCACGCACTTCATCAAGCCCGGCGACAAGCTGATCAAGGTGGACGACACGTCCAGCGCCGCCGCCGTGACCAAGGACGGCAAGGGCGCCTCGCTCGTCCACGTCAACTCCACCACCGCGGCCCGCACGGTCACCATCGACCTGTCCAAGTTCCGCACGATCAAGGGCAACGCGACCGTGACACCGACCGTGACCAGCGCCGACGGCAAGCTCAAGCAGCAGGCTCCGGTCAAGGTCGTCGACGGCAAGGCCACGTACACCGTCCCCGCCCAGTCCGTGACCTCCTTCGCCATCAAGGGCGTCTCGGGCGTCGCGAAGAACGCGGGCCTGTTCAGCAAGGGCCACTCCTACACGCTGACCGGCGTGCAGAGCGGCAAGGCGGTGACCGTCGCCGCCAACGGAACGAACCTGGTCATCGGCTCGGCGAACGGCACCACCGCGCAGCAGTGGCAGCTGGACGCCCGCTACGGCAGGACCGGCGCCCGCCAGCACTACGTCTTCGCGAACCCGGCCGAGGGCAAGCGCCTCGCCGTCCGCGACAACGTGCCGGTGGTGGAGCCCGACACCGGCGAGCGGGACCCTGCCACCGAGTGGATCATGTCGACCACCGGTGACAGCACATGGACCCTGGTCAACGTGGCCACCGGGCGACTCCTCGAAGTCGGCGGTCAGGCGACCAACGAGGGTGCCGCCGTCACCACATGGCAGGCGAACTCCGGTTCCAACCAGCGCTGGAGGGTCACTGACGTGACGCCGTAGCGCCCGCTAGTCCGCTGTCTCCGCCCGCATCGCGATCGTCGTGATGCGGGCGGAGTGCTGTGGTGCCGCCGGGACGCGCTCCAGGACTCCGCCCGCGAAGACGTCGTACAGCGGGAGCGTCTCCAGATGCACATAGCCGATGTGGCAGTCGCAGACGGCGAGCGGGCAGGGGCGCGGGCGCAGGGCGGCCCGGTACGAGCCGTCGTAGAGGTTGCCGAGTTCGGCGCGGACGAAGTGACAGCGGCGGACGGTGCCGTCGCCGTCGACCGAGATCACGGACTCGCCGGTGCGGCAGGGCAGTCCGGCGCTGCGGTGCGGGTGACGGCTGTACGGGAAGAGCGGGTCGAGCACGGTCCAGTCGTCGGCTTCGGCGTCCCCGTAGGAGTGGCCCTCGGCGGCGTTGATCCACAGGTAGACGTGCTCGGGCAGATCCGCGCGCAGACGGCGGGCCGCTTCGAGGTGCTCGGGCAGGCCGACGACGCCGACGCTGAAGCGGATGCCCCGGTCCGTCAGATCACGGCACTTGGCGAGGAAGCGGCCGTAGGGGGTCTGCCCCGGGTGGTAGGTGCACCACAGGGCCAGGGTGTCGGGGTCGGCCTCGGCGAGCCAGTCGGTGCGGCAGCTGAGGTTGGTCTGGACGGCGACCCGGCGGATGTGCGGGAGGTGGGAGAGCTCGGCGAGGGTGCGCCGGTACCAGGAGCGGACCAGGGCCTCGCCCCACGGGGTGAACAGGAGCGACAGCCGGTCGTCGGTCCGGGCGGCCGCCCATGCGGCGAACCGGTCCAGGGCCGCGCGGTCGGCACGCAGTTGGGCGGTGCTGTCGCGTCGCTTGGCGAACGGGCAGTAGGGGCAGTCGTAGTCGCAGGAGGAGAGCGGGCCGCGGTAGAGGAGGGTCAGGTCCATGGCGGCCGCCTCACTTCCGCTCGTAGGCGGCCATGGCGGCGCGGACGGCCGGGGAGAACAGTTCGGGGCCGATGGCGTCGGAGTGGGCGAGGCCCTCCGGGGTGAGCCGCAGGGTGCCCGGGTCGCTGTCGGTCAGCCAGCCTCGGTCGGCGAAGCGGGCGAGTTCGGTGCCGAAGTCGTCGGCGGGGGCGCTGCCGAAGCGGCCGCGGTAGTCGTCGACGGTGAGGCCGTCGGCCTGTAGGAGCGACTGAAGGAAGTGGCGGCGGCGCGCCTCGTGGCGGTTCATGGGGTGGCCGGCCTCGGCGCGGGTGAAGTCGGCCGTGGCCACGTAGTCGTCGATGATGCCCCGGATCCGGTGCATGCCGACGGCGTAGTCGAAGGAGTAGTGCAGTGCGGCCGTGTAGGAGCGGGCGCCGCAGCCGAGGCCGATCATGCCGTCGGTCTGGCAGGCGTAGTCGTCGGCGCCCTGGGGCGGGGCGTCGGTGCGGCGGAACATGCGCATGGAGTGCTGGGTGTAGCCGTGCGCGAGGAGGTGGTCGCGGCCTGCGCGGTACAGGCGCAGCCGCTGCTCGTCCCAGGCGGGATCGGGGCCGGTGCCGCGTCTGTCCAGGCCGGTGAGGGGGCGGACGTAGAGCGGGTAGAGGTAGAGCTCCTCGGGCCGCCAGGCCAGGGCCGCGTCCAGGGAGTGCAGCCAGGTCTGTTCGGTCTGGCCGTCGATGCCGTAGATCAGGTCTATGTTGAGGACCGGGATGCGGGCGTCGCGGACACGGGCGAGGGCCGCTTCGACGTCGGCGCGGCGCTGCGGGCGTACGGCGGCGCGGGCCTCGGAGTCGACGAAGCTCTGCACACCGAGGCTCAGCCGGGTGGCGCCCCGGTCGGCCAGGACGGCGAGGCGGTCGGCGGTGGCCGTCGCCGGCGAGGCCTCGACGGACAGCGGGACCGCGCGGAGGTCGGCGCCCATGCGGTGCTCGGCGATGTCGCAGAGGCGGTCCAGCTCGGCGGCGGTGAGGAAGGTGGGGGTGCCGCCGCCGAAGGCCGCCGTGGCGAACCGGACGTCGTCCGTCTCCCCCAACGCCTCCCGCACGGCGCTCGCCTGCCGCTCCAGGGCGTCCAGGTAGGCGCCGGTGAGGCCGTCGGGGGCGCCGATGCGAGTGAAGAGGTTGCAGAAGCCGCAGCGGACCTCGCAGAACGGTATGTGCAGGTAGAGGGAGAGGGCGTCCTTGGGCTCGGCCGCCCAGAGGTCCCGCAGCAGCGGACGGTCCGGCAGTTCGCGGTAGGCGGTCTTGTGGGGGTAGGCGTAGACGTAGTGCTGGTACGGGCTGGTGCGGACGGCCGGTTCGGCGGTGGTGGTCATCGGGCGGCCTCCGTCGGACGGGGTGCGGGGTCGAGGAAGAAGTGGGCGTACGGCACGGTCCACACGCACTCGTGGCCGAGGCGGTGGCCGGTGTAGCCGTCGTCGCCGTAGGCGGTGCCGTGGTCGGAGCAGACGATGGCGAAGCAGCGGCGGCGGCTGCTCGCGGCGGCGAACAGCCGGCCGATGTGCCGGTCCACGTACTCCAGCGCGGCGGCGTGCGTCTCGCGGCTGTCGCCGGCCTCACGGGTCGCGCCGGGCAGATGGAACCAGCTCGGCTGGTGCAGGGCGGACACGTTGACGAAGAGGAACAGCCGCTGTTCGTCCGGGAGTCGGCGTACGACCTGCTCGGCGCGGGCGATCTGGTTCTCGAAGGAGTGGGGCGAGGTGACGCCGAACTCCGTCGCCCAGTGGGACTCGTGGAAGAGGCCGGGCAGCACCGAGCCCAGCGGTCCCTGCTTGTTGAAGAAGCCCACTCCCCCGATGCACACGGTGTGGTAGCCGTCCTCGGCCAGGCCGGTGACGAGGTCGGGGGTGTCGTAGACGTAGGTGCCGTCGGCGGTGGTCTCGCTGCCGGCGAAGCTCGCCGCGAACAGCCGCGGATGCGGTCCGGGAGCGGCCGGGGTGGGCAGGAAGCCGGCGAAGATCGCCTGGTGGGAGGCGTAGGTGAAGCTGCCCGGGGCGTGCCGCTTCTCCCATCGGCCGCCAGGGAGGTGGCGGGCCAGGTTCGGGATGCGGCCGGCCGCCGCCAGCTCGGCGGCCACGTCGTGGCGCAGGGTGTCGAGCGTGACGAGGAGGAGGTCGTGGCTGCCCACGATCTCGTTCATGTCCGGCTCAGGCATTCAGTGTTCCTGTTCTGGGTCGGGCTGCTGTG
Source organism: Streptomyces sp. NPDC031474 (assembly GCF_055581185.1). NCBI lineage: Bacteria > Bacillati > Actinomycetota > Actinomycetes > Kitasatosporales > Streptomycetaceae > Streptomyces > Streptomyces sp. NPDC031474. The sequence continues at coordinate 228,053 of NZ_JBVIJX010000016.1, forward strand.
CTGGGCGCGGTCACGCAGGACCGCGGCCACCTGGGCGGCGTAGGTGTCGAGGCCCTCGGCGCCGCTGCCGGGCAGGCCGGTGAGGCGGGGCAGCAGGTCGCCGAAGGCGTTGACCTCGCCGACCGCCGCTCTGCGCCAGCCGACGGCCGGCAGCAGATCGACGCCGACGCACAGGGTGCGCGGAAAGCAGGCCGCGGCCTGCTCGCACACGCCCAGCAGGTCGGCCCAGCGGGCGCCCGCCGCCTCGACGGCCGCCCGGGCGGCGTCCAGGTCGCCGCGTCGGCCGCCGAGGTGGAGGTTGGTCAGGGGCGAGCGGCTGGTGCGGACCACCGCGTGGGTGGCGCGGCCGGCCACCACGACGACCCTGAGGTCGGCGGCCCGGCCGTCCTGGGAGGCCTTCGGCAGCCAGCGTTCGAGGTGCAGGCCGTCCGGGGCGAGCGCGTCGACGATGGCCGCGATGTCGTGTTCGCGGTCGTAGCGGCTGACTCTGAGGGAGTTGTACAGGCGGCCGTCCGGGGCGAGTTCGACCGAGGTGGTGGCCCGGATGCGGCCGCCGCCGCCCGACTCGACGGCGAGGACGCCCGACGCGGACGATCCGTGCGCGGGTTTGACGAACAGCCGGTGCATCCGGTGCTCGCGCATCAGCGCCCGTACGTCGTCCCAGCCGCGCACCGGAGCGGCCGACGGGCCCGAGGTGGGCGATTGGGGGACGGGGACGCCCGCCGCGTCCAGGACCGCGTGGCAGCGCCGCTTGTCGAACAGCACGGCGAGGTCGTCCGGGTCGTCGAGGCGGATGCCGCCTCGGAGGCCGCCCAGCAGGGCGCTGAAGCGGGCGTACCAGCGGGCGGATCCCTCGACCCGGGTGGGGTCGTCGGTGCCGCGGAGCAGGCGGTCGATCTCGGCGTTCTCCCCCGGGGAGTCGATGCGGACGATCTCGTCGGCGGCGAAGTCGGCTCCCCCGTCGCGCACGACGTCCGTCCAGGCGACGACGCGCGGGCCGGGCAGGCCGGCCGCGCGCACCGCGTCGCCGAAGAGGGTGACGCGCCGGTTCTCGGGGTTGCCGACGACCGCGAAGCGCGACCCGGGAAGCGTCTTCACTCGCCCACGGCGACGTAGCGCCACACCGTGCCGTCGTCCGCCGTGTACTCGTCGGCGTCGCCGGCGTCGAGGTCCACCTCGACGCCGGCGGGCTCCAGGGTCTGCCGGATCCGGTCCTCGAACGGCTTGGTCAGGTAGTGGTGGTGCAGGTCGAGCTTGGTGAGGTGGGTGAGCGGCCGGCCGCCGAGCAGGGCTGCGGCCCCCGCGTCGGTGAGGATGCCCATGGACAGGTCCAGCACCTCCAGTCGGTCGACCATGGGCGCGGAGGCGACGGCGGCGGCGACGGCGTCCTGCGTCTCGCTGTTGCGCAGGGCGAGGTGACGCACCTTCGGCAGGCGGGCGCCGGACAGGATCGGCTCGAGGTCGGCGACCTCGCTGTCGCCGCCGTAGTTGGGGGTGCCGAGCCACAGGTCGAGGTGCTCCAACGCCGGCAGGTCGCTGCCGCCGACCCCGCGCACGACCTCCGCGGGCAGTCCGCCGGTCTCCAGAACGAGCTTGCGCAGCGCGCCGTGGGTGACGGCGGGGAAGCGCAGCCCGGATCCGCCGCGCACGCCGAACTCCTCCAGCTCGGGGAAAGCGGCCAGGAGGGGGGTGACGTCGGTCTGGTTGATCCAGGAGATCTCGCACTCCTCCCCCACCATGTCGCCGAGGAACACGGCCCGCAGCGCGGGGAAGCGGTCCCGGGCGGCCGTCAGCGCCTCGATGACGGCGGAGGGTTCTTCCTCGTACGCCTCCTCCCAGGCGCCGACGATCAGGGCCTTCACACGGGTGGTGTCGACGGCGGCGCAGAACCGGGCGAACGCGTCGGTCCAGCTCTCGCCGGAGTCGTAGACGTCGCTGCTGATCCGCCAGGCGACCGAGTCCGGCTCGACCGGGCGGGGCTTGTGCTCGACGCCGGGGAACGTGTAGGCGGGCAGCCCGTACAGCGCGTCGAGGTGGTGGCCGATGGTCATACGGCGCTCCTGAGGAGAAAAAGTGTGCGGTCCGTGATGTGTCCGCAGTTCTACCAACAGGCACTGACAACACCCCTCGCCGGGGCCTCGGTTCGGGGCCGGTTCGGCCCGCTACGGGGCGGCCCGGCGCCGGCCCACCCCGACCGGTTTCGCCTGGCAGGCGTGGCGTGGCATGGCGGTGCCGGCCGACTTCCTGCCGGAGCTGCCGGCCCTCTCCCCGGAGCGGATCCGCGCCGAGGAGAACGCCGAACCGCGCCGGGTCATGCCGGCTGCGGGCGCCCGTGCGGCAGACGTGAGCCGGAGGGTGCTGTGGGTGGGCCTCAGATGCCGGCGGCGCGGGCCAGCACGTCGGCGACCTCGTCTCGGACAGCATCGCGGGCCGTGGCGGGCAGGGCGCCCAGGTCCGTGCCCGCCAGGGTCTCGAGGACCTGGGCGGCGTCGGTGTCGTACGGCACGCTCTCGCTGAGCACCTCGTAGCCGTCGCGCACCGCCACGCGCAGGCGGCCGGGGCCGTTGCCGTCGGCGTGCACCGCGGCGGCGACGACGAGGGGCGGCGGGCCGCCCGCCGCGCCCTCCAGCTTGCGATAGCCGCTGGCCAGGGGCGTGCGCCAGCGCAGGGCGAGCAGCACATGACGCTTCGCCAACAGCTCGGTCAGGTCGGTCTCGTTCACGCCCTCGGGTTCCAGGACGACGGCCTTGGCGTCGAGGACGAGGGCGGCCGGGAGCAGACAGCGCAGGGTGCTGCCGACGATGTTGCCGCCGACCGTGGCCGCCCGGCGCACCGCGCCCGTGCCCACGCCGGAGGCCGCCCGGTGCAGTACGTCGGGCACGGTCGCGTCGACCTGGTGCAGTAGGACGGCCCCGCCGAGTTCCTCGGGGCCGACCGTGTTGGCCTCCGGCAGATTGCGCAGCGACACGGCCTGTTCGGGGAAGCCGTCGCGCTGCCAGCCGGCCCACACCAGTGTGGCGCCGCCCACCGGTACCGCTCCCTCGGCCAGACACCGCTGTGCTTCGGATATCGAGGAGGGAAGACGCAACTGCACGACAACCGACCTGCCTTCCCTGGAGGTTCGGGAGGAGGACCCGGTCACTCCCCCGCATGATCAATGGCAGAACGGATTCTGCCCAGGCGCGCGGGGGCGCATACAGGGCTCATGACTGCACCGCGTCGAGCCCCAGGGCCCTTTCAGCCGTTCAGGGCCAGCCAGGGCTGCGGGTCGGTGTAGGAGCCGTCGTAGATGACCTCGAAGTGCAGGTGGGGGCCGGTGGACAGGCCGGTGGAGCCGACCCTTCCGATCGGGGTTCCGGTCCGCACGGTCTGTCCGGCGGTGACCTCGATGGCCGACAGATGGCTGTACGTCGTCTCCAGGCGTTTGCCGTCGATGGCGCCGTGGTCGACGACGACGCGGTTGCCGTATGCCTTGGTCATGGCCGCGAACACGACCCGGCCGTCGCGGGCCGCGGAGACCTGGGCTCCCTGCGGGGCGCCGAAGTCGACGCCGGTGTGGAGTTTGGTGACGCCGGTGAGCGGGTGCCGGCGCGATCCGTACGGGGAGGTGATGGTGAGGGTGGTCACGGGTGGGGCCAGGATCGCGTTCGCCTGTCCGCCGCCGCTGAAGTCCTCCCGGTCGAACGCCTCGTACCGGGTGAACAGGGCTTTCACCTCGGTGAGGTAGGTCTGTGCCGCGGCGGGCACCCGCCCGGCCGCGGCCACCGCGTCCGTGCCGACGGCGTAGGCGGCGAGGGTGAGGTCCACGAGTTCGCCGACGACGGTCCCGTCGGTCCTGAGGTCCGTGATCTTCCCGGCGAGGGAGCAGTCCTGCCGGCCCAGGGCCATGATGGCGTCGGCCGGATCGTGTGGCGAGGAGCTGCCGTTGCCGTCGTCGTCCTTGCCCCAGGTCCGCCAACCGGCGGCCGTGAACGCGGCGATGCCCTGTGCGTCGGATGTCGTGGCGCTGTCGTTGTTCCAGCCGGACAGCTGGTCGATCTGGGCGGCGAGGAGGGAGGGGGTGACGACCGTGCAGGCTTCGGCCGCCTTGCGCAGCCAGGGCCCGTACGTCTCGTCGATGCCGTCGGCTGCGGGCTGCTCCGAGCTGTCGCCGGGCGTCCAGTCCGCGGGGAGACCGCCGGTCAGGACAAGGAATCCGGCCACCACCGACAGGGTGACCAGGCCCGGCAGCACCAGCAGGGTGAAGGGGCCGGGACCGCGCCGGCGGGGCCGGGGCGCGGGCGGCTGCGGTGGGGGCGGGGTCGCGGGTTCGCCGGCCGGGCGGGTCTCGAGGGCTTGCTCGTCGCTCACGCGGTGAGCTCCGGACGGTCCGTCACAAGCCGGTCCGGGAAGGTGCTGGTGTTCACGGCCGGAGGTTAGCCCGCCGGGCGGCGGAGGTCACCGGACGCGGGGGCAGAGCTGCTGTCCGCGAGGGCAGACCTGGCCGCCGGCGGGCGGTCGGCGGACCGATCCTGTCAGAGGGCCTTGATAGAACAGGCGGCGCACGGGCCGGAAACCTCCTGTCGCCGGCCGCCGTCCCGCACGGAAGGCTCCTGCCATGGCCCTGGGCCATCTCTCCGAACTGCACGGCCTGCCGGTGTTCGACTTCCCGCTCCCCGGCGAGGGCCCCGCGACCCTGCCGGAGCCGGGAGCCGTCGCCTGGCGGCTCTCCCGGCGCGGCGAGGGGGTGTTCGAGGAGGACTACGCCGAATGCTGGGATCGTTTCCTCGACACCGTGGACCCGGCCGGCGTGCGGGCGCTGGTCCTCGGCGCGGGCGCCTACGGTACCGAGCACGACGCCGCCGACCCTGGTGAGACCGCCGCACGGCTCGCCGCGGCGGCGGACCGGCTGACAGGTCTTCGGGCCCTCTACCTCGCCGACCTCGAATTCGAGGAGGCCGAGCTCTCGTGGATCGTCCAGGCCGACGTCAGCCCGTTCCTCGCCGCCTACCCCGGCCTTGAGGAGCTCGCCGTGCGCGGTTCGGGGGGCGGCTTCAGCGGCGAGCCGGGGCTGGAGTTCACGCCGTTGCGCCACGAGTCGCTGCGCGTCCTGCGTTTCGAGAACGGCGGGCTGCCCGCCCAGGTGGTGCACGGCCTCGCCGCCTCCGACCTGCCCGCCCTCGAGCACCTGGACCTGTGGCTGGGCGACGAGTCGTACGGCCGCAGCACCACGGTGGCCGACCTCGCGCCGATCCTGGACGGCTCCCGGCTGCCCGCGCTGCGCCGGCTGGGCCTGCAGAACGCGGACATCCAGGACGAGATCGCCGCCGCCGTGGCCTCCGCGCCCGTCGTCGCCCGTCTCACGGCCCTGCACCTGGGCCTCGGCACGCTCGGCGACGCGGGAGCCGAGGCCCTGCTGTCCGGCCGGCCCCTGCTGCATCTGCGGGAGCTGGACCTGCACCACCACTATCTGACGGACGCCATGATGGAACGGGTGCGGCAGGCCCTGGAGCCCCACGGGGTGGCGGTCGACCTCTCCGAGCAGGAGCGGGAGTACGCGGCCGGGGGACGGTACGTGTCCGCCGGCGAGTGAGCGCTCAGTCCACGACCACCAACAGGTCACCGCCCTCCACCTGCTGAATGCGGTTGATGGCCAGCCTGCTCACCCGTCCGGCCTTCGGGGCGGTGATCGTGGCCTCCATCTTCATTGCCTCGATGGTGGCGATCGTCGCGCCGACCTCCACCTCGTCGCCCTCCGTGACGGCCAGCGTGACCACGCCGGCGAACGGCGCGGCGACATGCCCGGGGTTGGCGCGGTCGGCCTTCTCGGTGACCGGGACGTCGGAGGCCGCCGCCTGGTCGCGCACCTGGATAGGCCGCAGCTGGCCGTTCAGGGTCGACATGACGGTGCGCATGCCGCGCTCGTCGGCCTCGCCGACGGCCTGCAACTCGATCAGGAGGCGGACGCCCGGTTCGAGGTCGACGGAGTACTCCTTGCCCGGGCGCAGGCCGTAGAAGAAGTCCTTGCTGTCGAGCACGCTGGTGTCGCCGTAGGTTTGGCGGTGGGTCTCGAACTCGCGTGTCGGGCCGGGGAAGAGCAGCCGGTTGAGGGTGGATCGGGGGGTCTTCTCCAGGCCTTCGCGGTCCTCGGCGGTCAGCTCCTGCACGGGCTTGGCGTCGGCGCGGCCCTGCAACGCCTTGCTGCGGAACGGCTCGGGCCAGCCGCCGGGCGGGGTGCCGAGCTCGCCGCGCAGGAAGCCGATGACCGAGTCGGGGATGTCGTACCGGTCGGGCGTCGCCTCGAAGTCCTGCGGGGAGACGCCGGCGCCGACCAGGTGCAGGGCGAGGTCGCCGACCACCTTGGAGGAGGGGGTGACCTTCACCAGATGGCCGAGGATGCGGTCGGCGGCGGCGTACATCGCCTCGATGTCCTCGAAGCGGTCGCCGAGGCCGAGCGCGACGGCCTGGGTGCGCAGGTTGGAGAGCTGTCCGCCGGGGATCTCGTGGTGGTAGACGCGCCCGGTGGGGGAGGCGAGGCCGGCCTCGAAGGGGGCGTAGATCCTGCGGACGCCCTCCCAGTAGGGCTCCAGGTCGCCGACGGCCTGGAGGTCGAGGCCGGTGGGCCGCTCGGAGTGGTCGGTGGCGGCGACGAGCGCGGACAGCGAGGGCTGCGAGGTGGTTCCCGCCATGGAGGCGACGGCGCCGTCGACGGCGTCCGCGCCCGCGTGGACGGCGGCCAGGTAGGTGGCGAGCTGGCCGCCGGCGGTGTCGTGGGTGTGCAGGTGCACCGGCAGGTCGAACTCGCGGCGCAGGGCGGCCACGAGCTTCGCGGCGGCCGGGGCGCGCAGCAGGCCCGCCATGTCCTTGACGGCCAGGACATGGGCGCCGGCCTCGACGATCTGCTCGGCGAGCCGCAGGTAGTAGTCGAGGGTGTAGAGGCGCTCGTTCGGGTCGGACAGGTCGGAGGTGTAGCAGAGGGCGACCTCGGCGACGGCCGTGCCGGTCTCGCGTACGGCGTCGATGGCGGGCCGCATCTGGCCGACGTCGTTGAGGGCGTCGAAGATGCGGAAGATGTCGATGCCGGTGGCGGCGGCCTCCTGCACGAAGGCGTCGGTCACTTCGGTCGGGTACGGCGTGTAGCCGACGGTGTTGCGGCCGCGCAGCAGCATCTGCAGGCAGATGTTGGGGACGGCCTCGCGCAGGGCGGCCAGCCGCTCCCAGGGGTCCTCGGCGAGGAAGCGCAGGGCGACGTCGTAGGTCGCGCCGCCCCAGCACTCCAGGGAGAGCAGGTTCGGCAGGGTGCGGGCGACCAGCGGGGCGGAGGCGAGGAGGTCCTTGGTGCGCACCCGGGTGGCGAGCAGGGACTGGTGGGCGTCGCGGAAGGTGGTGTCGGTGACGCCGATGGTGGGCGACTCGCGCAGCCACCGGGCGAAGCCCTCGGGGCCGAGGTGGACCAGTCGCTGGCGGGAGCCCGCCGGCGGCTCGGTGTCGGGCAGCGGCGGGAGCTTGGTGGCCGGGGTGATCAGTTCGGGGCGTTCGCCGTGCGGCTTGTTCACCGTGACGTCGGCGAGGTAGGTGAGCAGCTTCGTGCCGCGGTCGGCCGAGGAGCGCGCGGTGAGCAGATGCGGCCGCTGTTCGATGAACGAGGTGGTGACGCGCCCGGACTGGAAGTCGGCGTCGTCGAGGACCGCTTGCAGGAACGGGATGTTGGTGGCCACGCCACGGATGCGGAACTCGGCCACTGCACGCCGGGCCCGTCCGATGGCGGTCTTGAAGTCCCGGCCCCGGCAGGTGAGTTTGACGAGCATGGAGTCGAAGTGGGCGCTGATCTCCGTGCCGGCGTGGGTGGTGCCGCCGTCGAGGCGGATGCCGGAGCCGCCCGGGGAGCGGTAGGCGCTGATGCGGCCGGTGTCGGGGCGGAAGCCGTTCGCGGGGTCCTCGGTGGTGATACGGCACTGCAGGGCCGCGCCGCGCAGGGTGACCGTCTCCTGGGACAGGCCGAGGTCGGCGAGACTCTCGCCGGAGGCGATGCGCAGCTGGGCCTGGACGAGATCGACGTCGGTGACCTCCTCGGTCACCGTGTGCTCGACCTGGATGCGCGGGTTCATCTCGATGAAGACGTGGTTGCCGTCGGGGTCGAGGAGGAACTCCACGGTGCCCGCGTTGCGGTAGCCGATCCGGCGGGCGAAGCGCACGGCGTCGGCGCAGATGCGGTCCCGCAGTTCCGGGTCCAGGTTCGGGGCGGGGGCCAGCTCGATGACCTTCTGGTGGCGGCGCTGGACCGAGCAGTCGCGCTCGAAGAGGTGGATGACGTTGCCCTCGCCGTCGGCGAGGATCTGCACCTCGATGTGGCGGGGGTCGACGACCGCCTTCTCCAGGAAGACGGTGGCGTCGCCGAACGCGGACGCCGCCTCGCGGGCCGCCGCCTCGATGGACTCGCGCAGCTGTGCCGGGTGCTCGACGCGCCGCATGCCGCGCCCGCCGCCGCCGGCGACCGCCTTGACGAACACGGGGAAGCCGATGTCGTCCGCGGCGCGTACCAGTTCGTCGATGTCGCTGGAGGGCGCCGAGGAGCCGAGGACGGGCACTCCGGCCTCCCGGGCCGCGGCGACGGCCCGGGCCTTGTTCCCGGTCAGTTCGAGGGTCTGCGCGTCGGGGCCGACGAACGCGATGCCCGCCTCCTCGCAGGCGCGGGCCAGTTCGGGGTTCTCGGAGAGGAACCCGTAGCCGGGGTAGACGGCGTCGGCGCCCGCCCGGCGGGCGGCGGCCACGATCTCCTCGACGGAGAGATAGGCGCGTACCGGGTGTCCGGGCTCGCCGATCTCGTAGGCCTCGTCGGCTTTCAGCCGGTGCAGTGAGTTGCGGTCCTCGTGCGGGAAGACGGCGACCGTGCGCGCGCCCAGCTCATAGCCGGCGCGAAACGCACGGATCGCGATCTCACCACGGTTGGCGACCAGCACCTTGCGGAACATCCTGGGACCCCTTCAGCCTGCCGGTGACGGGACCCATCGTGGCGGTGAGTGACCGTGTTGGCCATGTGAGTCGGCCCACTCACCGCATGTCTCGCTCGTTCGGACCGTGTCCGACGACGTTCCTCCTTCACTCCACCCGATTCGTTCGACGCATCGGACATCGTTCGAGATCTCTTGACGCCACACCGTACGCCGTTTGACACTCTCGCAACATCACGTCACACGGCTGAAACGGCAGGCTCACATGGCGCACAGAGAACGACTCCGCGGACGCGCGAGACGCGGGGCGGGACAACTCGCCGCGCTGACCGCCGTCTCACTGCTCATGGGCCTCGCCGGCACGGCAACTCCCGTACACGCGGCGGATGTTGCGGATGCCGCCAACCTCTCCGACGGCCTGGCTCTCTGGTACAAGCTCGACGCCGCCTCCGGCACCACGGTGACCGACGCCTCCGGCCACAGCCGCGACGGCACGGTCAACGGCGCCGCCGGGTGGTCGTCCACCGGCCAGGGCCTCGCCTTCAACGGCTCCGACACCTACATCAAGATGCCGAACGACGTCATGAAGGGCATGAACGCGATCACCGTCGCCATGGACGTGCGGATCGACGCAAGCCAGTCGACGCCGTATTTCCTCTACGGTTTCGGCAACTCCAGCGGAAGCAACGGCAACGGTTACCTGTTCACCACGGGCAACTCCCTGCGCACCTCGATCGCCACCGGCAACTGGTCGACGGAACAGACCACCAAGCCGGCCGACTCCCACAACCTGGCCCGCTCGGTGTGGAAGCACCTCACCTACACGCAGTCCGGCACCACCGGTGTGCTGTACGAGGACGGCGTCGAGGTCGCCCGCAACACCTCGGTCACCATCACCCCCGGCACGATCGGCGCCGGCCTCACCACCGCCAACTACATCGGCAAGTCCGTCTACTCCGGCGACAGGCTCTTCAAGGGCGACATCCGCGACTTCCGTGTGTACGACCGCGCGCTGGCCGCCTCCGACGTGGAGCAGCTCGCCCTGCCCGTGGCCACGCAGGGCGTCGCCGACGACAAGGCCGCACTGGACCTCGGCGGCACCGACGCCGTCACCGCCGATCTGAGCCTGCCGAAGACCGGCACGGCCGGCGGCTCCGCGATCAGCTGGGCCAGCGACAACCCCGACGTCGTGTCGGACGCCGGCAAGGTGACCCGTCCCGCCGCGGGCCGGCCGGACGGCCACGCCACGCTCACGGCGACCCTGAAGAAGGGCACGGTCACCGACACCAAGTCGTTCGACGTCACGGTCCTGCCCGCCTTCGACGACGGGACCGCCGCCGAGCAGGCCGCCGAAGCCCTCAGCGTCCACAACCTCGACGACGTCCGCGGCAACCTCGCCCTCCCGGCGACCGGTTCCTACGGCACCTCCGTCACCTGGTCCTCCGCCACCCCGGACGTGATCTCCGCCGACGGCGTGGTCCACCGCCCCGTGCACGGCGCCGGCCCTGCCACGGTCGACCTGACCGCGACCGTCGCCAAGGGCACGGCGACGGCGACCCGCACCTTCACCGCGAAGGTCCCCGAACTGCCCGCGAAGGAAGCCCTGAAGGGCTACATGTTCAGCTACTTCACCGGCGAGGGCACCGCGGACGGCGAGCAGCTCTACGCCGCGCTGAGCAAGGGCAACGACCCGCTGAAGTGGCGGGAGCTGAACGACGGCAAGCCCGTCCTGACCTCCACGCTCGGCGAGAAGGGCCTGCGCGACCCCTTCATCATCCGCTCCCCCGAGGGCGACAAGTTCTACCAGATCGCCACCGACCTCAGGATCTACGGCAACGGCGACTGGGACGCCGCCCAGCGCACCGGCAGCAAGTCCATCATGATCTGGGAGTCCACCGACCTCGTCCACTGGACGAACCAGCGCCTGGTGAAGATCTCCCCCGACAGCGCCGGCAACACCTGGGCGCCGGAGGCCTACTACGACACCCGGCTCGGTGAGTACGTGGTCTTCTGGGCGTCGAAGCTGTACGACAACGCGGCGCACTCCGGCGACACCTACAACCGGATGATGTACGCCACCACCCGTGACTTCTACACGTTCAGCGAGCCCAAGGTCTGGATCGACCGCGGCTACTCGGTCATCGACTCCACCGTCATCCAGCACGACGGCACGTACTTCCGCCTCTCGAAGGACGAGCGCAACAACACCTCCTCCACGCCCAACAGCAAGTTCATCTTCGAGGAGAAGAGCGACTCGCTGCTGAACCTCTCCTGGAGCCCGGTCGCCGAGGGCATCGGCAAGGGCGCGATGAACGCGGCCGAGGGCCCGCTGGTCTTCAAGTCCAACACCGAGGAGAAGTGGTACGCGTTCCTCGACGAGTTCGGCGGTCGCGGCTACATCCCGTTCGAGACGACGGACCTCGCCTCCGGCGCCTGGACCCCGTCCACCGGCTACGACCTGCCGTCGAAGCCCCGCCACGGCACGGTCCTGCCGGTCACGCAGGCCGAGTACGACCGGCTGCTGCGCGCCTACCAGCCGGACCAGCTCGTCGGGAGCGTCGAGGGCGTGTCGGTGAAGACCCGGATCGGCGAGGCCCCGGTGCTCCCGGCGACCGTGATCGCCACCTACGCCGACGGCGTCAAGCGTCCGGTGGCAGTGACCTGGGACGACGTCCCGGCGTCGGCGTACGCGCAGGCCGGGACCTTCACGGTGACCGGCAGCCTGCCCGACGGCGCCGCGATACCGGTCCGGGCCGAGGTCACCGTGTCCGAGGAGGGCGCCGACGTCCCCGCCGACCTGCTGCTGGACTACGGCTTCGACGAGACGTCCGGCAACATCGCCGTCGACTCCAGCGGCCACGGCTACCACGGCACCTACGTCCGCACGCCCGACTTCGGCGCCGGCGTGGACGGCGGCTCGTTCAAGATGTCCGGCAACTCCGCGACGTCCCCCTACGTGAAGATCCCGAACGGCGTGCTGAAGAACGCCGACAGCGTGACCGTGTCGACGTACGCGAAGTGGAAGGGCGGCGACAACTTCCAGTGGCTGTTCGGGCTCGGCCCCGACAGCAACAAGTACCTCTTCGCCACCCCCTCCAACGGCAGCTCCAGCCTCTACTCGGCGATCAGCAAGGCCAGTTGGTCGGCGGAGTCGAAACTGACGGCCGGCCGGCAGCTCACGCCCGGCGAGTGGCGGCACGTCACCGTCACCCTCGACGGCGCGACCGGCACGATGATCCTCTACGTCGACGGCGTCGAGGCGGCCCGCACGACGACCACCATCAAGCCGTCCGAGCTCTACGACGCGAACAAGGACTACAGCGGTTACATCGGGCGTTCCCTGTACTCGGGCGACCCGTACTTCGGCGGCGAGGTCGACGACTTCCGCATCTACGGCCGCGCCCTGACGGCCGCCGAGGTGATGGAGCTCAGCGGCAACACGGCGGGCGTCGCCCGGGTGTCGGCCTCCGAGCTGAAGGTGGACGCGCTCATCGACAACGCGGGCAGCCGCATCACGCTCCCCGCGAAGGAGGGCACCGATCTCACCCGGCTGGCACCGGAGTTCACCCTCGCCCACGGCGCGGCGATCTCCCCCGCCTCGGGCAGCGTCCAGGACTTCAGCAAGCCGGTGACGTACGAGGTGACCGGCTCCGACGGCAAGAAGCGCACCTGGACGGTCTCGGCGCTCATCATGAAGAGCCCGGTCCTGCCGGGGCTCAACGCCGACCCCAACATCGTCCGCTTCGGCGACACCTTCTACATGTACCCGACGACCGACGGCTTCGAGGGCTGGAGCGGCACGCAGTTCAAGGCGTACTCCTCGACCGACCTGGTGCACTGGACGGACCACGGCGTCATCCTCGACCTGGGTCCCGACGTGAGCTGGGCGGACAGCAGGGCCTGGGCGCCGACGATCGCCGAGAAGGACGGCAAGTACTACTTCTACTTCTGCGCCGACGCGAACATCGGGGTCGCGGTCTCCGACTCGCCGACCGGTCCGTTCAAGGACGCCCTCGGACAGCCCCTGCTCAAGGCGGGCCAGTTGAGCGGCCAGATGATCGACCCGGCGGTGTTCACCGACGACGACGGCCAGTCGTACCTGTACTGGGGCAACGGCCACGCCTATGTCGTACCGCTGAACGGCGACATGGTCTCCTTCGACGCCTCGAAGATCACCGACATCACCCCGAGCGGCTACAACGAGGGCACGTTCGTGGTGAAGCGCAAGGGCACCTACTACTTCATGTGGTCGGAGAACGACACCCGGGACGAGAACTACCGCGTCGCCTACGCCACCGGCCCCTCCCCCACCGGCCCCTGGACCAAGCGGGGCGTGATCCTGGAGAAGGACACCTCACTGGGCATCCTGGGCACCGGCCACCACTCGGTCGTCCAGGTGCCGGGCACCGACGACTGGTACATCGCCTACCACCGGTTCGCGATCCCCGGCGGTGACGGCATGCACCGCGAAACCACCATCGACAAGCTGGAGTTCGACGCCGACGGTCTGATCAAGAAGGTTGTGCCCACGCTCACGAGCATCGACCCGGTCACCATCGTCCACGCCGGTCCGGACGCCACGGGCGTCGAGGGCGCCGCGATCGCCCTGAACGGCACGGTCTCCGGCGCGGGCGGCGCACGGTGGACGGTCGAGGCGGGCGCACCGTGCACGGTCGCGGACCCGGCCGCCGCCCGGACGTCGGTCACCTGCACCGACAACGGCGCCTACACCCTCACCCTGACGGGCGGGCGCAGCACCGACACGGCGACCGTCACCGTGACCAACGCGGCTCCGTCGATCACATCGGTCACCGGCCCGTCGGGCCCGGTGTCGGTCGGCCGGCCCACGGCCGTCACCGCCCGGTTCACCGACCCGGGCGCCGGTGACACCCACACCTGCGTGGTCGACTGGAAGGACGGCAGCAAGCCGGCCCCCGGCACGGTCACCTCGTCCGGCTGCCGGGCGGAGCACACCTACGCCTCGGCGGGCATCCGGCGTCCGGTGATCACCGTCACCGACGACGACGGCGGCTCGGTCGACAGCACGCTCCCCGAGCTGATCGTGTACGACCGGGCGGCCGGCCCGGTGGCGGGTGCGGGAACCGCCGGCAAGGCGGTCTTCTCCCTCTCCGCCGGCTATCTGGCGGGCTTCTCCGCCCCGGCCGGGCAGCTCACCTTCGATCTCAAGCAGCCCCGTCTGAAGTTCCGCTCCACCGGCTTCGACTGGCTGGTCGTCTCCGGCTCCCAGGCCGTCCTGCAGGGCTCCGGCACGATGGACGGCAAGAGCGGTTACGCCTTCCGCGTCACCGCGACCGACAACCCGGACTTCCTCCTCATGAAGATCTGGAAGAAGTCCGACGGCAAGGTGGTCTACGACAGCGGCCGCCCGGCGAAGGTCACCGGCGTCCTCACGGTCGGCCTGCGGCGCCGGTAGCGCAGTCGCCTGGCTCTTGATCGAGCCGGGCGGTTAAGGTCATGGGCCCCCTGTCCGAGGCAGGGGGCCCGATCGTTTCCTGGGGGGACACGACGCATGCCCACACCCGAGCAGATCTGGCAGGACGCCGATCTCGCGGCCCGGCGCCTGGCCGGCGTCGCGCTGAACCCCGCCGCTCCGCAGGACGTCCTGCTGCACCTGCTGGCGAACGCGCCGCTCGCCGTGCGGATGGTGCTGTGCCGGGACCGGATCCTGCCCGAGGCGGTCGTCGACGCCGTGATCGAGCATCCCGACCACCGCACCCGCAGCTTCTTCGCCCGCAACCCCCACGTCGACCCGGCGCAACGGGTGCGGCTGCTGGACGATCCGCACTGGTTCGTGCGCGCCCACCTCGCCGAGGCGCCCCGGGTCACTCCCCCGGCCGAGCCCCGGCCGCTGCCGGACGACGCCGTCGTCCACATGATGAACACCTACGACCCCGAGCACCTGGGCGGGAGCTTCTACCGGCAGTTCTCCCTCGGACTGCGCCGCTCCATGGCGACGCATCCGGACGCGAAGGTCCGCGCCTGGGGCATCGGCATGTGGGGGTGGCACGACCCGCGGACGCGGGCCGCACTGCTCGCGGACCCCGATGACGAGGTCCGCAAGCGGGCCGAGGACTGGCTGCGTCACGAGGATCCCGCGTGGGTGGAGAGCGAGCTGCCCGACCGGCCCTGTCACGCCCGCACCGGCATGCTGCTGCACGACGCTCTCAGCCGGGCCGTCGTGGACGGCGTCCTCACCGCCCCGGCCGGTCTGGAGGACCGGCGGATGATCGCGGGCAACCCCAGCCTCCCTCCTGACGTCGTGGTCCTCCTGGCCGCCGATCCGGACCCGGAGGTCCGCTGGCACATCGCGCGCCGTGCGGACCTCGGCGCCGTCGAGCGCCGCGCGCTGGTCGCGGATCCCGAACCTGACGTACGTCGGACGGTCGCCCGCCACCCGGACCTCGATCAGGACGACCGGCGTGTCCTCGCGGCGGACCCGGACCCGAAGGTGCGTCTGTCCGTGTCGGTCCACCCCGGATGGACCGAGGTGGAACGGGCGGCGATCGCCTACGAGGTCCCCCTGGACGAGCCGTTCTGCTTCTACCCCGAGCGTCTGGTGACCAGGGACCCCGAGGCCGTCCGCCGGGACGCGCTCTCCGGGCACCCGATGCTGCGCCGGGAGGCCGCGAAGGAGCACGCTCTGCCACCGGACCTCGTGGCCCGGCTGGCCGCCGACGACGACCTCGGCGTCCGTGTCCTGCTGGCCCAGAACCATCCGGACGCCCCGGCGGCCCTCCTGCTGCGCAGCTTCCTGGAGTACACCGGCCCCGAGCGCGCGCATCTCGGCACCCGGCCGCACTTCCCGACCGACGGGCTGGCCGTCCACGCCGACGACGAGGATCCGGCCGTGCGGGCCCTGGCCGCCCGCGACCCCGGGACCCCGCCGGCCACGGCGGAGCGGCTCAGCCGGGATCCCGAGGCCGCCGTGCGGGCGGCCTTCGCCCGCCACCCGAACCTTCCGCCCGCCCGGCTGACGGAGCTTCTCGACGACGAGGAGCTCGCCCACCACGCCGCCGCCAACCCGTCGTTGGGAGAAGGCGCGCTCCGCGCCCTGGCGGCGGCGCTGCCGGTCAGCTGAGGGCCAACAGCGCCGCCAGCGCCTGCGCGGTCCCCGGATGGCGGCCGAGGAGGGCCGCTCCGGACGGGGTGCCGGACGGCGAGCCGGACGTGGCGTCGGCGGTCTCCCACGTCCCGTCGTAGCCCAGCAGATCCGCCAGCGCGTCGCAGGTCGCGGGGTGGGCGGCGAGGAGCGGCAGACCGCCTGCGGCGCCCGCCGCCGACTTCGGCTGCGCGGGCGGCGGTTCCTGCCGGAGTCGCCACGGCGGAACCCAGGTGTCGAGCTCCGTGAGCCGGGCGGGAAAGACGCGGCCTGCCTCGCGGATCAGCAGCGGCGCCAGCTCGGTGCCGCTCGCGCGCAGGGTACTGATCAGCGTCGGCAGCCAGGGCAGCAGAACCGGGTCCGGGAGACGGGCGAACGCGTGGGACACGGCCTCGACGACGAAGTCGGCCAGGCCCGGCACCGGTTCCAGGGCGTGCACGAACCCGCTGAGGTAGCGGGGGTAGGCGGGGACGACCAGCGGGTTGCCGAGCAGTTCGGCGCAGCGCTCCCGCAGCGCCGTCCTCGCCAGGGTGCCCAGGTGGGTCTGCGCCGCCCACAGCAGTGCCATGCGGGAGGGCTCGGTCGGGTGGGACTGGGCGAGGGCGAGTTCGAGCTGGGCGCGGTCGCAGCCGAGGGACAGGGCGAGGCTCTCCATGCCGAACAGGAAGCCCAGCATCGCCGCGACCTGACGGACCGTCGCGTCCTCGTCGGTGAACGCCGTCGGCAGCAGGGTGCAGTAGTGCGCGTAGCCGGTCTTGACGAACGACTCGATCCAGGGCGGGAGCACCGGTTCGGCGGTGCGGTAGTGGGCCAGCAGGCGGCGGACGCGGCGCAGCACCTCCGGCGCGCCGTCGACGCTGCGTTCACCCGCCAGGACCTCCAGGGCCCGGGTGCCGAGTTCGTCGCCGAGGCGGCGGCTGCGCAGGAGGAGCGTGGCGTCCTCGACGGCCTCCAGGACCTGGGCGGCCGTGGCCTGCGGGGCGTACGCGGCACGCCGTAGCCGCTGTTCGAGGACCTGCTCGATGCTGACGCCCTCGTAGCCGAGTTCGATGAGGGCCCGCTGATGGGTGCCCAGGGCCAGGTCCCAGGACTCCTGGATGGGGCGCTCGCCGAGTCGCCGTTCGCCCATGATGGGGCGGGCGGCGCCGTGGGGCAGCAGGCGGCGCAGCATCCACAGCAGGTCGGAGCAGGGCTCCAGCTCCGGCCGTGAGGCGATGTCCAGCAGGGCTCGCTGCACTCCGCGCTGCTGGAGCCTCAGGTTCAGCGGGGCGAGCCGGTCGTGCACGTCACGGGCCAGCGGCGGCAGCGCGTCGTAGCCGACCTGGCCGACGCGGTCGCCGCCCATCATGATCTCGACCAGCCGGCCCACGTCCCGCCGGCCCGGTACGGCGTCCTTCTCGATGCAGGTGACCGCCGCGTCCTGGAAGTCGTACGGCGTCGGCTTGGCGCGGTCGCGCATTCCGGCCAGCAGGATCGACGTCTCGAAGACGGCGATGGCGTCGGCGGTGGAGGCGAGGTATCCGTTGCGGCGCGCGGCGCGCACGATGTCGACCGACCAGCCGAGCAGTTCGGCCTCGTCCAGGGCGTCGAGGGCGGGCGGGCGTTGCAGGAAGCCCGTGAGCCGGTCGGCGGGCGGGGCCGTGGGAGCGGGAACCGCGGGCAGGGCCTTCTTCGGCTTGGTGCTCTTCTTCGTGCCCGCCTGGCCCTCCAGGCGGTAGGGGCGGACGCCGGTGCGCTTGACGTTCTTCGCCCACTCGGTCGCCGCGATGGACACCGAGCCCGCGGCGAGGCCGAACTGCGCCTCGATCGCGGCGTGGCTGGAGGGGATGAGGCCGTGCCGCCACTTGGTGGGGCTCGGCGGACTGATGGTGAAGGAGTCGCTGCCGTGCACGCCGAACTCCGCGACGCGGCTGGCCGCGTGGAAGGCGCCGCAGACGTAGAGGCAGTCCGCGGGGTCGGCGCCGGTCGCGGTCAGGTGCTCGCGCATCCGCGTCCACATGTACCGCTCGCGGTCCTCGTCGACCCGCACCTTGGCGGGGTCGCCGGGGGCGAGACGGCGGAAGAGGCTGCCGATGAGCAGCATCACCTGGCGGTAGGTGTCGTGATCGCTGTCGCCAAGGGGCAGTTCGACGTACTGGTGCCACCACTCCGACCAGTGCCGCACCCGGCCGTGGCGCAGGAGGTGCTCCTCCAGTTCGGCGAAGCGCGGGCGCAGGTCGCCGATCTCCACGCCGACGGCGTCGCCGTGCAGCGCGGTCTGTTCCTCGGCCTGTGGCGCGTCGGGGTCGGCCGGCGCCGCGGGGTCGGCGTCCGGCTCGGTCTCCCACTGGAAGACATGGTCCGAGGAGCGGTCGACGAGGACCAGTTCGACGCCCGGGGTGTCGAGGGCGTAGGCGATGGCCTGGTACTCGGCGGAGGCCTCGGTGACCGGGGCGACCACCGAGAGCGGCGCCCAGTCGGCGGGGAAGCCCTCGACCTCGCTGGCGAACGCCTGGACCGCCACCGGGAGGCGGCAGTTGCGCAGCTCGGTGAGGAGGGGCGCCATGTCCTCGCACAGCTCCAGGTAGACCACCTTCGGCTGCTTCTCGCGCAGTCGGCGGGCCATGGCGATCGCCGAGGCCGGTGAGTGGTGGCAGACCGGGAAGATCTCCAGCGGTTCGCGCACCGCGCGCTCGACGTCGTCGACGATGCCGCGCAGGATGCCCTCCAGGGCTCCTGGCCCGTCGGCGAACGCCGTTGCCGCCTGGTGCAGTTGGCCGCGCAGCGCCTCGAAGGTGCCGCCGCTCCCGGCGCCGCTCACGACGCCGCTCACGACAGGGTCGCGATCGCGTCGCGGCCGCCTTCGAGGAACTCCGGCCAGGAGCCCCCTTGTTCTTTGCTGCGCGGTTCGACGACGCCGTGCAGGTACTTGTTGAGGATGGCGAGGTCCTCGGGCGCGCGCCGGGCCAGGGAGCCGACGAGGGAGGCGGCGAGGGTGTGGGCGGTCAGGGCGCGTTCGCCGAAGAAGTTGCTGTGCAGGATCGCGTCCTCTAGGACGCCGATCTGCTCGGCGGTGGACAGCGCGGACTCCAGTTTCTCGTCGTCGCTGCCGGCCGCCGCGGAGGAGGCCCGCAGGTCGGCGAAGCTCTGCAGCAGCACGTCCAGCAGGGTCGGCGGGACGTCGAGCTCGATCCGGTGGCGGCGCAGCAGTTCCTCGGTGCGGAAGCGGACGATCTCCGCCTCGCTCTTCTTGTTCGTCACCACCGGGATGCGGACGAAGTTGAAGCGGCGCTTGAGCGCCGAGGAGAGGTCGTTGACGCCCCGGTCGCGACTGTTGGCGGTGGCGATGACCGAGAATCCGGGCTTGGCGAACACGATGTTGTCACTGTCCTGGTCGCTGCCCAGTTCCGGGACCGAGATGTACTTCTCGGACAGGATCGAGATCAGCGCGTCCTGGACGTCGCTGGTGGAGCGGGTGAGCTCCTCGAAGCGGCCGATCGCCCCGGTCTCCATCGCGGTCATGATCGGCGAGGGGATCATCGACTCGCGCGACTGGCCCTTGGCGATGACCATCGAGACGTTCCACGAGTACTTGATGTGGTCCTCGGTGGTGCCCGCGGTGCCCTGCACGACCAGGGTGGAGTTGCGGGAGATCGCGGCCGACAGCAGCTCTGCCAGCCAGCTCTTCCCGGTGCCGGGGTCGCCGATGAGCAGCAGCCCGCGGTCGGAGGCGAGGGTGACGATGGACCGCTCGACGAAGCTGCGGTCACCGAACCACTTCTGGGCGATCTCCCGGTCGAGGCCGTCGGCGCGCTCGGAACCGAGGATGAACAGGCGGACCATCTTCGGCGACAGCCGCCAGGAGAACGGCTTGGGACTGTCGTCGATCGACTCCAGCCAGTCGAGTTCCTCGGCGTACTTGAGCTCGGCGGGGGCGCGCAGGAGGTCGGTCATGGGAGGGCCTTTCTCGTGACAGCGGAAGGGAGCGGAAGGGGGGAGTCCTAGGCGAGGAACGTCTTGAGTTCGTGGACGAGCTTGTTGATGTGGCCGGAGATCACCGGGGTGCCGAGGGCCTTGAACCGCTCCCGGAACCAGGGGTTGACCTCCTGGCGGCCGGAGCTGGTCACCGAGCCGACCGGGATGAACTTCACGCCGGAGCGGTGGACTTCCTCGATGCCTTCGAACAACGGCTGGGAGCGGTCGAACTCGTAGAAGTCCGAGATCCACACCAGCACGGTGTTCTTGGGTTCGGCGATTTTCGGCCGGGCCATGGCCATGGCGACGGAACCGTCGTTGCCCCCGCCCAGCTTGGTGCGCAGCAGCACCTCGAACGGCTCGTTCACCCAGGGAGTGAGGTCGAGCGCCCGTGTGTCGTACGCGATCAGGTGCACGTCGACCTTGGGCAGTCCGGCGAAGATCGACGCCAGGATGGTGCAGTTGACCATGGAGTCGACCATCGAGCCCGACTGGTCCACGACCACGATGAGCCGCTGCGGAGTCGTCTTGCGGGCGGTGTGGCGGTAGTAGAGGCGGTCGACGTAGAGGCGTTCCTCTTCGGGGCTGTAGTTGGTGAGGTTCTTCCAGATGGTCCGGTCGAGGTCGAGGTTGCGGAACACGCGCTTGGGCGGGACCGAGCGGTCGACCGCGCCGACCGTGGACTTCTCCACCTGGGTGCGCAGCACTTCGGCGACCTCGTCGACGAACCGGCGGATCAGGGACTTGGCGTTGGTCAGGGCGACGCCGGAGAGGTTGTCCTTGTCGCGCAGCAGCTGCTCGATGAGGGACATGCTCGGGGTGAGCCGCGCGGCGAGCTCGGGGTCGGCGAGCACTTCGCGCAGGTGCATGCGCTGGACGAGGTCCGCTTCGATGGCGCCGAGTTCCGCACCGATCCCGGGGGCGAGGTCGCCTCCGTCGGGCGTCGTGCCTCGTCCGCCGCGCAGCCCACCGGGCGGGCAGCCGAGGGCGCGCTCCAGCCAGCCGGCGTCGCCCTGCCAGCGGGACAGCTGCCCGGCGCTGACGGGACCGGAGCCGGTGGCGAAGACGTTCAGCAGCACCTTGGACACGAGGGCGGCGCGTCGCACCTCGGCCGCACGATCACGGGCGTCCCCGTCGGCCTCGGCCTCGGTCTCCGTCTCGGTCTCCGTCTCCGTCTCGGTCTCGGCCTCGGTCTCGGGAACCATCAACCGGTCGAACTCCGCCGCAAGTTCGGGGTGGCGTTGCACGATGGAGTCGACGGAGGTCTGCGGGTCCAGCAGTGCGGGCGGCAGGCCGATGTCCTGGACGACGGCGAGGCTCGCCGATTCCAGGCCGGCCTGCTCCTCGGGGTCGAAGAGGCGTGCCAGCAGCCGCCAGTAGAGGACCTGTCGGCGGTTGTCGTCGGGGACCGGCCCGGAGGGGTCTGTCTGTCGCATGTGGTCGCTCATTTCCGCAGCAGCCTCCCCGCCCGTTCCCGCAGGACGGTGACGGCGTCCGTGGCGGCCTTCTCGGCGCGGACGCCGACCTTGTCGGTGGTGCCGCCGGCCCACGCGCCCGCGTGCAGGGCGACGGGCTTCTTGCGCACGGTGGTCTCGACGGCGAGTGGCTGGAGACGGAACCCGCCGCCGTCCCAGCGGAGCAGGCCGATGCACGCGCCGGAGGCGGCGACGGCCTCGGGGGTGAGCGGACTCGCGGTGGGGATGCGGTCGGTGTCGACGGGGAGGGCGTGTCCGGCGACGGTGAAGGTGAGGGTGTCGCCGTCCTGCTCGCTGGTGTAGCCCTCCAGGAACACCGGCTCGGCGAGGCGCACGGGGTGGCGGTCCAGGGGCGCGGTGGGCAGGGCGTTGGCGGCCGGCAGGAGGACGCGTGCGGTGGTCAGGGCGTCGGCGGGGTCTCCCCCGCGTGCTCGGGCGTCGTCCCAGATCAGGTCGCCCTCGTCGGTGAGGGGCATGGCGTCGAGTTCCATCGCCCGGCCTTCGCCGACGGCCGCGAGCAGTGACAGATGGGGCCGCAGCAGCTGCCAGACGCCGGCCTCGACGACCGTGTCCGGCTTCGGCACCGAGACGCCGGCGCGGACCAGGCGGGGTGCGGTGCCGTCGGCGGGTTCGAACACCGCGTGGACCTGGGCCTGTGCGGCGGTGGCGTGTTCGTGCAGGTCGACGCCGAGCGGCAGCAGCCGGCCGGTGGCGGTGCCGACGCCGGTCGGCTCGGCCGCGCCGGGCCGGGTCAGCAGCAGGGCACGGGCCCACAGGTCGCCCCAACGGCGGGCCGGGATCCGTTCCAGGACGGCGCCGGGGCAGGAGGCGGCGAGTTCGGCGGCGAAGCCGTCGAGCAGGGTGGCCAGGCGGCGCAGTTCGGGGTGCGGCAGCAGCGCGGAGACGATCGGTGCGGCTCCGCCGACCAGGTCGTGGTCGATGCCCTGCCAGCCGGTGCGCGCGAGGTCCGACAGCCAGGTGCGGGCGGCGGCCTGCAGGTTCACCGTCGGGTGCTCGGCAGGGGACGCCGGTGCGCGCTCCTTGCGTGTGCGGCCCGTGATCTCGTCGACGCCTGCGGTGAGCGCGTCGTGCACGGCGCCGAAGAGGGCGGTGCGGGCGGCGGCCAGCGCCACGAAGTCGTCCTCGCCGGCGGCTCCGGCCGCGGCCTTCTCGGCGGCCTCGGCGACTCGGGCGGCCAGCGGGGTGCCGGCGACGGCGTGGGCGAGTCCGGTGAGGTCGCCCACCCGGTCGGGCCGCAGGCGCAGCAGGCCGGCGGCGAGGGTCCGGTCGAAGGCGTCGACCGCCGCCAGTGCCTCGTCCAGCCCCTCGACGGGGTCGGTGAGCCGGCCGATGCGCTCGTCGGGGCCGGCACCGGGCTCGCGCGGGGGCGCCCCCGAGGAGGCCGCGGCCCGCGTCGGCGGGAACCAGTGCAGCTCCGGCAACGGGGCGGTGACCGGGGCCAGTTCGAGGTAGGCGAGATGGCGCAGGAACCGGCTGAAGACGGGTGCGGCTGCGGCCTTGCCGTCCGCCTGCGGCGGGTGGGCACCGGTCATCGCGGCGGTGAGGGAGGCGGCGTCCGCCTCGGCGCCCGCGGGCTCGACGCGCAGGTAGCGGCCGACGCGGTCGGCGCCGTACTGCAGGACGGCCTCGGTGATCAGGGCGCGGATGTGGTTGCAGAACGAGCCGCGCGCGCCGCCGCAGGGGCGGTTGTTGTTGGTACTGCAGGCGAAGGCGTAGGTGCCGGCGGCGACCGACGAGACGTACACCCGCTCGATGTCCGAGCCGCTGGAGACCACGCCCTGCAGGCGTCCGTCGGCCAGTTCGACGAAGGGGACCTTGGCCAGCTTTCGCGGTCGCGCGGGCGGCACCACCCGGGCCGTACTAGCGTTCTCCCAGTCCGACAACGCACCGTCTCCTTTGCAGCACAAGGCTCCGCACGCCGAAATCGACGCAGCACAGGGGGGTTGTCGCACCCGATCGGCGCGACACCAACGAACTTACCGGCGACCACTGACAACGCCGTCCGACGCCCTTCATGACGCCGTCCGGGCGAGCGCGGACGACACCGTCCGCATCGCGGTCGGCTCGGGCCCGCGGCGTCCGGCTCTTCTAGAATTCCGATGATCATGCCCGGGGGCGACAGCGGGAGCATGCCGACGTGAAGGGGCGGGATTGAGCGGGGAGCAGGCGGCGTTCGGCGCGCTGCTACGGGAGTTGCGGTTGTCCGCGTCGCTCACCATCGAGGGTCTGGCCGAGGCGTCGGGCGTGAGTGTGCGGGGCATCGGGGATCTGGAGCGGGGGCGGCGGGCGGCTCCGCAGCGGCGGACGGTCGCCGCGCTCGCGGACGGTCTGGGCCTGGACGAGACGCTGCGGGAGCGGCTGCTCACAGCGGCGCGGACGGGGCGCACCGGGGGCTACAGCCCGGTGGGGGTGCGGGCGTTCCCGCGCGGGATCGACGACTTCGTCGGCCGGGAACAGGAGTTGACCCGGTTGACGGCGCTCGCCGAGCGGGGGGACGCCGTCCAGCCGGTGGTGGTGGCGGTGTCCGGGCCGCCGGGCACGGGCAAGACGACGCTGGCGTTGCACGCGGCGCGCGGCCTCGCCGACCGGTTTCCCGACGGGCAGTTGGTGCTGGACCTGCGCGGCACGGACGACGATCCGCCCCCTCCGGCCGAACTCGTGCTCAGCGTGCTGAAGGCCCTTCAGGTGTCCGACCGGGATCTCGCCCAGGCCGGGCCGGGCGGTCATCCCGCGCTGTACCGGCGGCTGTTCGCGGAACGGCGGAGTCTGCTGGTCCTCGACAACGCCAGTGACGAGGGCCAGGTACGCCCGCTGCTGCCGGCCGCGGGCGCGGGCATGGTGGTGGTGACGAGCCGTCGCTCGCTGAGCGGGCTGGACAGCGTGCACCGGATGGCGCTCGGGGAACTGAGCCCCGCGGAGGCCGGCGAGTTCCTGGCCTCTCTCGTGGGCTCCGAGCGTGCCGCCGCCGATCCGGGCGCCCTCGCCGATGTCGCCGAGCGCTGCGGTCATCTGCCGCTCGCCCTGCGGGTGGCCGGCAACTGGCTTGCGACCCGCACCGGTTGGACCGTGCGCCAGCTCGCGGACCGCCTCGCCGTCGAGGAACGCCGCCTGGAGGCGCTGGCCGCCGGGGACGTACGCGTGGCTGCCGCCTTCGACCTGTCCTACCGTCAGCTGACGCCCTCGGCGGCTCGCCTGTTCCGGCGGCTCGCCCTGGTCCCCGGCCTGGACACGGCGGCTCCCGGCGCCGCCCGGCTCACCGGACAGCCGCTGTTCGACGCCGAGGACACTCTGGAGGAACTGGTCGAGACCGGGCTGCTGGGGACGGACGGGGAGCGCTACCGGCTGCACGACCTGCTGCGGCTGTACGCCCGTACCCGGCTGGCGGCCGAGGAGGACCCGCGGGACGTGGACCGGGCCCGTGCCGCGTTCTTCCACTGGGCACTGGAGACGGCGGTCGTCGCGGGCCGTTGGTTCGAGCCGGACCACGGGGCTCCGCCGGACACCTGGCAGGCAACGGTGGACCTGTCGACCGCGGGCCGGGCCCGCGCCTGGCTGCAGGCGGAGGCGGCCAACTGGCTGGCCGCTCTGCACGCGGCCGAGGCCGCCGGTGAGCACGCCACGGTGGTGGAGGTCGCCGAGGCCCTGCACTGGTTCTCCGACCAGTGGATCTTCTGGGGGCACTGGCCCGAGGTCTTCGGCATGGCCGCCCGCTGCGCGCAGGCACTGGGCGATCCGGTCGTGGAGGCGACCCAGCTGAACTACCACGCCTGGGCGCTCCTGGTGTGCGAGCGCCGCCACCGGGACAGCCTGCTGCGCTCCGCCGAGGCCCTCGCCATCGCCGAACGGGCCGACGATGCCGGTCAGCAGGCCTGGGCCCACGTGTACCAAGGCTGGGCGCTGGACCAGCTCGGCGACCTCGGGCCCGCCGCCGACCACTTTCGCCACGCCGCCCGTCTGTTCGAGAGCGTCGGGGACCTGCACGGCGGTCTCCAGGCCCGGTCCGGTCATGCCGGCGTACTGGAGGAACTGGGCCGCCCCGAGGAGGCGCTCGCGTTCTACCGGGAGACGCTCGCCTTCCTGGAAGAGGTCAGGGACCGGCTGGAACCGCACATCGCCGACTTCACCCGGATCGGGTTGCACGCGGGCCTGGGCAAAAACTTCGGCACGCTGAAGCGCTGGGCGGAGGCGGTGGACCACCTGGACACCGCCGTCGCGATCTGCCGGACCGGCGGCAACACCGCCCTGGAGAGCCGCCAGCTCGTCCACCTCGGCAAGGCGTTGCTGTCCGCCGGACGTCCGGCGCAGGCACGCGCGGCCTTCGCGCGCTGTGTCGGCCTCGGTCTCCACGCCGACCCGCGACCGGTCGCGGAGGCCCGTGACCTCCTCGCCCGTCTCGACACGCCCTGACCCCGCCCGCCCGTTCCCGGGTCGCCGCACCACGGGGACGGGGGCGGGCTCGCGCCACCGACGGGCGAGGTCCCTCGCCGCGCCCCCATTCTGGTCGCGGGGGCTCTTGCGCGTCTTGTCCGACAGTGCACCGCGCTGTTCCCTCAGCGCACAGCGGACGGCCGTGCCGACGCCGTGCGTGTTTCTGCCTGCTTCCTGCCTGGAGCCCGCCGTGGGCCGCTGCTTGGCTGATG
Organism: Streptomyces sp. NPDC031474; assembly: GCF_055581185.1. Classification (NCBI taxonomy): domain Bacteria; kingdom Bacillati; phylum Actinomycetota; class Actinomycetes; order Kitasatosporales; family Streptomycetaceae; genus Streptomyces; species Streptomyces sp. NPDC031474. The sequence continues at coordinate 254,193 of NZ_JBVIJX010000016.1, forward strand.
GCGGCGGGGAGAACGGGCCGCAGTGGCGATCCCTCTCCGCCGGTTTCGCACAGGTGGAGAGGAGAACCAGGTGGCCCTGGTGCTGTCGACTGCTTCGGTGCCCGACGGGGAGAAACGCGCCTTCTGGCAGGACGCGTTGGGCAACGCGCTGCTGCCGATGGCCGTCACGGTGCAAGGCGACGGCCCGTTCGAGGGCCGGATCGTCACCGGGCGGCTGGGGCACCTGCGCATCTCCACGATCCACGCCGACGCACAGCGCATGAGCCGCACGCCCGCCCACCTCGCCGGGGCGGCAGCGGCCCCGGCGGGGGATCAGGTGGCGGTCGCCGTCCAGACGGCGGGCACGGCGACGCTGGTCCAGGACGGCCGCCGAACCTTCGTGGGCGAGGGCGACCTCGTGGTCTACGACACGGCACGGCCGCACTCCCTGGACTATCCGCGACGTTTCTCCACCCACGTCGTGCACATGCCCCGCCGGGCGGTGGGCCTGCCGGAGGAGGAGTTGCGCCGGGTGACCGGGACCGCGATCGCCGGGACGGACAGCGTCGGAGCCCTGCTGGTGACCTTCGTGACCGCCCTCACCGCGTCGCTCCCGCCGTGCGCGCCGGCCGTCGCCCCCAGGCTGGCCACGAGTTTCGTGGACCTGTTCGCCACGTTGGTCGACGCGCGGACCCGGCGGGTCACGGCGCCCCAGGCGCACTCCGCCGAACACCTGGTGCTGCGCGTGCGCGACCACATCGACCGCCATCTCGGCGACCCGGACCTCTCCCCGCAGGCCGTCGCGGCAGCGCACCACATCTCCGTGCGCTATCTGCACCGGCTCTTCGAAGGCGAGGGCGTCACCGTTGCCCGCCTCATCCAGCAGCGTCGCCTGGAGCGGTGCGCGCGGGAACTGGCCCGACGCGACGCCTCGGTTCCCACCGTCTCGGCAGTGGCCCAGCGCTGGGGCTTCGCCAGCCCTGCCCACTTCAGCCGGGCCTTCCGCGCCGCCTACGGGCTCTCCCCGCGCGAGTGGCGCGGCACACGGAACGACCTGCTCCCGACCGGCTGAGCGGGCCGGCGGTCAGCGGCCTCCCGGGCGGTGGGACCGGCCTGCCGCAGCCCGCCCGCGGCCCGACGTCAGGGTGTACAGCACCGCCAGTCCGGCGACGGTCGCCACCGCGGCGGCCGCGCCCCGGGGGCCGCGGGCCAGGACCGAGCCGGTGGACCGGGCGGACAGGGCCGAGCCCGCGCTGAGCCAGGAGCCCACGGAGGCGAAGGAGGCGGCCGAGCCGACGGACCCCACGGACAGGAAGCTGCCGACCGAGGCGATGGACAGTGCGCTGCCCACGGAGCCGATGGAGAGGAACGAGTCGACGGAGCCGATCGACAGCGCCGAGTTCTTCGACCACAGCGAACGCCAGGAGGCGTCGGCGCCGTCACGCGTCGTCATGGGCGAACGGTCAGGCGGCGAGTCGTCATGGGTCGAGGATACGTTTGACGCGGTCACGTCGGCGGCCAGTCGCGGTAGGCGATGCGGGCCAGGTCGTGGATCTCGCCGACCGTGCCCCACTCGTCGCCGCCCAGCCGGGCCAGCGGCCGCAGACGCCGGATGTCGGGGTGGCCGTCGACGATGACGTCCTCCCGTACGGCTGCGTGCACGACCTCGCCGAGGACCAGCGTGGAGTTGCCGATGCCGAGGGTGGAGTGCAGTCGGCACTCGAGCGCCACGGGCGAGGCGGCCACCCGCGGCGGCGCCACCCGCAGCGAGGGTTCCCGCTCGATGCCCACCGCGTCGAACTCGCTTTCGTGTGCGGGGAAGTCGACGGCGCTCGCGTTGATCTGCTCGAAGAGCGGCTCGGACGCGAAGTTGACGACGAACTCTCCGGTGGCCTGCACATTGCGCAGCGAGTCCTTGCGGCCGACGGAGGTGAACTGGACGATCGGCGGGTCGGTGCAGGCGACGGTGAAGAAGGAGTGCGGGGCGAGGTTGGCGGTCGTGCCGTCCGCGGCCAGGGTCGACGCCCAGGCGATCGGCCGGGGCACGACGAGGGCGGTGAGCAGCCGGTAGAAGGCTCCGGCGCCAAGGGCCGCGGGATCGTGGTCAACGCGCATGTCGGCCAGTTCTACCCGACGGAGCCCCCGGAAGCGGAACGGGGGCTCCGCCCACGCCCTCGTTCCTTCGCACGGGGTCGTCGGGGAATCAGTCGCCCAGGCGATCGCTCCCGTCGCCGAGCAGGGGCGCGGCCTCCGCCCTGACCTTGGCCACCGCCGCGGCCACCTGTTCCTGCACGGCGTCGGCGGGCGGATCTCCCCGTACGGCAAGGACCAGGTCGTGGGCGAGGTGGTGCAGCTTGGTGTTGGTGTTCTGGGACGCCAGGACCAGGACCCGCCAGGCCTCCTCGACACTCAGGCCGAAGGACGCCATGAGGATGCCGCGGGCCATGTCGATCACCGGGCGGGTCTGCATGGCGCGTCGCAGTTGCACGACCTCGATACGCAGGTCCCGCAGGGCGCTGTCGTCCGCGGTGGTGGCGGACGCGCCGGCACGGCGCCCCTCGCCACCGTCATCCGAGTCGCCGTCGCCGTCGCCTCCGTCGTCGGAGCAGGGAGCGTCGAACAGTGTCCGGGTGCCGGTCAGGGTCAGCAGCCGTTCGACCGCCGGGCCGACCGAGCGCAGGGCGACCGTCTTCCCCTGCTTCAGGCCCTGGTCGCGCAGGCCGAGCAGGACGTTCAGGGCGGAGCAGTCGCAGAACGCGACCCCGCCGAGATCCAGGTCGACACCGCCGACCGAGGCGCCGAGAGCGGCGCGCAGGGCGTGCTCCAGCCGCTCGGCCGAGTCGAGGTCGAGTTCGCCCCGCACCACCACGACGACACGGTCGCCGTCGGGCCGGGCACCGATCTCGGGCCCGGAAGCAGGCCGCACGGATTCCGTACCGCTCGTCCTCGCCCCGATACGGGCGTCCCCGCCTTTGGCGTTCGCTTCACCGGCAGATTCCTGCATGACCGCCTCCCCCGGTCACTCCACATGTCACGTCAAGCCTCACCCCCCTGCCCGTCATACGTCAACAGATACATGAAATAAAGTTCCGGCCTTTGTATTCGTGAACGATCAGCCGTAGGATTGGCCCATGGAGGGAGTGCCCGAGTCGCACAACGGATGGACGTTTCTGACCAACCACGCCCGCGTGCTGGCCGCCATCGCGGACAATCACAGCGCCCGCATCCGGGACATCGCCGCGCACTGCCGGCTGACGGAGCGGGCCGTGCAGAAGATCATCGCCGACCTGGAGCAGGACGGCTATCTGTCCCACACGAGGGAAGGGCGCGGCAACACCTACCGGATCGAGCCCGACAAGGTGCTGCGCCATCCCGCCGAGGCAGGTCTGAGCGTGGCGGCCCTGCTCTCACTGCTGATCCAGGACGAGGCGGGGCGCGCCAGACACTCCGAGACCGACGCGCACGGCCCCCGCTCCTGACCGTCTCGCACAGCCGTTCGGCGGTCCACGGGCGAAGAGAGACGAAGGTCACGAATACGTATCGGACATTTAGCGTTTCAATCTTCACACCAGTCACACAAGTTGGCTAAGTTGACGCCCAGACCGCATGAACGACTCTGGCACGACCGCCAGGTCAAGCGGCCCAACAGCCCGACAGGGCACAGAGCTTGGGACGCCCTCGACTCGGGGAGCGTCCGGATCCGCGGGCCGGTTCCGCCCGCGGAGCACGGAAGGAGTACGTCTTCCATGGCGACGGAGGCCGACGAGCCCAGCCGAGCGGAGATCCAGCAGGCGGTCAACGCGCTGTACGACCGGGCCGAGAACGACACCGGGAAACACAACGTGACACGCGCTCAGTCGAGCGGCGGCCGCCGGTCCGGCATCTCTCTGACCCGGGGGCGCGGAGGGGCCGACCCGTCGTTGGAGGCAGTGACCCGCAAGTGGTTCGACGGGGCGCGCAACAGCATTGGTCCCACGGTCCCGGCAGTCCTGCCCAGCGACCGGATGCCGGCCCGTCCCCTCACCCCGTCCGCTCCCCGGGTGCCGAAGGAACTGGAGAGGGCCTTCGAGGGCAGTGCCTCGCGTGCGCGGCTCGAACTGGAAGCGCCCGAGCGCCGGGTACCGGAGCTGACCGCGCGAGCCGTCGCCGCGCTGCCCCCGGCGGCCGAGCAGGCGCCCGAGGCGCGCCGGGCGGAGCCCAAGGCCCTGGCGTTCGTGTCCCAGCCGTCGCCCGCGCCGTCGATGACGCAACCGATGCGTCAGCCGTTGAGACCGTCTGCCGCCCCGGCGGCGCCTGGCCCTGACGCGGCGACAGAGCTCGGCGGAGGCGGCGGCGACCAGCTGCCCGAGTTCAAGATCATGACGCCGGGCGCGGGCTCCGCACTCGGCGGCGGTGAGCGCGCGTCCGCGTTCCCGACGTCCGAATTCGGCGTCGCCAAGCCCGCGTTCAGCTTCCCGATGCCCGAAGTCGATCCCACGACGGGCACGTTCATCCTTCCCGACTTCGATGCCATGGACGCCGGCCCGGCGTCGGGTGCCCCGGCTCCGCAGAACGGCTCCGACACCGGCCCGTTCGCCTTCCCCATGCCGGACACCGCCGCGACCACGCCCGCGGCCGGCACCCCGATGCCCCAGGCCTCAGCGGCACCCGGGTTCAGCTTCCCCATGCCGGAAGCTGCCGCCGCCGCACCGGACTTCGGTGCCCCGATGCCCCAGCCCGGGCCGGCGCCCGACTTCAGCTTCCCCATGCCGGACGCCGCCGCCACACCGGACCGCGGCACCCCGATGCCCCAGGCCCTCCTCGCGACGGGCTCGTTCGGCTTTTCCATGCCCGACGCCGCGATGGCCCAAGCCGGGCCGGGAACCGGCTCGTTCGCCTTCCCGATGCCCGACGCCGGTCTCACCACCCCGGCCGCCGGCATCCCGGTCGTCGCTGCCGCGCAGGCCGGGGTCGGCTTCCCGTCCTCCCAACCCGATGCGGCGCAGCCTCCGTTCAGCTTCCCGTATCCCGCGGCCGACGCCACCGCGTCGGCCACCGGATTCCCGATGCCCCAAGCCGGACCGGAAACCGGCTCGTTCGGCTTCCCCCCGCAGGACGCCTTCTTCGCCGCACCCCCGGCGAGCGCCGCGATGCCCCAGGTCGGCTTCGCGACGCCGCCTGCCGGCATCCCCGTGCCCGAGGCGGCCCTGACCGCGGCTACGGCGGGCCTGTGGGAACCCGAACTCGTGGGCGCCGCCGCCGTGTCCGGATACCCGGCTCCCGGGGTCGGCGTCGCCGCCCCGATGCCGGGCATGGCCCTCCCCGTGACGGACGTCATGGGGGCGGCGATGGGCACCCCCGCGGGGCCGGTTCTCGTGGCGCCCGCACCCGCGCCGGCGCCGATGCCTGCTCCGGCCCCGATGCCCGCTCCCACCGCGGCCCCCGTCGGCACGACCTTCAGCGCGACCGGCACGGCCTATCTGGGCAAGGCGGACAAGGCCCTCGCCTTCGCGCGTGCGCAGATCGGGCGGCCCTGCCTCCCGGGCGCCACAGGACCGGAGTCGTACGACTGCTCCAGCCTCACCCAGGCCGCCTGGCTGGCCGCCGGGGTGAGTCTGCCGCGGTCCGCCATCGATCAGGCGAAGGCCTTCACCCGGGTCGGCCTGGACGAGCTCCGCCCCGGCGACCTGGTGTTCTTCCACGACGACCTCAGCCACGTCGGCCTGTGCACGGACGGCGCCACGATGGTCCACGCCCCGGGTCCGGGTGCGTACATCCGCGAGGAGGCGATCCTCCCGTTCGGAGAGGGTGCGCTGCGTGGTGCCGTCCGGCCCGCTTGAGCGGGCCGCCTCCGTGCCGGGGTGTGGCCGGTAAAGAGGCATCGCGGGGCCGCTCGTCCCGGTGACACTGGCCTTCGGGGCGGCGAACCGGGAGGGCGGTCCGATGGGGGACGCGCGGGACAGCGTGCGCAAGGTCGAGCGAGGGGGCGGCCGGCCGGGCTGTCCGGTGCGCCGCGGCGCGGACGGGAGCTGGGAGGTCCGGGGATACGCCGCCGCCCGTGAGGTCCTGCGTGCCACAGAGACCGTCCAGGCCGGTCTCGGGATCGAGACGGTGGAGAAACTGCCGTCCCGGATCCGGCGGCCCGTGCTCTACCAGGACGGCCCCGGGCACCGTGAACAGCGGCGGCAGACCGCCCGGTTCTTCACACCGCGGCACGTGGACACGCACTACCGCGAGCTGATGACCCGGGTCGCCGAGGAGCAGGTGGCGGTGGTGCGGGCCGCGGGCACGGCACAGTTGTCCGACCTGAGCTTCACCATGGCGATCGAGGTGGTGAGCGACATCCTCGGGCTCACACACAGCCGGCCGGGCCTGAAGTCGCGGCTGGAGCGCTTCTTCCCCGAGGAGTTCGGCCGGCCCGGGCTGACCAGCCTGCACGGCCTGCGCTGGCTGCTGCGTCAGAACGCGAACTGGCTGCGCATCCACCTGGCCGACGTCCGCCCGGCGATCCGCGCGCACCGGGGCCGGGAGCGGGAGCGGGACGACCTGATCGCGCATCTGCTCGCCGAGGGGTGCTCGGGCGCGGAGATCCTCGGCGAGTGCCTGACCTACGCCGCGGCGGGCATGGTCACCACCCGTGAGTTCATCTGCGTCGCCGCCTGGCACCTGTTCGACGACCCGCGCCTGCTGGAGCGCTACCGTGCGGCCGAGGAGCCGCAGCGGCTGGAACTGCTCCGGGAGATCCTGCGGCTGGAGCCCGTCGTGGGCCGTCTGTCGCGCCGCACCACGGCTCCGATGCGGGTCGGCGGGGCGTCCGTCGGCGCCGGGGAGCTGATCACCGTCTTCGTCGACGAGGCCAACGCCGATCCGGACGTCGTGGGCCGCGCCCCGTGCCTGCTGCGCCCGGGCCGGGAGCTGGAGCTGGGCCCGGGGGCGGCCGGGCTGGCCTTCGGGGACGGCGCCCACCGCTGTCCGGGCGCCGGGGTCGCCGTACTGGAGGCGGACGTCCTGCTCAGCAGGCTCTTCGCGCTCGACGGTCTGCGGATGACCGGCTCACCGCGGGTCTCGTTCAAGGACGAGATCGGCGGCTACGAGATCAGGAACCTGACGGTGACGGTGCCCCCGCGGCGGGGCTGAGCCGTCGGTTTCCTCAGCGCGCCGTGGAGTTCGGGCGCGCCTGGGCTCTTCTGGCGTTGTTGTAGATGCGCAGCAGGTGCTTGGAGACGGCGCACGGCGACATGTCGAAGTGGCACTGACGGCACGTGCGCACGTGCTCCTCGTAGGCGGTGCGGGCCTCTTGCAGGGCATCCTCGGGAGAGGGCATGGGGGGTCCTCCGAACGGAAACGGCGGTTACCGGGGCCGTACCTACTCACCAGTAGGCCCACGTCAAGAGGATTGCATCATGTTACTTACGGTAGCCGAAAATAGGATTCCGGCCGGTTCCTGGAACCGTCTGCACCTCCCTGGCGTGAACTGATCAGTTCGTGACGACCAACGGGGGTGCCGGATGCGGTGGGGAGCCAGGCGACGACAGAGCGCGTCCGAGGGGGACGGTCGCGAGCGCGTGGTGCAGGAGCTGCACTCCGCGGGGGCCCGGGCGCGGCTGGGCGGCCGGCATCCGCTCACCCTGCGGCTCTCGGTGTCGTACGCCCTGTTGGGGTGTGCGGAGCCGGGTGGGGTCGATCGCGCCGAGCGGGCGGTGGCCGAGGCCGCCCGCCTGCTGGGCGAGGGGCATCCCACCGTCCGCGACGCCCGCGCGCTGCTGGCCCTGCTCGACTCGGGCGGGGCGGGATGAACGGCCCTGCCGACGCGCCGTTGTGAGGCCCCCTCAGGAGTGCGAGGATGCGCGGACCTGCACGACACGACGGGGAGGCCGGCTTGACGGACGAGGACGACCGGCAGCGGGCGGCGCGCGTGTTCGACGCCCTGGGAGCCGCGTACGAGAAGGCGTTCGCGCACGCGGAGGCGCACCACCGCTCCCTGGAGTGGCTGCTCGGCCGCCTCGCACCGGGCAGTCGGGTGCTGGACGTCGGCAGCGGGACCGGGCGGCCCACGGCCGAGACCCTCGCCCGGGCGGGTCACCGGGTGCTGGGCGTGGACGTCTCCCCCGTGATGGTCGACCTCGCCGCGCGCCAGGTGCCGCAGGCGACGTTCCGCTGTGTCGACGTGCGTGAACTTCCTCTGGAGGAAGGCTCGTTGGACGCGGTCTGCGTGTACTTCTCGCTGCTCCAGATGGAGCGTGAACAGCAGAGCGCCCTGATCGGCAGGCTGTCGCGGACGCTGCGGCCCGGCGGCAGTCTCGTGCTCGCCACCGTGCCGCTGGACGTGCAGGGGGTCGACGCCGTGTTCATGGGGCAGCCCGTGCGGGTGACCAGCTTCGCGGGCGGGGATCTCGTCGACGTGGTCGCGGGCGCCGGACTGACCGTCCTGGCCGAGGAGAACGTGCTGTTCACGCCCGACCATCCCGAGGCCGTGCCCGAGCCCCACCTCTTCCTCTGCTGCGCCAGGCCGTAGGGCCGTAGGGGCGCTCAGACGTCGGCGCGGGCGGCGAGCGCCAGGACCAGCGCCGCCGCGCCCGTGCCCAGCAGCGCGCCGGCCACCACGTCACCCGGATAGTGCACACCGGTGTGGACCCGCGAGTAGCCGACCGCGCAGGCCAGCAGGCCCAGCGGGACCGCGGCGACCGGCAGGGCCGGGCCGACGGCGGCGGCGAAGGCGACGGCCGAGGCGGTGTGGCCGGACGGGAACGACGCCGACTGCGGCATCGGCACATGCCGGCCCGGGAACGGCGAGTCCTCGGCCCGGTGCGGTCGCGGACGCCGGACGAGCTGCTTGCCGAGCAGGTTGGCGGTGGCCGAGGCGACGCCGATGGCCGCGACGCCGAGGGCGGCTGCCCGGCGCGGGCGGCCGCCGCGCAGGGCGAGCGCCCCGGCGACCGCGAAGGAGAGCTTGGAGTGGTCGGCGGCGGCCGACAGCCGGCGCAGCGCGCTGTCCAGGGTGGGCGTCCTGGTCACGGTGACCGCCTCGTACAGGGCCTGGTCCAGGGTGGCGAGGTCGCTGACCAGACGTAGGGTGGACAGCTTCTGCCGACGGTCAGACATCGTAGGCCTCCTTGATCGTGCGGGGGTCGGGGTGGCCGAGCGCGAGGCGGACGACGCGTCGCCAGTCGACCGTGGGGGGCGCGTAGGCGGCGCCCGGGCGGTGCCGAGGCACGCGGACCCGCAGCGTGGCGGGCCGTACCGTGCACACGACGGGGGTGGCCAGTTCGAGTGCCTCGCCGTCGACGGCCACGGCGATGCGCTCCCGGTCGGCCTCGACGACGACACGCCGGGAGGTCACCGAGATGATGCTGCCCGCACGCTCGCCGAGCAGGGCCAGCTCGGCGGCCTGGGCAGCGCCCTCCACCCGGATGCCGATCACGCCGAGCAGTCCGGCGTCCAGCCGGGGGCGGCGGCCGCCGCCGAGCGGGTCGGCGCGCGCGTAGGCGTTGTTGCTGACCAGCAGGGCCTGCGGCGCGTGGACACGGGTGTCGTCCGTGTGGATGTCCAGGGTCGGGCCGGAGCCGCCCTGCAGCAGGTCGGGCAGCTGGTCGAGGGCGGTGGATGCCTTGGCGTCACGGTATTCGGGGCTCTGCACTATCTCCGCGTACGCCCCGAAGGAGACCGTGTTCACAAAGGGCCGTCCGCCGACGTCGCCGAGATCGACGCGGAGTTCGACGCCGTTGGTGAGGGCGTCGAGGCTGCGCACCGGGTCGGTGCGGTCGAGGCCGAGATCCATCGCGAAGTGGTTGCGGGTACCGGCCGCGATGACCAGGAACGGCACATCGTGCTCCGCGGCCACGGCCGCGACCAGCGCCTGGGTGCCGTCGCCGCCCGCCACGCCGAGCAGGTCCGCGCCCTCGGCGACGGCCCGGCGGGCCTCCGCCTCCGGGTCGACGTAGGTGTCGTCGGCGCCCAGCAGGACGACCTTCGCGCCGAGCGCCTCCGCGCGCTCCACGAGGCCGTGCTTCTCGACCTTCCCGCCGCCGGAGCGAACGTTCATGATCAGGACCGGTCGGCTCGGCGGCGGCGTCCGGCGGCCGTGCGTGCCCTTGGGCCGGCGCACACTGCGCAGCGAAGCCCGGGCCGAGGCCAGGGCCCCCGCCCACAGACCGAGCGCGCCCACCGCCACCGGCCACAGGCCGGACAGGGCGTACAGCACCATGACGCCCACCGGAGCCGTGACGGCCAGCAGGCCGCCGAGCATCCGGAGTCCGCCCCGGTGCGCCAGCATCCACCACACGCCCGCGCCGGCCAGCGCGAGGAGGGCGAATCCGGCGAGCAGGACCAGCCAGCCACCGGATCCCGCGCCCGCCATCACCACCGCGACGCAGCCGGCGACCAGCACCAGGGCGAGCCGGGCCCAGCCCCGCGCGCGGCCGACGGCGTCCTGCTGCGCCCGGCCGAGGTGCGGCAGTGCCCATTTCGTCCTACGTGTCTCGTTCACCGTGCGCCCGCCATGCCCCGAGGCTCCCTGTTGTGCGTCGACAGCGCCAATGATCTCGATCAATTGTCCATGGCCCAGCACCCTGGCGTGACCGCGGTCCCGGTGCCGTCGCCCGTGTCGGCGACGGCCTCGATGCGGCAGCGGCAGGACGCCCGTACGGGTACGTCGGCCAGGGCGGCGGCAAACTTCGGCTGTCGCGCCACGACCCGCGCCTCGGCCGTCCGGCGCCGGTTCGAGGACCATTGACAGTGCTCAGGGCCCGTCGGCGGTGCGACGGGCCCTGGTCGGAGTGGCGGAGCCTCAGTGCGTACGGCGTGCGTTGCGCCAGAGCACGACGAACCCGGTGATCACCAGCAGGCCTCCGCCGGCCGCGGGCCACAGGTTGGCGCCCGTCTCGGCGAGTCCGCCCTGTACGGCCTGGGGCTGGGTCCCCCCGGGGATGACGACGGTGCCGGGAGAGGTGGTCGCCGGAGCGGTGGTGTCGGGAGCCGGGTCGGCGGGGGCCGGGTCGGCCGGGGCCGGCGTCTGCTCGGGAGCGGTCGCGGGGGTGCCGATCTCGCCCTGCGAGCCGCCGGCGGGCGGCGCCGAGGTGGCTGCCTTGACCGAGGGCTCGGTCGAGGCGGGCTCGTTGGTCGCGGGGGCGTTGGTGGCGGGCTCGTTGTTCGAGGGTTCGTTGGTGGCGGGCTCGCTCGCGGGCGCTTCGGGAGATTGGGACGGCTCCTGCGTGGCCTCGTCGGAACCGTTGCCGTTGCCGTTGCCGTTGCCGTTGCCCGCGCCGTCGTCCGAGCCCGGTTGCGTGCCCGCGCCGCAGGTGCGGCCCGTGTTGATGCAGTCGACCATCTGGCGCATCAGGTCGTCGTCGAAGACGTTGATGAAGTCACCGTGGTCCGTGACCGGCTTGTGCAACTGCTCGGGAAAGGAGTCCACCGCGAACAGCGGGGTGGTCCGGCCGCCGTCGGCGAGGCTCGGCGCGTCGACGTCGTACACGATGCGCTGCACCAGCTGCGGGACGGCCTTGAAGCCGGCCGGGCAGGAGCCGTCGGTGGCGGCGAAGGCCACATGGGTGCGGTGGTTGGCGCTGTCGATGTTGGCGCCGTCCCAGCAGCTCTGGAAGTGGAAGGTGCGCACCACGTCGCTGCCGGCCGGGCACAGCGGGTACTTGTCCTTCAGTTGCCGGTCCTCGAACCCGGTGCAGCTCCAGGACGCGTTGGCGTTGGCCGGGCCGTTGACGAACGCCTTGGCGTCGCCGGTGATGATGCGCAGCAGCCGGGGCATGGCGGCGACCTGGGTGCGCGGGTTGCCGACGAAGGTCAGCGTGACGTCCTTCGGGGTGACGATCTCGCCGGCGTTGCCCTCGATCCCGCCGCCGGGACTGCCCGCGTCCTGCTCCTGGGCGCCGTTCTGCAGACGCAGCACGGGCCAGTAGTAGGTGGACTTGTCGCCCTGGTCCACGCAGCTCGTGCGGGCCTTCGCCAGGTCGTCGTCGGAGGCGAACGCGTTGTTGGACTGGTTGCCGACGTAGTCGTGGAAGTGGTGGGCGCCGTTGGTGACGCCCGGGGCGACGATCACGTTGTCGGAGTTGAACAGGCCGTTCGCGTTGACGCCGCAGCTGGTGACGAACGTGCCGCGGGAGGGGCCGGAGCCGGGATCCGGGGTCTGCTGCGCGGGCTGGACGGTGGTGATGTCCGCGTAGTCGGCGGCGACGGGCCCGTTACCGGCCTGGCCGCCGTTGCCCTGGCCGTTCTGCCCAGCCCCCTGATCCTGTCCCTTGCCCTGATCCTGGCCCGCACCCTGGTTCTGGCCCTGGTTCTGGCCCTGGTTCGGATCCCGGCTCTGCTGCTGCCCCTGGTCCTGCTGCTGCCCCTGATTCCGGTCCTTGTTCCGGTCCTGGTTCTGCACCTGCTCTTCGGTGATCCGCAGCGTGCAGGCGGTGAGCGCTTCCAGGCCCTCAGGGCGGTCGCCGGCCCGGTCGATGGCGTCGGCGATGCGCTGGATCGTCGCGCCGCGCTTCTCCTTCAGCGGGTTCATCACCGCGTTGTCGGCGAAGGAGTTGTCCTCCCGCACGGCCTGCGCCTGGTCCTGGAGCTGTCGGTAGGCGGCGGCGATCTGCTCGTCGAGAAGGGCGAGTTCGCGGTCGACCTCGGGTCGGGCCGCCTCCGGGACGGACGTCAGGCCGTTGCCGACGTCGGGGCAGTCGATCGTGACGGCGCCGACTCCGGCCAGTTCCACGGAGCCACCGTCGGTGGCCGAGGCGTAGACGTTCGCCGCCATCAGTCCGCCGCCGCCGAGGATCAGCGCCACGGCCGCGAAGCTCGCGCGTCGTCCGCCCGTCGGACGTCTGCGCCTGTTCTGTACCAAGGAGTGCTCCTACGCGTCGTCGGCGGCCGCGGGCATGAAATCCCCCGGCGTTATACGCAGGAGCAGGCGGAAGTGTTCAACCGCCCCACGCATTCATAGCAACATCTCAGGAAAACGCTCTGGCCTGGACCTTTGCTCATTGCGCCGATATGTCCGCGGGCGCGGACCCGATCCGCCGCCGGCGCCACTGGGCACGCTCGTGCAGCAGGCCCAGGACGACGGCGGCGGCCACCGCGATGAGGTGCTCGCGGCCGGCGAGATTGGGCTTGGCGATCGACTCCATGACCATCGAGCCACCGGTCAGGAAGAAGACGATGGGCGCGCGGCGGACGACCGCGAGGTACGTGAACAGCCCGACGACCGCCGCGGACGGACCCGTGTCGAGCACCTGTCCGATCCCGGGCGGCAGGCCGAGACCCCACCAGCCCGGCCCCATCGCCAGCATCACCCGCACGGTGAGCGTTCCGGCCACGGTGGACGCGTAGGCGATCAGCAGGGTCCTGCGGCGGCCGAGGGCCAGTTCGGCGACGGCGAAGGCGAGGAACAGCTGAGTGATGCCGGCCCACACCGGCAGGTCGAGTGCCGGGACGTACAGGGAGACCGGGGTGCGCAACAGGGCCACCCACAGGGGCAGGTCACCCTGGACCCCGCCGAGGATCCGCACCGCCGTCTCGCCGGCGGGGTGCTGGGCGATGGCGTGGAAGAAGATCACGCCCGCGCAGGCCACGAAGGCCAGCAGCAGCGCACCGGGGCCGCGCCGGCGCAGCTGCCGTAGGGGGTCGACGACGATGCCGTACCACTCGCCCCGCAGCGTCCGGGCGACGAACGCGGCGGCGGGCGCGAGCACGCGGATGCCGCCGCGCGGTCTGTCCTCGGCACGGCCGCCGCGCGATCCGTCCTCGGCGCTGCGGTCGCGAGGCCCGCCCTCGGCGTGGCTGTCGCGGGGCCGCTCCACGTCCGGACGCAGGATGCTCAAGGTCTCCCCCCAGGCACTCGTCGCACGATGTTTCGTACGAGTCACGTCCTGGAAGACGCAAAGACGGCCCGCGAGGCTCACTCCGTCCGCAAGCCGTTTACCTCACATTTCGCCGGAGTCCGCGATGACACCAGGTCACACCGGCGTAACTCAAGTGGGTTAATGTCACTTCCGTGGAACGCACTGACCAGCGGAACATGACTCCCGCCAGGTTACGTCGCACAGCGGGCCCGACCGGCCCGCGGCGCCCCTGGCCCCCGACCGTCCCGGACGAGCACCGCGTGAACCGCCCGTCGCCCGTGGAGGCCCGCTCCGCCGACGAACCCGTACCGGCCCTGCTCGCCGACGGCCTCCTCACCGAACGGCTTGCTCTGGACGTCCCCGAGGACAGCAGGGTCGTGGTGACGGACTACGAGATTCCGCCGGGCGGCTCGCTGCCCTGGCACTACCACGAGGGCCGGGTCGTCGCCGTGGTGACGGCGGGCGTCCTGACCCGGACCCTGGCGGACGGGTCCGAGTGCGTGACGCCCGCCGGCGGGTGCATCGTCGAGCCGGTGGGGCCGCAGGGCGTGCACCGGGCGGAGAACCGGGAGCGGGAGCCCCTGCGCATCTGCGCCCTCTTCTTCCTTCCGCAGGGCGCTCCCCTGTCTACGCGCGCAGAACCGCCGGACGCCGTCGCCCGAGGGTGAGCCGGGCCGTCCTGCTCAGCGGTGTGGCCGACGGCCCGGCTCCTGGTACCGGAGGAAGCGGTGGGAACGCCGTGACGAGGGTCGGCGCGATCTTGCTCGTGCGGCTATGGATTCCCAGCCGGGCAGGGATGTGACGGCACGTCACTCCTGCGCGTCGCAGACCGGTCGGGGGCTCTCGGCTACAGTTCCCCGTCGGCATCGGGCCGGTGGCGAGAGGAGACACAGCGGTGCGCGTGGGGGCGGGGAACGTGGGGTACAGGGGGCGGGGGCTGACACTGGCGGTCCTGGTGGCGGGTCTGGTGACGGGATGTGGCACAGACGGCGGGCGCCCGGACGCCGCCTCGACGGCGTCGGCGAAGGCGACCGCGAAGGTCGCGCAGCGCGGCGGGTCCGTCGGGGCCAAGGGGTCCGCGTGCGAGCTTCCCGTCACCTTCGACATCGCCGAGTTCTGGAAGGCCAAGGCCGTCGACGCCGGGAAGGCGAGCAACGCCGACGGCGACCTGGCCGACCTCGCCGACGCGCTGCTGCATCAGGGGCCGGTCACCATGGCCTGCGAGATCGACGCCAAGCCCGCGGGCAAGATCGGGTTCCTGCGGGTGTGGACCGGCAAGCCGGGCGACGCCGACGCGCGCGCCACGCTGGAGGGCTTCGTGGCCGCCGAGAAGGAGGCGCGCGGGGCGAAGTACAGCACGTTCACATCGGGCGACGTCACCGGCGCCGAGGTCGAGTACATCGTCACGAGCAAGCTGCTCGATGAGCCGAGGACGCAGCACGCCCTCGCCGTCACCACGCCCGAGGGTCCCGTCGTGCTGCATCTGGGCGGGCTCGACGACGGGGAGCACACCGCGATGCTCCCGGCGTACGAACTCGCCAAGAGCACCCTGCGCACCACCGCCGCCTGACGGTCGGCAGCCGGGCGGGCAGCCCTCGGCCCGCGGCCCGTCCTCGTGCGGCGCGCGGATGCGCATCCGGCCGGATGTGGCGCATTCTTGCTGTGTCGCCCCAAGCGGCGGCGCACGGACGAGGTAGGGCCGATGACTGGGAGCGCCGGGGACGAGCGGAAGCCGTCCGGACCGCCGCCCGCGCTGCTGACCGGGGCCGTGGCGGACGCGCTGCGGGCGACGGACGGCCGCGCCGGTGGCGTGTACCTGTGCTCGGCCACGTCCGGACTGCTGCGCCTGGCGGTCCTCTCGGGGCTGCCCGGTCCGCTGTTCCGCGCCTGGTGGCGGGTGCAGGTGGACCGCCCGTTCCCGGTGGCCGACGTGTTCCGGACGGGCGTGCCGGTGGTGCTGGCGAACGCCGCCGAGACGATGCGCCGCTATGCGCAGTTCGCGGCGGGCCTGCCCTTCCAGTTCGGTTCGCTGTACGTGCCCGTGGTGGCGGACGGCCGCTCGTTCGGAGTGCTGACCGTGCTGCGCCCGGCCGCGGGCGACGCGACGGAGGTGCTGGCGGAGCGGGAGCGGCTGACGGCCGTGGCGGACGCCCTGGGCGCGGACCTGCTGCGGCTGGGGGCCGGCGGCCGGGCCGTCACCTGGGACGACGAGCCGCTGTGCGTACGGCCGCCGGCCGCGGGACCGCCGCCGGGCCGGGTCGGGCGGTTCTCATGGGACCCGGCCACTGACGCCGTCACCCTGGACGAGCAGGCACGCGCCCTGCTCGGGCTGCCCCCGGGCGAGTTCCCGGGCACGCTGGACGCCCTGGCCAGGGCCGTCGACCCGACGGACGCCCACCGCCTCCCCGGTCTGCTGCACCGGACGGCTCTGGGCCGGCCCCCGCCGCTGCCGATCCAGGTGCGCACCACCGAGGGCGGGCTGCGGCTGCTGGAGCTGTGGGAGGCGACGAGCACGGAGGCCGAGCCGGCCGCGTCCTGCGCCGCGCCCCGCCCCATCGCCGGCGTCCTCCTCGACCCGGGGCCGGGCGCTCTGGCCGACGGCGCCGCCGACCTGCTCCCCGAGGGCGTGTTCTGTCTCGACCGGCTCGGGCTCGTCGTCTACGCCAATCCCCGGGCCGGGCACCTCCTGGGCGTGCCGCGGGAGCGACTGGTCGGGCGGCCGTTGTGGGAGACCGTGCCATGGCTGAACCAGGCGACGTCCGAGGAGCATCTGCGGGGCGCCCTGCTGACGCCGGATCCCGCGCACTTCCATGTGCGGCTGCCCGCCGCCGAGCCGCCCGCCGGCAACGAGCCGCCCGCCGTCCCGCGGCCGTACGAGGGCGACTGGCTGCATGTGTCGCTGTACCCCGGCCCCGACCTGGTCACCTGCACGGCGGCCCCGGCGAGCCGGGTACCGCACGACGCCCCCGAGCCCACGGCCCCGGACGCTCCCGCGCCGGACTCCGCCGCCTCGACGGCCCCGCAGTACCGGCCCATCGTCCTGGCCATCGCGCTGTCGGAGGCGGTGACCGCCCGGCAGGTGTCGGCGGTGGTCATGCAGGAGCTGCTGCCGGCGTTCGGCGGCCGTCGGCTGGCCATCTACCTCCTTCAGGAGCGGCATCTGTATCTGGCGTGGGAGTCCGGCTTCCCCGAAGGCTTCCTGGCACCCTTCGAAGGGGTGGCCCTGGACGCCCGGCTGCCCGGCGTGGAGACGCTCACCACGGGCCGCCCGCTCTTCTTCGACTCGATGCAGCAGCTCGCGGCCGCCTATCCGGGCATCGCCCTGGACGCGGTCGAGGGCTCCCGCGCCTTCCTCCCGCTGATCGCCTCCGGCCGTCCGGTCGGCTCGTGCATCCTCGGTTTCGACGGTCCGCGCAGCTTCACCTCGGAGGAGCGCACGGTGCTGACCGCGCTCGCCGGGCTGATCGCCCACGCGATGGAGAAGGCCCAGCGCTACGACACCGAGGCGGCCCTCGCCCGTGGGCTGCAGCAGGCGCTGCTCCCGCGGCGGCTGTCGCAGCACGCCGGCGTGGAGACCGCCGGCCGCTACCTGCCGGGCACGGAGGGCATGGACGTGGGCGGCGACTGGTACGACGTCGTGGAGGCCGGCGACGGACTGGCGCTGGTCATCGGGGACGTCCAGGGGCACGGGGTGCAGGCGGCGGCCACCATGGGGCAGTTGCGGAGCGCGGTGCGGGCGTTCGCACTCGGGGACCGGCCCCCGGAGGAGGTCATGGGCGGCACGAACCATCTCCTCATCGACCTGGACCCCGGTCAGTTCGCCAGTTGCTGCTATGTCCGGCTGGATCCGGCCACCGGGGTGGCCCGGGCGGCCCGCGCCGGGCATCTGCCGCCGCTGCTGCGCCACGCCGACGGGCGAACCGAGGTGGTGGAGCTGCCCGGCGGTGTGGTCCTCGGGGTGGATTCGCGCGCCCACTACCCGGTGACGGAGCTGCGGCTGGAGCCGGGCGCGATCCTCGCCCTGTACACGGACGGACTGGTCGAGCGGGCCGGCCATGACATCGACGAGGGCATCACGGCGCTGCGCACGGTCCTCGCCGAGGCCGAGGGTCCCGTGGGCCGTTCCCTCGCGGACGTCGCCGACCGGCTCACCGCGACGGCCCGGCAGGCCGTCGACCGGCCCGACGACATCGCCCTGCTGCTGGCCACGCGGCGCGGCGCCGGGGCTCACCCGGGGCGAGCGTGACCCTGACGACCTCGTCGGGACGGCCGGTGACCCTCTGTGATGCCTCTCGCCTCACGCGGCCGGGCAGTGTAGACATGGCACATGGTCCGACTCCTGGGGCGCTCGGATGCCCGGCCGGCCCGTCGTCCCCGGGGCCCGCGGGTGCGGCGTACACCCGAATCCGCGCTGGGCGGGCGCTCTCTCGCCGCGCAGGTGTTCGTCCTGCAGGTGGTCATCGTGCTGGTGCTGGTGGTGGCGGCCGTGGTGGCGCTGCTGCTCCAGGTGCGGCACGACACGACGCAGGAGGCCCGCAACCGCTCCCTCGCCGTCGCGGAGACCTTCGCCAACTCGCCGGGCATGGTGGAGGCGCTGGCCGGCCCGAACCCGACGGCCGTGCTCCAGCCCCGGGCCGAGGCCGCCCGCAAGGCCGCGGAGATGGACTTCATCGTCGTCATGAACACCGACGGCATCCGCTACACCCACCCCAAGCCGGACCGCATCGGCAAGAAGTTCGTCGGAACCATCCAGCCGGCGCTGGACGGCGGTGTCGTGGTCGAGGAGGTCAACGGGACCATAGGCCGGCTGGTACAGGCCGTCGTGCCGGTGAAGGCGGCCGACGGGCGGGTGGTGGGGCTGGTGTCGTCCGGGATCACCACCGCGCACGTCGGCGGCAACGCCGACCGCCAGCTGCCGCTGGTCCTCGCCAGCGCGGCGGTGGCCCTCGCCCTGGCGACGGCGAGCACGGCGCTGGTCAGCCGTCGGCTGCTGCGCCAGACGCACGGTCTGGGACCGCGTGAGATGACCCGCATGTACGAGCATCACGACGCGGTGCTGCACGCCGTGCGGGAAGGCGTGATCATCGTCGGCGGGGAGGGCGATCTGCTGCTCGCCAACGACGAGGCGCAGCGGCTGCTCGACCTGCCCCCGGACGCCGAACGCCGCCAGGTCCTGGATCTGGGACTGGACCCGGACACGGCCGAGTTGCTGGCCTCCGGGCGGATGGTCACGGACGAGGTGCACCTGGTCGGGGACCGGCTGCTGGCGATCAACCAGCGGCCCACCGATCTGGCGGGCGGACCGGCCGGCAGCGTGGCCACGCTGCGCGACTCCACGGAGCTGCGTGCCCTGTCGGGCCGCGCGGAGGTGGCCCGTGAACGCCTGGACATGCTGTACGCGGCCGGGGTGGGCATCGGGACGAGTCTGGACGTGGCCCGGACGGCGGAGGAGCTGACGGAGCTGGCGGTGCCGAGGTTCGCGGACTTCGCGACCGTCGACCTGTTCGACGCCGTCCTGAGCGGTGAGGAGCCGGAGGCGCGGGGCGCGCTGCGGCGCACGGCGATGAGCGGGATCCGCAAGGGTGCGCCGCTGTACGCGGTGGGCGAGCGGATCCGGTTCGTGGACTCCGCCCCGCAGGCCCGCAGTCTGGGCGGGGAGCAGGCGGTTCTGGAGGCGCGTCTCGCCCAGTCCCCGGGCTGGCGGGCCCAGGATCTGGAACGGACCGAGCAGGTCGTGGAGTTCGGCATCCACTCGCTGATCACCGTGCCCGTGCGGGCCGGGGCGCTGATCCTGGGGGTGGTCAGTTTCTGGCGGTCGGAGCGGCCCGATCCCTTCGACCCGGACGAGGTGGCGCTCGCGGAGGAGCTGGTGGCGCGGGCGGCGATCTCCATCGACAACGCGCGCCGCTTCACCCGTGAGCACGGTATGGCCGTCACGCTGCAACGGAGTCTGCTGCCGCGTACCCTGCCCGAGCAGAACGCCCTGGACATCGCCTACCGGTATCTGCCGGCCCAGGCGGGCGTGGGCGGCGACTGGTTCGACGTGCTGCCGCTGTCCGGGGCGCGGGTGGCGCTCGTCGTCGGTGACGTGGTGGGTCACGGGCTGCACGCGGCGGCCACCATGGGCCGGCTGCGCACCGCGGTCCACAACTTCTCCGCCCTGGACCTGGCGCCCGAGGAACTCCTGGGGCTGCTCGACGAGTTGGTGGCCCGGATCGATCAGGACGAGGCGGCGGACGGTGTCAACGCGCCGGTTTCCGGGGCGACGTGTCTGTACGCCATCTACGATCCGGTGGCCCGGCGCTGCACCGTCGCCCGGGCCGGACATCCGCCGCCGGCGCTGGTCCACCCCGACGGCCGGGTGGAGTACCCAGAGGTGCCCGCCGGGTTGCCGCTGGGGCTGGGCGGGCTGCCGTTCGAGACGGTCGAGCTGGAGCTGGCGGAGGGCAGTTCGCTCGTGCTGTACACCGACGGGCTGGTGGAGGACCGGTCGCGGGACATCGACACGGGTCTGCAGATGCTGCACACCGCCTTGGAGCGGGGTGCCGACGGCTCGCCGGAGCAGACCTGCCAGGCCGTCCTGGACGCAATGCTGCCCGCCCGTCCGAACGACGACATCGCGCTGATCGTGGCGCGCACCCGGGCGCTCGGCGAGGACCGGGTCGCCGAGTGGGACGTGCCGGTGGATCCGGCGGCGGTGGGCGAGGTGCGGGCGGCGGTGGTCCGGCAGCTGGCGCGCTGGGATCTGGAGGATCTGTCGTTCACGACGGAGCTGATCCTGAGCGAGCTGGTCACCAACGCGATCCGCTACGGCAGCGCGCCCGTGCGCGTGCGTCTGCTGCGGGACCGGACGCTGATCTGCGAGGTCTCCGACGGCAGCAGCACGTCACCGCACCTGCGGTACGCGGCCATGACGGACGAGGGCGGGCGCGGGCTGTTCCTCGTGGCCCAGCTCACCGATCGCTGGGGAACCCGCTACACACCCAACGGAAAGATCATCTGGGCTGAACAGCCGCTGCCGTGACGGGGGTTGATTCCCGAGTTACTCATAAATGATGTTTATGAGTCCATAGACCGGACCCGCGTACCGGGTAAGGCTTGCCTCAGCTTAGGCTTCCCCCGAGTCGATCTGTCGCCACTCGAAGGGAAACTGATCATGCCCCGCCCCCTGCGGGTAGCCATAGTCGGAGCCGGCCCCGCCGGGATCTACGCCGCCGACGCGCTGCTCAAGTCCGATGTGGCCGCCGACCCGGGTGTCTCCATCGACCTCTTCGAGCGCATGCCGGCCCCGTTCGGCCTGATCCGTTACGGTGTCGCCCCGGACCATCCGCGCATCAAGGGCATCATCACGGCCCTGCACCAGGTCCTCGACAAGCCGCAGATCCGCCTCTTCGGCAACGTCGACTACCCGGGCGACATCAGCCTGGACGACCTGCGCGCCTTCTACGACGCGGTGATCTTCTCGACCGGCGCGATGGCCGACCGCGAGATGTCGATCCCGGGCATCGAGCTGGCGGGCTCCTACGGCGCCGCGGACTTCGTCTCCTGGTACGACGGCCACCCGGACGTCCCGCGCACCTGGCCGCTGGAGGCCGAGAAGGTCGCCGTCCTGGGCGTCGGCAACGTCGCGCTGGACGTGGCCCGCATCCTGGCCAAGACCGCCGACGAGCTGCTGCCCACGGAAATCCCGGCGAACGTCTACGAGGGGCTGAAGGCCAACAAGGCGCTGGAGATCCACGTCTTCGGCCGCCGTGGCCCGGCGCAGGCGAAGTTCTCCCCGATGGAGCTGCGGGAGCTGGACCACTCCCCCACCATCGAGGTCATCGTCGACCCCGAGGACATCGACTACGACGACGGCTCGATCGCGACCCGGCGCGGCAACAAGCAGGCCGACATGGTCGCCAAGACGCTGGAGAACTGGGCGATCCGCGACGTCGGCGAGCGCCCGCACAAGCTGTTCCTGCACTTCTTCGAGTCCCCGTCCGAGATCCTCGGCGAGGACGGCCAGGTCGTCGGCCTGCGCACCGAGCGCACCGCCCTCGACGGCACGGGCAACGTCAAAGGCACCGGCGAGTTCAAGGACTGGGACGTCACGGCGGTCTACCGCGCCGTCGGCTACCTCTCCGAGAAGCTGCCGAAGCTCCCCTGGGACCTCGACTCGGGCACGGTCCCGGACGAGGGCGGCCGGGTCATCGAGGAGTCCGGCGCGCACCTGCAGTCCACATACGTCACCGGCTGGATCCGGCGTGGTCCGATCGGTCTGATCGGGCACACCAAGGGTGACGCCAACGAGACGGTGTCCAACCTGCTGGACGACCACGCGAACGGCCGTCTGCACACGCCCGTCTCGCCCGAGCCGGAGGCCGTGGAGGCGTTCCTCGCCGAGCGCGAGGTCCGCTTCACCACCTGGGAGGGCTGGTACAAGCTGGACGCCGCCGAGAGGGCGCTGGGCGAGCCGCAGGGCCGCGAGCGCGTGAAGATCGTCGAGCGCGAGGACATGCTGCGGGAGAGCGGCGCATAGTCCGAGAGCAGGGTCCGGCGAGCAGGTCCGGGGAGCAGGGTCCGGGGGTCGCTTCAGGCGGCCGCTTCGGGCCCCCGGCAGGCTTCCCGGCGTGCCGGCAGGGGCCCGGCCCCGAACCCCGATTCACCGGCGACCGGGGGCGGTTGCCGGTATTCGCTGGGCCGCGTGATCGACACCTGTTAGCGTCCCGGGGTGTTCTCCCTCCACGAACCGCCCTTCTTCACCCGGCTGCGCGAGGCGCGCCGGGTGCTCGTCGCGGGCGCGGGCGGCGGCTTCGACGTGTACGCGGGCCTGCCGCTGGCGCTCGCCCTGCGGTCGGCGGGCAAGGAAGTCCACCTGGCCAACCTCTCCTTCGCCGACCTGTACGGCCTGCCCACCGACGTGTGGCAGGAGCCGGACGTGGCGGCGGTCCGCCCCGGCACCCCGGCCCGCGGCGACTACTTCCCCGAGCACACCCTGGCCACCTGGCTGGACCGACAAGGCCTGCCCGCGACGGTGTACGCCTTCCCGCGGACCGGTGTGAAGCCCCTGCGGGACGCCTACCGCGCCCTCCTGGACCACCTGGGCGGGATCGACGCCATCGTCCTGGTCGACGGCGGCACGGACATCCTGATGCGCGGCGACGAGCACGGCCTCGGCACACCCGAGGAGGACATGGCGAGCCTGGCGGCCGTACGCGCCCTCGACGAGGTCCCGCACCGGCTGGTGGCCTGCCTCGGCTTCGGCGTGGACGCGTACCACGGCGTGAACCACGCCCTGGTCCTGGAGAACCTGGCCGCGCTGGACCGCGACGGCGCCTGGCTCGGCGCGTTCTCCCTGCCCCGCGACAGCACGGAGGGCGCCCTCTACCTCGACGCGGTCGCCCACGCCCAGGCTGCCACCCCCGGCCATCCGAGCATCGTGCACGGCTCGGTCGCGGCCGCCGTGCGCGGCGACTTCGGCGACGTGCGTTTCACCGAACGGACCCGCGACAGCGAGCTGTTCGTGAACCCGCTCATGGCGCTGTACTTCTGCGTCGACGCCGTGGGCCTGGCCCGCCGCAACCTCTATCTGGACCGGCTGGACGACACCGTCCTCATGCGTCAGATCAGCACCCGCATCGAGGAGTTCCGGGACGGCCTTCCGGTGCTGCGGCAGCCCCGGGCGTTCCCCCACTGACACAGTCCGTCAGCGGGCCGAGAGGTCCCGTCCGGCGGTGACGGCCAGCGCCGCGGTCAGGAGCAGTGCGGCCGCGCCCTGGGAGACGAACGCTGCCAGCGTCACGGCGGGGAGGACGTCGAGCCACGAGTACAGGGCGGCCAGGCGCAGCGCGAGAACCAGCAGACCGAGGACGGCGAGGGCCAGCGTGGCCTCCCCGTTCGCGGCAGGGTGGCGGGTGCGCCACACGAGCCGGCCCAGGGCAGCGACGAGGAAGCCGGTCGTCGGCGCCCACACCGGGTCGGCGGCCATCGGCACCAGCACGGTCGAGGCGCCCATCACCACACAGCACGCCAGGTAGGCCAGGCCCGGTGGCATCGCGGGCAGAGCGGCCGCGGGGGCGTCGCGGTGATGGGCGGCGCACAGGGCCAGGGCCGACAGCCAGGCGAAGACCACGGAGACGGAGGCGTACGGCGTCTCCGGCAGGAAGGCGTCCGTCACCAGTGGCGCGAGGAACGGCCACAGGCTGGGCAGTGCGGCGAGGAGCGCGGCGACCTGCGCGAGGCGGCGGCGGTCGTGCAGCAGCGCGAAGTAGGCGACGGTCCACAGCAGGGGCAGCAGCCAGATCGCCACGGCGGCGACCCCTCGGACGGCTCCCCCGCCGGTGAACCCGGTGAGGAACATGTGCCACGGCGCGGACCCGCCGGTCGTCGCCCAGGTCAGCTCCAGCACCCGGTCGACGACGGCGGCGGTCGCCTGCAGCAGCACCGCGAAGAGCGCGAAGAGACGGACGGACGAGCCGAGCAGGACGTAGCGGCGGGGCGCCCCTGCGGTGCCCAGCCGGGTGCGCACGGCGAGGGCGGCGATGCTCGCCATCTCGCCGAGCGTGGGCCGGCTCTGGTCCTGCGTGTCACGATCGATGTCCCAGAGGTAGACCTCGACCATCTCCTCCTCGCGCTCCCTGCGGTAGTACGCGGGCAGCAGACGCAGGACGGTGCGGTAGCGCGCTTCGAGCAGGCTCGTGGTGCCAGTCGCAGTCGTCATGCCAGACCTCCGGCGAGTCCGTGCCCGGTGGCGGGCGGAGTGACGGTTCCGGGAGCGCTGCGGCCCTCGGCGATACGGCGCCGGGCCGCACTGGCGCCGGCCGCCATGCGCTCCGCCTCCGCGTCGAGGGCCTGCACCCCGTCCTCGGTGACGCGGTAGTAGCGCCTGAGCCGGCCCTGCTGGACCTCCTCGCGGTCCAGGGCGATGAGGCCGTCGGCGGTGAGCCGGTCGAGCACGCCGTACAGCGTGCCGACTCTCAACTGGACCTCTCCGTCCGAGAGTTCCTCTATCTCGCGCAGAATGCCGTAACCGTGCCGGGGCTGGTCGGCGAGGGCCGTCAGCACGAAGAAGGCTGCCTGGGTCATGCTCCTCGATCCCATGGACTGAATATATCGGCTTCCGATATATCCTGCACGGCGAAACACCGAGTCGGGGCGATCCGGACCGTCACAAGCTCCGCAGGACACCGCCGCCGGTGAAGGAAGGCCGGTCGGCGCTCGCCCTGGCTCCGCTTCTGCTCGCCCCGTGCGTCCCCGCCGCCGCTGCCCCTCTCAGCCTGGCGGTTCGGCCGGCTCGACGGCATCGTGCGGAACGGGATGGCCCGCACGGGCGTGCCCGGGGTCGCGGTCGCCGCCGTCCACTAGGACCGGGTCGTCCACCTGGAGGGCTTCGGCGTCCGCCACGAGGGCCGGTCCGGGCGGATCGACCCCGACACGGTGTTCGAGCTGCACCCCCGCCCGCCGCCGGCCGCGCCGGCTTCTACGGCCTCGGCCGGACTGTCGGTTACGACGCCCTCGGCCGTCTGCGGCTGAGTCACTCGGGCGCCTTCGACCTCGGCGCGAACACCAACGTCACCATGCTGCCCGGCGAGGACCTGGGCATCGTGGTCCTCGCCAACGGCCCCACCGACTGCTCCAGGCCGCCCGCCGCCGCGGCCCGCCCCCTCGCCGCCTGCACCGGCACCTACGCCAACGGCTACTACGGTCCGCTGACCGTCACCGCGTCCGGCGGTGAGCTGACCATGCGGCTGGGCCCGAAGCCGACCAGGTTCCGGCTCACCCACTACGACGGCGACACCTACAGCTTCCGGACCGTCGGCGAGAACGCCGTGGGGCTGTCCGGCGTCACCTTCCAGGGTGACCGGAACGGCAAGGCGACGCGGGTGGCGGTGGAGGCGTTCGACGAGAACGGCCTCGGCGTCTTCACCCGCCGATGACCGGACCGCCGGATCGCCGCAGGGCACCACCGGATCGCCGTCGGACGTCCGGACGTCCGCGGTCAGCCGTCCTCGCGCGGGTGGGTCTCGATCACCCGGCCCCGCACGTCGGCGCGGAGGTAGGCGCTGCCGTAGTCGTCGGAGAGGTACACGCTCATCGACGGATCGGTGTGGAAGACGGTGGAGGCGGGATTGATCGTCAGGTAGCGGTTCGTGGGCTTGGGCACGCCGAGTGTCCTTCCGGCCCGGGCGAGCAGCGCGGGCACGGCGTCCCAGTCGTAGAGGTCCAGGTCGACGGGGACGGCGCCGCCCATGACGGTGCCGCCCGGCCCGTCCTTCACCGCCACGTCCCCGCCCCGGTAGATGTACCGGTCGTAGAGCTTCGGGTGGCCGGCGACGGGTGCGTCGGCGATCGCGTACTCCCCGTACACGGCGAGGCTGGTGACCTTCGTCCCGCCCATGGCCGCGGTCAGTTTCGCCACCGTCGTCCGCACCCCGTCGCCGGTGAGCAGGTCGACGGTCTCCGCGGCGGCGGCGCCGGACGAGCCGCCGGAGGACGCCTGCCGGACGCTCTGCGACGGGGAGGGGCCGGTGGTGGGCGCACCGCCGGTGTCGTCGTGCTTCGTCTGCGGAAGCAGCGCCCACACCAGAACTCCCGTCAGCGCCACGGCGACGACGGCTCCCGTGACCGCCGCGGCGCGGACCCGGCGGCCCCGCGCCGGGACGCCGACCTGCGACGGGGTGAGCGTGACGGCGGCCGCGGCCGGGGCCGGGGCTGCGAGGGGGTAGGAGGTCGGCTGCGCCTGCTGGGGCTGCCGGGCCTGCTGGGCCTGTGGAGCCCACCCGGACGGTCCCGGGGCGTCCTCGGTCACGGCCGCCAGCATCCGGTCGACCTCCGCCGCGTCGGGGCGGACCTCGGGGTCCCGGACGAGCAGCGCCGTGAGGACGCCGGTCAGCGGTCCGGCCCGAAGTGGCGCGGGCACGTCCTCACCGAGTACGGCAGCGAGCGTGGCGAGCGTGCTCGCCCTGCGCAGCGGATGGTGGCCCTCCACCGCGACGTACAGCAGCATCGCCAGTGACCAGAGGTCGGCGGCGGGACCGCCCTCCTTGCCGCTGACCCGTTCCGGCGCCATGAAGTCGGGCGAGCCGATGACGGCGCCGGTGGCGGTGAGACCGGCGGACTCCCGGACGGCGGCGATCCCGAAGTCGGTGAGCACAGGCCGCCCGTCGGGGCGCAGCAGGACGTTGGCGGGTTTCACGTCACGGTGTTCGATACCGACGGCGTGCGCGGCGCGCAGCGCGGACAGCACACCGCGGCCCACGCGCGCAGCCTCGATCGGGGTCATCGGGCCCCGCTCGAGCCGGTTCTGGAGGGAGCCCCCCTCGACCAGCTCCATCACGATCCACGGGTAGGTGTTCTCGCCGCCGTCGACGATGTGGTGGATGGTGACGACGTTGGGGTGGTGGACGCGCGCCAGCGCACGCGCCTCGCGCAGGACGCGCTCGCGCAGCGTGCGGGCGCCCTCGGGGTCGTACTCGGCCAGGTCCGGATCCGGGGGCCGGACCTCCTTGACTGCCACGTCCCGTTGCAGGGCCAGGTCGTGGGCCCGCCACACCAGTCCCATGCCTCCGCCGCCGAGCCGCTCGACCAGTTCGAAGCGGCCGTCGACGACACGTCTGTGGGGTTCCCCTGTGCTCATGGCAGGAGCTTAGGGGTACGCGCCGACAGGCGGCGTGTCCGCCAGAGGGGGCACACCGCGAATGGTCCGCGGGGTCACGGGCATGCTGTGAACGAGGTCACTTCCGCCGGTCCGTGCCGGAACCGCCACCCCGGACCCCTCCCCCACTCGCCGTCACCCTTCCCTGCCCGTTCTCTCGCCCGCGAAGGACATGTGCTTTGGCTCTTATGCACCCTGACGCTCCCTCGGCCCGCCGTCCGGGCCGCTCCTGGACGATCCGCGTGGTCGGACACCGGGACCGCAGCGCGTCGGTCACCTGCTCCTCGGCGTGCGCGATGCCGCCGCGTTCCCGTGACATCGCGGCCCTGCGCCGCTTCGCCGAGGCCCACGCGGCCGCGCACGCCCGAGCGGCGGCGGTGCATCACGACGCGGCCTGCTCGTGCCGCCGCCAGCGGTGCGCGCTGCACGAGGGCACCCGGATCAGCTGCGCGGGCGCGGTCGTCCTCGTCCTGCGGCACGACCCGTCGGTCGGCCAGGTCTGGACACTGAGCGAAGTCTGCTCCGCGTGCGCCGCGTTGATGCCGCACACCCGTCTGCTGAGCCGGGCGGTCCCGCGACCGCCGCGCGTTCCCGACGCGGAGACGGACACCTCCACGAGCCGGGGCACAGGCCCAGGCACAGGTCCGGCGATGGGTCGGGAGGCTCACGGCCGTCCCGTTCCGTCCGGTCCTGCGACGCCGACCGTGGGGCCGCCGCGACTCGTCCCCGGCGGGTTCAGCGCACCCTCGTCGGGCGTCGGCGCCGGCCCGGAGCGGCGGGCCGGCCGACGGCGCGGACGCGCGGAGGCGGAGGGCGGCGCGGCATGACCGGGCCGGGCGTGACCCGGCCGTGGTTTTCCCTCAGGGCTGATGCCGGGACTGCGGCGGTATGCGCACCGGCAGGGCGCCGAGGATCCGGCCACGGGCAGTCGGCGGCGGACCCGGCTGCCCTCGGGTGACGGCCGGCCGCTCGCCCGCGAACCGTGTCGCCACGAGTTCGGCGATGCGGGCGCCGCTGCGCCGCCCCTCCAGGTGCAGACGGCCGACGTTGGTGCGGTCGTCGGCGAGCAGCGTCAGGATGGCGGACGGCCCGGCGGCGTACGTCGCGAGGTAGCCACCGGCGCCGCGCACGATCATTTCGCGGAACTCGCCGCGGGCCGCGACATCGACCATGCGGCGCCCCACGCCGAGCGCCGCGGCGGTGAGCGCGGCCAGCCCTTCCGGCTCTCCGTCCGGCATGTCCTGGGCGAGGACGAATCCGTCGACGCTGGCCGCCAACGATCCCGTCAGCTGCGGCATACGGCTGCGCAGCCGGTGCAGTTCGTTCAGAACCTCGGCCTCGACGGCCATGACCGGTGTCCCTTCGGCGCGTTGTCGACTATGCGGATCAAGTGCGGTGCGGCGGGGGGTCGTTCAGGTGACCCTGAGGCTACGGAAAGTGTCGGCCGAAAGCGACACGTTTGGCATTTTCCTCAGGAACATTCCGCGCAGCCCAAAGGAGACCTCGACACCAGGCCCTCTGCCTGCATGAGTGCAGGTGGCACCCCGGGTCGTGGCCTGTAGTGCACGCTCCGTTGCGTTCGAGCGGAGTTCGAGGGGGGAACATGTGGGGGCAGACCGCGGCCCGAGGCAGTAGCGGAACGGACTCGATGACGCGGTAGGAACCACACCGGCTCGAGCCCGCCGCCGAGCCGCCGCCCTCTCATGCGGAACTCGGCCAGGAGGCCGAGGAGGTCACGCTCTCCGTCATGGCGGCATCCAGGCTGCTCGTGGCGGTCTCCGCCCGCGCGCTCGCCTCCACCGGCGACACCCTGACCCTGCCTCAACAGTCTGACGCCGGCGGTGGCGGTGTGCGTCCGCTGCGGCGCGTCTCAGCCCGTCCTCCGAGGTCGGGCATCGTGACCGCCGTGCTTGATCGCTTGACGTTCAGCCCTGCCGGCCTCGCCCGGTGAGCATGTCGCGGAAGCGGTCGACCATGCCGGCTCCCGGTGCGAGGAGTTTGTTGAGCGGCGGTGTGTCCGGTGCCGCCGGGTGGGGACGGGTCGGAGCGGTCTTCTTCGCCGCCCGGACCTTGTCGCCCAGCTCATTGAGCGACTCGGCCGGGCATGACTCGGCGAGCAGCGGGAAGAGACGGTCCTCTTCGTCCCTCACATGTGCCGTGACCGACGACTTCAGCTGGGTGATGAGCAGGTCGAACCGTGCGTCAGCGGGCTGGCAGTCCTCCAGTTCCTTCAGCATTCGCTCGACCTCGCTGTGGTCGGCGAGCTCCTTGTCGGCGAGATCATCACCATCGTCGACATACCGGCGGACCGCCGGGTACAGGTGCTGCTCCTCGGCCACCGAGTGCCGGACCAGCTCCATCGTCAACTGGTCGGCGAGGGCGCGGCGCGCGTCGGCGTCCGCCGTCTGCCTTCCGATCTGCTCGAAAAGCGCTTCGACCTCGCGGTGATCGGCCATGAGTTCCTGGATGACGTTTCCTTCATGTCCCATGACGGGGCACTCCTCTCGGTGCACAGCCTTCGGTGGTGTCGGTGGTCCTGGACGCACGGCTCGGCGCAGCGCTCAGAGGCCATACGTCCCACTCGAACACCAAGGCTTCACGGCCACGGCATGCCACCACCCGGACGGCCGAGCGAACCGGGCCCGCAGCCGGCCCCGCAGGACGCCGCGCGGGGTGCTGACCTCGACCATGTCGCCTTCGTCCAGGGCGAGCGCGGCCGCGTCGGCAGCGGACGCCTGGACCCACACGTCGGGAGCCGCCGTGTTCAGCTGCGGTGCCCGCGCGGTCTTCGTGCGCGTGTGGAAGTGGCAGAGGGTGCGGCCCGTGGCCGGCTGGAACGGATACCGGCAGGGGTGCCAATCAGGGACAGGGATTGGCTGGTCTCGATGAAGGCCCGATCCCGGGGTCTCCCGGAAGGCTGCGGGGGGGAGTCAGCAGTCGACCGGGGGGAGGGGGGCGTCGCTGAGGCTTGTCGCCAGCCACTGCTCGACGGCGGTGATGTGGACGGTCGCGGCGGAGGCTGCCAGCAGCGCGTCGCGTGCCTGGAGCGCGCGGAGGATCTCCTCGTGGTCCCGGTGGGCGCTGTCCAGGGCGTCACGGGTGCGGCTGCCTCGGACGATGCGTACCCGCTGGGTGCGGGTGGAGAGCACCTGGAGCAGCATCGAGAGGACCGGGTTGGCCACGGCTTCGACGATGCGCAGATGGAAGGCGATGTCGTGGGCGACGAACTCGTCGACCGTGGCGGCGGAGCGGCACCGGTCGAGGATGTCGCGGAGTTCCTTCAGGTCCTGCGGCTGCAGTACGGCCGCGGCCAGCCCGGTCGCCTGGGATTCGAGGAATCTGCGTACCTGGAGCAGTTGCAGTGCGGTGCGCCCCTGGGAGACGTCGGCGGCGAAGGACAGCGTCTCCAGCAGGAGGTGGGGCTCCAGGCTGGAGACATAGGTGCCGTCGCCCTGCCGGGCGACCAGGATCCGCATGGCGGTCAGTGCCCGGACGGCTTCACGCAGCGAGCTGCGGGACAGGCCGAGCTGTCCGGCGAGGACGTCCTCCCTGGGCAGGCGGGAGCCGGGCGCGAGTTCCCCGGCGACGATCATCGCCTTGATCTTGTCCATCGCCTCGTCGGTCAGTGCCACGAGGGTGCCTCTCTGTGCGGAGTGCGGAGTGCGTAGGGGCCGTCGCGCTCCGCCCGGTGCACCTGAGGGCGCCGGGCGGAGCCGCCGTGAGCCGGCGTCTACTCCTGTTTCTCGCCGGAGGCGAAGCGGGAGATGATCAGCGCGACGATGATGATCGCGCCGTTGAGGAACTGGTTCCACAGCGGCGGCACGCCCGCCAGCGTCATCACGTTGACGACCAGCTGGAGGGTGAGCACGCCGGTGAGGGCGCCGAAGACGGAGCCCTTGCCGCCGTTGAGGCTGACCCCGCCGATGACCGTCGCCGCGAAGACCTGGAAGATCCAGCCGCTGCCCTGGGTGGCGGAGATGGAACCGTAGTGACCGCTGTAGAGGATGCCGGCGAACGCGGCGAGCAGGCTGCCGAGGATGAGGACGACCCAGACGATCCGGTCGACGCGGATGCCGGCGGTGCGCGCCGCCTCCGCGTTGCCGCCGATCGCGTACAGCGCCCGTCCGTGCCGCAGCCAGGCCAGCGCGCTGCCGCCGATCGCGAAGAGCAGCCCGCACACCCAGATCGCGGCGGGCATCCCCAGCCAGGACGCCTTGCCCAGGTAGGTGAAGGAGGAGGGCAGTTCGACGATGGACTGGCCCTCGGACAGGGCGACTTGGAGGCCGCGCAGCATGGTCAGCATGCCGAGCGTGACGATGAAGCCGTTGAGCCGCAGCTTGAGGATGAGGAAGCCGTTGACGGCGCCGATCGCCGCGCCCACCAGGAGGCAGAGCGGGACGGCCGTCCATTCGGGAAACAGCCCGAGGCCCGTGAAGCGCCCGCCGCTGGAGGGAAGTACGAGCCACACGGCGATGACCGGAGCGACGCCGATGGTCGACTCCAGGGACAGGTCCATCCGCCCGCTGATGAGGATGAAGGTGGTGGCGAGGACGAGCAGGCTCAGCTCGGTGGACTGCTGGGCCACGCCGATCAGGTTGTCGGAGGTCAGGAAGGCCGGCGAGACGATGAACCCGATCAGCATCAGGACCAGGATCGCCGGGACGAGGGACAGCTCACGGAAACGGCCGAGGTCGACCCGGCGGCGGGCGGTGTCCGCGGTGGCCGGCTCCGCCGCGCTCGCGGTGGGCTCGGTGAGATCTGTGGTGGCGGACATGACTACCTTCCGTGCTCGTCGGTGCCGGATGCGGTGGATGCGGTGGTGGTGCCGACGCCTTCCATGGCGGCGACGACGTGTTCGTCCTTCCAGCCGCCGGCGAACTCGGCGACCGCCCGGCCGTGGAACATGACG
Organism: Streptomyces sp. NPDC031474; assembly: GCF_055581185.1. Taxonomy (NCBI): domain Bacteria; kingdom Bacillati; phylum Actinomycetota; class Actinomycetes; order Kitasatosporales; family Streptomycetaceae; genus Streptomyces; species Streptomyces sp. NPDC031474. The sequence continues at coordinate 286,537 of NZ_JBVIJX010000016.1, forward strand.
ACGACCCGGTCGCAGACCCTGAGGTCGTCGAGTTCGTCGGAGACGATCAGCGCGGCCTTGCCCCCGTCTGCGATCTGCCGGATCCTGCCGAGCAGGAACTCCTTGGACTTGACGTCCACGCCGTTGGTGGGCCGGATGGCCACCAGGACGTGAGGGTCGGTGGCCAGGGCGCGGGCGACGACGACCTTCTGCTGGTTGCCGCCGGAGAGCGCGGAGACGGGGGTGGCGGCTCCCGGGGTCTTGATGTCGAGGTCCCGGATCATGCGCTGCGCGAAGACCCTGGTCCTTGCGGGCAACACCGTGCCGAACGGGCCGAGCTGGTCGGTGACGGTGAGCGTCGCGTTCTCCGCCACACTGCGGTTGTTGACCAGCCCCTGGAGGTGGCGGTCCTCGGGGACGAAACCGACCCCGGCGGCGAGGGCGGACGGCACACTGCCGGTGCGCACGTTTCTGCCGCCTACGGAGATCCTGCCGCCCTCGGCCCGGTGGAGTCCGGCGACCGCCTCGCCCACCTGCACATTGCCGCTGGCCGTCGCTCCGGCGAGGCCGACCACCTCACCGGAGCGGACCGACAGGGACAGGTCCTGGCAGGCGTCGGACAGCGTCAGGCCGTCGATCGCCAGCAGCTCCGCGCCACCGGTCCGCGCCGCCGAGGGCCCGCTCACGGCGGCGCTGCCCGAGGCGGCGGACTCCCCCGTCATCGCCTCCACCAGGTCCTGGTGGCCGAGTTCGGCCACGGGCGCGGTGAGGATGTGGGCCGCGTCGCGGTAGACCGTGACCGTGCTGCAGAGGTCGTACACCTCTTGCAGGTGGTGGGAGATGAAGAGGAAGGCGACGCCCTGGTCCCGGAGGTCACGGAGTTTGTCGAAGAGACGGCCGATGCCCCGGGCGTCGAGCTTCGCGGTCGGCTCGTCGAGGATGATGAAGCGGGCGCCGAAGGACAGCGCCCGGGCGATCTCGACGAACTGCCGCTGCTCGACGGTCAGGTCCTTCGCCCGCGCGGCGGGGTCGACGGCCACCCCGTACTCACTGAGCAACTCCTCGGCGCGCAGCCGTAGTTGCTTCCAGCGGATGGGCTGTGCCGCTCCGGCGCTCTGCCGGTTCAGGAAGAGGTTCTCGGCGACGGTCAGGTCACCGATGATCGTGGAGCGCTGGTAGACGCAGGCGACGCGGGAGCGCCAGGCGTCGATGTCGCCGACGGACGGCGCCGGCTCGCCTGAGAAGCGCAGGGAGCCGGTGTCGGGCTGCTGGAGGCCGGTGAGGATGGACACGAGCGTCGACTTGCCGGCGCCGTTGCGTCCGACCAGGGCGTGCGACTCGCCCGCTGCGATGGTGATGCGTGCGTCGCGCAGGGCGACGGTCGCGCCGAACCGTTTGCTGATGCCGGTCGCCTCGGCCACCGGGGCCGGGCGCTCGGGGCCGGTCGCCGGGGCGGTCGCGGTGTCCGCCATGGTGGATACCGTCCTTCGTGTGCGGAGGTGGGGCGGGGAACGCGGGGTGTGACGCGCTGGGGAGAGAGGGGACGGCCCGTCTCTCCGCACCGCGGGCGTGAGCTGCCGGCCGTCAGCCGACGTTGTTGCCCCACAGGGTCTTGTCGTCCACGTTGTCCTTGGTGACCAGCGGGGCGGGCAGCTGGTCCTCCAGGCCGTTCGGGATCTTGATGATCGTG
>NZ_JBVIJX010000017.1:0-241829 GCF_055581185.1 Streptomyces sp. NPDC031474
CACAAGGCCACAGAGCACCCGAGGGAGGAAGAACCCCCTGGCCACGTGGCCAGAGACTCAGCGCGGCTCAGAAGAACTCACGGGATATCACACACTCAGTCAAACCACAGCGGTTCCCAACCCCCATCTGAGAGGACGCCGGCCACCGAGCCGGTCACTGACGGGCGTACGCGAGGAAGTCGCCCCAGGCGGAGGGAGAGAGGTCCAGCCGGGGCCCGGCGGGATTCTTCGAGTCACGGACATGGACAGTCCCGGGACAGGCGGCGACTTCGAGGCACTGGCCGCCTCCGCCGTCGCTGTGGGTCGACTTGCGCCAGGTGTAGGCGGCTTCCAGGCACTGACCGCCCTCGCCACTGCTGTGGGTCGACTTGAACCAGGTCAGCTGCTCTGTCGTCATCGTGAATCCAGCATCTTCTCGATCAGGTCAAGGGACTCGTGCGGGTTGAGCGCTTCCGCTCGGATAATCCCATAGCGAGCGGCGAGGACGCGGACCTCTTCGCGGTCGGTAATCAGCTGTGGATACCCATGGCTCTCCATGTACCCAACCTGCTCCTTGCCCTTCGGCGTCAGCAACGTGAACGCGTTGTCCAGGCAAGGGTGTTCATAGCGCTCAGTGGGCATCACCTGAAGGCGAACGTTCCGCATGCGCCCGATCCGCAGCAACTGCCGGAGCTGGCCCGCGTGCACCTCCGGCCCGCCGATCGGCCGCTCCAGCACCGCCTGCTCGATGACCGAGCTGATGTCCGGCGGGGGCCACTGCTCGAAGATCTGCTGGCGGGACAGGCGGTCCGCGACCCGCTTCTCGATCGTCTCCTCGTTCAGCGGTGGGTACCGCTGGTTGAACACGGCCCTGGCGTAGTCCTCGGTCTGGAACAGTCCCAGGATGCCCATCGTGCTGTAGTCGTGGAGCGAGACGGCCTGCGCCTCCAGCCCCGCGTACCCCCGGTACCACTCCGGATGGCGCGTCCGTGCCCTCTTCAGCGCCTCCTCCACCTCGGGAATCGCCTGCTCGAACACGCCCGCGGCGTCCAGTAGCCCGTCGGCCTTCAGCAGCGTCTCCGGCTGGATGGCCCGTACTCCACGCTCCATCGAGGAGACGGCGTCCGGCCCGTAGCCGAGCAGTTGGCCGAGTTCCTTCTGCGTGAGCCCCTTCCGCTCCCGGAGCAACTTCATGATCTTGCCCAGCGCGGTGAACAGTCCCGTCGTGCCGTCAGCCTCCGCCGGTGTCTCCGGCCTCCGCTCCCGTTCCTCCGTCGTCATGCGAAACCCACCCGTCTTCACACCGCAGCCGTACGGCTACACAGAGTCGTCACGCCAGCGTAGAGATGACCCACCACGCTCTGTCACCCGAACGCGCCAATCTCCACCCGGCGTCACGGCGGCGACTCGCCCTCTTCCTCCTCCCAACGGCCGAAGCCGTCGAAGAAGCTCTGCTCGCTCTCCCTGCGCCCCCGGTCCCGCCACCGGAGGAACGCCCAGAGCACACCCGCGAGCACACACGCCGTGACGGCCATCACCGCGAGCCCGGTCAGCACCAGTGCCGCCATGCCCCTCGCGAGAACCCCCGGGATGTGTTCCTCGCCGCAGCCGCACGTCATGGTCTCCATGGGGGCACCGTGCCCGCCGTACACCCGTTCGTCGCGCTGCGTGGCGGAATCGCCACGTGGCGGTGATGATTCCGGGATCGGTCCGGGATCGGTCCGTGTCGGTCGGGATCGGTCCGCTCCGTGGACAGGCACGGCGTGCCAGCAGTGGTCCGTGGTATCCGTGAAAGGAAGGAAGAAATGTGGGTGCCGACGGCAAAATCGGCGGAGTTTACCCACCCCCCACAGCAGCCATGCGCCGCGCGGCCAACTTTTCTTCGCCTGACGGGTTGAAGTTTTGTTGATCGTAGGTCGGTTGACCGCTCCGGCGTCCTACCCTTCAGAGGGTGAAGCAACTGATGTCCCGAGAGTCCGAGGCCGATCCTTCCGGGGAAGACGTGCTCCCCGCTGCCGAGCCGGGAGTCCTTCCCGGCACCCTGCCGGAGGCGCTGCGCGCGGAGCTCGTGGCCTTCCGCCGCGACCTGCACATGCACCCCGAGCTCGGCAACCAGGAGTTCCGTACGACGGCCGCGATCAAGGCCCGCCTGGAGAAGGCGGGGCTGCGGCCCCGCGTGCTCGCCATCGGGACCGGCCTCATCTGCGACATCGGGGCGGTGGACGGAGAGGGCGACGGCGTTCCCGTCCTCGCGATGCGCGCCGACATCGACGCGCTGCCCATCCCGGACATGAAGACCGAATGCGCCTACCGCTCGACGGTGCCCGACCGCGCGCACGCCTGCGGTCACGACGTGCACACCGCCGTCGTCCTCGGCGCCGGTCTCGTCCTCGCGGAACTGCACCGGCAGGGGCGCCTTCCGCGGCCCGTGCGGCTGATCTTCCAGCCCGCCGAGGAGGTGCTGCCCGGCGGCGCCGCCGACGCCATCGAGTGCGGCGCGCTGGACGGCGTCGGCCGGATCATCGCCGTGCACTGCGACCCCCGCGTGGACGCGGGCCGGGTCGGACTGCGCGAAGGCGCCATCACCTCCGCCTGCGACCGGCTGGAGATCGCGCTGGACGGGCCCGGCGGCCACACCGCCCGCCCCCACCTGACCACCGACCTCGTCACCGCCGCCGCCCGGGTCGTCACCGACGTGCCCGCGCTGGTCGGCCGGCGGGTGGACACGCGCGCCGGGCTCGCCGTCACCTGGGGCCGGATCGAGAGCGGTCACGCGCCGAACGTCATCCCGCAGCACGCCGAGCTCTCCGGCACCGTCCGCTGCCTGGACATCGACGCGTGGCGGCAGGCCCCGGACATCGTCGTCGCGGCGATCGACGAGGTCGCCAACCTGCACCGGGCCAAGTCGGAGATCAACTACGTGCGGGGAGTCCCGCCCGTCGTCAACGACGCCGACGTCACCGGTCTGCTGCGGGACGCCATGGTCGCCCGGCGCGGCGAGGCGGCCGTGGAGGGCACCGAGCAGAGCCTCGGCGGCGAGGACTTCTCCTGGTACCTGGAGCGGGTGCCCGGCGCGATGGCCAGGCTCGGCGTCCGCACGCCCGGCGAGCGCACCGTGCGCGATCTGCACCAGGGCGACTTCGACGCCGACGAGTCGGCGATCACGGTCGGCGTGGAACTCTTCACGGCGGCCGCCCTGCTCGACGCGGAGACCCGCGCCAACTGAGAAGCCCTGACACAAGGGGATGAAGAGGTGCCGTGCCCGAAAGGCGCCTCTTCGTCCCCCTGTGTCACCCGCACGTAACGCCCGGGCCGCGCTTGTAACCCAAGCCCGGCACGAATCGATAACGGCCATGAGAAACCCCGTTCCCCTCCCCTTCTACGCGCGTTACTGTGCGCCGGAATCGCCACCGGAACGGCTCGTCGGGAAAGCCCTTGCGGAACGGCGCCACCAAGGGGAAAGCGGGCCGGTCACGGCGCCGTGGGGACGAAGGGGTGCTTGCAATGCGTCTTATCTCTCGGAGGACGAGATTCTCCCGGGCAGCGGTGACCGTCGCGGTCGTCGCACTCGCCGCCGCCGGCTGCGGCAAGTCCAGCAGCGACTCCAAGTCCTCCGGTGACACGGAGTCCGGCAGCTACTCGGGCAAGGGCATCGGCCTCGCGTACGACATCGGCGGCAAGGGCGACCAGTCCTTCAACGACGCCGCCTACGCCGGTTTCCAGAAGGCCGAGAAGGAGTTCAAGCTCGGCGGCCAGGACATCGAGCCGCAGGACGGCGAGTCCGACGCGGACAAGGTGCAGCGCCTGACCCAGCTCGCCCAGTCCGGCTACAACCCGGTGATAGGCGTCGGCTTCGTCTACGCGCCGGCCGTCAAGGAGGTCGCCGCCAAGTTCCCGAAGATCACCTTCGGGATCATCGACGACGAGCAGGTCCAGGCCAAGAACGTCGCCGACCTGGTCTTCCACGAGGAGCAGGCCTCGTACCTGGCCGGCGTCGCCGCCGCCAAGACCTCCAAGAAGGCGCACATCGGCTTCATCGGCGGCGTGGACATCCCGCTGATCCACAAGTTCGAGGCCGGGTACGTCCAGGGCGCCAAGTCGATCAACCCGAACATCAAGATCGAGTCGCAGTACCTGACGGAGACGCCCCAGGAGGGCGGCTTCTCCAGCCCCGACAAGGGCAAGGACGCGGCCAGCGGTCAGATCGAGGCCGGTGCCGACGTCATCTACCACGCGGCCGGTCTCTCCGGCCAGGGCGTGATCACCGAGGCCGCCGCCAAGAAGGTGTGGGCCATCGGCGTCGACTCCGACCAGTACAGCCAGAGCGCGCTGAAGGCGTACAAGGACTACATCCTCGGCTCGGCCCTGAAGAACGTCGGCGGCGCCGTCTACGACCTCGTGAAGTCCGTGTACGAGGGCAAGCCCCTGTCCGGCGTGGTCCGCGGCAGCCTCTCCAACGACGGCGTCGGCTTCGCCGACACCAACCCGAAGTACAAGGCGATGACCGATGTCGTCGCGGCCGTCGACAAGGCCAAGAAGGCCATCATCGCCGGCACGGTCACTGTCAACACCAAGTAACCGCCGAGTAACGCCCCTCCCGGGCCCGCGGCACCCCCGGCTGCGCCTATAACGGCGTCCCCGCAGCCCATGCGCCCCTTGCATCCCGCAAGGGGCGTTCTGCTGTCCGTAACCTGGGATCCATCTGTGGCCACAGCTCGGTAACGGACCGGACAGAAGGGTTTTTCCGTCAGGTCTACGCGCGTTACGCTGCGGCGGAACCAGCGCCTGGTTTGGGCGCGTGCACAAAGGAGTCAAGTTCCATGCGCCGGGTGTCCCGAATCGCGGCTGCGGGTGTAGCCACCGCAGCTCTCGCCGTGACCGTTTCCGCTTGTGGAAGCTCGTCCACGTCGTCCTCCTCCTCCAACAGCAGCGACAAGAACCTGGGCCTCGCGCTCGCCTACGACGTCGGCGGCAAGGGCGACCAGTCCTTCAACGACGCCGCGACCGCCGGCCTGACCAAGGCCGACAAGGAGTTCGGCTACAAGTCGACCGCCGTCGAGCCGCAGGACGGCGAGTCGGACGCGGACAAGGTGCAGCGCCTGGAGAGCCTGGCGAAGCAGGGCTACAACCCGGTGATCGGCGTCGGCTTCGCCTACGCGCCGGCCGTCAAGGAGGTCGCGGCCAAGTACTCGAAGACCACCTTCGGCATCGTGGACGACGAGCAGATCAAGGCCGCCAACGTCGCCGACCTCGTCTTCCACGAGGAGGAGGCCTCCTACCTCGCCGGTGTCGCCGCCGCCAAGGCCACCAAGACCAACACCGTCGGCTTCGTCGGCGGCGTGGACGTGCCGCTGATCCACAAGTTCGAGGCCGGCTTCAAGCAGGGCGTCACGGACACCAAGAAGGGCGTCACGGTCAAGTCGCAGTACCTGACCGAGACCGCAGCCGAGGGCGGCTTCTCCAGCCCCGACAAGGGCGAGAGCGCCGCCGAGGGCCAGATCGACGCCGGTGCGGACGTCGTCTACGCCGCCGCCGGCCTGTCCGGCCAGGGCGTCATCAAGGCCGCCAACGCCCACAAGATCTGGGCCATCGGCGTCGACTCCGACCAGTACAAGCAGGACGCGCTGAAGGCGTACAAGGCGTCGATCCTGACCTCGGCCATGAAGAACGTCGAGGGCGCGGTCTACACGCTGGCCAAGTCCGTCCACGACGGCAAGCCGGAGACGGGTGTCGTCCGCGGCTCCCTCGCCAACGGCGGCGTGAGCGTGTCGAACTCCAACCCGGCCTTCTCGGGCAACGCCGACATCCAGGCCGCGATCAAGAAGGCCGAAGAGGGCATCAAGAGCGGCACCATCAAGGTGAAGACCTCCTGACCCCACGGTGCCGAACCGGTCAGAAGCCTTGGCCAAGGAAGCGCTGTAATGGCAGCGTTACGGCCACGGAACCGGGCGCGGGAAGGATGTCCTCCCCGCGCCCCGTTCGCGCGGCAGAATGCTCGGAACGGATCGGGACTTGATCGGGATCGCTCGCAGAACAGCGATCAAGATCATCAAGGTCGATTCGATCCGGGCACTATTTAAAGCAGGGGCGCTACGCGCGTAGAGCGGCCCCTTTCCCAAGGAGAGTGCGCCATCGACGCGTCCAGCAGCCCTCCGCTCACCGCACAGTCGACGATCGCGGTAGAGCTGGCGGGGATCACCAAGCGCTTCCCCGGTGTCGTCGCCAACCACGACATCCACCTCGCTGTCCGCAAGGGCACCGTGCACGCCCTGGTCGGCGAGAACGGCGCCGGCAAGTCGACCCTGATGAAGATCCTCTACGGCATGCAGAAGCCGGACGAGGGCACCATCGCGATCGACGGCGAACAGGTGAGCTTCTCCAGCCCCGCCGACGCCATCGCCCGCGGCATCGGCATGGTCCACCAGCACTTCATGCTGGCCGACAACCTGACCGTCCTGGAGAACGTGGTGCTGGGCAGCGAGAAGCTGTACGGCATCGGCGGCAACGCCCGTAGGAAGATCAAGGAGATCTCCGACCGGTACGGCCTGAACGTCCGCCCGGACGCCCTGGTCGAGGACCTCGGTGTCGCCGAACGGCAGCGCGTGGAGATCCTCAAGGTTCTCTTCCGCGGCGCCCGCACCCTCATCCTCGACGAGCCGACCGCCGTCCTCGTCCCGCAGGAGGTCGACGCGCTCTTCGACAACCTGCGCGAGCTGAAGTCCGAGGGCCTGTCCGTCATCTTCATCTCCCACAAGCTGGGCGAGGTCCTGTCCGTCGCCGACGACATCACCGTCATCCGGCGCGGCACGACCGTCGGCACCGCGGTGCCCTCCGAGACGACCCCGCGTCAGCTCGCCGAGATGATGGTCGGCAGCGAGCTGCCCACCCCCGAGACCGCCGAGTCCACGGTCACCGACAAGCCCGTCATCCAGGTCGCGGACCTCACCGTCTACGCGAGCGGCGGCGCCTCCCTGGGCGTCGACGCCGAGCCCACCGGCGGCATCACGCTCGCCCCGGAGGGCGGCGAGGTCAAGAAGGTCCTCGACGGCGTCGGCTTCACCATCCACGCCGGTGAGGTCATGGGCATCGCCGGCGTCGAGGGCAACGGCCAGACCGAGCTCATCGACGCGCTGATCGGCACCAAGCACGCCGACTCCGGCACCATCGCCTTCCTCGGCGAGGACATCACCCCCTGGCCCACCCGCAGGCGGCGCGAGTCCGGCGTCGGCTACATCCCCGAGGACCGGCACCGCCAGGGACTGCTCCTGGAGGCCCCCCTCTGGGAGAACCGCATCCTCGGCCATGTCACCGAGGCCCCCAACGCCAAGGGCTTCTGGCTCAACCCCAAGGGCGCGCAGGCCGACACCCGCCGGATCGTCGAGGAGTTCGACGTCCGCACCCCCGGCATCGACGTCACCGCAGCCTCCCTCTCCGGCGGCAACCAGCAGAAGCTGATCGTCGGCCGCGAGATGAGCCACAACCCGAAGTTCCTGATCGCCGCCCACCCCACCCGCGGTGTGGACGTCGGCGCGCAGGCCCAGATCTGGGACCGCATCCGCGAGGCCCGCCGCGAGGGCCTGGCCGTGCTGCTGATCTCCGCCGACCTCGACGAGCTCATCGGCCTGTCGGACACCCTGCGTGTGATCTACAACGGCAGGCTGGTCGCGGACGCCGACCCCGCCACCGTCACCCCGGAGGAGCTGGGCTCCGCCATGACCGGCGCCGCGACCGGTCACCTGGAACACGTAGAGACGCCTGCCGACAACGACGCAGCCGCCGGTCCGGAGGACGAGGCCCGATGAAGAAGTTCGACAAGGAGCGCGTGCTCCTCGCGGTGGCCGGCCCGGTCATCGCGCTCGTCGCGGCGATCCTGCTGACCTCGGTCGTGCTGATCGCCTCCGGCAAGAGCCCGATCGAGCCGTACACGCTCATGCTGGAGCAGGCCGGCTACTCCGACGTCCAGGTCCTGATCCTCAACCAGGCCTCGATGTACTACATCGCCGCCCTCGCGGTCGCCATCGGCTTCCGCATGAACCTGTTCAACATCGGCGTCGACGGCCAGTACCGTCTCGCCGCCATGATGACCGCCGTCGTCGGCGCGCACATCGCCCTGCCGTCCGCCCTGCAGATCCCGCTGCTGCTCCTGGTCGGCGTCCTCACCGGCGCCTTCTGGGCCGGCATCGCGGGCGTCCTGAAGGTCACCCGGGGCGTCAGCGAGGTCGTCGCGACGATCATGCTGAACGCGATCGCCACCAGCGTCATCGGCTACCTCACCCTCGGCAACATCTGGGGCGTGCAGGTCGGCAACAACAACACGACCGGCATCATGAAGGACTCCGGCTGGGTCCCCGGCATCGACCTGGGCACCGACGTCGGCGAGATCTACGGCCTGGTCTTCCTCGCCGTCGCCCTCGGCGTCGTCTACTGGGTCGTCCTCAACCGCACCCGCTTCGGCTTCGACCTGCGCGCCACCGGCGAGTCCGAGACGGCCGCCGCGGCCTCCGGCGTCGACGCGAAGAAGATGGTCCTCACCGCCATGCTGATCTCCGGCGGCATCGCGGGCCTCTCCGGCCTGCCGCTGCTGCTCGGCGACGCCCACACCTACAGCCTGAGCTTCCCCACCGGTCTCGGCTTCACCGGCATCACCATCGCCCTGCTCGGCCGCAACAACCCGGTCGGCATCGCCTTCGCCGCGCTCCTGATCGCCTTCCTCGACAAGGCCTCTCCCGCCCTCGACTACGCGACCCCGGTGGCGTACGAGAAGGAGATCGCCACGATCATGCAGGGCCTGATCGTCTTCGCGGTCGTCATCTCGTACGAGGCCGTACGCCAGTGGGGTCTGCGCCGCCAGCAGAAGCGCGTGGGCGCCGAGCTCGCCGCAGCCGCCCAGAACACCAACAAGGAGGTGACGGTCTGATGAGCACCACGACCATCGCCAAGCCGAAGGCGAAGCAGCCCGGCAAGGGCGGCCGCCGTTTCTCGCTCCCGGTCCTCCTGCTGATCATCGCGGGCGTCCTGGTGCTGACCTCGGCCGTCCGGCTCATCACCGGCGCGGACGGCATCACCTCCACCGGCCAGATGTCCACGGCACTGCGCCTCGCCGTCCCGATCGGCCTCGCCGGCCTCGGCGGTCTGTGGGCCGAGCGCGCGGGCGTCGTCAACATCGGCCTCGAAGGCATGATGATCCTCGGCACCTGGTTCGGCGCCTGGGCCGGCTACCAGTGGGGCCCCTGGACGGGCGTCGTCTTCGGCATCATCGGCGGCGCGCTCGGCGCCGTCCTGCACGCCATCGCGACCGTCACCTTCAACGTGAACCACATCGTCTCCGGTGTGGCCATCAACATCCTCGCCCTGGGCACCACCCGCTATCTGTCGAAGTTCACCTTCGAGGGCGTCCAGGGCGGCTCCTCCAAGCAGTCCCCGCCGATCGACTCGCTCGGCACCTTCGACATCCCCGGGCTCTCCGGCTGGCTGGACACGCTCAACGAGAAGCACTGGTTCCTGATCTCCGACATCGCCGGCCTGGTCGGCGGTCTGATCACCGACCTGTCGCCGCTGACCGTCATCGCGGTCGCCCTCGTCCCGGGCACCTGGTGGGTGCTGTGGCGCACCGCGTTCGGTCTGCGGCTGCGCTCCTGCGGCGAGAACCCGATCGCCGCCGAGTCCCTCGGCGTCAACGTGTACAAGTACAAGTACATCGCCGTGATCATCAGTGGTGGCTTCGCCGGCCTCGGCGGCGCGTTCCTGTCCATCGTGGCGTCCAACGTGTACCTGGACGGCCAGACCGCCGGCCGCGGCTACATCGGCCTCGCCGCGATGATCTTCGGCAACTGGATGCCGGGCGGACTGGCGCTGGGCGCGGGCCTGTTCGGCTACACCGACAGCCTCAACCTGCGCGGCGGCACGACCAACGTCCACGCGCTGATCCTGCTGCTCGCGATCCTGCTGGTGTTCGGCGCGGCCTACCTGGCGTGGCGGAAGAAGTACGTCCCCGCCGTCGTCACCGCGCTCGTCTCGGCCCTGATGTTCATCTGGTACGTCGGCACGGACGAGGTCCCGCGCCAGGTCGTGACGGCCGCGCCGTACGTCGTCACCCTGCTGGTGCTGTCGCTGTCCGCGCAGTCCCTGCGGATGCCGAAGGCGGACGGCATGCCCTACCGGAAGGGACAGGGCAAGTGACCCCGGCCGCGGAGTCGGCCGCCACGGTCGACTGGGACGCCCTGCGCGAGCTGGCCCGCGAGGCCATGTCCCACGCGTACGCCCCCTACTCGGGCTACCCGGTCGGCGTCGCGGCCCTGGTGGACGACGGCCGCACGATCTCCGGCTGCAACGTCGAGAACGCCTCCTACGGGCTCGGCCTGTGCGCCGAGTGCGGGCTGGTCTCGGAGCTGCACCGGACCGGCGGCGGCCGGCTCACCCACTTCACCTGCGTGGACGGCCGGGGCGAGATCCTCGTCCCGTGCGGCCGCTGCCGCCAGCTGCTGTACGAGTTCGGCGGCCCCGAGCTGCTGCTGGAGACCCCGGCGGGGATCGTCCCCCTGTCGGAGATGCTCCCGCAGGCCTTCGGCCCGGACCATCTGAACAAGTGACTCCCGCGCGGCCCCTCTGACTGGCGCAGAGGGGCCGCGCACTTTGTGAACGTCGGAAGGAAAGCCATGGCCATGGACGCCGTCTCCGTCATCCGCACCAAGCGGGACCGCGGTGAGCTCAGCGACGAGCAGATCGACTGGGTCATCGACGCGTACACCCGAGGCGAGGTCGCCGACTACCAGATGGCCGCCCTCAACATGGCCGTGCTGCTCAACGGCATGAACCGCCGCGAGATCGCCCGCTGGACGGCCGCGATGATCGCCTCGGGCGAGCGCATGGACTTCTCGTCCCTGTCCCGCCCCACGGCCGACAAGCACTCCACGGGCGGCGTCGGCGACAAGATCACCCTGCCGCTGGCCCCGCTGGTGGCGGCCTGCGGCGCGGCCGTCCCGCAGCTGTCGGGCCGCGGCCTCGGCCACACCGGCGGCACCCTGGACAAGCTGGAGTCGATCCCGGGCTGGCGCGCACTGTTGTCCAACGAGGAGATGCTGTCGGTGCTGGACGGCACCGGCGCGGTGATCTGCGCGGCGGGCGACGGCCTGGCCCCCGCCGACAAGAAGCTGTACGCGCTCCGGGACGTGACCGGCACGGTCGAGGCGATCCCCCTGATCGCGTCCTCGATCATGTCGAAGAAGATCGCGGAGGGCACCGGCTCCCTCGTCCTGGACGTGAAGGTGGGCACGGGCGCCTTCATGAAGACGATCGAGGACGCGCGCGAGCTGGCGTCCACGATGGTGGGCCTCGGCACCGACCACGGCGTGAAGACCGTCGCGCTGCTGACGGACATGTCGACCCCCCTGGGCCTGACGGCGGGCAACGCCCTGGAGGTCCGTGAGTCGGTGGAGGTCCTGGCGGGCGGAGGCCCCTCCGACGTGGTGGAACTGACCCTGGCCCTGGCCCGCGAGATGCTGGACGCGGCGGGCGTGAAGGACGCCGACCCGGCGAAGGCCCTGGCCGACGGCTCCGCCATGGACGTCTGGCGCCGCATGATCACGGCCCAGGGCGGCGACCCGGACGCGGCGCTGCCGACGGCGAAGGAACAGCACGTGGTGAAGGCGGGCGCCGCCGGCGTCCTGACCCGCCTCGACGCCTACGACATCGGCATCGCCGCATGGCGCCTGGGCGCGGGCCGCGCCCGCAAGGAGGACCCGGTGCAGGCGGGCGCGGGCGTCGAACTGCACGCCAAGCCCGGCGACACGGTGACCGCGGGCCAGCCCCTGCTGACCCTGCACACCGACACCCCGGAGCGCTTCGACTACGCCCTGCAGGCGGTGGAGGGCTCGTACGACATCGGCGCGCCGGGCACGACGTTCACGGCGTCGCCGGTGGTGCTGGAACGTATTGCCTGACCTGGGAAAACTGGGGAACGCCCAGAGGGTTGCCCTCATCAGGGTGAACGGGACCGGTGGAGTGCCGCCGGTCCCGTCGGCCTTGTTGGATGGCGATCATGAACACGCACTTCGGCGACTACGACCTGACCGGCGACGAGTGGGACGAAGCGGTCTGGGTCTGGCGGCACACGGTCGTCCCCAAGGGCTGCCGGGCGGAGACCATCGACGGTCTGGTCTCCGTGACGCCCGTGTCGGCCGGCGTCGGCCACGTCGTCGCGGAACGCGTGACCCGGTCCCTGTACGAGGTCATCCCGCCGGACTGGGGCGTCTACCAGTGGCTGGGCACAGCCGTCCCCTCCCGCCTCGGCCTCTATGTGCCGGACCTGGTCGTCCTGCCCCGCGAGCCGGGCGGCGCGGGCGCCGACGACCACGTACCCGCCTCGGCGGCCCGCCTGGTCGTGGAGATCACCTCGAAGGCCACGGCCCATCACGATCGCTTCACCAAGCCCGCCGGCTACGCGACCGCCGGCGTCCCCCTCTACCTCCTGATCGACGCCATCGCCCCGGACGGCCCGGCGGTCACCCTGCACACAGACCCCGAGGACGGCGCCTACCGCCGGCTGACGACCGCCGCGTTCGGCGAGCCGGTCCAACTGCCCGAGCCGTTCGGACTCGCCTTGGACACGACGGACTTCCCGGCCCCGACGAGTGACCGGTAGGACGTCCGGGACCCGATGAGTTGTGTGCGTCCGCACGGTCTACCGATCGTGGAAGCGACGACACCCCCCGTACTCACCCTGACCGGCCCCGTCACCCGGGAGCAGGTGGCAGGGCTGGCCGACGATGTGCGGGGGCTGCTGGAGGCCGGCCGTGCCGGGATCGTCGTCTGCGACGTCGCCGGGATCGGGCCGCCGGGGCTGGCCGCCGTCGAACTGCTGGCGCGGCTCCAGCTGGCCGCCCGTCGGGCCGGGGGGCGGATACGGCTGCGCGCCCCCGACCCCGCCCTACGCGCCCTGCTCGACCTTGTCGGCGTGCCCGTCGAGGTGGAGGGGGAGGTCGAAGAGGGGGAACCAGCGCTGGGTGTCGAGGTAGAAGTGGAATCCGGTGAGGCGGCCGTCTGAGATCTCCAGGATCTGGATCGACCAGGGCGTGTAGCCGCCGTTCTCCGGGTCCGGCTTGTACTGGGCGAAGCCCGGCAGACCGTTGACCTGGACCGGCAGCAGGCGCGAGCCCTCACAGGCGGAGCCGAGCGTGGTCATGAAGCCGGTGATGTCGTCATGCCCGGTCAGCCACAGGTCGAACGGCGGCATCGTCATGATGGCGTCCTCGTGGAGGAGGGCCGTCAGCGCCGTCATGTCGTAGCCCTCGAAGGCCGCCACATAGCGTTCGAGGAGTTTCTTCTGCTCCTCGTCCAGCGGGTCGGACACCGCCGCGTCCGCCCCGGACGCCTCCCGCTCGGAGAGCGTCGCCCGCGCCCGCTGCAGCGCGCTGTTGACCGAGGCGACCGTCGTGCCGAGCAGCTCGGCGACCTCGCTCGCCTTCCACGCCAGCACCTCCCGCAGGATCAGCACCGCCCGCTGCTTCGGCGGGAGCTGCTGCAGCGCGGCCATGAAGGCCAGGCGCACCGACTCCTTCGCGACGGCCGCCTCCGCCGGGTCCTCCACCGTCGGCAGCACACGGGCGTCCGGCATCGGCTCCAGCCAGGTGTGGTCGGGGCGGGGGGAGAGCGCCGCCTGGGCGAGGGGGGTGGACTCGGACAGGTCCATGGGCCTGGCCCGCTTGTTGCCGGCCGTCAGCATGTCCAGACACACGTTCGTCGCGATCCGGTACAGCCACGAGCGCAGGCTGGAGCGCCCCTCGAACTTGTCGTAACTCCGCCAGGCGCGCACCAGGGTGTCCTGCACCGCGTCCTCCGCCTCGAAGGAGGAGCCCAGCATGCGGTAGCAGTAGCCGGTCAGCTCTGTCCGGTGTTTCTCCAGTGCGACGTCGAGGTCCGTCGTCGTCGCCGTGCTGTTGCCCATCGTCCACCCACCCCTGTGGCCGTCCTGCCACGCGCCTTTGCGCCCAGCACTTCGGAAGCTACCGCAGCCCACTGACAATGGCCCGCCGAGTCAGTGAACGCGCAGGTCACACGCCTGCGCAGGCACTTCTCAGACCAGCTGTTTCACGGACATCAGCAGATGCCGGTGCGCCTCGGGGGCGTCCGCCGCGCCCAGCAGCGCCCGCTGCCCCGTCCCCAGCAGCTCCACCCGCAGCCTCGGCGCCTCGAAGGAGGCCACCGCGTCCAGCAGGTACGCCGGGTTGAACGCCACGCTCATCTCCTCGGCGCCGGTCAGCCCGGCGGGCAGCCGCTGCGTGGCCACGTCGTCACCGTACCCGGCGCGCAGCAGGACGGACCCGGCCGAGAAGTCCAGCCGCACCGCGCTGTTCGCCTCCGCCACCACCGCGACCCTGCGCACGGCCTCCGTCAGCGCCCCGCACTCCACCTCGGCGACCGCGGCCCCCGCCATGTCGAACAGCTTCCCGTACGACGGCAGCCGCCCGTCCAGCGGCCGTACGACCGACCGCATCCGCCCGCCCTCGAACCCGATCGGCCCGCCCCCCGAGGCCCCCGACGCCCCGCCGAGCCCGATCCTCACGACCCCGCAGCGCGCCAGCGACCGGGCCACGTCCAGCAGCCGCCGCGCCGGCACGAGCGCCTCCGCCGCGTCCCCCGCGGCCGCCTGCGGTTTCCACTCCAGCCGGCGTACCGCGTACCGGTAACGGTCCGACGCCGCCAGCGTCATCTCCCCGCCGTCCAGCCGCAGTTGGACGCCGGTCAGCACCGGCAGCGTGTCGTCGCGGCCGGCCGCCACCGCGACCTGGGCGACGGCGGTGGCGAACGCGGCCGCGTCCACGGTGCCGTACGCCTCGGGCGGGGCGGGCGGGGTGGGGTACTCCTCGCGCGGGAGGGTCGACAGGCCGAAGCTGGTGCCGCCCGCCTCGACCGTGAACCGCGTCCCCTCCAGGGAACAGCTCACCGGCCCGTCCGGCAGCACCTTGCAGATGTCGAGGAGCCTGCGCCCGAGGACGAGGACCTGGCCGTCGACGCCGACCTCCGCGTCCGTCTCGATCCGCGCCGCCGTCTCGAAGTCGAACCCCGACACGCTCAGCCGCCCCGCCGCCGCGTCCAGCAGCAGGCCGCCCAGCACGGGCACCGGCGTACGGGCGGGCAGTGCGCGGGCCGCCCAGCCCACGGCCTCGACGAGGTCACCGCGGTCGATCCGGAACTCCATGTACGAAAACCCCCTGCGTCACCACCGGTCAGTGGTCGCGAAGCTATCCGCGACCACTGACAACGGGCCCTGAGCAGGGGGAAGGCACCGGAAGGGATCAGGCGGCGACCAGCGTCTCCCGGCGGGCCGCCCGCGTCCCGAGCACCGTGATCGTCACGACGCCGAGCACCGCGAGCACGCCCACGCCGACCGTGCCGGCCCAGCCGCCCGAGTGGAAGGCCATCGCGCCGACCGTGGAGCCGGTGCTGGAGCCGATGTAGTACGCGGACTGGTAGAGGGCGGAGGCCTGGGCGCGGCCGGTCGTCGCCGTCTTGCTGACCGCCGAGGACGCCACCGCGTGCCCCGCGAAGAAGCCCGCCGTGATCAGGACCAGGCCCAGGAGCACCAGCGCCAGCGAGTCCGCGAGCGACAGCAGCAGGCCCGCGGCCGTCGTGCCGCCCGCCAGGTACAGCGCCCCGCGCCGTCCCAGCCGGCCGACCAGCCGGCCCGCCGTCGACGCCGACACCGTGCCCACCAGGTACACCAGGAAGATCGAGCCGACGATGCCCTGCGGGAGGGAGAACGGCGCCTCCGTCAGCCGGTAGCCGATGACCGTGTACACGCCGCCGAAGACGGTCATGAACAGCGCGCCGATCGCGTACAGCCGGCGCAGCAGCGGGTTCGCGAGGTGGTCGCGGACGGTGCCGACCAGGACGCGGGGCGCCAGCGAACCCGTCCTGAAGTGCTTCGGCGCCGGGAGCAGCAGCCGGAAGGCGATCGCGCAGGCCACCGCCAGCGCGCCGATCACGCCGACCGCGACCCGCCAGCCCCACTCCTGCGCGACCCAGCCGGTGATGACCCGGCCGCTCATCCCGCCGACGCTGTTGCCCGCCACGAACAGACCGATCGCCGTGACCAGCGCCTTCGGCCGCACCTCCTCCGCGAGATACGCCGTCGCCGACGCCGGGAGCCCGGCCAGCGCGGCGCCCTGCACCGCCCGCAGCACGACCAGCGTGCCCAGAGAGGGGGCGAAGGGGACCAGCAGGCCCACCCCCACCGCGACCGCCAGCGAGGCCGTCATCACCGTACGGCGGCCGTAGCGCTCGGAGAGGGCGCTCATCGGCAGGACGAACAGCGCCAGTCCGCCGGTCGCCGCCGCCACCGTCCAGCTCGCCTGGCTCGCCGCCACCCCGAAGTCACCGGAGATCAGCGGCAGGAGCGCCTGCGTGGAGTACAGCAGGGCGAAGGTCGCCACCCCGGCGAGGAAGAGCGCGAAGCTCATCCGACGGTAACCGGGACCACCGGGGGCCATACGGGAATCTGAAGAGGAGGGGGTGGAAGAGGAGGAGGTAGAGGCGGGAGCGGAGGAGGCGGCGCCCACGATCGTGGACGCCCCGGTACTGGCGGGAGACATGCCTCGAACCTACGTACGGCCCCGCTCATCCGTCCAATGCATGGAATCGTCATAATCGTTCCCATGGTGCATCAGCAGAGGTCACAGGCTCACCTGTCACCGTCCAGTGACACAGAAGACATGGCGATGTCGTTGGCCCCACGGCTCGCGTACTTCGCCGGAGTCGCCCGCACCGAGCACGTCACGCGGGCCGCGCAGGAGATGAACGTCCCCCAGTCCACGCTCTCCCGGGCGATGGTCCGCCTCGAACAGGACCTGGGGGTCGACCTGTTCGCCCGGCGCGGGCGCACGGTCTCCCTCACCCCGGCCGGCCGCACCTTTCTCACCTCGGTCGAACGCGCCCTCGCCGAGATCGAGCGGGCCGCCGACGAGGTCCGGGCGGACGCCGACGCCGCCACCGGCAAGGTCGCCTTCGGCTTCCTGCACACGATGGGCGCCGAGACCGTCCCCGGCCTGATCCACGCGTTCCGCGCCGACCATCCGCGCGTCCGCTTCAGCCTCGTCCAGAACTACGGCGAGGCGATGATCGAGCGGCTGCGGGCGGGCGAGCTGGACCTCTGTCTGACCTCCCCGGTCCCGGACGCCCCCGACCTCGTCGCCCGCCGCCTCGACGAGCAGAAGCTGCGGCTGGTCGTCCCCGCCGACCACCGCCTCGCCGCCCGCAGACGCGTCCGTCTCGCCGAGGCCGCCGACGAGACCTTCGTGACCCTGGAACCCGGCTACGGCCTGCGCCGCATCACCGACGACCTCTGCAAGGAAGCGGGTTTCCGCCCCCGGATCGCCTTTGAGGGGGAGGAGGCGGAGACGCTGAGGGGGCTGGTGGCGGCGGGCCTGGGGGTGGCGCTGCTGCCACCGCCCGCCGTGGCCCGCCCGGGGGTCGTGGAACTGACCGTCACCGCCCCACGCGCCGCCCGCGAGATCGGCGTCGCCTGGCTGGACGGCCACCCGGACACCCCGCCGGTGGCCGCCTTCAAGAAGTTCCTGCTGTCAAGACGCGGAAACCTGCTGCCGGACTGAAAGGCCCCAGGCCCCCGGGCCCCCGCCTCACCGGCGTAACGACTTGCCGAACCCCGCGGCCAACGGCATCCGCAGCCCCAACGGCGGCGGAGCCGCCAACGCGTCCTCCACCGGCCGGGAAAGCGTCCGCCCGAACAACGCGCCCATCACGAAGTCCTCGGCCAGCGCGAGGACTTCACCCCGGTACTGGTGCAGCCGATGCCCGTCGGAGTGCACCTCGAACCGGCACACGTCCCGGTTCGCCTTCTTCGCCCGCGCCGCGAGCCGGAACGACAGCTCCGGGTCGCAGCGTTCGTCGTTCGTGCCGTGCACGATCAGCACCCGCCGTCCCGCGAGCTGCTTCACCGGTTCGGGTGGCGCGGCCATGTCCTCCTCCGGCAGCCAGGGAGCCACCGCCAGCACGGAGTTGACGGCCTCGTGACCCCCGGCGCGCAGCGCGGCCCGCGCACCCATGTCGACGCCGGCCAGACACACGGGAACGTCTCCGTAACGCCGTACGACCTCGTCGGCCGCCCAGGCCGCGTCGGCCGCGAGGTGCGCCTCGCTGCCGTTCCAGCCCCGGTAGCGGTAGTGCACGGCGTGGATGGCCAGACCGCCGTGCGCGCGACCGGCGCGCGCGAGTCTTCGGCCGAGGCCGCGGACGGAGGAGGCCGGCCACACGGGGGCCGGCCTGCGGCTGGAGACCTCCTCGCCCCCCGGGAGCAGCACCACCGCCCCGCTCACCGCCGTCGGCTCCGGGCCGAGCGCCCTTCCCAGCCGGGGAGTCCGAACCGGCGTCACTTCCTGCCCCATACTTCCTGTCCCATGACAGAACAGTGTCAGAAGCAGGCGTGTACTCCACCCGTCCGTGCGGTCACCGTTGCGTATCGGCGGCGTGGGACAAGGCGTGATCTACGCGCGTAGGACTTAGAGTGCGGGCATGACGAGCCAGAGCATCCAGACGGGCATCACCCCGAACTCGGACCAGATCCGGCGGGCGCCCAAGGTTCTGCTGCACGACCATCTCGACGGCGGGCTGCGCCCCGGCACGATCGTCGACCTCGCCCGGGACACCGGGTACGCCGGGCTTCCCGAGGCCGACGCCGACAAGCTCGGCAGCTGGTTCCGGGAGGCCGCCGACTCCGGTTCCCTGGAACGGTATCTGGAGACCTTCTCGCACACCGTCGGCGTGATGCAGACCCGCGAGGCGCTCGTCCGGGTCGCCCGCGAGTGCGCCGAGGACCTCGCCGAGGACGGCGTCGTCTACGCCGAGGTGCGCTACGCCCCCGAGCAGCACCTCGACGGCGGGCTGAGCCTCGAAGAGGTCGTCGAGGCCGTCAACGAGGGCTTCCGGGAAGGGGAGCGGACGGCCCGTGAGAACGGGCACCGCATCCGCGTCGGCGCCCTGCTCACCGCCATGCGGCACGCCGCCCGGGCCCTTGAGATCGCCGAACTCGCCAACCGATACCGGGACTTGGGTGTCGTCGGCTTCGACATCGCGGGGGCGGAGGCCGGTTACCCGCCCACCCGGCACCTCGACGCCTTCGAGTATCTGAAGCGGGAAAACAATCATTTTACTATTCACGCCGGTGAGGCCTTCGGGCTGCCGTCCATCTGGCAGGCCCTGCAGTGGTGCGGCGCCGACCGGCTCGGCCACGGGGTGCGCATCATCGACGACATCGAGGTCGCCGCCGACGGCAGCGTCAAGCTCGGCCGGCTCGCCTCCTACGTCCGCGACAAGCGCATCCCGTTGGAGATGTGCCCGAGCTCCAACCTCCAGACCGGCGCCGCCGCCTCCTATGCCGAGCACCCCATCGGACTGCTGCGCCGGCTGCACTTCCGGGCCACCGTGAACACCGACAACCGGCTGATGTCCGGCACCAGCATGAGCCGGGAATTCGAGCACCTTGTCGACGCGTTCGGCTATACGCTCGATGATCTGCAGTGGTTCTCGGTCAATGCTATGAAGTCAGCATTCATTCCTTTCGATGAACGACTCGCCATGATCAATGACGTGATCAAGCCTGGCCATGCCGAACTGAAGTCCGAATGGCTGTTCCAGCAGACCGCTTCCACCAGCGGTTCTGTCGTCAGGGAAGACTGAACGCCGGGTTTTCGGAGTACGGAATGCGGGCGGGTGTTCACAATCCGTCCGCATTTCGATGTTTGCCGCCGACCCCTCCCCGTGTTTACGGTCGAGAACCGCTCGGTTCCCCGTTATCCCATTCGAGGACGCATTCATCATGAAGCAGTCTGTTGCCAAGACCCTCGGTGTCGCCGCTCTCGGTGCCGCCTTCGCCGCCGTCGGTGCGGGCGCCGCGAACGCCGCCCCCGCCCTTCCGGACGCCACGCAGGCCCTGGACGGCGTCACCAGGACGCTGCCGGCGGAGAGCGTGGCCCACGAGCTGCCCGGCGCCGGTGAGGCCGTGTCGCAGGCGCAGCCGGCGGTCGGCGCGGGCCTGGCCGCCGCCCAGCCGGTCGCCGAGAAGCTGCTCGCCGAGGGCCCGACCGCGCCCGCCGCCGGTCTCCTCGGCGGTCTGCCGCTCCAGGGCCTGCCCACGCACGGCCTGCCGGTGAACGGTCTCCCGCTGGGCTGAGCGGCGCCGCCTGCCCTGTTCCGTCACACAGCACGCCGTTGGGGCGCACCCGGAACCACCGGGCGCGCCCCAACGGCGTTGCCGCGTCACGGCCGCCGCCGGGCGGGCCGTCACCGGACGGCCGTCACCAGGCGGTGCGGGCCTTGTCTTCCGAGGGGAGCAGGATCCACAGCGCTATGTAGAGCAGGAACTGCGGGCCGGGCAGCAGGCAGGAGAGCACGAAGAGCACGCGCATCGTGGTCGGGGAGGTGCGGAAGCGGCCGGCCAGCGCGGCGCACACTCCGCCGATCATGCGGCCGTGGGTGGGGCGGGCGAGGCTGGACATCTGCGGCTCCTTCGCGAGCGATGGGGGCCCCACCCGCTCGAGCGAAGTCGAGAGTGGGGGACGGAGGCGGCCCTTGGCGGCCGCTCCATCTGACGACAACGCTACGGTGACGAAGGGGGGCGAAGCGTCGCTCTACGGTGCGATCCCGACCCTGGGAATCCTCGGGGTCCGACCCTGAGTCGTCTCCTCCTGGCGGACCGCGGCCCACCCCCGGTGCTCCACCCTGCGGCGCAGCCGCGCACGTACCGCCGGCACCACGGCGACATGGGCGAGTGCCACGCCCACGGTGTTCAGCAGCATCGAGTCGACGTCCACGACCTGCCCCGGCACCCCGGTCTGCAACAGCTCGATGCCCAGCGACAGCAGGGCGCCCGCCGTGACCGTACGGACCAGGGAGGCGAGCGGCGAGACACGGAGCCTGCCGTGCGCCAGCGGCAGCAGGACGCCCAGCGGGGCGAGCAGCCCCAGCCCCTCGCCGATCCGCCGGGTCGCCTCGGGCCAGCCCAGCCGCAGATCGGCGCGGATCCCGTCGAACGGGTGCAGATTGGCGGGCATCACCCAGGGGACGTTCAGTGGGCGCAGCGTGACCCAGGCGACGAACACGAGGTGGGCGGCCAGGAGAACAATCCCGGTCGCGCGGATGCGGATAGCGGCGCTGCCGCCGATGGAGCCTTGACGCTGCACGCCCCCCAAGACGCGCCCCCCGGCACGATCGGTTCCGGCCCGCCCCCCGACACCGGCCCGAACCCGCCGCCGCACCTCCCCACCGCACCCGCCCGGCCCCACATGACCTGCAACGACAAAGCCCGCCACCCACCCCATGAGGCGTCCGCCACACCGGCCCGCCACACCGGCTGGCGACACCGGCCCGCGATACCGGCCCGCGGCTCCGGTCCGTCACACGGGCCCGTGGCTCCGGTCCGTCACACCGGTTCGCGATGTCGGTGGTTTCCGTCGTCGCCGGGGCCGGGAAAGTCGTTCAGCTGCCGTCCCGGACTGCTGAGGACGGGGGTTCCGCGCTGCCGGGGCGGGAGCGGACCTCGTTGGTGCACTCGTAGCGGCGCAGGGGGTCGGAGCCGGGGCCGCCCAGGATCACCGAGCCGTCGCCCTCGGCCGCCGCCGAGTCGGAGAACGTGCAGACGAGCTGCGCGAGGGCGTAGGAGGTGAGGCTGCCGGGTGAGGTGCTCAGGCGCAGCGCGTCGTCCGGGTCCTTGGCGCGCGGTCCGCCGACCGACATGCCGCCGCGCACGTCCGTCGTGTACCCGGCCTCCTTCTCGGCAGCCGACGGCGACTCGGCGAGCTGGTCGAGCAGGCCCTGCGCCACCAGCGCGCGCCGCTCGGAGTCCGCCGCGCCGTCCGGCACCCGCACGTACCGGTCCACGGCGACCAGCGACGAACCGCACAGCAGGAACACCTGCACCGGCACGCCCGCGCGCCCGGACTGCGCCGCCACGTCCGGTTCGGTGAGCGAGCAGCGCGCCCGGGAGGGCGCGGCCCCGAAGTCGGTCGGCACCTCGGTCGCCCGGATGCCACAGCCGGCGAGCAGCCCGGCCAGAGCGGTCAGCACGGGGACGGCGAGCAGCCGTCGTCGTACGGTCGTCGCGCGCCCCATGGTCACGATGCGTCCCCCTTCGCCTGCGCCGGTTGCTCGCCCTGCCCGCCGCCGACGCCGCCCTGTTCCGTCAGCTCGGACACGTCCCGGGGCAGCCGCAGCGTGAACACCGCGCCGCCCTCGGGGGAGTTGGCAGCGGTGATCCCGCCGCCGTGGATGTGGGCGTTCTCCAGGGCGATGGACAGGCCGAGCCCGCTGCCCTCGGAGCGCGGCCGGGAGGCGCTCGCCTTGTAGAACCGGTCGAAGACGTGCGGCAGCACCTCCTCGGGGATGCCCGGCCCGTGGTCGCGCACGGCGATGACGACCGCGTCGTCCGCCGTCGACACCGACACCCGCACCGGCGAACCGCCGTGCTTGAGCGCGTTGCCGATGAGGTTGGCGAGGATGACGTCCAGCCGGCGCGGGTCGATCCGGGCGTGGATGCCGCGCTCGGCGTCCAGGTCGACGGCGTCCAGCCAGGCGCGGGCGTCGATGCAGGCCGTGATCTGGTCCGCGACGTCGACGTCGTCCAGGACCAGCCGGGCGGTGCCCGCGTCGAAGCGGGTGACCTCCATCAGGTTCTCGACCAGGTTGTTCAGCCGCCGCGTCTCACTGACCACCAGCCGCACCGCGGGCTCGATCATCGGGTCGATGCTGCCGGACTCGGCGTCCAGCTCCTCCTCCAGCACCTCCGCGACGGTGGTGATGGCGGTCAGCGGCGTCCGCAGCTCGTGCGACATGTCGGCGACGAACCGCCGCGAGGCCTCGTCCCGGGCCGCCATGTCGTCGACCCGCTTCTCCAGCGCCTCGGCCGTCCGGTTGAACGTCCGTGACAGATCGGCGAGTTCGTCCGTCCCCGACACCCGCAGCCGCGTGTCGAGGCGGCCCTCGCCGAGCCGCCGGGCCGCGACGCCCAGCCGGTGCACCGGCTTCAGGACGGTCGTGGCGGCGGCCTGCGCGAGCAGCGCGGCCCCGACCAGCGCGAGGCCGGTGGCGATCCCCAGCGACCAGGCCAGCGAGTTGAGGTCCTTCGCCTCCGGCTCCAGCGACTTGCGCATGTACCCGGTCGGGCCGCCCCCGATGACCCTCGTCCCGGCCACCAGATACGGCGTCCCGTGGTCGACGACCCGCTGCCAGTACAGGTGGTACTGCGACTTGTTGTCGCCGGTGAGGTCCTGCCGCTTGTTCACGGCCGTGCGCAGCGACTCGGGCACGTCGTCCAGCGAGAACCCGTTCAGCCCGCCCGAGTTGCCGTAGACGGTCTTGCCGCTCGCGTCCGCGCCCACCAGCAGCACGCTGAAACGCTGGCTGCTGTTGGCCATCTGCCCGGCGGTGTGCTGGAGCTCGTCCTGCGAGGGATGCTCGGGCAGCGAACCCGCCCGGTTCTGCATCTCCTGCTCGAAGTCCCGCAGCACCGCCCCCTGGGTACGGGTCAGCACGGCCTCACGGTTGAGCCAGTAGGCGATGCCGGACGCGGAGACGGCGGCGGTCAGCGCCACCGCCCCGAAGACGACGACGAGCCGCAGCCGCAGGCTGGTGAAACGCAGCCGTGAAAGTCTTCCCCTGCGCGCCACGGACCAGCCGCGGAGCCCCCCTTGCGCCTGTGTCACTGAGGGGCGTCCAGGCGGTAGCCGACGCCACGAACGGTACGGATCAGGACCGGGGACGACGGCACGTCCTCCACCTTGGCCCGCAGCCGTTGGACGCAGGCGTCCACCAGCCGCGAGTCACCGAGGTAGTCGTGCTCCCAGACGAGGCGCAGCAACTGCTGACGCGACAAGGCCTGCCCCGGCCGCCGGGACAGTTCGAGCAGCAGCCGCAGCTCGGTCGGCGTCAGTTGCAGGTCCTCGCCGTTCTTCGTCACCGTCATCGCCGCCCGGTCGATGACGAGGCTGCCGAACGTCGCCGAGTCGCTCGACTCCCGCTCGCCGCGCCGCAGCACGGCCCGGATGCGGGCGTCCAGCACCCGCCCCTGCACGGGCTTGACGACGTAGTCGTCGGCGCCGGACTCCAGCCCGACCACGACGTCGATGTCGTCGCTGCGCGCGGTGAGCAGAATGATCGGCAGCTGGTCGGTGCGCCGGATGCGCCGGCACACCTCGAAACCGTCGATGCCGGGCAGCATGACGTCCAGCACGATGAGATCCGGCCGCTGCTCGCGCAGCAGCTTCAGACCGTCCTCACCGCTGGCAGCGGTGGCCACCCGGTGGCCCTGGCGCGTCAATGAGAGCTCCAGGGCCGTACGGATGGCGTCGTCGTCCTCGATCAGCAACAGGGAAGGCACGGGCTCATTCTGGCCCATGAGGGGGCTGTCGTTCGACCTATGGGGCAGGCCTGAGACGCCAGAGGGTGGTGGTTTCGGCGGCACGGGCCGCGTGCAGGGGGTCGCAGACGTCGCTCGCACGCCTGTGCCGGGGTCGTACATCGATCCGGTCCACAACCCGTAGACCTGCGGTTTCGATGAGTTCGAGCAGCTCCTCCCGGGTCCGCAGGCCGAGGTGTTCGGCCAGATCGGAGAGGATCAGCCAGCCCTCGCCGCCGGGCCGTAGGTGCTCCATGAGACCTCCCAGGAATCCCCGCAGCATCCCATTGCCCTCGTCATAGACGCCCAGTTCCAGTGCGACGGTCGGCCGGCCGGGCAGCCACGGCGGATTGCAGACGACGAGATCGGCTCGGCCGGGCGGGTACAGGCCCGGGGCCAGCGTGATCCGTCCGCCGAGACCGAGCCGGTGGGCGTTGTCCTCGGCGCAGGTCAGGGCGCGGGGTTGATGTCCGTTCCGACGATCCTCCCGACGCCTCGCCCGGCCAGGACCGCCGCGAGGACGCCGGTGCCGGTGCCCAGGTCGAACGCGGTGGCCGCGGCGGGGGGCGCGTCGGACCGTTGCCGGCAGCGGGGCGTCCGCCACCAGGTCGACGTACTCGCTCCGCGTCGGCGCGAAGACGCCGTAGTGGGGGTGGACGCGTGCGCCCAGGGCCGGGACCTCGACGCCCTTCAGCCGCCACTGGTGGGCGCTGATCACCCCGAGCAGCTCCCGCAGCGGTACCAGGGCGGGGCCGTTGGGCGGTCCGTAGGCGGCGTGGCAGGCCTCGCGGACGTCGGGGGCCCGGCGCAGGGCCACCGTGTGGTCGTCGGCCAGTTCGACCAGCAGCCGGTCCAGGACGCGGGCGCGGTGGGCGCGGGCCCGGCGGTGCAGGCGGAAGGCCTCCGCGGGGTCGGGGGAGGCGGGTCCTGCGCCGATACGGCGGTCCATCGCCCGCAGCAGCCGGCGGGCGCCCTGGAAGTCGCCCCGCCAGAGCAGGGACGTCCCCGCCCGGGCCAGACGGTGGGCGGTGGCGGCGCGCATACGGTCGTCGGCGATGACGACGGGGCCGACGATGCGGTGGCGGGCCGGGGTGTGGTCGTGGGGCTCCACGTGCGTACTCCTCGTGGTCGTGAATGCCGGGACACGAAGGGCACTTCGACGGGACGAGGAGCGGGAGCCGGGAGCCGTAAGCCCGGAGTGGGCAGGCACGACCTGCGCCCGGCCCGGTGCGGGCGGGACGCGCGAGGTCGGGGAGAGGTCAACTGCCGTACTGCGGACGGCTGTGAACGGTCTGTGGTGTTCCCGTGGCAGGGGCCTGTGACAGGTCTGTGACAGTCGGCGGACACGGCGATGAAGTGGCCCGGGCAATCTTTTCGACACGGGCAAGGCGGCGCAGGGAACACCAGCGAAGCCGGACCCCGAGAAGACGCAAGACGGCAAGACGCAAGACGGCATGACGCAAGACGCAAGACGCAAGACGCAAGACGCAAGAGACCGAACACCGGTAAGTCCACGACGGGGGGCGCGAGATGAACACGCTGCACGGTAGGAGCACCAACGCAGTCGCAGTCGTCACCCGCCTGCACGACGTGAACCGGGGTTCCGAGAAGTCCGGCGCCGTGGGAGGGCGGGGGTGCTCTCGCGGCGCCGGGCGTCAGCACACCGCGTACATGACGGTGGTTGACACGGGGGAACAGGCGGCTCACGGGGGAGCCGCGTACAGGGAGGACACGGGGGAGCGTCGCTCGCTGACCGAGGCGGAGTTCACCGCCTACGTCCAGGAGCGCCGCGCCTCCCTGTACGCCACCGCCTACCACCTCACCGGCGACCGCTTCGAGGCCGAGGACCTGCTGCAGAGCGCGCTGTTCTCGACGTACCGGGCGTGGGACCGGATCAGCGACAAAGCCGCGGTCGGGGGCTACCTCCGCCGCACCATGACGAACCTGCACATCAGCGCGTGGCGCCGCCGCAAGCTGAACGAGTACCCGACCGAGGAACTGCCGGAGACGCCCGGCGACACGGACGCGATGCGCGGCACCGAACTGCGCGCGGTCCTGTGGCAGGCGCTGGCCCGGCTGCCCGAACTCCAGCGGACGATGCTGGTCCTGCGCTACTACGAGGGCCGCACCGACCCGGAGATCGCGGAGATCCTCGACATCAGTGTCGGCACGGTGAAGTCCAGCATCTGGCGGTCGCTCCGCCGGCTGCGCGAGGACGAGGTCCTCAGCTTCGGCCGTGACGAGGAGGACGCCTTCGGGGAGCTGGTCGCCTGAAGGTGACGGGGGAAGGGCCCGGCTTCGCTCAGGGAAGCCGGTGACGGGGGAGCGGTACCGGGGGAACCGACGGGGGACGTCCGGGGGAGCGGTACCGCGCCGCCACGGGGGAAGCACCACCTGGGGGGAATCGGGGGAATCGGGGAAACACGGGGGAGCGCAAGGGAGCGGGACTGGAGGGCCGGGGGGTCCGTCCAGTCCCGCTTTTGCGTGTGCGCGTCGAAGCGGCGCTCGCGCGCCGGGGCGGCCCGGACGTCCCGGCCCCGACGGCCCCGACGGCCTAGGCGGCTGTGCGGGCCGTCGGCGCGAGGCGGCCCGCTGCCGCGGCGGCCAGGCGGCCCATCGCCTCGTCGCGGTCGCAGGCGTACGCGCCGAGCGCGGTCTGGCGGGCCACGATGGAACGTTCGGCGCGCATCAGACGCCAGCCGCGGCGCAGCAGGAACGGCACCGACTTGCGGCCCTCCCTCAGGTCCCGCAGGAACCGGCGGCGGAACGTCTTCGCCGGGCCGCGGCTCAGGCACAGCGCGTCGGCCAGGACGCCCAGCTCCCGGCAGCGGTTGACGATCTCGGCGGCGAAGATGCCCTCCGCGATGAACAGCGGGGTCCGCCCGATCTCGATCGCGTCCTCGCCGGTGCGGGCGCTCAGCGAGATGTCGTACACGGGAACGTTCGTACGGCCCGTGCCGCACAGTTCCACGATCGAGGCGACCGCCGTGTCCGCGTCCCACGAGTCGGGGTGGTCCCAGTCGATGTCGGAACTCCCGGCGACGAGCGGCAGCGTCGGGTCGTCGCCCTCCTTGTAGAAGTCGTCGAGCCGCAGGACCGGGAGGCCGGAGCGGGCGGCGAGCAGGGACTTGCCGGAGCCGGAAGGGCCGCAGAGCAGCACGACTCGCGTCGGTATGGGCAAAGGGGAGGTCACGGGACACCAGTGTGAGGCATTCCCGGCGCGGTGGCGGCCCCGCGGGTCGGCTTTGAAGCGCGCGTCACACCTCAACTACCCTTCGTGTCGACCCGATTACCTTGCGCACCAGAAGGCGGCAACGCGATGGCCCGACACGACACATCCCAGACCCCCACCGGCCGGCGTGCCCTCGCCGCCCTCGCGACCGCGGGAGTGGCGCTGGGCGCGGGCGCCGGCACCGCCGCCGCGGCCACCGGCGGCCCGGTCCTCGACGTGGTGCGGACACGCCCCACCTCGATCGGCCGGCTCGACCCGCAGGCGGGCCTGCAGGGGGCGCTCGGCTCCCTGTCGTACGTCACCGGCGCCGTCTCCGGTCTCAAGCCCAACCCGCTCGCCGGCACCGGAGTCGACCCCCTCGACAACGGCGTCGGCACCCAGCTCGCCGACTTCCAGCCGCTGACCTCGCAGATGCTGACCCGGCCGGTGGCCCAGGCGCAGTCGATCGGGTCCATCCCCGTGGCGGGGGACATGACGAAGGTGCTGGGCGGCTGAGGGCCCTACGCCCGTACAGGAGAGCCGCGCCGCCGCCGGACGGAGGGGTGGCGCGGCTCTCGCTTTCGGTCAGGCGGTGCGGCCGAGGTGGGTGATCACGATGTGGATCACCTCGTTGTCGATGACGTACAGGACCCGGTAGTCGCCGATGCGGAGGCGGCGGATGTCAGGTGACCCGTACGGAGTCGAGGCCGCTGGACGGGGGTCGTCGGCCAGTTTGTCGATGGTGTCGAGGACCAGAGCCAGGCCGCTCGGATCTTCCTTCAGGAACCGGGCTGCCGAATCGAGGGCGTGCGGCTCGAAGACGATCTCGTACTTCACTGCTGTTCGAGCCCCAGCCGTCGACGAACCTCGGCCATCGGAATGCTGGGTCCGAGAGTTCCCTCTGCCTTGCGCCGCTGGTAGTCCGCCACCGCCAGGGCGTCTTCGAAGTCCTCTATCACCTGTGGTGATACGAGCAGAGCGGCCACGTGGCCGTGGTCGGTGAGGGCGATGGTCTCGCGGCCGTGGGCGGCGCGGCGGACCAGGTCGCCGAGTTGGGAGCGGGCGGCGCTGATGGCGATTTCAACCATGTTCACATGGTTGCACATGGTGCACCTTGTGAGCAATTCGATAAGTGATGTCTGCCTGTGGAGCCCGTTCCGTGAAATCGGACGGAACACGCAGCGGCCCGCAAGGTAGCCTCGCTCGACATCCGCGAGATCCGCGGTGATCGCCAGAGGGGGATCCGTGCAGTACCCGGTTCCGGTCCGGAGGCCGGCCAAGAAGCTGACCGAGCGGTACCAGCCGCTGAACATCGCGGCGGATGTGGCGGGCCATCCCACCGAGAAGCAGATGTTCCTCAGTCGCGCGGTGGCGGCCCTCTCCCTGTAGTACGTGGTCGGCATGAGCGCCGAGGACGCGGCGGGCGCAATCACCGACGGCGGCGGGGACGAAGGGTTCGACGCCGTCGCCGTCACGGGCCGGAAGATCTTCGTGGTCCAGGCCAAGTGGAACGACAGGGGGACGGCGGGGTTCCGCAACCACGATATCTCCGCGGTCGTGGACGGCTTGCGCTGTCGGTGGTGATCCGCGAAGCCGCCGAACTCATCAAGACCGCCGACGGCTTCCCGGCCCATCTCACCTTCCTGTTCAACCCCTTCGGCGGCGAGAGCCACGACATCGCGCCCGGCCGGGACGCGTTCGGGCGGGTCGCCGTGCACGGTCTCGTCCAGGAGATGAGCGGCGAGTACCAGGAGGACGACGAGAACGCCGAGTGGACCCGGCGGCCTCGCCATGGCGTCGCCGATCCGGTTCCCGGCGCGGAGACGACGGGCGACCTGCTCGCGGCCCTGCCCCGAACCCTGTCGGCCGCCCTCGTCGCGGCCAGCGCGGGCGAGCACCGGCTGGGTATGCTGCCGCAGATCACGGTCCGGCTGACCCCGGACGACCGGAACCTGCTGCACGACGTCCACCGGGTGAGCGATTGGGTCGTCACCGTGGACCGTACCCTGGGCGCCGAGTACTTCGATCACGGGCGGCGAGGCAGGTCTGAGTACGTCATCGACCACACCACCACCTCCCACGGCGGACTGGGCCACCAGGTCGTCGTCTCCTCCCGGTCGCTGGACGAGATGCGCGCCCTCCTGGGACCTGTCCTCGCCGACCGTGCCCTGGGCATCCCCGAGCGCCATGTCCGGACCTTCTTCGACCAGTTGCGCGAGCTGTCCGGCAGCTTGGTGTTCAAGCTCGCGGCACTCGGTGAGAGCCGGCGCACCGAGGTCCTGGGCCTCGCTCTCTCCCGCCTTTACCTGGGGGCGCGTGAAGCCCTGCGCAACGTCCGAGCTCATCGAGCTGTCCACCCACATGGTGCTGCACAGGTTCGCCTCGCCTGCCTGGCTGAAGCACCTGCAGAAGGTCAACGCGGCGTTGTCAGGACTCAATCCCGACAAGTTGGCGGCGCTGAGACCGGGAGAGGCGTATGTATGGGCCGGAAAAGCCACAGACGAGGCGTTTGTCAGGGGGGCGGTCAAGGTCGACTGCCGGCCGCGTGTTACGCGGCATGGGGGTGCGACGCGGACAGCGCTTGGATGATCCCGGCAACAGAGAGCCGCGCCGCCCCCGGACGGAGGGGTGGCGCGGCTCGTTCGTGGAGCGGTTCAGGAGGCGGCGGCTCAGTAGGCGGAGCCGGACGCGCCCAGGGAGCCCGTCGGGTGCCAGACCGTCTTCGTCTCCAGGAAGGCCGTCATCCGGTCCGTTCCCGGAGCCTGCGACCAGTCGTCCACAGGCTGTGGACGCAGGACCCGCTTCAGGTTGTCCGCCGCCGCGATCTCCAGCTCCTTCGCGAGGACGTCGTCCGCGCCCGCGAGGTCGATCGCGTTGACGTCCTGGTGCGCGGCCAGCGGCGCCGCGATCTCCGCCGTACGGCCGGAGAGAACGTTGACGACACCGCCGGGGACGTCGGAGGTGGCCAGGACCTCGGCGAGGGAGAGGGCCGGGAGAGGCGACTTCTCGCTCGCGACCACGACCGCCGTGTTGCCCGTCGCGATCACCGGGGCCAGCACCGAGACCAGGCCCAGGAACGACGACTCCTGGGGGGCCAGGACCGCGACCACGCCCGTCGGCTCGGGGGAGGAGAGGTTGAAGTACGGGCCCGCGACCGGGTTTCCGCCGCCGACCACCTGGGCGATCTTGTCGGTCCAGCCCGCGTACCAGACCCAGCGGTCGATCGCGGCGTCGACGAGTGCCGCGGCCTTGGACTTGGACAGGCCCTCGGCGTCGGCGACCTCGCGGGTGAACTGGTCCCGGCGGCCCTCCAGCATCTCGGCGACGCGGTACAGGACCTGCCCCCGGTTGTACGCCGTGGCGCCCGACCAGCCGCCGAACGCCTTGCGGGCGGCCACCACGGCGTCCCGCGCGTCCTTGCGGCTCGACTGCGGGGCGTTCGCCAGCCACTTGCCCTTTGCGTCGGTCACCTCGTACACCCGGCCGCTCTCGGAACGCGGGAACTTCCCGCCGACGTACAGCTTGTAGGTCTTGAAGACAGACAGGCGCTGCTCGGTCTTTTCGGTCTTCTCAGACATCGAGGTATGCCTCCAGGCCGTGGCGACCGCCCTCGCGGCCGAAGCCCGACTCCTTGTAGCCGCCGAAGGGCGAGGTCGGGTCGAACTTGTTGAACGTGTTGGACCAGACGACGCCCGCGCGCAGCTTGTTCGCGACCGCGAGAATGCGGGAGCCCTTCTCGGACCAGACACCCGCCGACAGCCCGTACTGCGTGTTGTTGGCCTTGGCGACCGCCTCGTCGGGCGTACGGAAGGTCAGCACCGACAGCACCGGGCCGAAGATCTCGTCGCGGGCGACGGTGTGCGCCTGGGTGACGTTCGTGAAGAGCGTCGGGGCGAACCAGTAGCCGGAGGTGGGCAGTTCGCAGACCGGGGACCAGCGCTCGGCGCCCTCGGCCTCGCCCTGCTCGACGAGCGAGGTGATGCGGGCGAGCTGCTCCGCGGAGTTGATCGCGCCGATGTCGGTGTTCTTGTCCAGCGGGTCGCCGAGGCGGAGCGTGGACAGGCGGCGCTTCAGCGACTCCAGCAGCTCGTCCTGGATCGACTCCTGGACGAGGAGCCGGCTGCCCGCGCAGCAGACCTGGCCCTGGTTGAAGAAGATGCCGCTGATGATGCCCTCGACGGCCTGGTCGATCGGCGCGTCGTCGAAGACGATGTTCGCGCCCTTGCCGCCCAGTTCGAGCGTGAGCTTCTTGCGGCTGCCCGCGACCGTGCGTGCGATCTCCTTGCCGACGGCCGTCGAGCCGGTGAAGGCGACCTTGTTCACGTCCGGGTGCGCGATGAGCGCGGCGCCTGTGTCGCCGTAGCCGGGCAGGATGTTGACGACGCCCTTGGGCAGGCCCGCCTGGCGGCAGATGTCCGCGAAGAACAGGGCCGAGAGGGGCGTCGTCTCGGCGGGCTTGAGGACGACCGTGTTGCCGGTGGCGAGTGCGGGCGCGATCTTCCACGCCAGCATCATCAGAGGGAAGTTCCAGGGGATGACCTGGCCCGCGACGCCGAGCGGCCGCGGGTTCACCCCGCTGTGCCCGTTTGTCGTCCTCCGGCCGAACCCGGCGTGGTCGAGCTTGTCGGCCCAGCCCGCGTAGTAGAAGAAGTGCGCGGCGACCAGGGGGAGGTCGGCGTCGCGCGTCTCCCTGATGGGCTTGCCGTTGTCCAGCGTCTCCAGGACGGCCAGCTCGCGGCTGCGCTCCTGGATGATGCGGGCGATGCGGAAGAGGTACTTCGCGCGCTCGGAGCCCGGCAGCGCGGACCACTTCTCGAAGGCCTTGCGGGCGGCCTTCACCGCGCGGTCGACGTCCGCCTCGCCCGCCTGGGCGATCTCGGACAGGACCTCTTCGGTCGACGGGGAGACGGTCTTGAAGACCTTGCCGTCCGCGGCCTCCACGAACTCGCCGTCGATGAACAGGCCGTAGGAGGGGGCGATGTCGACGACCGAGCGGGACTCGGGCGCCGGTGCGTAATCGAATACCGAAGCCATGGTGATCAGTCCACCGTCACGTAGTCGGGGCCGGAGTAGCGGCCGGTGGCCAGCTTCTGGCGCTGCATCAGCAGGTCGTTCAGGAGCGAGGAGGCGCCGAAGCGGAACCAGTGGTTGTCCAGCCAGTCCTCGCCGGCGGTCTCGTTGACCAGGACGAGGAACTTGATGGCGTCCTTGGAGGTGCGGATGCCGCCCGCGGGCTTCACGCCGACCTGGACACCGGTCTGCGCGCGGAAGTCGCGGACGGCTTCCAGCATGAGCAGCGTGTTGGCGGGGGTGGCGTTGACGGCGACCTTGCCGGTGGACGTCTTGATGAAGTCGGCCCCGGCCAGCATGCCGAGCCAGCTCGCCCGCCGGATGTTGTCGTACGTCGACAGCTCGCCCGTCTCGAAGATGACCTTCAGGCGGGCCGCGCCGGAGGCCTCCTTCACGGCGACGATCTCGTCGTACACCTTCATGTACCTGCCCGCGAGGAACGCCCCGCGGTCGATGACCATGTCGATCTCGTCGGCGCCGGCGGCGACCGCGTCACGCACGTCCGCCAGCTTCACGTCGAGGGCGGCGCGGCCGGCCGGGAAGGCGGTGGCGACCGAGGCGACCTTCACGCCCGAGCCCGCGACGGCCTCCTTGGCGACGGCCACCATGTCGGGATAGACGCAGACCGCGGCCGTGGCAGGGGCCGTCCGGTCGGTCGGGTCGGGGCGGACCGCCTTCGCGCCGAGCGCCCGGACCTTGCCCGGGGTGTCCGCGCCTTCCAGCGTCGTCAGGTCGACCATCGAGATGGCGAGGTCGATGGCGTACGCCTTGGCGGTCGTCTTGATGGAACGGGTGCCGAGCGCCGCGGCGCGCGCCTCCAGGCCGACCGCGTCGACGCCGGGCAGCCCGTGGAGGAAGCGGCGCAGCGAGCTGTCGGACGTGGTCACGTCCCTGAGGGCATCGGCTGCGGTAGGTGCATTGGTGGGCATGGTCACCAGACGAGCATATCTACGCGCGTAGCGGATGTACATCCCCTGATGCTCGTCGACAGCTCGTCGGTGGTGGGGGGATCGCGGATGAGCGGGGGCGGGGCGTCGGGCACAATCGGGGCCATGACGAGCCCGGAAGACCAGTCACCAGCGCCGGGGCCCGCGGGGCCCGAGTTCAAGGACCGCATCTACCGGTCGCCCGCGGGCATCGCCGGTGGGGTACTGCTGCTGGGTCTGGTCGGCTGGCTCGGTATCGACGCGATCGTCGCGGGCGAGGGACGGACGCCGTGGCTGGCGCTCGCGACGCTGATCCTGGTGGTGCCGCTGACCGTCGCCTTCACGCTGCGGCCAGCCGTGTACGCGGGCCAGGACCGGCTGCGGGTGCGCAATCCGTTCCGGGTGATCGTGCTGCCCTGGGGACAGATCGCCTCGCTGCGGTCCGGCTACTCCAACGAGGTCGTCGACGCCTCGGGGAAGAAGTTCCAGCTGTGGTCCATCCCCGTCTCGCTGCGGGCGCGGAAGAAGGCGAACCGGCGCGAGTCCCGGGCGGCGGCGCAGCGGGACGGCGGGAGTGCCGGTCAGGGCGGCCAGGGCGGCCGGGGCGCCGGCGGATCGGGGTTCGGGGGACTCGGGGGCGGGTTGTCGCGCGGGGGCCGTGGTGCGGTGCCCGAGGGGCCCCTGCGCGCCGAGACCGACCGGGTCATGGACGAGCTGCGGGAGCTGTGGCAGGCGCACGAGAAGGAGGAGAGCGCCCAGGGCGAGGTGAGCGTGCGCTGGGCCTGGGAGATCCTGGGCCCGGTGGTGGCGGGAGCCGTCGTGCTGGGGATTCTGCTGGCTGTGGGGTGAGGCGGGGACGGGGGAGTGGGGGAGACGGTGAGTTCGCGTTCTGGCGAGGTTCTGCCCGGTGGGGTTCTGCGGTTGCCGGCCGGGTCGGCGGCGCCCGACGGGTGCGTGGCCTGGGACGGTGAGGCGGCGCGGCACTGGACGCGGGCGCTGCCTCCGCGCTGGATTCCGGTGCGGGCGCGGGCGTCGGTGTTCGTGGCGCTTCCGGTCGCCGCCGTGGCCGGGGCCGGTCTGCTGGGCGAACAGGGCGCGCTGCCCGGGTGGGGCGCCGCCCTGGTGACCCTGCATCTCGTGTGGCTGGTGCTGCGTCCCGAGGCTGCCGTGGTCCTGGCGCCTGTCGCCGTGGTCGTGATGCTGGTGGCGGGGGATGAGTTGTCGCCGGCCGTGCGGCTGGGGTACGTGGCCGGGCTGGCGGGCGTCTGGGCGGCCGTCTGCCTGCGGCTGGCGGCGCGACGGCGGCAGCGGGCGGCGGGCCTGGCGGCCGCCGGGGGCGTGACCGCCGGGGCGCCGGAGGGCATGGGCGAGCGTTCGCCGCGCGGGACCTTCCTGATGTGGAGCGGGCTCGGCACGGTCGCCGCCGGTGGGGTGCTCCATGCCACCGTCGGCCTCTGGGACGGGGCCGGCGACCGGCAGGGGGTACCGGCCGCGGGCTGGTGCCTCGCCGGGGTCGGCCTCACCATGCTGCTCTCCGCGGCCCTGGGCCGCCGCCGGGCCGCCGATCTGCGCCGGGCGCCCGTCCCGGTGCTGCGCGTGCTCGTGCGCGAGAACGCCGACGCCGAGACGGAGGTCTTCGCCGCCGACGACCTCGCCGCCCGGCGGCCCCTGTTCACGGTCTCGACGGCCGCCCTCGGAAGGGCGCCGGGCGCGGGTAAGGGCGAGGGCGAGGGCGGGGGCGGGGGCGGTGATGTTGACGTCGACTTTGACGTTGACGGGGGTGACGAGGACGACGCGGAGCTTCGGGAGCTGATCGAGCGGGTCGACGCCGAGCGCGTCGGGCCGCTGCGGGAGGCCGTGCTGTACGGGGTGCCCTACGACGGCGCCGAGGTCGTGTTCCTCGCCGCCGCGGCGAAGGCCGGGCGACGGCCCGTGGTGGAGACGTCCCTGGGGCCGGTGCGGCCGATGACCGAGGCCTCCTTCCGGCGGTGGGCGAGGGGCGAGCGGGCGAAGGCCGCCCGGGAGGCCCGTCTGGAGGAGCGGCACAGGGCTGCTGCCGCCTTCGCCGCCGCTGTCGTCGCCGACCGGGGCGGCCTGGAGACTGCCGTGAGGGTACGGCGGTGGCGGGCCGGGTGGGCGGACTGGTTCGCCGTGGTGCTGGTGGTGCTGTTCCTCGCGTTCTACTGGGACGCCGCCGGGTGGTGGCGTGACGTCTTCGGCCTCTGCCTGACCCTGGTCGCCGCCCTGATGGGGCCGCGGCGGCTCCTGTGGCGGATCACCGCCGACCGTGCGGGCCTGTGGTTCAACGAGCTGCGCGGGACCGGGCACCTGGCCTGGGAGGACATCAGGGCCGTCGAGTGCGAGGGCGTCCGGCTGCGGATACGCGGCAGGCAGGCCTCGTTCGAGGAGTGGCGGGTGGCCTCTCCCCGCTGGCGGTGGCTGGAGCGCAGGCTCGGCGTGCTGCACCCGTACGAACGGACGGCCGCCGAGATCACCGCGATGTGGCGGGACCCGGCGGTACGGCCCGTCGGCGAGGCCGACGAGCGGCAGCGCGGGCGGGCGCTGTGGCCGCTGGGGGTCGTCATCGGGGCGCTGGGTGTGGCGGCGGTGTTCCTCCTGCCGTGAGGGCTGCCGGCTCTCCCGGCGTGCTGCTGTGAGGGTGGCCGGCTCTCCTGGCGTGAGGACTGTCGGCCGTTCGTGCTTGGCGCCGGGCCTCCCGTGAGGACCGTAAGGGATGCCCTGGGGGTGCCCGGCGCACGGGGAGCTTCGGGTGTCAGCCGACGACGTCCACGAAGGCGCCGGGGGAGACCGCAACCGCGGTGGCCGCCGTGCCGGCGTAGGACCAGCGGTAGGAGCCGTCGGCGTACGCGCGGAGGGTGGTGGACAGGGTGCCGTCGGAGGCCGTCCGGACGGTCTTCACGGCGCAGTAGGCGCTGCTGCCCTTCGGGCGGAACTGCAGTTCCACGGGTTGTCCGGCCGGGGCGGGGACGGGGGCGCCGGTCGCCCAGCCGGCGTTGCGGAGGTCGCCGGTGACGGTGAGGGTGCGCCCCCACCTGACGCGCTGGGGCGTGGCGGCGGCGGTCAGCTGGGTGTCGCGCCGCACGCTGAAGGTGGCCGCGGTGTCCAGGAACACGGCGTCGCTGTCCGGCGCGATCGCGTAGGCGCTGACGTTCCAGGCGCCGGCCTGCGCGTCGGTGGCCGGGACGGCGCCGGGGGTGAGGGTGAAGGTCAGGGTGCAGGTGCTGGTGGTGTCGGTCGTCGCGCCGCAGGCCGCCTTGGAGGCCACGGTGGCGTCCGGGGCTTCGAACGAGCCGTGGTAGAGGGTGGCGTTGATCTGGTCGAGGCCGGACGGGTCGGTCGCGGTGACCTCGACGGTGACGGTTCTCGCGCTCGTGCCGACGACGACGGGTTCGCCGTGGTTCACGACCACACCCGTGATGTCGGTGTCGCCGAACCTCTCGTCGGCGTGCGCGGCGGGAACGGCGAGGGCGGACAGGGCAACGACGCCGCACGCGGCGGCGACGGCGGAGTACATGCGCATGCGAAATCCCCAACGTGATGTGTGAATGCCGCGCCGGCCCATTTGCCTGCGGCAGTACCGAATTGGCGTGTGCAGCGTACTCGTTGCCGCGGGAATTCAGATCGGTCGAATTATTGGAAAGCCGAAGGGGAAATTCGATTCGAATATCGGCGGACCTGGCGGCCACCTAGGCGTGCCGACTGTTGGCTCCGACGCGGAAATCCGCCCACTCCTGTCGGTTTCTGTCGATCGACGTGTGAACGAGGGGCAACTTTAGAGTGAAAAGTGTCGAAGCTGTTGATCTCCTGTCTCTTCGCTCTCACTAGCCTGCGTGTGCCGTACGACCGGCGAACCAGCGCCGAATCGTGCGGCTTCCTGATATGGGGATACAGGAGTGGGGATGGATGTCGGCGAGAATGGGGGGCGCGGCCGTACCCGGCACGCGCTGCCAAATAGACATAGGTGCAGACGGCACTTACTCGTGGCGGCTCACCGCCACGAACGGGCGGGTGATCGCCGTGGCCGCGAGGACGTACCGGGACTACGGGGAGTGCCGGGCCGGGTTCGAGCGGATGTGCGCGGACGTGGGGAAACTGACCGGCGCGGTGCACCACACCTCGGAGGGCAGCGGCTGGGTCTGGCGGTTACGTGATCCCGTCGGCGGCACCGTGGCCGTGTCCTCGCGGGCCTATGAACGGCACTCGACCTGCCAGGCCGCCTATGAGCGTTTCCGGGCGCTGCTGACCGAACTCGGGTCGGGGTCGGCGACCCCGTGGGGGGACGGCGAATGAGCCGCACGGGCAGGGCGGGCAGGACGGACGTGGCGGGCTGAGGGTCCGGCTTTCGCAGCAGGGGGTGAGGGAGGCGCGGGTCAGGAGGGCCCAGTCCCTCACCCCTTCTGGCGCCGGGCCTTCCGTCTGCCCTTCTCTCGCCGCGTTCACGTCAACATCGGAAGTTGCCTCGCAGGGGCGTCTCGTTCACATTCAGGTCCGCGCGCGTCCATCACACCTCAGAAGTGTCGTCACGTGTGACGACGCGAATCATCGAGCGATCCGCGGCTGCGGCGGACGACCCTCCCAGACGCCTGTATCCCGACCAGGGCATGCCCGACCGGGTGTTCCGGGGCATCCTGCGCGGGGGTGGCGCCCTGGTCCTCGCGATCATGCTGCTCGTCGGCGGGTTTCTGACGTACCGGGCCTGGCAGGCGCTGTCGGTCGCGAAGTGGGACTTCGTCACCACCGAGGCGTGGGAGCCCGAGGGCGGGAACTTCGGCATCGCCGCCGTGCTCGTCGGAACCATCCTGATCGCGCTGGTCGCCATCGTGTTCGCCGTTCCGCTGGCCATCGGCACCGCGCTCTACATCTCCGAGTACGCGCCGCCGCGCCTGCGCCAGACCCTCATCAGCGTCGTCGACCTGATGGCCGCCGTGCCGTCCGTGGTCTACGGGCTGTGGGGCCTGTTCTTCTTCCAGGGGCACGTGGTCACCTTGGCGCGCTGGATCTCGACGTACTTCGGGTGGATCCCGCTGTTCGAGGTCGACGGCGCCGATCCGCGGGACCCGCTCGCCACGGCGACGGTCTTCACCTCGTCCACCTTCATCGCCGGCATCGTCGTCTCCCTGATGGTCGCACCGATCATCTGTTCGGTGGTGCGGGAGGTGTTCTCGCAGGCTCCGGTCGGCGAGCGGGAGGGCGCGTACGCGCTCGGCGCCCACCGCTGGGGCATGATCCGCAGCGTCGTCCTGCCCTTCGGTAAGGGCGGCATGATCGGCGGCACCATGCTGGGCCTGGGCCGGGCGCTCGGCGAGACCATCGCCGTCTACCTGATCATCTCGCCGGTCTTCGCCATTCAGCCGCACATCCTGCAGAACGGCACCAGCTCGGTCTCCTCGCTGATCGCCCTGCGCTACGGCGAGGCCACCGACCTCGGCATGTCGGCGCTGATGGCCGCCGGCCTCGCGCTCTTCCTGATGACCCTCGTCGTCAACTTCGCCGCTTCGTCGATCGTCGCCCGCAGCCGCTCCGGCGCGACGAGCGACTCCTGAGGAGAACGGGCCCGATGACCCTCACCGCTGAACAGAGCCCACCCGGCGACCAGAACCCCGGCTCCGCGCCGGGTCCCGCGCCGGGTCCCGCGCCGGATTCCGTGCCGGGTCCCGTGCCGGGTTCCGTGCCGGGTTCCGTGCCGGGTTCCGTGCCGGATTCCGCGGCGGATTCCGTGCCGGGTCCCGTGCCGGGTCCCGTGCCGGGTTCTGTGCCGGGTTCTGTGCCGGGTTCTGTGCCGGGTTCTGTGCCGGGTTCTGTGCCGGGTTCCGTGCCGGGTCCCGTGCCGGGTCCCGTGCCGGATTCCGTGCCGGGCGGCGCGGCGGATTCTGCGCCGGGCTCCGCGACGGATTCCGTGCCGGGCTCCGCGACGGATTCCGCGCCGGGCCGCGCGCCGGGTCCCGTGCCGGGCCGCGCGCAGGGCTCCGTGCCAGGTCCCGTGCTGGATTCCGTACCGGGCGGCGCAGCGGATTCTGCGCCGGGTCCCGTGCCGGGCCGCGCGCAGGGCTCCGTGCCAGGTCCCGTGCTGGATTCCGCGCCGGGCCCCGCGCCCGATCCCGCACAGGGCCCCGCACAGGGCCCCGCACAGGGCCCCGCCCCGGGGCTCGGGGGCGGGGCGGTTGCTTCGGGCACTGTGGTGGCCGTGCGGCGGGGTGGGGGGCCGGCGATGCGTGTGGACTCGCGGCGGAACCTGTCCACGCTGCATGCCACCGACGTGTACGCGCTGCTGGGCGCGGGCGCCGCCGCCCTAGCCGTGACCTGGCTGATGTTCGAGCGGCTGCTGCCGTTCAACGGCACGCTGGGCTTCCTCGTCATCGCCTACGCGCTCTTCGTCGGTTGCTACGCGCTGCTCGTCTCTTTCGACGAGGACGGTCCCGCCGTCCGCGACCGGGTGGCCGCCGTCGTCGTTCAGAGTCTCGGCCTGGTGATGCTCGCCGCGCTGGCGTTCGTGGTCGTCTTCACCCTGTACGAGGGCCGCGAGGCGCTGCCGCACCTGAACTTCTACACGCAGTCGATGGCCGACGCCGGTCCGGTGGAGCCGCTCAGCGTCGGCGGCATCCTGCACGCGATCGTCGGCACGCTGTGGCAGATCTCCATCGCCCTGGTGATCTGCATCCCGACCGGGCTGGTGTGCGCGGTCTTCCTCAACGAGGTCCCGGGCGTCTTCAGCCGGTTCGTGCGCACCATCGTCGAGGCGATGACGGCGTTGCCGTCCATCGTGGCCGGCCTGTTCATCTACGCGACGATCATCCTGGGGCTCGGCTTCGACCGGTCCGGACTCGCCGCCGCGCTGGCGATCTCCGTGATGATGCTGCCGATCATCATCCGCGCCTCGGACGTGGTGATCCGGCTGGTCCCCGGCACGCTGCGGGAGGCGTCCTACGCGCTCGGCACCTCGCGCTGGCGCACCGTCTGGCACGTGGTGCTGCCCACCTCCCGCTCCGGGCTGACCACGGCCGTCATCCTGGGCACCGCGCGCGGGGTGGGCGAGACCTCGCCGGTGCTGCTGACCGCCGGTTTCACCGCGGAGCTCAACACCAATCCGCTGCAGGACCCGATGGTGTCGCTGCCGCTGGCGGCCTTCGAGCTCGTCAAGTCCCCCGAACCGACCTACATCGCCCGCGGTTTCGGCACCGCGGCGGTCCTGCTGGTGCTGGTGCTCGTCCTGTTCGTGATCGCCCGCGTCATCGGCGGACGCGGACCGGGCAAGCTGACCCGCCGTCAGGAACACCGCCGGGTCCGGGCGTCCCGCCGGGACGCGCAGCGATTCGCCGCGCGCACCGCCACCGAAGGCACCGCCACCGAAGGCACCGCCACCGAGGGCACCGCCCAAGGCGGCGTCGGCGCCTCCACCGTATCGACCGACTCCACGGCCAGTTCCGTATCGACGAGGAGCACCACGTGATACCCGCACCCGTCCGTCGTCCGCGCACCACGCGTGTGTACCAGGCGTCGGCGCTGGTCGTCGCCCTGGTCTGCGCGCTGCTCGCGCTGCACCCGCCGGGTGCCTTCGCCGCCGGTTATGTGAAGATCAGCGGCTCCGGTTCGACGTGGAGCGCCAACGCGATCGAGCAGTGGCGCCGCAACGTCCGCCAGCAAGGCATGACCGTGAACTACTCCTCCGTGGGCTCGACGGTCGGCCGTACCCAGTTCGCGAACGGCACCTCCGACTTCGGCGTCTCCGAGATCCCCTACGGGCTCACCGAGTTCGGGGCGACGGACACCCCGCCGCAGCGCAAGTACGCCTATATGCCGATCGTGGCGGGCGGTACGTCGTTCATGTACAACCTGAAGATCGGCGGGCAACGGGTCACCAACCTGCGGCTGTCCGGGGACGTCCTGTCCAAGATCTTCACCGGCAAGCTGACGATGTGGAACGCGGCGGAGATCAAGGCCGACAACCCCAAGCTGGCCCTGCCGGCCCGCCGGATCGTCCCGGTCGTCCGCTCCGACGGCTCCGGTACGACCGCGCAGTTCACGCTGTGGATGTCCAAGCAGCACAGCTC
Source organism: Streptomyces sp. NPDC031474 (assembly GCF_055581185.1). Classification (NCBI taxonomy): domain Bacteria; kingdom Bacillati; phylum Actinomycetota; class Actinomycetes; order Kitasatosporales; family Streptomycetaceae; genus Streptomyces; species Streptomyces sp. NPDC031474. The sequence continues at coordinate 41,656 of NZ_JBVIJX010000017.1, forward strand.
CCAGTGGAACGACTACTGCCGGCGGGCGGGCAAGCCCACACCGTGCGGTCTGACCTCGTACTTCCCGAACATCCCCGGCTCCGGCTTCGTCGCCCAGTCCGGCTCGCTCGGCGTCGCGGGCTACACCAAGCAGCCCCAGGCCGAGGGCGCCATCACCTACGTCGAGTACTCGTACGCCAGGAACGCGGGCTTCCCGGTGGTCAAGGTCCTCAACAACTCCGGCTACTACGTGGAGCCGACCGCCTCCAGCGTGGCCGTCGCCCTGACCAGGGCCAAAATCAACAACGACCCGCGCTCCGCGAACTACCTCACGCAGAACCTGGACGAGGTCTACACGTACGGCGACCGGCGCACCTACCCCCTGTCCAGCTACAGCTACATGATCATCCCGACCAAGGAGGAGATGGGCTTCACCAAGGCCAAGGGGGCAACGCTCAGCGCGTTCAGCAACTACTTCCTCTGCGAGGGGCAGCAGCAGGCCGACCGGCTCGGCTACTCGCCGCTGCCGATCAACCTGGTCCGGGCGGCCATGGAGCAGGTGCGCAAGATCCCCGGCGCCGAGACGGACAACATCAACATCAACAAGTGCAACAACCCCACGTTCTCCAGCGACGGCACCAACGTGCTGGCCAAGAACGCCGCGTTCCCGCAGGCCTGCGACAAGAAGGGCGCCGACCAGTGCGTCACCGGCACCGGCGGCGCCAAGACGCCCACCACGGCCGGCGGCAGCGGCGGCGCCGGCTCGGGCGGCTCGGGTGCGTCCGGCGGTTCCGGCTCGACCGGCGGCGCCGGCGCGACGGGCGGCGCCACGGGCGGCACGGCCGGCTCGACCGGCGGCGCCGCCACGACCGGCGGCACCACGGCGGGCACGAGCGGCACGACCGGCGGCGCCGTCGACCCCGACACCGGCGAGGTGCTCGGCGGCGTGGGCGGCACCGGCGACACCTCGGTCGCCGCCACCCCGGTCTCCCTCGCCTCCGGCGACGCCCTCGGGCTGCGTACCGCGCTGATGGCGCTGTCGGCCGTCCTGCTGGTGGGGGTGGTCGTCGGACCGCCGCTGATCGGACGTCTGATGACCAACCGGTCGCGCCGGAACGGGGGTTCGGCATGAGCACCATGACCCGTACGGACGGAGCGCCCAGGGGCGGCGGCCGAGGAGCGCGTGTCGTCGCCGGCGTCGGCGCCCTGCTGGCCGCCCTCGTACTGGCCCTGCTGCCGGTGCCGCCCGGCGCCACACCCGCCGCGGCCGCGGACGGCGCGGCGGCGGACTCCGCGGTGACGGTCACCGGAACCCGGGGCAAGTACGACGACTTCTCCGGGCTGAAGGTGACGGTCCACCAGACGAAGAACCTGCGCACCCAGGGCGTGCTGATCACCTGGAAGGGCGGCGCGCCCACGCCCGAGTCCACGGTGAACAGCAACTTCCTGCAGATCATGCAGTGTTGGGGCGACAGCCCGGCCGGGCCCACGCGCGAGCAGTGCGAATACGGCGGTTCCGGCGTCCCGCTCCCGGGCACCGGCGTGGACAGCCGGTCGGTGTCCGCGACGCCGGACCCGGATGAGACGCAGTACACGGGCGCGGGCGCGTTCGTGCCGTTCCGCCCCGCCAACGGCTCCCCGGCGACCACGTCCCCCACGGACAAGACCTACTTCGGCCCGCTGGACACCAACGAGCAGCCCGCCGGCCGCACCTTCGCGGGCGGCACGGGCGAGGCTACCTTCCAGGTGCTCGACGGGATCGAGGCCTCCCACCTGGGGTGCGGGCTGAACACGGCGGCCGCCGGCAGCGCTCCCGCACCCCGGTCGTGCTGGCTTGTCATCGTGCCGCGCGGCACGCACAACCCCGACGGCACGGACGTCACGGCGCCGGGCCAGGACGGGAAGATCGACGGCTCGCCCCTGACCACGACGAACTGGGCGCAGCGGATGGTGGTCCGGCTGGACTTCCTGCCGGTCGACGAGTTCTGCCCGCAGGGTCAGCCCGAGCAGCCCACGGCCGGCTCGCAGCTGGCGACGGACGCCGTCACCTCCTGGCAGCCCAAGCTGTGCACGTCCACGGGAACCACGTTCGCCTTCTCTCAGGGCGGCGAGGAGCCGGCCAGGACCCAGGTCCTGGCCGCGACGGGCGACGCGCCCATGCTGGGCTTCACCGTAGATCCGGTGGCCGTCCCGGACGGCGTGGCGAAGGTCGTGCACGCGCCCGTCGCGGTGTCCGGGCTGGCGATCGCGTTCTTCCTGGAAACGGCGTCCGGCGTGGTGCAGGAAATGAGATTCTCGCCGCGGATCGTCGCCAAGATGCTGACGCACTCCTACACGAAGGACGTGACCCTGGGCGCCGCCCCGGATTACCTGACCGGAAATCCGGCGTTCTTCAACGAGGATCCTGAATTCAGGAAACTGAATCCTGAATTCCCGGCGCTGAGCGGTCAGCCGAGCAGTCTCATGGTTCCCCTCCTCACGTCCGACACCACGCGCATCGTGTGGAACTGGCTCCAGTCGGACCAAGAAGCCCGGGATTTCCTCGCCGGGGCGAAGGACCCCTGGGGAATGAAGGTCAACCGCTACTACAGGGACCTGAAGCTGGCGGACGCCACCTCGCTGACCGACTTCCCCAAGGTGGACCCGACCACGTCCCCGGCCGTCGCCAACGGGGTCCCGCCGCTCACCTACACCGGGCAGGACCTGGACCCCTACGCCAACGACCTGCACGAGGCCGCGGTGCGCACCCTGCGCGGCAACAACAACAGCACCGTCGTGTGGCAGGCGGGGAACAACGCCCCGCCCAAGCTCGGCAACGAGGTCCCCATGTCGGGCCGGCACGCCGTGCTGGCGATCGTCGACACCGCGTCGGCCGAGCGCTACGGACTGAAGACGGCGGCCGTGCGCAACGCGGACGGCGCGTTCGTGAAGCCCTCGACCGCCACGCTGACGGCCGCCGTCGCCGCGATGCGGCCGTCGTCCGTGGACGCGACGGTCCTCAAGCCCGACCCGGCCAGGGCCAGGGGACAGGCGTATCCGCTGACCGCCGTCGCCTACGCGGCGGCCTCGGTGGACCAGGCCGCCGCGGCCCGCAAGGCGTACGCGAAGTTCATCCGGTACGTCGCCGGGGCGGGCCAGACACCCGGCCTCTCCGCGGGCCAACTGCCCCCCGGGTACGCGCCGTTGCCGGCGAAGCAGCGGGCGCAGGCCCAGACCGCCGCCGACGCCCTGGAGCGCGGCGTGGCGACCGGCCCGGCGTCCGGCGGGACGGGCCCGGACGGCACCGGGGGTTCCGGCGCCGCGGGCGGCGCCGGAGGCAGCGCCACCGGTGCGGCCGCAGGGGGCACGAGCGCCGGCGCGGCGGGCGGCGCCGGGGGCTCCGCCACCCCCGTGGCCGGCGCCGCGGGCGGCAGCACAGGGCCCTCCTCGGGGCCGCAGCAAAATGTCGCGAAATCCGCGAACGGCGTCACCCCGGGAGAAATTCTGGGAATTATCCGCTGGGTGCTTCTCGTCGTTCTGTTCCTGGGCGGTGCCGCCGGACTTTCCGGTCCGATAATGCTGCGCCTCGCCCAGCGGCGGTCCCCCTAGGGGGCGCCCAGGCAATCTCCTCTTAACCTTTCCCTCATGGCCAATTGGTTGGCCGCCGTGCGGAACTCCTGGAAATGTACGCAGTGCTTGAAAGTCCAGCCTTTTCTTGAACGTCCGGTCTTTCGAAATCCAGAACAAGGGGTTCAGAAATGAACGTCAAGTCTCGCGCTCAGGTCGGCGCCGCTTTCGGTGTCGCGGCTCTCGGCCTCGGCATCCTGGCCGCCCCGGCCTCGGCCGACCCGGGCTCGACCACCGAGTACCGTCAACTGGCGGGTGTGGGTTCGGACACCACGCAGTACGTCGTGAACGGCCTCGCCGACGCCATCACGAACACCGGCGGCAAGGTCATCGCCTCCTGGAACGCAACCGGATCCGCCACCGTCACCACCAAGGACCCGGCGACCAAGCCGAACTGCACGATCAACCGCCCGAACGGCTCCTCGGCCGGCATCACGGCGCTGAACAACGACATCACCGCCGGCACCGGCTGCCTCGACTTCGCCCGCTCCTCGCGCGGCCCCGCCGACACCTCCACCTCCGACCTGACCTTCATCCCCTACGCCAAGGACGGCGTCACCTACGCCACCGACCTGGGCAGCTCGGTGCCGACCAACCTGACGAAGGCCCAGCTGGCGAGCATCTACACCAACTGCACCTACATCAACGCCTCGGGCGCCACGGTCACGGTGGCGCCGCTGCTGCCGCAGACCGGCTCGGGCACCCGGACGTTCTGGCTGTCGGCCATCGGCGTCAGCGAGTCGCAGGTCGGCTCCTGTGTCACCCAGGGCATCCAGGAGCACGACGGCACCGCGATCACCGCCGCCAACCAGCTGATGCCGTACTCGATCGCCCAGTGGATCGCCCAGGGCAAGGGCCTCGCGGACGTCGAGAACCGCCGCGGCGAGTCGCGTCTGCGCAGCATCAACAGCCTGGCCCCCACCACCGGTTCGGGCACCTCGCTCGCCCTCAACACGAGCTTCGACTCCCAGTTCCTGCGGGACGTCTACAACGTCGTGCAGAGCACCCGGCTGGCCGAGCCGGTCATCGCGGACACCTTCGTCGGCTCCGCCTCCAAGGTCTGCTCCAGCAGCGCCACCCTCACCACGTACGGCTTCGGCGCCGTGAACAACTGCGGCGCCACGACCCTCACGGGCGAGCGCTGATCCGTGACCGCCGACTGACCCCTGCGCGAGCGGCCGGGCACCCACGGGTGCCCGGCCCCACGCGCTGTCCGTGCACATCCGTCAACCGACCCCGGGGGGCAACGAAATGACCGTGCCGCAACCCTTCAGAAGAACGGCCGCCGTCCTGGCCGCCTGCGCCCTGCTCGCGCTGGGCCTGGTGACCCTGGCCGTGACCCAGTCCCAGCCCGCCCGGGCGGCCTCCGTCGGCGCGTTCACCATGACGCCCGGCACCGGCAAACTGAGCGCCACCCAGCCCATCGCCGGGTCCCTCACGATTCCCGGCAAGTGCCCCGACGTCACCCTCGAGGACGTCAACTGGAACAGCGCCCTCAATCTGTACGTCGTCAAGGCCGACGGCACCGAGCAACTGGCGCTGCGGGGCGTCACCGACAAGGCCCCCTACTCGGCGGCCACGTCGACGCTGTCGCTCGCCGCGGCCGACAACCCGGGCCTGTTCGTCGCCCCGCTGACGGACATCATCACCGGCGACGGCACCTACGAGCTGCGCCTGCGCTGCGTGGACAACTTCGACTACGCGGTGGCGCCGGACTCGATCGTCCCCGGCGACCCGTACTGGTCCCAGAAGATCACCGTGACCGGCGACGACTGGGCCGTCGGCGAGGGCGCGAAAGCCACCAGCGTCACTCTCGTGGCGGCGCCCGGCGACATCGAGCCCGGCGAGGAGGTCACGCTCACCGCGACGGTCTCGCCGGCCGAGGCGACCGGCAAGGTCACCTTCCTGGACGGCACGACCTCCCTGGGCGAGACCACCGTCGCCGGCAGCAGGGCCGAGCTCAGGACGAAGGCGCTGACCCAGGGGCGGCACGACCTCACCGCCCGCTTCGCCCCCGCCGACGCGACCAGGTGGGGCGCCTCGGAGGCCGCGGCCGCCACCGTGCTCGTCTACCCCGCGGACTACGAGATCCACGACGCCGCCGACAAGCGGTTGGCCGTCGAACCGCAGCTCCAGCGCGGCCAGACCGTCAAGCTGATCGTCCGCGGCTGCACGGCCGGCACGACATACGCGATGAAGCTGAGCGGCAACGACGCCGCCTTCGCCGCCGCCACCGCGGACGCGAGCGGAGTGGCGACCTGGCCGACGCTGACCGTCCCCGACGACGCGGTCGCGGGCCGTGCGTCCTGGACGTTCACCGCGGCAGGCAAGAACTGCCGGACCAACGGCGGCGTGGGCGTGGACTTCACCACCGCGTCCTTCACCGTCCCCGAGCCGAGCGGCTCCCCGAGCCCCACCGGCAGCGCCGACCCCTCGGCCGACCCGACGGACGACCCCACCGACGCCCCGACCGACCAGCCCACCGACCAGCCCACCGACGCGCCGACCGACGGCACGGGCGACACCGCCGGAACGACGTCCGGAACGACGTCCGGCGCCACCGGCGGCGCCGGCACCGGCGGAACCTCCACGACGGGCGGCGGCCTCGCCTCCACCGGCAGCGAGATCGCCCTGTTCTCCGGCATCGGAGCCGTCGTCCTGTGCACGGCCGGCATCCTCTTCGTCCGCTTCGGCCGCCGACGCGGCCTGCTGCACTTCGGCGAGCCCCGCGCCTAGGCGACGGGGAGCGCGGGCGGCGGGCCACACCCGCCGCCCGCGCCTGCCGTCTGTCGGTTGCCGTCTGCCGTCTGCCGTCGGGCGTCTGTGTCTGTCCACCCCACACCACCTCACAGGAGCGCTCCCCGTGACCGTGCTGTCCCCGCCCCCGCCGATCGAGGCGTCACCGGCGCCGGCGCCCGCGCCCGAGCCGCCGTCCGCCGCCGGGCCGACGCGGGCCGAGCGCGCCGGCCTCGCGTTCGTCGGCGCCGCACTGTGCGTGCTCGCCGCCCTGCTGCTCGGCTTCGCGGCCAACCTCACCATCGTGGGGCACCTCCAGCACGCCCGCGACCAGCAGACCGCCTACGACGAGCTGCGACGCCAACTCGCCCTCGGCATCGCACCGGTGGGGCAGCGGACGTACGAGGGAGACATGCTGAAGCCGGGCGCGCCCGTGGCGCTGCTGCGCATCCCCGCCCTCGGCCTGAAGGAGGTCGTCGGGGAGGGCACCACCTCCGGAGTGCTGATGTCCGGCCCAGGCCACCGCCGCGACACCCCGCTGCCGGGCCAGGCCGGCACCAGCGTGATCATGGGCCGCCAGTGGGGGTACGGCAGCCCGTTCAACGACCTCCACCAACTCCCCGTCGGCGCCGAGATCCGCGTGACGACCGGCCAGGGCACCGCCGCCTACACGGTCTCGGGCATCCGCCGCGAGGGCGACCCCCTGCCGCCCACGCTCACCCAGCGCCAGGGCCAGGGCCAGGGCCGGCTCACCCTCATCACCGCCGACGGCGGCCCCTACACCCCCTCCGGCACCCTCCGCGTCGACGCCACCCTGACCAGCGCCGTCCAGCCCGCCCCACCGCGGCCCCTGACCCCCGGCTGGATCGACGAGTCCGAGCAGGCCCTGGGCACCGAGGGCGCCGCCTGGCTCCCGGTCTTCCTCTGGTCGCAGGCGCTGCTGCTCGCGGCCCTGCTCACCATGGCCGCGCGCCGCGTGTGGGGCCCCTGGCAGACCTGGATCGTCGGCGTGCCCGTGCTGGCCGCCCTCGGCCTCGCCGTCTCCGGCGCCGCCACGCGTCTGCTGCCCAACCTGCTCTGAACGATGAGGAGTTCACCCATCATGCCCGAAGCGACAGACACGACCGTGAAGCTGCCGCGGGTGCCCGCGGGCACGACCGGCGGCGGGAACAACCCGGCCACCCTGGAGGCCGACTCCATCTCGGCCTGGTTCGGCGACCACAAGGTCCTGGAGCAGGTGTCGCTCACGATGCCCGCCCGCAAGGTCACCGCGCTCATCGGCCCGTCCGGCTGCGGCAAGTCCACCTTCCTGCGGATCCTCAACCGCATGCACGAACTGGTCGGCTCCGCCTCCCTCGCCGGCCGGGTGCTGCTCGACGGCGACGACATCTACGACCGCGGACGCCGCATCACCCACGCCCGCCGCCAGATCGGCATGGTCTTCCAGAAGCCGAACCCCTTCCCGGCGATGTCGATCTACGACAACGTCACCGCGGGCCTGAAGCTGGGCGGCGTCAAGGCCGGCCGGGACAGCAAGGACGGTCTCGTCGAGGAGTGCCTCACCAAGGCGGGCCTGTGGAAGGAGGTCCGTGACCGGCTGCGCCAGCCCGGCGGCGCGCTCTCCGGCGGCCAGCAACAGCGCCTGTGCATCGCGCGCTCGCTGGCGGTCCGGCCCCGAGTCCTGCTCATGGACGAGCCGTGCTCGGCCCTGGACCCCACCTCGACCCGCCGCATCGAGGAGACGATCCACGAGCTCTCCGAGGACGTGACGATCGTGATCGTCACCCACAACATGCAGCAGGCCGCCCGCGTCTCCGACCAGTGCGCCTTCTTCCTCGCCGAACAGGGCACCCCCGGCGGCATCGTCGAACACGGCCCCACGGCCTCGATGTTCGACACCCCCCAGGACCCGCGCACCTCGGACTACGTGACCGGCCGCTTCGGCTGACCGGCCCGACGACCGGCCCGTCACCGGCCCGACGACCGGCCCGTCACCGGCCCGCGACCGGCCCGTCACCGGCCCGACGACCGGCCCGTCACCGGCCCGACGACCGGCCCGTCACCGGCCCGACGACCGGCCCGTCACCGGCCCGCGACCGGCCCGACGACCGGGCCGCGACTGGGCAGCGACTGGTCCGCGACTGGCCCGCGACTGGCCCGCGACTGGCCCGCGACTGGCCCGCGACCGGGCCGCGACCGGGCCGGCGATTGGTCCGCGACTGGGCAGCGACCGGGCCGGCGATTGGCCCGCGACCGGCGCCGCGACTGGCCCGCCACCGGGCCGATGACCGGCCCGCCACCGGGCCGGGGCCGGCCCGATGACCAGACCGCGGCCGGGCCGATGGTCGGCCCGGCGCGCGCCGTCTGGCCCGGTGTCAGATGCCGGCCGCCGCTGACAGGTCCCGCTTGATCGTGGCGAGCAGGTCGTCCGCCTCGGTGCGGGCGGCCGGGAGGCCAAAGTGGTCGGCCACCGGGACCACGACCTCCAGGTAGCACTTCAGCTTCGGCTCCGTACCGCTCGGGCGGACGACGACCCGCGCGCCGTCGAGCGTGTAGCGCAGCCCGTCGGTGGGCGGCAGCCTGTCCGTGCCCTTGCTGAGGTCCTCGGCCCGGGTGATGGCGAGGCCCGCGAGGGAGGTCGGGGGCTGCTCCCGCAGCCGGTGCATGGCGTCGTCGATGACCGACAGGTCCCGCACCCGCACCGACAGCTGGTCGGTGGCGTGCAGGCCGTGCTCCACGGCGAGGTCGTCGAGCAGGTCGAGGAGGGTGCGGCCCTCCTCCTTGAGCTCCGAGGCCAGCTCGGTGATGAGCAGGGCGGCGGTGATGCCGTCCTTGTCGCGGACGCCGTCGGGGTCCACGCAGTAGCCGAGGGCCTCCTCGTAGCCGTAGCGCAGGCCGTCGACGCGGGCGATCCACTTGAAGCCGGTGAGGGTCTCCTCGTAGGGCAGGCCCGCCTTCTCGGCGATCCGGCCGAGGAGGGAGGACGAGACGATCGACTCGGCGAACGTGCCGCGCGCCCCGCGCCGCACGAGGTGCGCGGCGAGCAGCGAGCCGACCTCGTCGCCCCGCAGCATCCGCCAGTCGCCGCCGTCGGGGACGGCCACGGCACAGCGGTCGGCGTCCGGGTCGTTGGCGATGACCAGGTCGGGGCCGCTCGCGCGGGCCGCCGCGAACGCGAGGTCCATCGCGCCGGGCTCTTCCGGGTTGGGGAAGGCGACGGTCGGGAAGTCCGGGTCGGGCTCGGCCTGTTCGGCGACGAGCACCGGCTCCGGGAAGCCCGCCCGGGCGAACGCGGCGAGCAGGACGTCCTTGCCGACGCCGTGCATGGCCGTGTAGACCGTGCGGGCCGTACGGGGGGAGTCCGCGGCGAGGACGGCGTCCGTGCGGGCCAGATAGGCGTCGAGGACGGTGTCGTCGAGGACGTGCCAGCCGGCCCGCGGACGGGGAACGTCCTTCAGGGCGGCGATCGCGTCGATCTCGGCCGCGATCCCGGAGTCGGCGGGCGGCACGATCTGTGATCCGTCGCCCAGGTACACCTTGTAGCCGTTGTCGCGGGGCGGGTTGTGGCTGGCGGTGACCTCGACCCCGGCGACCGCGCCGAGATGCCGGATGGCGTACGCCAGGACGGGGGTGGGCAGCGGGCGGGGCAGCACGGCCGCCCGGAAGCCCGCGCCCGTCATCACCGCGGCCGTGTCCCGGGCGAAGTCCTCCGACTTGTGGCGGGCGTCGTAGCCGATGACGACGACTCCGCCGGCCCGGCCGCTCTTCTTCAGGTACGCGGCGAGACCGGCGGCGGCGCGGATGACGACCGAGCGGTTCATGCGCATGGGCCCGGCGCCCAGTTCGCCCCGCAGGCCTGCGGTGCCGAACTGGAGGGTGCCGCTGAAACGGTCGGCGAGCTCGGTGAGGGCCTCGGCCTCGATGAGCCCGGCGAGCTCGTCACGGGTCTGCGGGTCGGGGTCCTCGGCGAGCCAGGCGGTGGCGCGGGCGATGACGTCGTGCACGGTGGGGTCAACCTCTCGTGTGCCTTTTCGACTTACCGAGTGGGGCGCGGGTTACCGGGTGGGTGGGGGCGGGCCTACAGGCGGCCGAGGACCTGGGCCAGCAGCGAGCCCATCCGCGTGGCGCTGTCCCGCCCGGCCTGGAGGACCTCCTCGTGGTTCAGCGGCTCGCCCGTCATGCCCGCGGCGAGGTTGGTCACCAGGGAGATGCCGAGCACCTCCGCGCCCGCCTCGCGCGCCGCGATGGCTTCCAGCACCGTGGACATGCCCACCAGGTCCGCGCCGATCACGCGGGCCATGCGGATCTCGGCCGGCGTCTCGTAGTGCGGGCCGGGGAACTGCGCGTAGACGCCCTCCTCCAGCGTGTCGTCGATCTCCTTGCACAGGGCGCGCAGCCGCGGCGAGTACAGGTCGGTGAGGTCGACGAAGTTCGCGCCGACGATCGGCGACGTCGCCGTCAGGTTGATGTGGTCGCTGATCAGCACCGGCTGCCCCGGGCGCATGCCCTCGCGCAGACCGCCGCAGCCGTTGGTCAGCACGATGGTCTTGCAGCCGGCCGCCACCGCCGTACGGACACCGTGCGCGACGGCGGCGACTCCGCGGCCTTCGTAGTAGTGGGTGCGGCCCAGGAAGACCAGCGCCCGCTTCTCGCCGATGCTGTACGAGCGGACCTTGCCGCCGTGGCCCTCGACCGCGGGCGGCGGGAATCCGGGCAGCTCGGTGACCTGGAACTCGGCGTCGGGAGCGCCGAGGGCGTCCACGGCCGGCGCCCAGCCGGAGCCCATCACGAGGGCGACGTCGTGGGTCTCGGCGCCGGTCAGTTCGCGCAGGCGCGCGGCCGCGGCGTCGGCGGCGGCGTGGGGGTCGCCCTGGATGTCGTCCGGGAGAAGAGATGCGTTCACGCGACAGAGGGTATCCGGTTTCCGCCTACGCGCGTAGATGACAGAGCGAACGCGATGGCGATCGTTGCCTTGTCGTTTCCAACGAGGGGGCCGCCGGAGGCGCTCAGCCGGACCCCTTAGGTGAGGGGAGGCATCTCGTGAGGCTGGAAGGCGACGGTGCTCAGCAGGGACGCTTCCGGAGTTCCATCACGTAATCGTGTGGCGCTCCCGCCGACTCCGCCGCGTCGGCGATCTCGCCCAGGTAGCGCGCCGACGGCAGTCCGCCCTCGTAGCCGTCGAGGACGTACATCCACGCGGACTCCTCGCCCTCCATCGTGTGCACCCGTACCCGGGCGCGCCGGTAGATGCCGAGGCCGACGCCCTCCCAGCGGTCCAGGGACTCCTCGTCCATGGGGGCGATGTCGTACAGCGCGACGAAGACCTGCGCGCCGGGGTCTTCGACGACCGTCGCGAGCGCGCCCTCCCAGCCCAGCTGCTCGCCGCCGAACGTCAGCCGCCAGCCGCTCAGCCAGCCGGTGGCGCGCATCGGCGAGTGGGGAGCGCGGCGGGTCATCAGCCGCGCGTCGAGGTTGCCGGCGTACGCGGCGTAGAGCGACATGCAAGGAGAGTACGGCAGTGGGCGCACGCGTCACTCTCATCACAATGGCGACCCTGGCGGCCCCCGGGGCAGTACCCGCGCCGTCTGTGCGGGAGAATGGAGTACGTGACTCGGATCGTGATCATCGGTGGCGGACCCGGCGGCTATGAAGCGGCGCTGGTGGCCGCGCAGCTCGGCGCGGAGGTGACCGTCGTCGACTGCGACGGTCTGGGCGGAGCGTCGGTGCTGACCGACTGCGTGCCGTCGAAGACCCTGATCGCCACGGCCGAGGTGATGACCACCTTCGACTCTTCGTACGAGGAGCTGGGGATCATCGTCGCCGACGACACCCCGCCGCTGGAGCAGGCGGCCCGGGTCGTCGGCGTGGACCTCGACAAGGTCAACCGACGGGTGAAGCGTCTCGCGCTCGCCCAGTCGCACGACATCACCGCCTCCGTCACCCGCGCCGGCGCCCGGGTGCTGCGCGGCCGGGGCCGCCTGGAGGGCATGCAGGCCCTGGACGGCTCCCGCAAGGTCGTCGTCACCGCCGCCGACGGCACCGAGGAGACCCTCACCGCCGACGCCGTCCTGCTCGCCACCGGCGCCCACCCCCGCGAGCTGCCGGACGCCCAGCCCGACGGCGAGCGCATCCTGAACTGGACCCAGGTCTACGACCTCGCCGAGCTCCCCGAGGAGCTCATCGTGGTCGGCTCCGGTGTCACCGGCGCCGAGTTCGCCGGCGCCTACCAGGCCCTCGGCTCCAAGGTCACCCTCGTGTCCTCGCGCGACCGCGTGCTGCCCGGTGAGGACCCGGACGCCGCCGCCGTGCTGGAGGACGTCTTCCGCCGCCGCGGCATGAACGTGATGGCCCGCTCCCGCGCCGAGTCCGCCAAGCGGGTCGGCGACCGCGTCGAGGTCACCCTCTCCGACGGCCGGGTCATCAGCGGCTCGCACTGCCTCATGGCGGTGGGCGCCATCCCCAACAGCGAGGGTCTCGGGCTGGAGGAGGCGGGCGTCAAGGTCCGCGAGTCCGGGCACATCTGGACCGACAAGGTCAGCCGCACCACCGCCCCGGGCGTCTACGCCGCCGGCGACGTGACCGGGATCTTCGCCCTGGCCTCCGTCGCCGCCATGCAGGGCCGGATCGCCATGTACCACTTCCTCGGCGACGCGGTGGCCCCGCTCAACCTCAAGACGGTCTCCTCCAACGTCTTCACCGACCCCGAGATCGCCACCGTCGGCTACAGCCAGGCCGACGTCGACGGCGGCAAGATCGACGCCCGCGTCGTCAAGCTTCCGCTGCTGCGCAACCCGCGCGCCAAGATGCAGGGCATCCGCGACGGCTTCGTCAAGATCTTCTGCCGGCCCGGCACCGGCATCGTCGTCGGCGGTGTGGTCGTGGCGCCGCGCGCCTCGGAACTGATCCACCCCATCTCGATCGCCGTCGACAACAATCTGACGGTCGAACAGATCGCGAACGCGTTCACCGTGTACCCGTCTCTTTCCGGGTCGATCGCGGAGGTCGCCCGACAGCTGCACACGCGAAAAGCGGCAGGCGAGGCCTGATACCGGACATACGGACGGTATAGGCGCCGGAACCGGGCCCTATACCACCTCCCGTCCCCTTGTGCGAACAACTTCTACTATTCGGCGCAAAGAGCTGAAAGCAGACGGTCGTCCGCGTTACTGTCAGTTTCGTGTTCGCTGCAGAACGTCGTCAATTGATCCTCGAAATGGTGCGAGCGAACGGGGCCGTGTCGCTCCGTGAACTCGCCCGCGTCGTCCAGACCTCCGAAGTGACCGTACGGCGGGACGTGCGCGCGCTGGAGGCAGAAGGACTCCTCGACCGCCGACACGGCGGTGCGGTATTGCCGGGCGGTTTCACGCGGGAGTCCGGCTTTCCGCAGAAATCCCATCTCGCGACCGCCGAAAAGACCGCCATCGCGGACCTTGCCGCGGGCTTCGTCGAAGAGGGCGAGGCCATCGTGGTCGGGGCGGGTACCACCACCCAGGAGCTGGCCCGCAGGCTCGCCCGCGTCCCCGGCCTGACGGTCGTCACCAACTCCCTCCTCGTGGCCCAGGCGCTGGCCCATGCCAACCGGGTCGAGGTCGTGATGACCGGCGGGACCCTGCGAGGCTCCAACTACGCCCTGGTGGGCTCGGGCGCCGAGCAGTCCCTGCAGGGGCTGCGGGTGTCCAGGGCCTTCCTCTCCGGGAGCGGCCTCACCGCCGAGCGCGGGCTGTCCACGTCCAACATGCTGTCGGCGTCCGTGGACCGGGCACTGGTGCAGGCGGCCGCCGAGGTCGTCGTCCTCGCCGACCACACCAAGCTCGGCACCGACACCATGTTCCAGACCGTGCCCACGGACCTCATCACCCGCCTGGTCACCGACGAGCCGCCACCGCACGACGACCGCGCCGGCACCGAACTGCAGGCCCTGGCGGACCAGGGAGTGCAGATCGCCGTGGCCGGGGCGTCGGGAAGCCAGGGGGGTGATGCGGTCCCGGCGCGTCACCAGCAGCAGCGTCGGGACGTGCCGCTGCCGGCTCCGCGCCGGGGGCAGGTCCCGGGCGCGGCCACCCTGCGGGCGACCCCCGCGTTGGGGGATGCGACCCCCGGCGCGGAGCGCGCCAGGGTCGCGGACCTGCGCCGCCGTTGACGCCGCGGGGCCGCCTCTGGGGGCTGCCGCCCCCCAGGCCCCGCTGTCGGCCCTCAAGGGGCCTCGTCCTCAAGCGCCGGACGGGCTGTGTCATGCCCGCCGGCGCTTGGAACGTGGGGTCAGTCCTTGATCTCGCAGATCGCGGCGCCGGACGTGACCGACGCGCCGACCTCTGCCGCCAGGCCCTTGATGGTGCCGGAGCGGTGCGCGTTCAGCGGCTGCTCCATCTTCATCGCTTCGAGGACGACGACCAGGTCGCCCTCCTTGACCTCCTGGCCCTCCTCGACGGCCACCTTCACGATGGTGCCCTGCATCGGGGAGGCGAGGGTGTCGCCGGAGGCGACGGGGCCGGACTTCTTGGCCGCACGGCGCTTGGGCTTGGCGCCCGCCGCGAGACCCGTGCGGGCCAGGCTCATGCCCAGCGAGGACGGGAGGGAGACCTCCAGCCGCTTGCCGCCGACCTCGACGACGATCGTCTCGCGGTCCGTCTCGTCCTCGGCCTCGGTGTCGGCCGGGGCCGCGAACGCGGGGATCTCGTTGACGAACTCGGTCTCGATCCACCGGGTGTGCACCGTGAACGGTTCGGCGGAGCCGGTGAGTTCGGGCGCGAAGGCGGGGTCGGTGACCACCGCGCGGTGGAAGGGGATGGCCGTGGCCATGCCCTCGACCTGGAACTCCGCCAGCGCGCGGGCGGCCCGCTGGAGCGCCTGCTCGCGGGTCGCGCCGGAGACGATCAGCTTGGCGAGCAGCGAGTCCCACGCCGGGCCGATGACCGAGCCCGACTCCACGCCCGCGTCCAGACGCACGCCGGGACCGGACGGCGGGGCGAACGTGGTGACCGTGCCGGGGGCCGGCAGGAAGCCGCGCCCCGGGTCCTCGCCGTTGATGCGGAACTCGAAGGAATGCCCGCGCAGCTCCGGGTCGCCGTAGCCGAGCTTCTCGCCGTCGGCGATGCGGAACATCTCGCGGACGAGGTCGATGCCGGCGACCTCCTCGGTGACCGGGTGCTCGACCTGGAGGCGGGTGTTGACCTCCAGGAAGGAGATCGTGCCGTCGACGCCGACCAGGAACTCGACGGTCCCGGCGCCGACGTAGCCGGCCTCCTTCAGGATGGCCTTCGAGGACGAGTACAGCTCGGCCGTCTGCGCCTCGGAGAGGAACGGCGCGGGGGCCTCCTCGACCAGCTTCTGGTGGCGGCGCTGGAGGGAGCAGTCACGGGTGGAGACGACGACCACGTTGCCGTGGGTGTCGGCCAGGCACTGCGTCTCCACGTGGCGGGGCTTGTCGAGGTAGCGCTCGACGAAGCACTCGCCCCTGCCGAACGCGGCGACCGCCTCGCGGACCGCGGAGTCGTACAGCTCGGGGACCTCTTCGAGGGTGCGGGCGACCTTCAGACCGCGGCCGCCACCGCCGAAGGCGGCCTTGATCGCGATCGGCAGCCCGTGCTCCTCGGCGAAGGCCACGACCTCGTCGGCCCCGGACACCGGGTCGGGCGTGCCGGCGACCAGGGGCGCGCCGGCCCGCTGGGCGATGTGCCGGGCGGCGACCTTGTCGCCGAGGTCGCGGATGGCCTGCGGGGGCGGGCCGATCCAGATCAGGCCCGCGTCCAGGACGGCCTGGGCGAAGTCGGCGTTCTCCGACAGGAAGCCGTAGCCGGGGTGGACGGCGTCGGCGCCGGACTCCTTCGCCGCTTTCAGCACCTTCTCGATGTCGAGATAACTGGTCCCAGGAGTGTCACCGCCCAGGGCGAACGCCTCATCCGCAGCGCGGACATGCAGAGCGTCCCGGTCCGGGTCGGCGTACACGGCCACGCTCGCGATGCCGGCATCCCGGCACGCCCGGGCCACGCGGACTGCGATTTCGCCACGGTTGGCGATGAGCACCTTGCGCACGATTGAGGCTCCCTCCTTGAAACAAGCCGAGTTTAGGGACTGCCGACACGGCTCATCGACCCGTCCCCAACGGTGAGCTTGCCCACACGGAGCGTGATACGAGGCTCACTCGACCGCGAAATCCCTTGTAGTACCGCCGTACGCAGCACTCCTCCGGCAAACCCTAGCCCTCTCATGTGGTCAAGGTCTCTGTGAGAGCGTGCTGCGGCCCACTCGGTTTCTTTGTGGAGTCCCTACGAATGGCCCAACGATTCTTTGCCGCGCGCAGAACCCTTGTCCCGGGGTTTACCCGTTAGTAGCGTTCGGGATGTCTCGAACGCTACTTGAGGTAACGGGTACCTTGCTCGGGCTTCCTCGGGTCGGGGTCGAAAGTGGGTGGGGACCGGGTGATACGCAGACCGGTGGCGTGGATCGTGGCGGTCGTGCTCTTCGCGGAGGCGCTCGGCATCGCCGCGCTGAACTGGTTCATGGGCGTCGTGGTGGACCGGCAGGACATGTCCCTGGCCGGCCTGGACCCGCACGTGATGTCGACGTCCTCGAAGGTCGGCGGGATCGTCTTCGGTCTCTACTTCGCCGGGTGCGCCGTGGTCGCCCTGCTGGTGGCGGTGCGCGACCGCGCGCCCGCCGGTCTCGGCCGCGTCCTGCTGATCAGCGTCGCCGTCGTGCACGGCCTGCTGGGCGCCTTCGCGTGGGGCCTGCTGGGCGTGCCGCAGTTCCTGTTCATGGTGGTCGTGCTCGCCCTGATCGTGCTGCTCCTGATGACGTACGACGCCCAGCAGCGGCCCGCCGCCCAGGAACCGGTGGACGGCGGCAGCAAGGGCGACGGCGACGGCTCGCCGGTCCCGCCCCCGCCCCTCACGCCTCCGGCGGCGCCCACAACTCCGTGATGCCGACGCCTAGTTGCGCCAGCAGCCGGCGCAGGAGGGGCAGGCTGATGCCGATGACGTTGCCGTGGTCGCCGTCGATGCCCTCGATGAACGGGGCCGAACGGCCGTCGAGGGTGAAGGCCCCGGCGACGTAGAGGGGCTCGCCCGAGGCGACGTACGCCGCGATCTCCTCGTCCGTCGGCTCGCCGAAGCGGACCACGGTGGAGGCGGTCGCGGAGGTGTAGCGGCCGCTGAGGGTGTCGTAGACGCAGTGGCCGGTCTGGAGCGTGCCGGCGCGCCCGCGCATCGCCTTCCAGCGGGCGGTGGCCTCCTCGGCGTCCGCGGGCTTGCCCAGCGCCTGGCCGTCGAGGTCCAGCACGGAGTCGCAGCCGATCACCAGGGCGCCCTTCACCTCGGGCTTCGCGGCCACCACGGACGCCTTCGCCTCGGCGAGGGCGAGGGCCAGCTCGGCAGGGGTCGGGGCGGTGACGGCGTCCTCGTCGACCCCGCTGACGATGACCTCGGGGGTCAGGCCGGCCTGACGGAGCAGGTTCAGTCGGGCCGGGGACTGGGAGGCGAGGACGAGACGCCGCTGCGGCTGAGCTGTCATGCGGTCAGCGTATCGCCGGTCATCTGAGGCCGAGCACGATCATCGCCAGCACCATGGCCAGGGCGAGGAAGAGGCCGAGTCTGCGCAGGGTCTCCTGCATGTCGCGGAGTTCCTTGGGAGGCTCGTTCTCGGGGTCGGACCACAGCATGCCCCCAGCGTGGGGCTTGGCCGGGTCCGGGCGCCTGAGTACGGGTACTCAAAATCGGCGCCCGGTGTCCGTTCTCTCGTAGCTGCCCTCAGCTCGGCCAGTAGGTGCGGGTCCAGGACGCCTGGCCCGGCTGGGGCAGGCGGTGGGCCGCGATCCGTGAGGGGTCGGACCACGCGTCCCTGGGGCCCTGCGCGCCGGACGGCGGTGCCGCTGTCCCCGCCGCGGCGCGCGCTGTCACCACCGCCAGGGCGGCGGCGAGCTCCTCGGGGGTCGGGTTGCCCCGTACGACCTTGATGTTCATGACGGCTCCCAGCAGGCCTAGAGGGGGATGTTGCCGTGCTTCTTCGGGGGCAGGGATTCCCGCTTGGTGCGCAGCTGACGCAGCCCGCGGACGATGTGGCGGCGGGTGTCGGACGGCATGATCACCGAGTCGACGTAGCCGCGCTCGGCCGCGATGTACGGGTTGAGGAGGGTGTCCTCGTACTCGCGGATGAGGCGGGCGCGCACCGCCTCCAGGTCCTCCCCGTTCGCCTCCGCCTCCGCGATCGTGCGGCGGTGCAGGATGTTGACCGCGCCCTGCGCGCCCATCACCGCGATCTGGGCGGTCGGCCAGGCCAGATTGATGTCGGCGCCCAGGTGCTTGGAGCCCATGACGTCGTAGGCGCCGCCGAAGGCCTTGCGGGTGATGACGGTGATGAGCGGGACGGTGGCCTCGGCGTAGGCGTAGATCAGCTTGGCGCCGCGGCGGATGATGCCGTCGTGCTCCTGGTCGACGCCGGGCAGGAAGCCGGGCACGTCCACGAAGGTCAGGACCGGGATGTTGAAGGCGTCGCAGGTGCGCACGAACCGGGCCGCCTTCTCGGAGGCCGTGATGTCCAGACAGCCGGCGAACTGCATCGGCTGGTTGGCGACGATGCCGACCGGGTGGCCCTCGACCCGGCCGTAACCGGTGAGGATGTTCGGCGCGAACAGCGCCTGGGTCTCGAAGAACTCGGCGTCGTCCAGGACGTGTTCGATCACCGTGTGCATGTCGTACGGCTGGTTCGCGCTGTCCGGGACGACGGAGTCCAGCTCCAGGTCCTCGTCGGTGACGGCGAGGTCCGCCTCCTCCGGGAACACCGGGGGCTCGCTGAGGTTGTTGGACGGCAGGTACGACAGCAGCTGCTTGACGTACTCGATGGCGTCCTTCTCGTCGCCGGCCATGTGGTGCGCCACGCCCGAGGTGGAGTTGTGGGTGCGGGCGCCGCCCAGCTCCTCGAAGCCGACGTCCTCGCCGGTCACCGTCTTGATGACGTCGGGGCCGGTGATGAACATGTGCGAGGTCTGGTCGACCATCACCGTGAAGTCGGTGATCGCGGGGGAGTAGACCGCACCGCCGGCGCAGGGGCCGACGACCAGGCTGATCTGCGGGATCACGCCGGACGCATGGGTGTTGCGGCGGAAGATCTCGCCGTACGCGCCCAGCGAGGCCACGCCCTCCTGGATGCGGGCGCCGCCGGAGTCGTTGATGCCGATGACCGGGCAGCCGGTCTTCAGCGCGAAGTCCATCACCTTGACGATCTTCTGGCCGTAGACCTCGCCGAGCGCGCCGCCGAAGACGGTGAAATCCTGGGAGAAGACCGCGACGGGACGGCCGTCGACCGTGCCGTAACCGGTGACGACGCCGTCGCCGTACGGGCGGTTGTTCTCCAGGCCGAAGTTGGTGGAGCGGTGCCGGGCGAACTCGTCCAACTCGACGAAGGAACCCTCGTCGAGGAGCAGCTCGATCCGCTCACGGGCCGTCAGCTTGCCCTTGGCGTGCTGCTTCTCGACGGCGCGTTCCGAACCGGCGTGCGTCGCCTCCTGGATGCGACGCTGGAGATCCGCGAGCTTGCCCGCGGTGGTGTGGATGTCGATCCCTTGGATCTCTGGGCGCTCTTCCGGCTCGGACATCGGGATGTGGCTCCCTGCCTGCTCAAAAGGGGGGACGGTTACTCATCCGTAGAGTAGTGCTGCCCTTACCGATCGGCAGTGCGGCGTACAACACACCTAGGGTGGCTTTCATGACACCGCGAGACGCAGCAGACGCAGGCAGCAGCCGGTGGTCCGATCTGGACCGTCCGCCCCTCGACGTCCTGGCCCTGCGCCGCGCGCTGCTTCGGCGGGACGGGCTGTGGACGGGGGTGGAGGTGGTGCAGAGCACCGGCTCCACCAACTCCGACCTGGTGGCGGCGGCGAGCGCGGGCCAGGCCGGCGAGGGCGCGATCCTCGTCGCCGAGGAGCAGACGGCGGGCCGGGGCCGCCTGGACCGCCGGTGGTCGGCGCCCCCGCGGTCCGGCCTGTTCTTCTCCGTGCTGCTCGCCCCGAGCGGGGTGCCGGTGTCCCGCTGGGGCTGGCTGCCGCTGCTCACCGGGGTCGCCGTGGCGACGGGACTGTCCCGGGTCGCGGGCGTCGACACGGCACTCAAGTGGCCCAACGACCTCCTGGTGACCGTCGAGGGCGAGGAACGCAAGGCCGGCGGCATCCTCGCGGAACGGGCGGGCCAGGACGCGGTGGTCGTCGGCGTCGGCATCAACGTCAGCCTGCGCGCGGACGAACTCCCCGTCCCCCAGGCGGGTTCGCTGGCACTCGCGGGCGCCCGGAACACGGACCGGGACCCGCTGCTGCGGGGCGTCCTGCGGTCGCTGGAGCAGTGGTACGGGCGCTGGCGGGAGGCCGGCGGCGACCCCGCGGCCAGCGGCCTGCAGGAGACGTACGCGGCAGGGTGCGCGACCCTGGGACGAACGGTACGGGCCGAACTGCCGGGGGACCGGTCGATCGTCGGCGAGGCGGTCGCGGTCGACGGCGACGGACGGCTCGTGATCGCCACGAAGGAAGGCGTGCAGGAGCCGGTGGGCGCGGGAGACATCGTCCACCTGCGACCGGCGTGAGGCGGTCGTTCCCCGGTTGACGCAAACCGTCGACAGGAACGGTCGACAGGAACGCTGGGCACCAGCTCCCTGCCGAACGGAACGGAGTGAGCTGGGGCACACCTGCCGTAGAGTTGAGGCCGGTCGATACCTGACCGCGGAAGATCGGAAGGGCAGCAGGCGTGACCGTCGACGACACGGGCTCCGGCGCGGGCGCGGACGGCCGGGTAAACCTGCCGGCCGCCGAACCCGGCGAGCCGGGCGACCCCGGTGAGGACCCGCATCCTCTCGCGCTGCGCCTCGAACAGCTCATCCTCGGCGCCGAGCGGCGCTACACCCCCTTTCAGGCCGCCCGCAGCGCCGGCGTCTCCATGGAGCTGGCGTCGCGCTTCTGGCGGGCCATGGGCTTCGCCGACATCGGACAGGCCAGGGCGCTCACCGAGGCCGACGTCCTCGCCCTGCGGCGACTTGCGGGTCTCGTCGAGGCGGGGCTGCTGAGCGAGGCGATGGCCGTGCAGGTGGCCCGGTCCACCGGGCAGACCACCGCCCGGCTGGCGGAATGGCAGATCGACTCCTTCCTGGAGGGCCTGACCGAGCCGCCCGAGCCGGGCATGACCCGCACCGAGGTCACGTATCCCATCGTCGAACTGCTGCTGCCCGAGCTGGAGGAGTTCCTCGTCTACGTCTGGCGGCGCCAGCTCGCCGCCTCGGCCGGCCGGGTCGTACAGGCCGCGGACGACGAGGAGATGGTCGACCGGCGGCTCGCCGTCTGCTTCGCCGACCTCGTCGGCTTCACCCGGCTGACGCGCCGCATGGAGGAGGAGGAACTCGGCGAGCTGGTCGAGGCCTTCGAGACCACCTGCGCCGACCTGGTCGCCGCCCGCGGCGGACGCCTGATCAAGACCCTCGGCGACGAGGTGCTCTACGCGGCCGACGACGCGGGCACCGCCGCCGACATCGCGCTGCTGCTGGTCGAGACGATGAGCAACGACGAGACGATGCCCGAACTGCGCGTCGGCATGGCCTTCGGCACCGTCACCACCCGGATGGGCGATGTCTTCGGCACGACCGTCAACCTGGCCTCCCGGCTGACGTCGATAGCGCCCCGGGACGCCGTCCTCGTCGACAGCGCCTTCGCCGAGGAGCTGATCCGTACCGGCGACGCCCCGGCCTCGGAGGCGGAGGCGGCGGAAGAGGCCGCCGCCGCCGAGAAGGAGGGCGAGGAGCCGCCGACGTACCGCTTCGCACTGCAGCCCATGTGGCAGCGGCCGGTGCGCGGTCTCGGCGTGGTCGAGCCCTGGCTGCTCACCCGGCGCAACAGCGAGGAAGCCTGAACCGGTAGCGCGCTGGAGCCGTGGCCGGCTTGAGCTCCAGCCGGCTACAGCTTCGGTACCGGAGCTCCCAGCGGGTCCACGCAGAGGCCGACGACCGGCACGCAGACGCCCGGCTGACGCGGCTGCCCCGACTGCCCCGGCCCCGGCTTCTGCGGCTGGGGTGCGGGCGCCGCCGTCGTCGGTGCGGCCGACGGTGTCGGTGTCGCCGTGGGCCTCGGGGCGGCCGTCCTCGCGGGCGCGGGCGCCGGGGCGTGGGGCGCGACCGGAGTGTAGGTGGCACCCGGGGTGAGGGCGACGGACGTGGCCGAGCCCGGGGTGCCGGGGACCAGGCCGGCCTCAGGAGTCGGGCTCGCGCTCGCTCCCCCCATGGCGCTGGGCGCGGTCGGGGCGGCGGCGCCGGGGACGGCCGCGTCGGCCGAGCGGCCGGTGTCCCCGCCGGTGCCGGCGCCTCCGCCACCCGTACCGGTACCCGTACCCGTACCCCTAGAGGTGTCTGTGGCCGTGGCCGTGGCCGTGTCTGTGTCCGTGACCGGGTCGGGCTGGGATTCGGCTTCCGCCGCGCCGATGCCGGTGACGTCGCCCGAGTGAGGAGTCAGCCGGACGAGGCTCAGCATGCCGGCGGCCAGCGCGAGGCCGCCCGCGGCGAACAGCACCTTGCGGGGGCGGGCGCGACGGTGCCGGCCGCGGGCGCGCGGGGCCCACAGCGGGCCGGCCTCCTCGGGCGGCGCCCCGTCCCAGGCCGCCGTCGCGTCCTGACGTGCCGGTTCGTCCAGCCCGGTCCCCGTGCTCGTCATCGCGCGTTCCCTCCCGATGCGGTCGCGCCCCCGATGCGCCGGGGCGGACGCACGGTATGCGCTCCTGTGAGCGGTGCGGGCGGAGTTGGGCGGGATGTCACTCGAACGGGTGGGCGGGGCCGTATCGGGCGACGGGGCCGCTCTTTCGCCCGGGGATCCCGGCTGCGATGATCGGGCGAACGAAAGAAGTTAACCCGCGTTAACCGGAGGGTGTCGTGAGCGGTGTCATGGGCGGTGTCTCGAACGGTGGCACGGGCGAGGAGCGGTTCGGGGAGTTCGTGCTGGTGCGGCGGCACGGGGACGGGGGGCATGTCGCGGAGCTGGCCCTCGACCGGCCGAAGGCCATGAACGCCGTCTCCACCGACATGGCCCGGTCGATCGCCGGGGCGTGCACGGCGCTGGGCGAGGACCGGGACGTCCGGGTGGTCGTGCTGACCTCGACGCACGAGCGGGCGTTCTGCGTCGGCGCCGACCTCAAGGAGCGGAACTCCTTCAGCGACGCCGAACTGGTCCGGCAGCGGCCGATCGCGCGCGGGGCCTACACCGGCGTACTGGAGCTGCCGGTCCCCACGGTCGCCGCGGTGCACGGCTTCGCGCTGGGCGGCGGTTTCGAACTGGCTCTGGCCTGCGATGTCATCGTGGCCGACCGCACGGCCGTGGTGGGGCTGCCCGAGGTGTCGGTGGGGGTGATCCCCGGGGGCGGCGGGACGCAGCTGCTGCCGCGCCGGGTGGGGGCGGCCCGGGCGGCGGAGCTGATCTTCACGGCGCGTCGGGTGGAGGCGGCCGAGGCGCGGGAACTGGGCCTGGTGGACGTTCTGGTGGAGGAGGGGCGGGACCGGGAGGACGCGCTGGCGATGGCCGCGCGGATCGGCGCGAACTCGCCGGTGGGCCTGCGGGCGGCGAAGCGGGCACTCAGGCTCGGACAGGGGCTGGAGCTGCGGGCCGGGCTGGAGGTGGAGGACGCGGCGTGGCGGTCGGTGGCGTTCTCGGGGGACCGGGCGGAGGGCGTGGCGGCCTTCAACGAGAAGCGGAAGCCGCAGTGGCCGGGTGAGTGACCGCTTTTCGGGGACCGTGATCGCGGGCCGTGTGTCACTCTAAGTGCTCCTCCGTGTCTCTTTTTCACCCAAATATCCCTAGCCTGGGGAGATGGGTGAGGACAGACGCCTGGTGGCCGTGGTGACGCTCGCGCAGGGGATGGCGGCCGCGCACACCCCCCGCGAGTCGTGGCGTGCGGCCGCCCTCGGGGCCTGCCGGGCGCTGGCCGGAGGCTTCGCGGCGCTCTCGGTGTGGGAGCGGGACCTCGGGCGGCTGCGCGTCCTGGCGAACGTGGGCGACCGGGCCGCCGACGAGGACGAGTTCCCGGAGGACGAGGCCTACCCGGTGCACCAGTTCCCCGAGATCACCGAGTTCCTGCACGAGCGCTGGGTGGCCGGCGGCGAGCCCAACGCCTGGGTCGAGACGGCCCAGGGGCCTGCCGCGGGGCGCCCCGGCTACTGCCATCAGCGGGTCGCCGCCCTGCGCCGCAGGGGCCGCGGCTCCTGTGTGGTCGCGCCGATCGTGCTGCACGGCCGGGCCTGGGGCGAGTTGTATGTCGCCCGCTCCGCCGGCACCCCGGTCTTCGACCGGGCCGACGCCGACTTCGCGACCGTCCTCGCCGCCGTCGTCGCCGCGGGGCTCGCCCAGACGGAGCGGCTGCAGGAGGCCCGTCGGCTCGCCTTCACCGACGCCCTCACCGGCCTGGCCAACCGCCGCGCCGTCGACGTACGGCTCGAGGAGGCGGTCGAGCGGCATCGGACGGAGGGGGTCGTCGTCAGCCTCGCCGTGTGCGACCTCAACGGGCTGAAGCGGGTCAACGACAGCCTCGGGCACGCCGTCGGGGACCGGTTGCTGGAGCGGTTCGGCTCGGTGCTGTCGCTGTGCGGGGCGATGCTGCCCGGCGCGCTGGCCGCCCGGCTCGGCGGGGACGAGTTCTGTCTGCTGGCCGTCGGGCCGCCCGCCGACGACGTCGTCAAGGTCGCCGACGAGCTCTGCCGCCGGGCCGGTGAGCTGGAGCTCGGCGAGGGCGTGGCCTGCGGGGTGGCCTCCACCGGGGACCCCATCGGTCCCGTGGGCTCCGCCCGCCGGCTCTTCCGGCTCGCCGACGCCGCCCAGTACCGTGCCAAGGCCGTACGGGCCGCCCGTCCGGTGGTGGCCGGGCGGGAGGGGCCCGACGACCCCGTCGTCCGCCTCGCCGACGAGCCGCCGTCGGAGGCGCGGGAGCGGCCCGTCGAGCGGCGGCGGTTCAGGGGGCGGCCCTGAGGCGGTCCCTGTGACGGTGGCTGTGGCTGTGGCTGTGACTGTGGCGGTGACTGTGATGTATTCGGTAAGGGGCAAACCCTGTCCCCACTGGTGACATCCCCGTCTTCACTGCGTACGCTCCTGAATATGGATATGCACACTGTGGTGGTGGGGACGTCCGGCGTGACCGCGTCCGACGTACTCGCCGTGGCGCGCGACGGCGCACGCATCGAGCTCTCCGCCGAGGCGGTGGCGGCCCTCGCCGCGGCCCGCGAGATCGTGGACGCGCTGGCCGCCAAGCCCGAGCCCGTCTACGGCGTCTCCACCGGTTTCGGCGCGCTCGCCACCCGGCACATCAGCCAGGAACTCCGCACCCAACTACAGCGCAACATCGTCCGCTCGCACGCCGCCGGCATGGGCCCGCGCGTCGAGCGGGAGGTCGTCCGGGCGTTGATGTTCCTGCGGCTGAAGACCGTCTGCTCCGGGCACACCGGCGTCCGGCCCGAGGTCGCGCAGACCATGGCCGACATCCTCAACGCCGGCATCACCCCCGTCGTCCACGAGTACGGCTCCCTCGGCTGCTCCGGCGACCTGGCCCCGCTCTCGCACTGCGCCCTCACGCTGATGGGCGAGGGCGACGCCGAGGGGCCGGACGGCGTGGTGCGCCCCGCCGCCGAACTCCTCGCCGAGCACGGCATCGCCCCCGTGGAGCTGCGCGAGAAGGAGGGCCTGGCGCTCCTCAACGGCACCGACGGCATGCTCGGCATGCTGGTCATGGCCCTCGCCGACCTGGACCTCCTCTACAAGTCCGCCGACGTCACGGCAGCCCTGTCGCTCGAGGCCCTCCTCGGTACCGACAAGGTCCTCGCCCCCGAACTGCACGCCATCCGCCCGCACCCGGGTCAGGGCGCCAGCGCCGCCAACATGCTGGCCGTCCTCGCGGGTTCGGAGCTCACCGGCCACCACCTGGACGACGCGCCCCGCGTCCAGGACGCCTACTCGGTGCGCTGCGCCCCGCAGGTCGCCGGCGCCGGCCGCGACACCATGGCGCACGCCCGGCTCGTCGCCGAACGCGAGCTGGCCTCGGCCGTCGACAACCCGGTCGTCCTCCCCGACGGTCGCGTCGAGTCCAACGGCAACTTCCACGGCGCCCCCGTCGCCTACGTCCTGGACTTCCTCGCCATCGCCGTCGCCGACCTCGCCTCCATCGCCGAGCGGCGCACCGACCGGCTGCTGGACAAGAACCGCAGCCACGGCCTGCCGCCGTTCCTCGCGGACGACGCCGGCGTCGACTCCGGCCTGATGATCGCCCAGTACACGCAGGCCGCGCTGGTCAGCGAGTTGAAGCGACTGGCCGTGCCGGCGTCCGCCGACTCGATCCCGTCCTCCGCGATGCAGGAGGACCACGTGTCGATGGGCTGGTCGGCCGCCCGCAAGCTGCGCACCGCCATCGACAACCTGACGCGCGTCATCGCCGTCGAGCTGTACGCCGCCACACGCGGCGTGGAACTGCGCCAGGGTCTGACCCCGGCGCCCGCGACCCGGGCGGTCATCGACGCCGTGCGCAAGGCGGGCGTCCAGGGCCCAGGCCCGGACAGGTTCCTCGCGCCCGACCTCGCGGCCGCGGACGCGTTCGTGCGCGACGGCCGGCTCGTCGCGGCGGTGGAGACGGTCACCGGGCCGCTGCGGTAAGGCAGTAGGACAGCAAGGCGGTCGGGGCCCTGCCGTACGCGCGTGGTGAGAGCGCGACGGCAGGGCCCCGATGGCAGTCTCGCGGGTTACTTGAGCTTGGCGAGCTGTGCGTCGATCACGGCGACCGGGACGGGGCCCATGTCCCCGCCCTTCGCGAGCTTGGCGAAGTCCACCTTGAAGAACGTGACGAGGGTGCTGCCCTTGCGCACCACCTCGGTGTGGGCGGTGGTCTTCTGGCCGTCCGCAGTCATCTCCTGGAGGAACGCCACCGACTCCTCGCCCTTCCCGGAGTCCTTCTCCGCGGCGACCTTGGCGACCTTCGAGGTGGAGCCGTCGACGCTGAAGCCGTACCCGCCGGCACACGCCGTCACCCCGTCGGACAGGGCCTTCATCGTCTTTTCGGCACCGTCGGCCTCGTAGGACGAGAGGCCGACGTACGTCATCCTGATGCTGAAGGCGTCCTCGAGGTCCTTGGGCTGCGCGGTGGCGGCCGTCGGCTTCTCCTCCGTGAGGCTGTTGGTGGCGTTCGCGTCCGTGTCGCCCGGAGCGAGCCCGTTCGTGGCCCAGGCGATCGGGTTGCACGCCGCTTTGTCGACCTTCAACGCGGACTTGGAGGTGGCGGCGGACGCGTCCTGCGGGCCGACCTTGTAACCCTTGACGTCGCCCTGGGCGAGCAGCAGCTTCTCCAGCTCGGCCGCGGTGAGCGCCTTCGCCGCCGGGGCCGACGAGGAGGTGGACGCCGACGCGGAGGCGGACGGCTTGGAGTCCGCGGTGTCCTTCGACCCGTCGTCCGAGCAGGCGGTGAGGAGGGAGAGTGACAGTGCGCCCATTGCGGCCGTGGCGCACAGCCGCGCCCCCGATGTTCTCTTCATGGGCGAACTATGAAGAACCTGTCAAAGAACAGTCAAGTTAATTCAAAAACCCAGACGTTCCCGTCGAACCGAATAGACGACGAAGCCGGCGCCGAGGGCGAGAAGCGCGGTCCCGCCGACGACGTACGGGGTCGTGTCGAAGCTTCCGGTGTCGGCGAGCCGGGTGCCGTCGTCGGCCGTGGTCCGGGCCGCCGTCCCGACTGCCGACTCCGAGGACTCCGACGACGATTGCGAGGCCGACGATTGCGATGACGACGACTCCGACGACGACTCGGACGTCGTCGTCGACGCGGCCCGTGCCTGCGTGGTGACCTGCGTCGTCATTTCCGTTCTGGCCGGGGCGTCCTGGGACGCGTTGGCGGACGGGACGAACCACAGGGCGCCCAACAGGGTCCCCGCGGCGGTGGCGGTCAGCAACGGACGGCGAGCGGATGACACGGAATATCGATCCCCTTGTGACGCTGGCGAATTGGCCGTGTGGCCCGATGCTAATGAAGGCGCGGGTCGCGGGAAAGTTGCAGGAGCTGTGAGCCGTACGCTCCGGCCATGAACTCTGAAGAGACATCACGTTTTGTACGGCTTCGGGTGGAAGTCGTGCTCGAAATTCACGACGAGGACGCCGTGAGCAAGGCGGCCCTGCGGCGGGTGGCGGCGGACGTGGAGCTGCCGGACGACGAGCGCGCGCACACCGAGGGCGCTGTGACGGAAGACACCGCGGAGGCCCTCGCCTACCTCGTCGACCCGTTCGACCTGGTCAGTCAGGTTCCCGGGGTGGAGCTCCAGCAGGCCTCCTGGTCCAGCGAGCGGATCGACTACGACCCGGATTCGCCGGAGTGGGACCTCGACGACGATGATGTCGACCATGATGGGGAGTCCGACGGCGAGTCGGACGACGAAGAGGTCGGCATCGGCTGAGCGTCTTGGGGAAACCGTGACCCCGGACGGCAACCGCCGCCCGGGGTTTCTTCGTCTCAGCAGACGCACGAACCGACACCCGCACCAACCGCGCCATGAACGTGGCGTGCCCCACACCTTCGGGAAATGTGGAACGGGACGAACTGGTCGTAGCGTTGATGTTTTTTGACGGGGACTCTCGGGGTTCTGTAATCGGCAACGATGGAGAAGCGTGTGATGACGGACAGTAGGCGGCGTCGAGGTCTGATGGCCGCGTCCGCCCTGCTCGGCGGTGTTCTGGTGCTCTCTGCGTGTTCCGGCGGCGACAGCGGCGCCTCCGACGGCGGAGGCAGCTCCTCGCAGGCCAAGGCCGACGAGGCGGCGGCCAAGAAGTCCTCCGAGGCCCAGATCAAGATCACACCTGCGGACGGCTCGAACAACGCCTCGATCAACAACTCGGCGGCCGTCACCGTGAGCAAGGGCACGCTCACCACGGTGACGATGACCACCGCCGAGGGGACCGCCGTCCAGGGCACGCTCTCCGCCGACAAGACCAGCTGGAAGCCGAACGGCCAGCTGGAGCGGTCCACCACCTACAAGGTGGCGGCGAGCGCGAAGGACTCCGCGGGCCTGGAGGCCCATGAGAACGCCTCGTTCACCACGGTCTCCCCGGCCAACAGCTTCATAGGCAACTTCACCCCCGAGGACGGCTCGACCGTCGGCGTGGGCATGCCGGTGTCGATCAACTTCAACAAGGAGATCACCAACAAGGCGGCCGTCCAGAAGGGCGTCACCGTCACCTCCACCAGTGGTCAGGAGGTCGTCTGCCACTGGTTCTCCACCCAGCGCATGGACTGCCGGCCCAAGGACTACTGGAAGGAGAACTCCACCGTCACGCTGAAGCTCGCGCTCGACGGTGTGGAGGGCGCCAAGGGTGTCATCGGAGTCCAGCAGAAGACGGTCACCTTCAAGATCGGCCGCAACCAGGTCTCCTACGTCGACGCGAAGACCAAGCAGATGAAGGTCACGCACAACGGCGCGGTCATCAAGACCATCCCGATCTCCGCCGGCTCGCCCGACAACAAGACGTACGAGGGCCAGATGGTGATGTCGGAGAAGTTCAAGGAGACGCGCATGAACGGCGCGACCGTGGGCTTCACCGATGACGACGGCAAGGGCGAGTACGACATCAAGGACGTGCCGCACGCCATCCGCCTCACCAACTCCGGCACCTTCGTGCACGGCAACTACTGGGGCGCGAAGTCCATCTTCGGCTCGGTGAACACCAGCCACGGCTGCGTGGGTCTGTCCGACACCAAGGGCGCCAACGACACGGGCACGTCGGGCTACTGGTTCTACACCAACTCGATCGTCGGTGACGTCGTGGTCGTCTCCAACACCGGCGACAAGACGGTCGCGCCGGACAACGGCCTCAACGGCTGGAACATGGACTGGGCGCAGTGGAAGGCGGGTTCGGCCGTCTGAGGCCGGTCCCGATCCCAGCTCTGCGTTTGATGAAGGCGGTTGCCCGAGAGGGTGACCGCCTTCCGCATGACCCGCCCTTTCAGTCGGGGCGCCGCCGGGCCCGGGAAGCGGACCTCCGCCCGAGGACCCGGGACACCGCACCGCCTCGCGTCTTCGGCCCGGGCTCGCTCGCCGGCTCCGGCTCCGGCTCGGACTCGGCCTGGGCCTGGGCCTGGGCCTGGGCCTGGGGCTCCGGCACGGGCTCGGGCTCGGGCTCCGGCTCCGGGTGACACGAGGCCTGTGGCGAGGAAGCGGGGGGCTTCCTGCCCGGTCGTGGCCGCTTTCCGGGGCCGTTGTCCGGCTTGCGTCCGGAGGCCCTCACGTTCTCCAGCAGGAACTGGCCCTGCCGGTCGATGGCACGGGTCACGGGCTCCTGCAGAACGCCGAACGCGATGGCCCACGCGATGATCTGCGTGGACGTGTCGAGGGCGGTGAGCCCCGGGAAGAACCGGCCGCTGAGCAGGATGATCCCGATGACGGCGGTGAGCGCCCCGACGGGAAGTCGCAGCAGGAGCAGCCCGGAGGCCACCCGGTAGGGGCCGGCGGTCCCCCGGACCTCGCGCAGGGAGATCGCACCGGCGACCGCGGCGCCGAGCATTCCGCAGAACTCGACGAACCAGACCCCCTGCCAGGACGGCTTGTCCCCGAGCGGGCAGACGGTGGGCACGGCGTTCGGGTTGTCGGCGTTCATCGGGAAGCAGAAGCTCGTCCCGACGCCATGCGCATCCGTGAGGGCCCACAGGGCGAAGCCGACGGCTATCAGCGCCATGACGGCGGTCGCCACCCCGACGATGGCGATGAAGCTGCGGACCTTGGCTCGCTCCGCCTGCTCGGCCTGGTAGGCGCTGTGCAGCGTGTGTGCGAGCAACTCCCGGTCGTCCTCGGTGACTTTGCCGTTGCGCGACCGCGACGCCACCTGTTCCAGCCGCTGCAGACGCGCATCGCCCGGATCGAGATGCAGCCGGGCCTGAACGAGGACGGGCAGGAGTTTCCCGCGCAGCTCGTTCTCCGGGACCAGGCGTACGATCGCGACCTCGGCCTCATGGACGTTCGCCAGCGCCCGGTCCGAGGCCCTGCCGGAGAGGCCCTGCCAGAGTCCCCTGCCGCCCAGTGCCTCCCGGGCCGCCCTGAGATGGGTCTCCGCCTTCTCGACGCATCCCGTGTCGAGACCGGCTCCGGCTCCGGCTCCGGTGCCGGCCCGACTCTTCAGCCTGTTGATCTGCCCTTGCAGATCGGCGACATGAGCGGTGGTTCGTTGAGACCAGGACGAGCTCTTGTGGATGGCGATGTCGCCGTCGCCGTCCAACAGCCCCGGACGTGGAGTTCTGGCTCCCATGGATTGCTCCCGGCGCCGGCAGAACACCCCTACTCATTGTTGATCCGCCATGGGGGTCGGGCAACCGTACGGATCCGTGGCCCCGCCGGCGCCGTCCGCCGACAGGTGGGTGCGAGCGGATTCCTGGCCCTCGGACAGCCTTCTCATCGTTCTCTTATGTCGGCCTTATGCCTTCATCACGCGCCGTACCTACGTTGCGGCCATGTTCTTCACCTACCTGAGGCGCGAACTGCGCCGCCGCAGAAAAGCGGCACTCGTCGTCGCCTCCGGCCTCGCGCTGGGCATCGCGCTGGTCATCGTGGTCACCTCCGTGTCCGCCGGCATGGGGAAGGCCCAGGACAAGGTCCTGCAGTCGCTGTACGGCCTGGGTACGGACATGACGGTCACCAAGGCCGCGTCGCCCACCGCGACCGCCTCGGACCGGCCCCGCTTCCAGTTCGACGCGCAGGACAACGACTCCGGCGCCGAGCAGAGCACCGACCGCGTCCTGGTGCAGGGCTTCCAGACCCTGTCCACCGCGACCGTCACCAAGGTCGGCAAGCAGAGCGGAGTCTCCGACGCGGTCGGCGGGCTGAGCCTTCAGGTCATCAAGATCAACGGTCAGTTCACCCGCGGCCAGTTCCAGCAGAACGGCGGCGGTAGCGGCAGCGGTAGCGGCGGCGGTCAAGGCGGTCCCGGCGGCGGTCAGGAGAGCGGCCGGCCGCAGGGCGAAGTGCAAGGCGGCGGCGCCGACTTCGACGTCAACAACTACTCCGTCTACGGCACCGACGTCACCGAGCCCGCGCTCGGCCCGCTGACCTCCTCCACGATCACCGGCGGCCGTACCTTCAAGACCACCGAGACCGACGGCAAGGTCGCCGTCCTCGACTCCGCGTACGCCAAGGAGAAGTCGCTCAAGGTCGGCTCCACGCTCACCATCAGCAAGGTCAAGTTCTCGGTGATCGGCATCGCCACGGCCGACAGCGGCGACGCCGCCGCCAACGTCTACATCCCGCTGGCCCAGGCCCAGGCCCTCAGCGACTCGAAGAACAAGGTCACCACGATCTACGTCAAGGCGACCGACTCCCAGAAGATCGGCAACGTCAAGTCGACGATCCAGAAGAACGTCTCGGGTACGACGGTGACGACCTCCGCCGACCTCGCCGACACCGTCTCCGGCTCCCTCTCCACGGCCTCCTCCCTGGCCACCAACGTCGGCAAGTGGCTGTCCATCGCGGTCCTGATCGCCGCCTTCCTGGTGGCCGGTCTGCTCACCTCCTCGGCGGTCTCCCGCCGTGTCCGTGAGTTCGGCACGCTGAAGGCGCTGGGCTGGAAGTCAGGCCGGGTCACCCGGCAGGTCGTCGGCGAGGCCATGGTCAACGGCCTGTTGGGCGGCGCCCTGGGCATCGCGCTCGGCCTCGCGGGCGCCTACGCCGTGACCGCCGTCAGCCCCACGCTCCAGGCCCAGTTGGGCGGCGGTGGCGGTGGCGGCGGCCAGGGCGGTCCCGGCGGTGGCAGCGGCTTCGGCGGTTTCGGGCGCCGGGCGGCGGCCAAGACCCTCGACGTCGCGCTGACCGCGCCGGTGAGCGTCACCACGGTGGCCATCGCGGTGGCTCTCGCCGTGGCCGGCGGTCTGATCGCGGGGGCGTTCGGCGGCTGGCGGGCGTCGCGGCTGCGCCCGGCGGACGCGCTGCGCCGCGTCGAGTAGCCAACCCACCTACCAGCTCCAGGAGTTGTTGTCCCCATGTACGAACTCAGAGGCGTCACCAAGCGCTATACCCGGGGCAAGGAGACCGTCCACGCCCTGGACGGCGTCGACCTGACCATCCCGGACGGCGACCGGCTCGTCATCCAGGGCCCCACCGGTGGCGGCAAGTCCACACTGCTGCAGATGATCGGCGCGCTCGACAGGCCCTCCGAGGGCGAGGTCGTCCTCGACGGCGTCGACCTGGCCAAGCTCTCCGAGGCCAGGCTGACGAAGGTGCGCAGCGAGAACATCGGCTTCGTCTTCCAGTCCTTCAACCTCATCCCGACGCTCAACGCGCAGGAGAACGTCGAGACCGCCCTCGTCCCGCTCGGCGTGAAGCCCAAGGAGCGCCGTGAACGGGCCGCCGAGGCGCTGACGTCGGTCGGCCTCGGCGAGCGGCTCCGGCACCTGCCGTCCGAGATGTCCGGCGGCCAGCAGCAGCGCGTCGCCATCGCCCGCGCGTTGGTGAAGCAGCCGAAGGTGCTGCTCGCCGACGAGCCGACCGGCAACCTCGACGAGAGCATGCGCGACGAGATCATGGACGTGCTGCACACCATGTGGAAGGAGCACGGGCTGACCTTCATCATGGTCACCCACGACTCCTCGATCGCGAAGAAGGCACCGCGCCTGGCGACGATCCGCAAGGGGAGGATCACGGTGAAGGAGAACGCGACGTCGGCCTGACGCGGTGACTCCGACGTGGTGACCTCCGGCGGGGTGACTCCGACGGGGCAGCCCTCAAGTTTGGTGTAGTTCTGGCGTATTGATGCGTCTGATCCCCCCTCGGCATACCTCTGGGTGTTC
This sequence comes from Streptomyces sp. NPDC031474, assembly GCF_055581185.1. NCBI lineage: Bacteria > Bacillati > Actinomycetota > Actinomycetes > Kitasatosporales > Streptomycetaceae > Streptomyces > Streptomyces sp. NPDC031474. Next base: position 75,774 of record NZ_JBVIJX010000017.1, read on the forward strand.
CGGGGGGCCGGACGGTGTGAGGACGCGGGCTGTGCCGTCCGGGGGCGCCGGACGGCACAGCCCGCGTGGGCGGTTCAGCCGAGCGGTGCGGTGAAGGTGTGGGTCTGTCCGGTGAAGCGCACCAGCGGGTTGCCGCTGTTCCGGAAGAGCGGCGTGCCGTCGGAGGCGGTGATCCGCAGACTGTCCACGTTCCAGTTGTCGCCGCCGATTCCGCCGCCGAACGCGGTGGACAGGGTCAGCGAGGACAACTCGGCCGGCTCGACGGGGCGGGGCAGCGGGACGCGCACGGTCTGGGCGTGACGGTCGATCCAGCGGGCGCCGTGGTTGATGTTCGGGATCCGCAGCGCCGGCCGGTGCTTGAAGGCGACGGTCAGGTCGGCGTTGTCGTTCCCGCCGCGCAGGTCGTCACCGCCGGTGCCGATGGTGACCAGCAGCTCGGAGACGGTGCCGGGGCGGGTGGGCGGCGGGGCCGGAAAAGCGGGCGGGGTGCGGCGGGAGTACTTGCGGTCCACGAAGTACGTGCGCCAGGTCTCGCCGGGCGACTCGACGTAGCCGAAGAGGTTCTGGTTCGGGCGCGGCGCCAGGGTCATGATCTTGCCGGGGTGGTTGGGGTCGTAGACGAAGATCCTGAGGTCGGACTGGAAGGAGCCCAGGTCTCCGGTGTAGCGGCCGAGCTGGTAGCCGATCGCGACGACCTGGTGGTGCGGCCCGAAGAGCCCGCTGTCCTGTTTGAACAGGCCCAGCGGGGCCGGCCGGCCGGCGTCGATGGACTCCCTCAGCTCCTGAAGCCGCCCGCCCCCGAAGCCTTGCAGGCCCCAGTGGAAGAACTCCTGGTTGCGCCAGCCGAACGGGTTGACGGTGAGCTCCGTCCACTTGTCGAGGTTGGGCAGGACGGAGTCCCACTGGCGGGAGTTGACGTAGCGGAACAGGGGCGTTCCGGCGGCGGGCGCGGTGTTCTGCGCGGGGATGGGGCGGCGGCTGAAGAAGTGGTCGAGTGCCGCGTAGGACATGCCGCCGCACAGGCCGCGGATGCGGATGTCGAACAACGGGGCGGTCTGGAAGCTGTTGCGGAACGCGAATCCGTGGCGGGCGGGCACGAAGGCGGTCATCCGGCGGCCCAGTGTGGTCGGGGCGACACAGGTGTGATCGCCTCCCGGCTGGGCCTGGCGCACCACGGTGCCGTGCGGGCAGTTCCCGACGGGGGCGGCCGTCGCGGCCGGGGCCGTCGACACGATCGACGCGAGGACGGCTGCGGTCGCCGAGAGGGCGGCGAGCCGGGCTGTGCGACGGGCTGTGCGACGCGGGGTTCGAGAGGTGCTGTGCAGCATCACTGCTCTCCTTGGCTGGATGCGGATCCGGTGCGCGGGAGGAGTCCCGCGCACCGGAGTGGTGGGGCGCATCCGCGGACTTGTCCCCTCGTTTCCTACGTCTTCGAGGATTTTTCTCAGCCCGGGTTGTAACTCGTGGTCAGGCTCGTGGTGACATCCCCTGCGACGAGGAACTCGCACAGGGCCTCCGGGGCCCCGCCGGCGCAGGGAGCGCCCCAGGTGACGAGGCTGTCGAGCGGCGCGAGGCGCACGGTGTCACCGACGTGGACGGTGTAGGCGCAGTCCTTCGCCGGCGCCTCGTAGGCCTTGGAGCACGTACCGACCCCGGCGCCGTTGACCGCGACGCTCACACCACCGGCCGAAGGGGCGTTGAGGTGGACGACCAGCTTGTGCGGCGCCGGCGGTGCGGGGGCCGACGAAGGAGGCGCTGGGGCGGGCGGAGGCGGCGGGAGCTCGGCGGGAGGCGGGTCGGGTGCGGGGTCGGGGCCTGGGGAGGGGGCGGTTTCGCCGGGGGCGGAGGGGCTGGTCCCGTCGCCGGGATTGGCGCCGGGATTGGCGCTGGGACCGGTGCCGATGCGGTCGCCCGAGCCGCCGGCGTCCCCGTCGTCCCGATCGTTCCCGTCGACCCCGCCCTTCCCGTCCTTCTCGTCCTTCCCACCCTTCCCGTGGTTGCTGGGGTTGCTCCCGTCCGGAGTCGTCTTCTTCCCGGCGCTGGACCCCGCGCCCCGGTCGCCGGCGCCGCCGCTGTCGCCGGAGTCAGGTGAGTGGGGCGATGACGAGCCGGTGTCCGGGGCGCTTCCCGACCGCGGTCGGCCGTCGGACGAACCGGGAGCGTCGGGACCGGCCAGGACCGTGTCCGCGGACCGCCCGTCGTCCGCCTGCCAGGCCATGCCGCCCGCGAGGGTGCCCAGCAGGACGACCAGCGCGACGGCGAGCCGGCGCCCCGTACGCCGTACCGTCCCCGTAGGCGGCTGGTGCCCGCCCTGGCCGAGGTCGTGCGCGGCAGCCGTGAGCTCGATGTGGTCGGACTCGGGCTCGTGCAGGCCGGAGCTGACGAGCAGGGGCAGCGTCCGACGCCATTCCTGCCGGAAGTGCTGCTCGCGGACTTCGCAGGCGGTGCACTGCCGCAGGTGCTTGTCGACCTTCAGGACAAGGGAGCGCGTCAGCGGTTCGTCGGACCTCCGCTCGCCCAGCAGGTCGAGCAGCCGGCCGCAGGATGCCTCCCTGCCGCGGTCCAAAGCCTCCGCCGCGACGAGGTTGGTGACGAGGAGCCGCGCCAACTCCTCCGTCAGCAGGTCGGACTTGAACCGGCGCATCGTGGCGTCCGGAACCCCGAGCCGCCGCTTCAGCTCCTCTCCGTCCCAGCCCTCGCGCACATGCAGCCGGTAGACCGGCTGGAGCCGGGGAGGCAGGGCGCCCGCGAACCGGTCCAGGACGGCGCCCAGCTGATCGACCTGGAGGGCGAGCAGGACGCTGTCCTCCTCTTCGCCGACCGTCGCCGCGTTCTCGAACAGGGCCTGGTCGTGCGACGCGAGGACCTCCGGGGGACGAAGCCTGCGGTGGGGCCTGCGGTCCTGCGCGGGACCGGCGAACTGCGCGGTGCACTGGTGGTGGGTGACCGTTCGCAGCCAGCTGTGCAGCCCGTCCGGGTTCTCCATGCGGTCCAGCCCGTTCCACAGGGCCAGGAACACCTGCTGGGCGACGTCCTCGGCGAGGCCCGGATCGTCGACCCAGCGCCGGCAGTACGAGAGCACCAGCCGTCGGTGGCGGGTGAGAAGCTCACCGAACGCCCGGTCGCGCTCCGGTGACGGTGCTGGATGTGCCTTGAAGCGCTGGACCAGCGCCCTGTCCTCGGCACGGTGACGCTGGTCGATGCGGAACAACATGAACCCTCGCTCCTCCTCGGTTCGGCCGGGGAGTTCCCCGGTCGACCGAGGAGTGGGGCGCGGAGGGCCCGGCGTACCCCGCTACGGCGAAGAATTTCCGAGCCGTCGAGCGCGGGATCCTTCTCAACAGGGGCTCATGGGGGCCCAGTTGGAGAGGGCGGAAACGGAAGCGCCTCGCCCGCGCGCCCCAGCGCCCGTCCTGCGCCCGGCGGAGTCTCCTGTGCGCTGAGCGAACACGCCCCGGAACAGCAGCCTCCGCCGCCCCCTTCGTGTTTGCGTGGCCCCATGACGGCAGCCGAGACAGCCAGCGCACCCACCACGGTCGAGTACATCCGGTACCGCATCCCCGAGGACCGGTCGGCGGAATTCCTCGCCGCCTACAGCCGCGCCGCGCGGCAACTCGCACAGTCCCCGCACTGTGTCGACTACGAACTCGCCCGCTGCGAGGAGGACTTCGAGCACTTCATCCTGCGGATCACCTGGACGTCGACCGAGGACCATCTCCAGGGATTCCGCACCTCGGACCTGTTCCCGGCCTTTCTCGCGGAGATCCGGCCGTTCATCAAGGACATCGACGAGATGCGGCACTACAAGGCCACCTCGGTGCGCGGCGCCGGCTCCGCCGTGCCCACGCTCTACGAGTGGGCGGGCGGGGCGGAGGCCTTCGCCCGGCTGACCGAGGTCTTCTACACGAAGGTGCTCGCCGACGACCTCCTCGCGCCGGTCTTCGCGGGCCTCGCCCCCGAGCACGCCGAGCATGTCGCCCTGTGGCTCGCGGAGGTGTTCGGCGGGCCGGAGACCTACTCGGCGACCCAGGGCGGGCACAGTCACATGGTGGCCAAGCATTTCGGCCGCGACATCAGCGAGCCCCAGCGTCGCCGCTGGGTCAACCTCATCCAGGACGCCGCCGACGAGGCCGGGCTGCCGACCGACGCCGAGTTCCGCTCGGCGTTCCTCGCCTACGTGGAGTGGGGCACGCGGCTGGCCGTGTACTTCTCCGGCCCCGACGCCAAGCCGCCGGCGGAGCAGCCGGTGCCGAAGTGGGGGTGGGGGGCGGCTCCGCCCTACCGGGGCTGAGTCACCTGGGCGCTTCAGCCCGATGGGGGCCTCTCTGGGGGAGCTTGAGGACGATGCGTCTTCAGGGCCGAAGCGGGGGTCTGGGGGCGGCGGCCCCCACGAGGCCCGGCACCAGCCGAAGGTGCGGTCAGGCGGACGGCGCCTGGGACCCCGCCCGAGTAGCGTCAGCGCCCCAGCTGGCCAGCAGCCGCAGTCCCTCCGCCGAGGCCGAATCCGGCTCCGCGTGGTACGTCACCATCGTCTGGTCGCCGTCGTCGGGAAGCCTGAACCCCTCGAAGTTCAGGGAGAGTTCGCCGACCAGCGGATGCCTCATCCGCTTCACGCCGTGGCTCTTCTCCTTGACGTCGTGCGTGGCCCACAGCCGCCGGAAGTCCTCGCTCTTCACCGACAGCTCGCCCACCAGCGCCGACAGCCGAGGGTCGTCCGGATAGCAGCCGGCGTCCATCCGCAGGGCGCAGACGATGTCGATCGCCTTCTGCTCCCAGTCCACGAAGAGCTCGTGGTAGTCGGGGCGCAGGAACGTCAGCCGCGCCCAGTTGCGCTCCGCCTCCGGCAGCCTCCCCCAGTCGCCGAAGAGCGCCGCCGCCATCCGGTTCCACGCCAGGATCTCCGAGCGCCGCCCGATGACGTACGCCGGCACCGCGTCCATCGTGTCCAGCAGCTGCCGCAGGGCCGCCCGCGCCTGCTGCGGCCGGGCCGTCTGCTTCTTCTTGTGCTTCGGCTTCGCCAGGTGGGTGAGGTGGGCGTGCTCGGCGTCCGTCAGCCGCAGCGCCCGGGCGATCGAGTCCAGCACCTCCGCCGACACGTTGCGCCCGTTGCCCTGCTCCAGGCGCGTGTAGTACGCCACGGACACCCCGGCCAGCTGCGCCAGCTCCTCGCGCCGCAGCCCCGGCACCCTGCGGTGCCGTCCGAAGTCCGGCAGCCCCACGTCGTCGGGCTTCAGCCGGGCCCGCCGGGTGCGCAGGAACTCGCTGAGCTCGGCCCGCCGGTCAAGGGGGGCGCCGGCGGATTCGGGGTGTTCGTCCATGCCGTCCAGTATTCCCGGTCGTACGCACAGGAGCCTGACCCCGCCAGTGGTAGGCACAGCAGACGTACACACAGGTGTGGCCTGGGTGATTTCCGCGCCGTCGGGCAGTCTGGAGGCAAGCCCCGGCCCGAAGGCAGGCCGGGGACTACGCAACCCCCCGCTAGGAGACCCCCGGCATGACCACCGTTGCCGCGTACGCCGCACCCGCCGCCAAGGCTCCGCTGGAGCGCACGACGATCGAGCGCCGTCCGGTCGGCGAGTTCGACGTCCTGATCGACATCGAGTTCGCGGGCATCTGCCACTCCGACATCCACCAGGCCAACGAGGGCTGGGGCGAGGCCATCTTCCCGATGGTCCCGGGCCACGAGATCGCGGGCGTCGTCTCCGAGGTCGGCCCCGGCGTCACCAGGCACGCCGTCGGCGACCGCGTGGGCGTCGGCTGTCTCGTCGACTCCTGCCGTGAGTGCGACAACTGCAAGGCCGGTCTGGAGCAGTACTGCACCGGCGGCAGCGTCGGCACGTACAACGCCGTCGGCAAGGACGGCGAGCCCACCTACGGCGGCTACTCGCAGAAGATCGTCGTGGACGAGAACTTCGTCGTCCGCATCCCCGACGGTCTCTCCCTCGACGTCGCCGCGCCGCTGCTCTGCGCCGGCATCACCACGTACTCGCCGCTCAAGCACTGGAACGCCGGCCCCGGCAAGAAGGTCGCGATCCTCGGCATGGGCGGCCTCGGCCACATGGGCGTCAAGATCGCGCACGCGCTCGGCGCCGAGGTGACCGTGCTGTCCCAGTCGCTGCGCAAGCAGGAGGACGGCCTGAAGCTGGGCGCCGACCACTACCACGCCACCAGCGACGAGAACACCTTCAAGGAGCTGGCCGGCACGTTCGACCTGATCCTCTCCACGGTCTCGGCCCCGCTGAACCTGGACGCCTACCTGAGCCTGCTCCGCACCGACGGCGCCTTCGTGAACGTCGGCGCGCCCGAGGAGCCCGTCGCCCTCAACCTGTTCTCGGTGATCGGCGGCCGCAAGACCCTCGCGGGCTCCGGCATCGGCGGCATCCAGGAGACCCAGGAGATGCTCGACTTCTGCGCCGAGCACGGCTTCGGCGCCGAGATCGAGCTGATCAGCGCGTCGGAGATCAACGAGGCGTACGAGCGGGTGCTCAGCAGCGACGTCCGCTACCGCTTCGTGATCGACGTGTCGACGATCTGAGGACCCTGCGGTGAGCGGGGCCCCCGGCAGGACCTTGAGTTCGCCGGGGGCCCCGCCTCATCCCGCGCAGCCGGCCGTCCCGCCCGAAGCCGGCTGGTACAGCGACCACACGATCAGCGCCTGGAGGCCGAGCAGCAGCAGCCCGGCAGGCAGCACGAACCCGGCCATCTGCACCGGGCCGCGCGGGCGCAGCGGCCGCAGCAGTCGCCGGCCGGCGAGCGTCACGGCGGCGACGGTGGTGAGGAGCCCGGCGTACGCCGCCGCGTACATCGGCCAGGTGTTCGCCAGGGCGTGGCACGCGGCCGACTCCGCGCCGGAGTGCCGGTCCTCGAACACGTTGAACGTGTACGCCGCCACCACCCCGAGCGCGAGCAGTACGACGGACCAGGACGCGATGCCCCAGCCCTCGGGGTTGTCCTTGGCTGCGCTGCCGGCGTCGGTGTTGGCGTCGGCGGTCGCGCCGGTCTTCAGGTCCGTGAGCGTGTCGGTACTCATGCCCTTCAGGAGGGGTGCCGGGCACCTCCGGGTTCCCGCCCGTCCTCGTCCCGGCAGCCACAGCACCTACGGCCCGCCCGTCGGCGCCGTCAACGTGCCGTTCAGCAGCGGGAGTTGGGGCGTTCGGGTGAGGCGGCGGGCACGGCGGGCCACAGCGGGCCACGGCGGGCCGACAGGAGGGGCAGGCAGGTGGGCAGCCGGTTGGTGGGCAGGCTCAGGCGATGGGGAACGTCTCGCCGTCGCCGTAGGACCGCACGACGACCCCGCCCCCGGGAGCGGGCCGCACGGAGTGGGCCCGCCCGAGTCCCGCCACCCGCGCCCGCCCGTGTCCGCCGGCGCCCCCGCCGCCGACCTCCACCAGGGTGTTCTCGTCGATGGCCACCCCGTGTGCCGGCCGCCCGGCGGCCACCGCGGCGGCCAGCCGCCCCACCGTCCCCCACTGCGCGGCGTGCACGTCCACCCCGAACGGCACGAGCCCGAGGCCGGGCCGGACCTCGACCTCCGCGAGATCCTCGGCGGCGTCCGGCGGACACAGGGCGACCCCGTCCATCAGCCACCCCCCGACCACCGCGTCCCGCGCCGCGACCGCGGCCCCCGCGGAGAAACCGGCGTAGGGAACACCGCGCTCGGCGAGCAGGGCGGGCAAAGAACGGAGCTGTCCGGCGAACGCCTCCTGATACGCGGGCGTCGGCCCACCGCAGACGAGCACCCCGTCCACGTCCCCGGAGAGCGCGCCGACGTCGAACCGCTGCCCGACCGGCACCAGCAACGGCACGGGCGTGCACGGCCCGGCCTTGCGCAACGCGGCGTCGTACCGAGCGAACTGCTCGGCGCCGTCGCCCTCGTCGACGAGCACACAGAGGACGCGCGGACCGGAGCCGCCCCCGGCCCCCGGGTCGGCCCCCGAGCCCATCGCCGAGCCGGACGCCGCAGCACGCAGAAACGGCCCGTACACGACGTCGGCGACCGTCCCGTCCCACCCGCCGCCGATCAGGAACACCCGAGCGCTCTCAGCACCGCCGCTCACGGACTCTGCCCTCTCCTCAGCCACCCGCCCGAAGCCCCTTGAGGCCGTCGTAGACGGACATCACGATCTCCATGCCCCGCGTGTCGTCCGCGGGCTCGCGCATCTGGTTCGTCACATACGCCACCGTCATCCGCGCCTCGGGGTCGATCATGACGAGCGAGCCGCCCCAGCCGCCCCACCCGTAGGTGTTGCCGAACCGCCCGTAGCCCAGGCCCCAGCTGACCGGCATGCCCAGGACGCGGTCCTGGCCGCTGAACTGTTCCTCCCACGCACGGTCGCGGCCCGCCCGCGACAACAGCCGCACCCCGCGCACCGCACCCCCGCAGGCCATCGCCGACTGGACGAGGGCCACCGAGCGCGCGTTGCCGAAACCGCTCGCGGCGGGGATCTGCGCCCGGCGCCAGGCCACGCTGTTGCCGTCACGGACGCGGAGCGCGGTCGCGGCGGTCGGGGCCGTGCTGCCGCCGGGCGCGCTCGCGGCGTAGTCCTCGTCCCGGGACGGAGGCGGGATCGTCAGCGCCACCCGGTGGTCGTGCTCGGCCGGCAGTCCCATACGGAAGTCCGCGCCGAGCGGTCCCGCGATCTCGGCGGCGAAGAAGTCGCCCGGACTCCGGCCCGTGATCCGGCGTACGACCTCGCCCACCAGGAACCCCTGGGTGAGCGAGTGGTACCCGGCCGCGCTGCCCGGCTCCCACTGCGGCGCCTGGGCGGCTAGGCGTGCCGTGGCGGCCGGCCAGTCGTAGATCTCCTCCACCGGCCCCTCCCAGTCGGGCAGGCCCGCGGTGTGCGCGAGCAGGTGCCGTACCAGCACGCCTTCCTTGCCCGCCGCGGCGAACTCCGGCCAGTACCGGGCGACCGGCGCGTCGAGATCGAGCTCGCCGCGGTCGGCCAGCACCAGCGCGCACAGGGCCGTCATCGTCTTGGTGACGGAATAGACGTTGACGATCGTGTCCCGCTGCCACGGCGCCGTGCGCTCCGCGTCGGCGAACCCGCCCCAGACGTCCACCACCGGCTCACCGTCCACGAAGACGGCCACCGAGCCGCCCGCGTCCCCGCCGTCCAGCAGGGCCGCCAGCGCCGTGGGCACCGCGGTGAACAGATCGTCGTACGAGCCCTGGATGTCAGCCATGCCGCCATCTAGCCCCCACGGACCCGCCGCAGGCAACCGAATTCCACGCGCGCCGGCTTCCGCGAGTCACCCGGCCGCTACGGCCCTCCAGGACCGGGACCGGAATCGCTCACCGAGGTCTCTGCCAGGGGGGAGGCCCGTCCGCCCATGTCGAGACGGAACGGCGGGTACTCGTCGGTCATCAGCGCGGCATAGGCAGCCACCCGCGCGACCCAGCGAGCCAGGCCGAGCAGCAGGTCGAACAGATGAACCGGGTAACGGGCCGTCACCGCCAGGACGACCACGGCGACCAGGGAGAGGAAGGGAATCAGGCCACCGCCGTGCCAGCCGTCCTCGCCTCCCCAGCCCCACGCCCAGTCGCCGACGAACATCCCGACGACGATGTACTGCGGGATCGCCAGCAGCCACCACTTCACCAGGACCAGGCCACGGGAGAGGCGCTCGGGGTAGTCGACGTCGAACTGCGCCGGGTAGTCGGGCGCCTTCGCGAGGGTGAACGGCGGGTACCGGTCGGTGCCGAGCGCGGTGTGCGCGTAGAAACTGACCCGCCAGTTCCAGCGCATGACGCCGACATTGAATTCGAAGAGGGACCGGGGATAGCGGCCCGTGAAAAGGATGGCGAAGAACGCGAAGACGGTCACGAGGACGAACGCGATCCACAGGAAGAACAGCACGATGTAGTGCGGAATCGCGAGGAGCCACTTCACCAGCCAAAGCCATCTGGACAACCGAGGATCGAGAGTCGCCTCGATATGCACAGGCGAGGACACTTTCCTGATCATGATTCAGGCTCGCACGCGAACCGGAACCCCGCGACTCGTCTCAGAGCAGCAGCGGCAGGCCCACGAGTGCCGCGCCGCTCGCGCCCAGCGCTGCCATGAGCGATCCGGGCCAGTTGCCCGACTGGGCGTACGTCAGCAGCCCTGCCAGCAGTCCCGCGACCACCGCGGCTAAGAAGATGAGAGCCCAGCGCAGGGACAGCCGCTCCGGCGGTGGCGTGGGCGAGCTCGGTTCGGACATACGACACTCCTGCAGTTGCGTCAGGATTGGCTCCACCGGAACCTCTCGAATGAGTGACGATCGATAGCTGACCACCGTAGCCACATAAGCGATACCAGAGAAGCCTTCTAATGCGGCATCCCGCTTGGGAGGGGGCTTAGGGGAGTGGTCGTGGGGGAGGCGTGCGCGCCGATGCGCCCCTTATGATTCTCTGCGCTTCTTCAGGCATGGTCCGGACTGCTGACCAGAGCGGCTCTGTAACCTAACGTTCTCGCCATGACTGGTGCTGAATTAGACCCACTCGTGGATTCCGAGGACGCGACACGGGGTTCCACCGCCAAGGTGGTGGAACTACTGGGCTGTCAGATCGTGGAAGGGGCCAAGCCGCGCGACCAGCACCTGACCGTGGACGCCGTCATGCACGAGTTCGGGACCACCCGGCCCATGGCGCGCGAGGCACTGCAGACGCTGCATCAGAAGGGCCTGATCAATCTGCAGCCGCGGATCGGAGCCACCGTTCAGGCGCTGGAACGCTGGGACCTGCTGGACCCCGACGTGATCGCGTGGCGTCTGGAGGTGGCCCCCGACAGCCAGATGCGGTCGCTCACCGAGCTGCGGGAGGTGATCGAGCCAAGGGCGGCCAGGCTGGCGGCGCTGAGCAGGTCCGCGGAGGTCTGTCACGACCTGACCAGCCGGGCCCGCACCCTGCTCGCCCTCAGCGAGGAACCGGACTTCGCGCGGCAGCGGGAGGGAGCCCCGATCCGGCAGCGCTTCCGGGACGTCGACGCAGCCTTTCACCGCACCCTGCTGGCCGGCTCGCGCAACGAGCTGTTCCTGCGTCTGTCCCACCCGGTCGTCATGGCCCTGAACCACCGGATCGACCGGGACTGGGCCGCCGGCCACCAGGAGGCGACGGTCACGTCGGCGCGCGCCCCGGTCGGCGCCGACACCGTACAGAGCTATCCCACGCGGCCGGAGCCGATCGCCATGTGGCTGCACATGGGGCTGGCCTACGCCGTCGACCAGGGACTGGCGACGGCCTCGGAGGCCTTCGCGGAGGCCATCCTCGCCGAGATCCGAGGCGGCCGACTGCAGGACCCCGCCGTACTCGACCGTCTTCGGGCGGGGCTGGACGAGTTCAACGCGAACGGCCTGCCGAGCGCCCGTCGAGACGGTTTCCAGGACGCGATGGCCGCGTTGATCCGGGTGCGGCACGCCCCCGTCGTCGTCATGGGGGTGACCGGGTGCGGCAAGACCACCGTCGGCCGGTACCTGGCGGAGTCGCTCAGGGCGCCCTTCGAAGAGGGCGACCGCTTCCATCCCAGACGCAACGTGGAGTCGATGGAGCACGGCGGCCGTCTCGACGACCGCAGCCGCAGTCCGTGGCTGGCCGCCATCGCGGGCCGCATGCGGGCGGCGGGCTCGGAGGAAGGGCTGGTGATCACGTGCTCGGCCCTCAGACGCATCTACCGCGAGCTGCTGCGCGTGGCCCGCCCCGACGCGTTCTTCGTGCACCTGGAACTCGACCAGGACGAGGCCACCGCCCGCGTGGCCGGCAGACAGTCGCACTACATGCCCGCCTCCCTGGTGCCCTCACAGTTCGAGGACCTCGAACCACTGCAGGAGGACGAGGCCGGCATGACCGTCGACGCGACCCTGCCCGTCGAACGCATCGTCGCCGAGGTCCAGACCGAACTGGCCCGGCGCACGCGGCGGCACCCGACCGATTGACCCGATCGAAGAGAGGGGACCTCGTCATGCGGATCGTGTCCGCCGAGGTGATCGTCACCAGCCCGGGACGGAACTTCGTCACCCTGCGCATCACCACCGAGGACGGCCTCACCGGCCTCGGCGACGCCACGCTGAACGGCCGGGAACTCGCCGTTCAGGCCTACCTGGACAGCCATGTCATCCCCCTGATCGTCGGAGCGGACGCCTCCCGCATCGAGGACACCTGGCAGTACCTCTACCGCGGCGCGTACTGGCGGCGCGGCCCCGTGACCATGGCGGCCGTCGCGGCGGTCGACACCGCGCTGTGGGACATCAAGGCCAAGAGCGCCGGGATGCCCCTCTACCAGCTCCTCGGCGGCGCCTCCCGCAGCGGAGCCCTGGCCTACGGCCACGCCTCGGGCCGCGATGTGCCCGAACTGCTCGACTCCGTGCGTAAGCATCTGGAGCTGGGCTACCGCGCCATCCGCATTCAGAGCGGCATACCCGGCCTGGACTCGGTGTACGGCGTGGCTGCCTCCGGCGCGCAGGGCGGCGAGCGCTACGACTACGAGCCCGCGCGCCGAGCCGCCGTCGGCGGGCGGCCCCTGCCGGTGGTGGAGACCTGGGACACCCGCGCATATCTGCGGCACATGCCGTCCGTCTTCGAGGCCGTCCGGGCGGAGTTCGGTCCCGAGCTGCCCCTGCTGCACGACGGGCACCACCGGATGACACCGATCCAGGCCGCCCAGCTGGGCAAGGCGCTGGAGCCGTACGACCTGTTCTGGCTGGAGGACGCCACGCCCGCGGAGGACCAGGCGGCCCTGCGCCTGATCCGGCAGCACACGACGACACCGTTGGCGATCGGTGAGGTCTTCAACTCGGTGTACGACTACACCACGTTGCTCAGCGAGCGGCTGATCGACTACGTGCGCTCCGCCGTCACCCACACCGGGGGCGTCACCGCCATGAAGAAGCTGCTCGATCTCGCGGACGTCTACGGCGTCAAGTCCGGGATGCACGGCCCGACCGACATCTCCCCGGTCGGCATGGCCGCGGCGCTCCACCTGGACCTGGCCGTCCACAACTTCGGCATCCAGGAGTACATGCAGCACTCCGTGCGAACGCTGGAGGTCTTCCGCACGTCGTTCCGCTTCGAGGACGGACTCCTGCACCCGTCCGACACCCCGGGCCTGGGAGTCGAACTGGACACCGAGGCGGCCGGTCGCTTCCCCTACGAGCCGGCGTACCTGCCGGTCAACAGGCTGCTGGACGGGACCGTGCACGACTGGTGAGCCGTCTCCCGGCGGCCGGTGGCGCACCGCGCGCGCCGGCCGCCGGGAGACGCGGCGCGCCGTGGCGAGGGGCGCGACCGGCGGGCTTACTCACGAGGGGATGAGTAGGCGTGCTCATGCCCGCCGGGGCCTCGCGCGGCGAGTATCGACGCAACGGCGCGGTCGACAGGCGCCGGCCCGGTCCAGCTGACACAGTCACGGAGAATCCCATGTCCCGACGTATCGCCCTGTCCGTCGCCGCCGGTGTCGTTCTTCTCGGTGGCGCAGGTGCCTTCGCTCTCGCCCACGCCGAGGGCCGGTCTCCGGCGCTGGCGCACAACGCCGCCCGCTACACCGCTCCCGACGGCGGCCGCGACGGGTCGCTGACCTTCGTCACCGACGTCACGGCGTCCTCCGGCGTCAAGAGCGTGAAGGTGCTGGCGTGGCCGGAGAACTCGCCCTTCGCCGAGAAGGGGCTGACCGCCAAGGACATGGCCGAGGTGGACTCGGCCGCATGCAAGCCCTCCGGTGCGGACACCGCGCGCTGCACCTACACCACCGCGGTGACCGGTTCCGATGCCGAGTCGTCCCCGCGGGGTGTCTGGCACATCGCCGTCCTGGCCACCGCGCAGGACGGCACCACGACCCTGGACACGAAGGCGACCGACTTCACCGTCGGGTGACCCGGACGGTCACCGGGCAGGAGACTCCCGTCCCGCACGACGCGATCAGCGCGGCGATCGGCACCGCGAGCAGACTGCCCAGGCGACGAAACCGGTGAAGAGGGCGCCGATGATCGGCACGAACGCGGAGACGAACGTCAGCACCGCCGGCGGCGTCGCCCGGTCCGGGGATCCCTTCCGCGCCGCCGGCTCCCGGGGCTTTCCGGGCTCCCCGGCCCTCGGCTCCCCGGTGTCAGTGCGGCAGGCTCGCCGGGCTGCCGCCGTTGGCCTCGTAGCCCGCCACCGCCAGCGCGCGGTAGACCGCGAACTCCGCGGCCGGGTCGGGGGAGAGGGTCCAGGGGAGGGCGCCCACGTGGCCGTCCACGTGAATGAGCTGGTTCATCGCCTCCGACCAGCGCTCGGAGCGCACCAGGAAGAAGACCAGCAGGTGACGGACGTGCGCCAGCATCGGGTCGTCGGGCCGGGCCGCGTGCACCGCGAACAGCGCGCCGTGCACCGCCTTCGTCACGACCTCGCTCTGGTAGAAGCTGCTGACCAGGTTCACCTCGGGAAGGTGCTCGAAGACCGCGAAGAGGGGCATCGCCGCGAGGAGGGAGCCACGGGGCGCTCTTGCCGCCGCTGCTTCCGCGAACGAGTACGCCAGCTCCCGCGAGCCGTGCCACTTCTCGCACCAGTAGTGCAGAGCCGCGAGATGCGCCCCCATGTGCGCCGGGGAGCGGTCCAGGATCTTCAGCCACAGCTGCTCGAACTCCGCCTGTGAGTACCGCAGACCGCGGGCCACCGACAGCTCGACGATGTACGGGATCGGGTCACCCGGAGCCAGCAGTGCCGCCTGGCCGCAGGCGTCCTTCGCCTCCTCCATGATGATCCGGAAGTCGTCCGTGCCCGGCGTCGAGGTCCGCCACGCCTGCTGCACCAGGAACTCGGCGTGCACGGCCGCACCGCCCGCGTCCTTCGGCGCCTCCGTCCGCCACACCCGCAGCCACTGCCCGCCCGGTATCTCGCCCACCCCGCCCGGCCGCTGCTGCAGCTCCAGCGCCGCCGCCCCCGCGAAGGCCTGCACGCGCTGCCAGCGCAGCTCACCCTCGGTCTCCGTGCCGGCCAGCAACTGCTGGGCCGCCCGGTAGTCCTGCGTGTGCTGCACCACGTCCAGGACGTCCAGCAGGTCCTGGTCGGGGCCGGGCATGCGGATGTCCAGCTCCTCCGTGCGCACGAAACCGTAGGTCGCCGGGTCCGCGGCGTCCGGGTGATCAGCCGGAACCAGCTCGAGCTGGCCGCGCCTGCGCCGCAGGAACGGCAGCAGCACGAAGCCGATCAGGACCACCGCCATCAGGACCCAGAGAATCTCCATGCCACAAGCGAACCAGACCGCGCCGACAATTGGCCAACCCGCCCCCGCACCTGTGGAAAACCTCCGTCCCGGCCCGTGCCCCCGCGACCGGCCGAGCGGTCGTCCCGCGATCGGGTCCGGCGGCCGTCCCGCGCCGGGCGCGTGAGCGGACTACGCTCGGTGCCCATGAGCGACAGGCACATCAGTCAGCACTTCGAGACCCTCGCGATCCACGCGGGCAACACCGCCGATCCCCTCACCGGCGCGGTCGTCCCGCCGATCTACCAGGTCTCGACCTACAAGCAGGACGGCGTCGGCGGCCTGCGCGGCGGCTACGAGTACAGCCGCAGCGCCAACCCGACCAGGACCGCCCTGGAGGAGAACCTCGCGGCCCTCGAGGGCGGCCGCCGAGGCCTCGCGTTCGCTTCCGGACTGGCGGCCGAGGACTGCCTGTTGCGTACGCTGCTCAGCCCCGGCGACCACGTGGTCATCCCGAACGACGCCTACGGCGGCACGTTCCGTCTCTTCGCGAAGGTCGTCGCCCGCTGGGGCGTGGAGTGGTCGGTCGCCGACACCGGCGACGCCGCCGCCGTACGGGCCGCGATCACCCCGAAGACCAAGGCCGTGTGGGTGGAGACCCCCTCCAACCCGCTCCTCGGCATCACCGACATCGCCGCCGTCGCCCAGATCGCCCGGGACGCGGGCGCCCGTCTCGTCGTCGACAACACCTTCGCCACGCCGTACCTGCAGCAGCCGCTGTCGCTCGGCGCGGACGTCGTCGTGCACTCCCTGACGAAGTACATGGGCGGCCACTCCGACGTCGTCGGCGGCGCGCTGATCACCGCGGACGAGGCCCTCGGCGAGGAGCTGGCGTACCACCAGAACGCGATGGGCGCGGTCGCCGGGCCCTTCGACTCCTGGCTGGTGCTGCGCGGCGCCAAGACGCTGGCGGTGCGCATGGACCGGCACAGTGAGAACGCCACCAAGGTCGCCGACATGCTGACCCGGCACGCGCGCGTGACACACGTGCTCTACCCGGGCCTGCCGGAGCACCCCGGTCACGAGGTCGCCGCCAAGCAGATGCGGGCGTTCGGCGGCATGGTCTCCTTCCGGGTCACCGGGGGCGAGGAGGCGGCCGTCGAGGTCTGCAACCGCGCCAAGGTGTTCACCCTCGGCGAGTCCCTGGGCGGCGTCGAGTCCCTGATCGAGCACCCGGGGCGCATGACGCACGCGTCCGTGGCCGGTTCGGCGCTGGAGGTGCCCGGCGACCTCGTCCGGCTCTCCGTGGGCATCGAGAACGTCGACGACCTCCTCGAGGACCTGCAGCAGGCCCTCGGCTAGGTCGGCGGCCACGTCGGCGGCCAGGTCCAGTCCGGTTACAGCCCCAGGGGGGCTACCAGTCGGTGAGCGGTGGGGTCGTCTGTGACGGCGGCTCCACCCAGGGCTGGGCCACCGCCGCCCACACCACGAACGCCACGGTCGCCGCGAACAGAAGCAGCCACAGCAGTCGCAGGGCGAGCGTGTGGCGGCGCAGGATACGGCTGCCGCGGCGTACGACGTCGGCGTGGAGGTCCGTCGGCACACGCGGCGCCGTCCGCTCCATGATCCGGCGTACCGCGGCCTCCCGCTCGGCCCGGTTCACGAGGCCGCCGCCTTCGCCCGGCGCACGGCGGGCGCCGGTCCTCGCGGCGGATGCAGCAGCGTCGCCGTCGCCCGGTCGCAGGCGGTGCGGACCCGTTCCGTAGGCAGCCCGAGCAGGGCCGCCACCTGTTCCTCGGCGACGCCCTCGTAGAGCCTCAGGACCAGGATCAGACGCTCCTGCGGAGTGAGCCGCGCCAGCGTGCCGGAGGCGGAGTGCGGGCGGGCACGGCCCAGGGGCAGGGCGTCGTACAGCTGCCACGCGTACTGGTGCCACGCCTCGTGCGCGAAGCGGGTGGCCAGATACTCGCGGGCACGGTTGTACGGGTCCTCGCCGTGCAGCCGGTCCCAGCACGCGTACGTGCGCGCGAGGGCGAGCGTCAGCAGCCGACGCGCGCGCGGGTTGTCGTGCGGGGCCTCCGCGGTGAGCAGCGTGGCGGCCTGCAGCAGCCGCCCGCCCGCACCCGCGACGAACGTCTCGAACTCCCGGGCCCGGCGGGCTTCCTGGGTCGCACGCGTCTCTCGCACACCGAGCCTCCCGCCTGACGGCGTCCCCCTGGAGGGCCATATGCCCCGGTCTCATATGAGGCCAGGGGCGGGCTTTCGGTCAAGAGCCGCGCACGCCCGCCGGAAAGTCGTCGGAAGGTCACGGGAGAGCGAGGGGACGCGCGTGGGCCGCCGCGCGGGGCCGCCGGCGCTCTCAGGAAGCGGCCGGCGACGGCTCCGCGCCCGGTAGGCCCTGGACCGCCATCCGGGAGGACAGCGCGGTGTTGAAGCGGGTGAGGAGCGCGCAGAACGACTCGCGCTCCTCCGGCGCCCAGTCCTCCGTCAGCTCGGCCATCAACTGACGCCGGGAGGACCGGACTTCCTCGAGACGCGACTGCCCGCGCGGGGACAGCTGGAGCACCACGGCCCGCCCGTCCTCGGGGTGCGAGGTCCGCTTGACCAGGCCGGTGTCGACGAGCGGAGCCACCTGCCGGGTGACCGTGGACGAGTCGATGCCCATGCTCGCGGCGAGCGCCTTGACGCCCATCGGGCCTTCGTTGTCGAGGCGGTTGAGCAGCAGGTACGCGGCGCGGTCCATGGAGTTGCGCACCTGCCCGACACCGCCGAGCCGGGTCTGTTCGGCACGGCGGGCGAACACCGCGACCTCGTGCTGCAGAGTGTCGAGGAGACCGGTGTCACCGACGGTCGTCATGTCCATCGACATTTCAGGTGTTGTGGGCATGGCCGGGGGCTCGCTTCATGAAGGGGCTGCTGGAATGGGGGACAGAGTACGCGGCTGGAAGGCGGGTCGTACCGGCGCTGCGGAAACCGGTCTCGGAGGTTGGTCACAACGGTCGTTCCCGCCTGTGAACTGCGATGCTGGAGTCATGAGCTACAGCACGGCTGACTCCTTGCGCCACGTCACCCTCGACGATGTGCGCGGCGCCCGGAAGATGCTGTCGGGCGTGGCGCGGGTGACCGCGATGGAGGGCAGCAGGCATCTGACCCAGCTGGTCGGCGCGCCCGTCCACTTCAAGTGCGAGAACCTCCAGCGGACGGGTTCGTTCAAGCTGCGCGGCGCGTACGTCCGGATCGCCGGGCTGCTGCCGGAGGAGCGGGCCGCGGGGGTCGTCGCGGCGAGCGCGGGCAACCACGCGCAGGGCGTGGCGCTGGCGTCGAGGGTGCTGGGCGTGCGGTCCACGGTGTTCATGCCCAAGGGCGCGCCGCTGCCGAAGATCAGCGCCACGCGTGAGTACGGCGCCGAGGTGCGCCTGCACGGCGCCGTGGTCGACGAGACGCTGACCGCGGCCCAGGAGTACGCGGCCGAGACGGGCGCGGTGTTCATCCACCCCTTCGACCACCCCGACATCATCGCGGGGCAGGGCACGGTCGGCCTGGAGATCCTGGAGCAGTGCCCGGAGGTGCGCACGATCGTCGTCGGGATCGGCGGCGGCGGTCTTGCGGCGGGCATCGCCGTCGCGGTGAAGGCGCTGCGGCCGGACGTGCGGATCGTCGGCGTGCAGGCGGCGGGGGCCGCCGCGTACCCGCCCTCGCTGGCGGCCGGCCGGCCGGTGTCGATCAGGAACCCGGCGACGATGGCCGACGGCATCAAGGTCGGCCGGCCCGGTGACGTGCCGTTCGGCATCATCGGCGAGCTGGTGGACGAGGTGCGCACGGTGACGGAGGACGAGTTGTCCACGGCGCTGCTGCTGTGCCTGGAGCGGGCCAAGCTGGTCGTCGAACCGGCCGGGGCGAGCCCGGTGGCCGCGCTGTTGAGCGACCCCGGCGCCTTCGAGGGGCCGGTCGTCGCGGTGCTGTCCGGTGGCAACGTCGATCCGGTGCTGATGCAGCGGGTGCTGCGGCACGGCATGGCGGCGCAGGGCCGCTACCTGGCCGTACGGCTGCGGCTGACGGACCGGCCGGGCGCCCTCGCCACGCTTCTCGGGGTGTTGTCAGTGGTCGACGCTAACGTTCTCGACGTGAGCCATGTGCGGACCGACCCCCGGCTCGGGCTGACCGAGGCGGAGGTCGAACTGCACCTGGAGACGAAGGGGCCGGCGCACTGCGCCGAGGTCGGCCGGGCCCTGCGCGACGCCGGCTACACCGTCATCGACTGAGGTCAGAGCCCTTTTGTCACTCATTCGAGTAAGTCCGTTGTAAGACGCGATACATCGCGTTATGGTGTGTCTCATGCCGCTCAAGCCGTACACTGCCGGCCCTGTCGGGCGGAGCGAAAAGTACAAACCTAGGCTTTCCGAAGAATCCTCAACGACGTGGAGACTCATATGCCAGGCGCCATCTACGCCGAAGGCCTGGTGAAAACCTTCGGTGACGTAAAGGCTCTGGACGGCGTCGACCTCGACGTCCCGGAGGGCACCGTCCTCGGCCTGCTCGGGCCGAACGGCGCGGGCAAGACCACCGCGGTCCGCTGCCTGACCACCCTCCTGCGCCCTGACCGCGGCCGGGCCGTGGTCGCCGGCCTCGACGTGCTCAAGCAGCCCAACGAGGTGCGCCGCTCGATCGGCCTGTCCGGTCAGTTCGCGGCGGTCGACGAATACCTCACCGGCCGCGAGAACCTCCAGATGGTCGGACAGCTCTACCAGATGAAGGCCCGCGCGGCGAAGGCCCGGGCCGCCGAACTGCTAGAGCAGTTCGATCTCGCGGACGCCGGCGACCGTACCGCCAAGACCTACTCCGGAGGCATGCGCCGCCGCCTCGACCTGGCCGCGGCACTGGTGGTCTCACCGCCCGTGATGTTCATGGACGAGCCGACGACCGGCCTCGACCCGCGCAACCGCCAACTGCTGTGGGACGTCA
Organism: Streptomyces sp. NPDC031474; assembly: GCF_055581185.1. NCBI lineage: Bacteria > Bacillati > Actinomycetota > Actinomycetes > Kitasatosporales > Streptomycetaceae > Streptomyces > Streptomyces sp. NPDC031474. The sequence continues at coordinate 95,894 of NZ_JBVIJX010000017.1, forward strand.
TCAAACGGCTCGTCTCCGGCGGCACGACGCTGCTGCTGACCACCCAGTACCTCGAAGAGGCCGACCATCTCGCGCACGACATCGCGGTCGTCGACCAGGGCCGTGTCATCGCCCGCGGCACCTCCGACCAGCTCAAGGCCCGCACCGGCGGCGAACGCGTGGAGGTCGTGGTGCACAACCGTGAACACATCACCACGGCTGCGGAGGTCCTGGCCGGCTTCGGCAAGGGTGAGACTGCGGTCGAACAGCACACCCGCAAGCTCACCGTGCCCGTCTCCGGTGGCGCCAAGCTCCTCGCCGAGGTCATCCGCGAGCTCGACACCCGCGGCATAGAGATAGACGACATAGGCCTGCGCCGCCCCACACTCGACGACGTCTTCCTGTCCCTGACCGGACACGTCGCCGAGACGAAGACCGAGACGAGCGAAGAGACGGGCGAAGAGAACAGCCGCAACGGACACAGCGAGAGGGAGACCGTCAAATGAGTGCCGTCACCGACGCCGTACGCGGCGCGGCGCCCGCCCCCGCCCATCCACTCGGACAGTCCGTCCGCGACTCGCTGGTCGTTGCAAAGCGCAACTTGATTCGCATGAGCCGGATTCCGGAAATGGTTATTTTCGGGCTCATCCAGCCCATCATGTTCGTGGTGCTCTTCACCTATGTGTTCGGCGGATCCATGCAGATCGGCGGCAGCACGAGCGCCACCGACTACAAGAACTTCCTCATGGCCGGCATCTTCGCGCAGACCGTCACCTTCGCCACCGCGGGCGCCGGCGCCGGTATAGCCGACGACATGCACAAGGGCCTCATCGACCGCTTCCGCTCCCTGCCGATGGCGCGCGGTGCGGTACTCACCGGCCGTACCCTCGCCGACCTCGTGCAGACGGCGCTCACCCTGCTCGTCCTCGCGGTCGTCGCCCTCCTGGTCGGCTGGCGGGTCGGCTCCGACGGCGACACCAACATCGGCAGGGTGCTGGCCGCCTTCGGCCTGCTGCTCCTGCTGGGCTACGCCTTCACCTGGATCGGCGCCCTGATAGGCCTGAGCGTCCGCACCCCCGAGGCGGCCACCTCCGGCGGACTGATCTGGCTCTTCCCGGTGACGTTCATATCCAACGCCTTCGTCGACACCGGCAACATGACGCCCTGGCTGCGCCACATCGCCGAGTGGAACCCCTTCAGCGCCACCGTCCAGGCCTCCAGGGTGCTCTTCGCCAATCCCGGTCAGTCGCAGTCCGAGGCCTGGCCCATGCAGCACCCGGTCTGGGCCTCGCTGATCTACTCGGTCCTGATCGTCCTGATCTTCCGGACGCTCGCGGTCCGCAAGTACCGCTCGGCGACGGCATGACGAAAACCCCCGGCGCTCGGGGGCGCCGGGGGCTCGTCCGGAAATTCAGGAAAGGGGGCTCAGCCGCTGTAGGGCTCGGCCTTGAGGATGCGCACGGAGGCCTTCTTGCCGTTCGGCAGCTCGTAGGCCGCGTCCTCGCCGACCTTGTGACCGATCACGCCGGTGCCCAGGGGGGACTGCGGCGAGTAGGTCTCGATGTCGGAGCTCGCGTACTCGCGCGAGGCGAGCAGGAACGTCATGGTGTCGTCCTCGTCACCGTCGAAGGCGATCGTCACGACCATGCCGGGCGCCACCGCGCCGTCCGTGGAAGCGGGCGCCTCGCCGACCTTGGCGTTCTCGAGAAGCTGGGTCAGCTGGCGCACACGGAGCTCCTGCTTGCCCTGCTCCTCCTTGGCCGCGTGGTACCCGCCGTTCTCGCGCAGGTCCCCCTCCTCGCGCGCGGCGGCGATCTTGGCGGCGATCTCCGTGCGCGCAGGACCAGTAAGGTACTCAAGCTCGACCTTGAGCTTGTTGTACGCCTCCTGGGTCAGCCAGGTGACGGACTCGCTGGTCTGGGTCACAGGTGCTCCTCGTCGGTACTGGGAATACAAAGCATCGCCCTACCCAGAAGCATGTTCCTTTGGGGATGGGCGAAACCACGAGCCTAACAATTCAGTGGCCGAAGGGGGAGGACATAAGCCATGAGAATTACGTCAGCGCAGGTCAGTGCGTACGTATTGCGGCAGATGCCCTGCGGCCGGGCCGCGCGGGGTCACCCTGCGTGACAGCCGAGCAGCTCCGCCGTCGTGCCCTTGGCCGTCGTCCGCAACGTGACCACCTTGTCGATGCGGCTGTCCGCACCCGAGAAGCGGAAGTCCGCGCGGCCCACTTCGGTGCCGTCGGCGGCCTGCGAGCGGACCGTGCAGTAACCGCTCGTACCCGAGTCCTTGCGGACCTCCAGATGGAGCTCGACCGCTTCGTCCGAGGTGGCCTTGAAGGTGATCACTTCGGCGCTGATCTTGTTCTGGCCGACGTAGTGGTAGGCGAAGTACCCCACCAGCACCAACAGCAACGCGCCCAGCACGGCACCGGCGATCTTGAGCTTGTGGTCGGCGCGATCGTCCGAGGCACGGCCGTAGCGGCCCTCGGGCAGTCGCGTGCTCGCCGTACTCATGATCGTCCTCCCGGCGCGGAATTAATCGCCCCCCGATTCGGTCACTATAGAAGCCTGCGATCGCGCCGGTTCACGCCGGGCGCCGACTTACCGAGGATTGAGTCTTGACTGACCAGCTGCGACTGATGGCCGTGCACGCCCACCCCGACGACGAGTCGAGCAAGGGCGCGGCCACCATGGCGAAGTACGTGTCCGAGGGGGTGGATGTGCTGGTCGTGACCTGCACGGGCGGGGAGCGCGGCTCCATCCTCAATCCGAAGCTGCAGGGCGACAAGTACATCGAGGAGCACATCCACGAGGTACGCAAGAAGGAGATGGACGAGGCCCGCGAGATCCTCGGCGTCGGACAGGAGTGGCTCGGCTTCGTCGACTCCGGCCTGCCCGAGGGCGACCCGCTGCCGCCGCTGCCCGACGGCTGCTTCGCTCTGGAGGACGTCGACAAGGCGGCCGGCGAGCTGGTGAAGCAGATCCGCTCCTTCCGCCCTCAGGTGATCACCACCTATGACGAGAACGGCGGCTACCCGCACCCCGACCACATCATGACCCACAAGATCTCGATGGTGGCCTTCGAGGGCGCGGACGACGCCGAGAAGTACCCCGAGAGCGAGTACGGGCCCGCCTACCGGCCGCTGAAGCTGTACTACAACCAGGGCTTCAACCGTCCCCGCACCGAGGCGCTGCACCAGGCGATGCTCGACCGCGGTCTGGACTCCCCCTACGGGGAGTGGCTCAAGCGCTGGGAAGACTCCGGTATCCAGGAGCGCACGCTCACCACGCACGTTCCCTGCGCCGACTTCTATGAGATCCGCGACAAGGCACTGATCGCCCACGCCACGCAGATCGACCCCGACGGCGGCTGGTTCCGGGTGCCGATGGACATCCAGAAGGAGGTCTGGCCCACGGAGGAGTACGAGCTCGCGAAGTCCCGCGTCGACATCTCCCTCCCCGAGGACGACCTCTTTGCGGGCATCCGCGACAATGCCTGATATGAGCGCAAGCGTGAGCCTGGCAATGACGCACCTCGTCCCCCTCGCCAAGGAGGTCGACGAGAACAAGGTCACTCCCGGCGTCCTCGGCTTCATCGTCTTCGCGGCGATGGCGGTGGCGGTGTGGGGCCTGATGAAGTCCATGAGCAAGCACATGGGCAAGGTCGACTTCAAGGAGCCCGCGAGCCCGGAGGAAGCCTCCGGCAAGGGTGCGACGGAGACGGCCTCCCCCGCGAAGGGCTGAACCGCCGACGGCCGTGACGCCCCACGGACAGGCGGCGACCGCACAGACACCGGCACCGGCACAGACACCGGCACCGGCACAGACACCGGCACCGGCACAGACACCGGCACCGGCGCACGCCGTCGGCCACGCCCTGCGCGTGTCCGACGGCCCGCCGACCGGCGACAGCAGCAGACAGGCGGGCGGCCGCACCCCGGCCTCCCCCGGGGTTCAGCCCTCGCCCCCCGGGCTCAGTCCTCGTGTGGTGGCTTGGCTGGGGTTTCGTCCGGGGTAGTGCCTGGTGTCAGCGTTACTCCCATCACTTCTCGGGCGTGGCGGCCGGGGACCATGCCCAGGCGCCAGGCCTGCCAGCCCGCGTCCAGGTTCACGCCCCTCTCCAGCAGGAGTGCGTAGGCTTTCGCGCACTCCTCCAGTTGGCTGTCCCGGGACGGATGGGCGGCGCGGGCGAGCTGGGACAGTTCCTCCTGGGCCACCGCCGTGCCGACCTCGACGCCGCCCGGGGCCGCGTACGGCAGGAGGGTGCAGCGCAGGAAGCGGGCCCAGTCCTCGCCGCGGCGGTCGCCGTATGACGCGAAGAGGGCCGTCGCCTCCTCGCACAGGGCCAGCGCGGCTTGCGTACGGGCGTTGCCCGCGTCGACGATCGCGAGTTCGAGGCAGGTCCAGGCCTCGCCGTGGGCAACGCCGATGCGCTGGAAGTCGGCGCGGGCGTCGACCAGGAGTTGGCGGGCGAAACCGGAGTTGCGCAGCGAACCCGTCTGGGCGGCACGTTGGTCGCGGGTCACGCGGGCCGAGTGGTGGCGGGCGCAGGCCAGGCCGTAGACGTCCCGCAGGCGGGAGAAGAGCGAGCGGGAGCGTTCCAGCTCGCGGACGGCGTGGTCGAGGTCGCCCGTCTCCTCCAGGGCCAGGCCCAGGTAGTAGACCGTCCACGCCTCGCCGCGCGCGTCCTCGTTGTCCCGGTGCCGGGCCGCCGCCCGGCTCAGGTCCTCCGCCGCCGGTCCGGGGTCGCCGGCGATGAGCCGGGCCCGCGCGAGCTGGGTCAGCGCCCACGCCTCGCCGCGGGCGTCGCGGGTGCGGCCGTACAGGTCGAGGGCGCGGCGCAGGTCGGCCTCGGCCTGGTCGGCGTCGCCGCGGCGCAGGTTCAGCTGGCCCAGCTGGAAGTGGGCCCACGCCTCACCGTGCACGGAGCCGCCCTCGCGGTGCAGGACCAGCGAGCGGGTGAGCAGGTCCAGGGCCTCGGCCAGGTGCGCCCGGTCCCGTTCCACTGCCGCGAGCGCGTGCATCGTCCAGGCGCGGTCGGTGGCCAGCTCGGGCGCGGCCTGCAGGTCCATCGCCTCCCGGAGTTTCTCCGCCGCCTCCGTGAGCTGCCCCTGATGGTGCAGGGTGATGCCCAGCGAACACAGGGCGCGCGCCGCCCCCGCGTCGTGGTGGGCCTGGAGGTAGAGGTCGACGACCGAACTGAGCGTCGTACGCGCCTTGTCGAGCTCGCCGAGCTGACGGGCCGCGATGCCGGTGCGCCACTGCACGGACCGCACCAGCAGGTCCTGGCCGACCGACTGCGCCAGTTCGCTGATCTCGCCGAGCCGGTAGAGGTCGCCGCGCAGCAGGCAGTAGTCGCACAGCGCGCCCAGCAGGCTCAGTACGGCGTTCTGGTCGACGCCCTCCGCGTGTCGCAGTGTCGCCGTGATGAAGCTCGACTCGTCGTCCAGCCAGCGCAGCGCCTCGTCCAGGGAGGTGAAGCCGTGCGGGGTGAACCGGTCCGAGCGGGTCGACATGTTGCCGTCGACCAGCCGCAGCACGGAGTCGGCGAGCTCGGCGTAGCTGACGAGCAGACGTTCCTGGGCCGCGGCCCGCTCGCTCTGCTCCTCCTCGTCCAGGAGGCGGGCCTGCGCGAAGGCGCGGACCAGGTCGTGCAGGCGGTAGCGGTCACCGCGGACGTGGTCGACCAGACCGGCGTCGGCGAGGGCCGTGAGATGGCGGGTCGCCTCCGCCCGGTCCGTGGCCAGCAGCGCGGCGGCCGCGGCCGCGCCGAGGGAGGCCCGGCCGGCCAGTGCGAGGCGACGCAGCAGCCGACGCGTCACCTCCGGCTGGTCGGTGTAGCGCAGCCACAGCGCCCGCTCGACCGGTTCCACCGGGCCGTACGCCCCCAGGTCCGAGGCCAGCGCACGCGGCGAGCGCGGGCCCAGTGAGGAGCCCACGATCCGCAGCGCCAGCGGCAGCCCGCCGCACAACTGCGTGATCCGGTCGGCGGATTCGGCGTCGTAGGGACCCGAGGCGTCCTGCGCCGTCGCGCCCAGCAGCTCCTCCGCGCCCGCCGCCTCCAGAGGCCGCACCGCCAGCTCGTGCACCCACGCGGACAGCTCGGCCGGGAGGCTCAGCGGGGTGCGGGCGGTGACCAGGACGAGGCTGTCGGAGCGTTCCGGGACGAGCGCGCGGACCTGCTCGGGGTCCGAGGCGTCGTCCAGGATCACCGTGACCGGCAGGCCGGTCAGATGCTGGTGGTACAGCTCGCTGAGGCGTTTGACCTGCTGGTCCGCGGATGAGCGTTCCCGGAAGAGGAGCTGCTCGCGGGGTGCGCCGAGCCGGTTCAGCAGGTGCAGCAGGGCGTCCCGGGTGGGCAGCGGCGTCCCGCCGGCGCTGTCGCCGCGCAGGTCCACCACGCAGGCGCCGCGGAACTGGTCCCGCAGATCGTGCGCGGCCCGCACCGCGAGGGTGGTGCGGCCGCTGCCGGGGGTGCCGTGCAGTACGACGACCGTCGGCCGGGTCTCCGTACTGGCCCGCGCCGCCTGCACCCACTGCCGGATCCGCGCCAGTTCCGCCCGCCGCCCGGCGAACGGCCCGGCGGCTTCCGGCAGTTGGGCGAACGACTGGCCGAGTACGGTCCGCCCGCGCGCCGCCGCGCTCTTGTCCGCGCCCCTGAGCTGCGGTCCCGCCGTCTTCTTCGGGCCGGTCGTCGCGCTCAGCACCCGCTGCTGGTCCAGGAACGGCCGGATGCCCCGCACCTCCAGCGCCGTGAGCCACTGCAACCGCAACTGCTCGGCGCCGCCCGGCTGCCCCGCCTCGCCGGCCCGGTGGTGCGCGGCCGGCAGATGCGACCCCGCCACCTTCACGACCGTCGCGGCCGCCCCGACCACCCCGACGGTCACCCCGGCCCCGAGCGCCGTACCGGGACCCGTGCCCAGCGCCAGGTCGGCGACCGCTGTCGTCAGCGCGGCAACGCCCGCCACCAGCAGGGGAGTTCGCCCGCCCTCACGCGCGTAGCGCTGCCCGAAGCTGATCTGCCGGGCCTCCGTCTCCTCCAGGGCGCGGGCATACTCCTCGTACTCCTGCGCGGCCGTCTGCGCCATGGCGTCCAGCGCGCCGCGCGCCCGCGTCATCAGCGCCTGCCGGTCGGTGCGCCCCCCGGACCGCCGCACCTCTTCCTCCACGGCTCGCGCCAACAACCGCTCGGCATCCGCCCTATGGCCGTCCCGCATGTCCCGTCCCCCTCCGGCGGTCCCAGCTGTGCTTGGTCAAGTGTGCTGCGAGCGGCTCCGTGGCGCGAGAGGGCGCGAGAGGGCGCGAGGGCGGGAGGAGACGGCAGGCGTCGACGTCGCCGTTCGGGGCATGCCTGCCGTCCGACCGGTGGGGTACTGCGGCAGGATGGACCCCATGCCGAACCGACTGGCTCATGAGACGTCCCCGTACCTGCTCCAGCACGCCGACAATCCGGTCGACTGGTGGCCCTGGTCGGCGGAGGCCTTCGAGGAGGCGCGCAGGCGGGGCGTGCCGGTGCTGCTGAGCGTGGGATACAGCAGCTGCCACTGGTGCCATGTCATGGCGCACGAGTCGTTCGAGGACCGGGAGACCGCCGACGAGCTCAACGCGCACTTCGTCAACATCAAGGTGGACCGCGAAGAGCGTCCCGATGTCGATGCCGTCTACATGGAAGCCGTGCAGGCGGCCACCGGGCAGGGCGGGTGGCCCATGACCGTGTTTCTCACGCCGGACGCCGAGCCGTTCTACTTCGGTACGTACTTCCCGCCCGCGCCCCGGCACGGCATGCCCTCCTTCCGGCAGGTGCTGGAGGGGGTGCGGCAGGCCTGGACGGACCGGCGGGACGAGGTGGCCGAGGTCGCCGGGAAGATCGTCCGGGATCTGGCGGGACGGGAGATCTCCTACGGGGACAGCCAGGCCCCCGGCGAGCAGGAACTGTCGCAGGCGCTGCTCGGGCTGACCCGGGAGTACGACGCGCAGCGCGGCGGGTTCGGCGGGGCACCGAAGTTTCCGCCGTCGATGGTCGTCGAGTTCCTGCTGCGCCATCATGCGCGGACGGGAGCCGAGGGGGCCCTGCAGATGGCCCAGGACACCTGTGAACGGATGGCCCGGGGCGGGATCTACGATCAGCTCGGTGGCGGGTTCGCCCGGTACTCCGTCGACCGTGACTGGGTCGTGCCGCATTTTGAGAAGATGCTGTACGACAATGCCCTGCTCTGCCGCGTGTACGCCCATCTCTGGCGGGCCACCGGCTCGGAACTCGCCCGCCGGGTCGCGCTGGAGACCGCCGACTTCATGGTGCGGGAACTGCGCACCGCCGAGGGCGGGTTCGCCTCCGCGCTGGACGCCGACAGCGACGACGGGAGCGGGAAGCACGTCGAGGGCGCCTACTACGTGTGGACGCCCGAGCAGCTCAGGGACGTCCTGGGCGACGACGACGCCGAGCTCGCCGCCCGCTACTTCGGCGTCACCGAGGAGGGCACCTTCGAGCACGGCTCCTCGGTCCTCCAACTCCCGCAGCAGGACGCCTTCTTCGACGCCGAGAAGATCGCCGGCATCAAGGAGCGGCTGCTGGGCCGGCGCGGTGAGCGGCCGGCTCCCGGCCGGGACGACAAGGTCGTCGCCGCGTGGAACGGGCTGGCCGTCGCCGCGCTCGCGGAGACCGGCGCCTACTTCGACCGTCCGGATCTCGTCGAGGCCGCGGTCGGCGCCGCCGATCTCCTCGTCCGGCTGCACCTCGACGAGCAGGCCCGGCTCTTCCGCACCAGCAAGGACGGGCAGGCCGGGACCAACGCGGGCGTCCTGGAGGACTATGCCGATGTCGCGGAGGGGTTCATCGCTCTCGGCTCCGTCACCGGCGAGGGCGTCTGGCTGGAGTTCGCCGGGTTCCTGCTCGACCACGTCCTGATCCGGTTCGTCGACCCCGAGTCCGGGTCGCTGTACGACACGGCGGCCGACGCCGAGCAGCTCATCCGGCGTCCGCAGGATCCGACCGACAACGCCGTGCCCTCCGGCTGGACGGCCGCGGCCGGCGCGCTGCTGAGCTACGCGGCCCACACCGGCTCCGAGGCCCACCGCACCGCCGCGGAACGGGCGTTGGGGGTGGTGAAGGCGCTCGGACCGCGTGTGCCCCGGTTCATCGGCTGGGGGCTCGCCGCAGCCGAGGCGCTGCTCGACGGGCCCCGCGAGGTCGCCGTCGTCGGCACCGGCGCGGACGACCCGGCCTCCAGGTTCCTGCACCGTACGGCCCTGCTGGGCACCGCCCCGGGTGCCGTCGTCGCGTTCGGCACCGTGGGGAGCGACGAGTTCCCGCTGCTCGCCGCCCGCCCGCTGAGCAAGGGCGAACCGACCGCGTACGTCTGCCGCAACTTCACCTGCGACGCTCCGACCACCGACCCCGAACGGCTGCGCACCGCGCTGAACGGCTGACAGCCCGGTCTAGCCGGCGAACTCCGCCAGGGCGCGTTCCACGATGGCGACCAGTTGCTCGTGGTGCGCGCCCTTCCAGTAGGCGCGCCCGCAGGAGCGGCACTGGGCGAACACGTCGTAGGACCTCTGGGTGCCGTGTTGCAGCTGGTCGGCGACCTCGTCCTTGGTGGCCTGGCGCAGCAGGCCGTTGCAGGCGGTGCACCTCGTCCAGGGGAGCAGTTCGGGGGCGAACCGGTCGAGGATGTCGCGGAGCTGCTCCTCGGGGTCGGTGCTGTAGACGTAGCCGCCCGCCCACAGCTCGCGGCGGCGCAGCAGGCCCCGGTCGCGGCTGAGCATGACGCGCTGTTCGGCCGCGGAGCGGGCGGCGAGCGCCGGGTCGCCGATGTCGGTGGACTCGTATGCCGTGTCCACGCCGAGCAGGCGCAGCCGGCGGGCGAGGGTGCCGAGGTGGACGTCGAGGAGGAAGCGCAGCGGGGCGCCCGGCACCCGCTGGGGGCGGTCGACCGGGCGGACGGTGACCGACTCGCCGTCGGCCGGGATGTGCGAGACCGGTACCGCACGGCCGTCGACGAGCAGGGTGCCGACCTCCGTGAGGGGCACCCCGAGCGACTCGACGACGTGGCCGAGGGTGGAGACGCCGTCGACGGCGAGCGTGGTGGCGCCGGCGCGCCGGGCGGGCGGGACGAACAGCGCCAGCTGGGGGGCGACTTCGACGCGGATCTCGGGTGCGTTCACCTGGTCAGGATGGCATGCGGGTGGGGCGCCGGTCTCAGGGGTTTCGCGCGGGCAGGCCGTGCTGCAGGACGTTCAGAGCGCGGTCGAGCAGGTCCTCGAAGTCGCCCTGGTGGCCGTTCTCCGCCCAGTACAAGGACGTCTGCATCAGGCCGCCCATGAGGGACATCATGTAGACACGGACCTCCAGGCTGTCGGGGTCGAGGCCGGTGCGCTCGCCGATCGCCTCGGAGAACATGCGGCCGGTGATCGACATGCTCTCCATCATGCGCGAGCGCACCGCGGGGACCTGGACCATCAGGTGGGTGCGCAGCCGCGCCACCTCCAGGTCGTCCTTGACGCCCATGCGGGCGGCCTTCAGCATCACGTACCGGATGGACTCCGGCCATGGTTCGTCCGCCGGCCGGGCCCGCAGTTCCGCCACGAGGATCGGGTCCCACTCGTCGGTGAGGACGATGTCCTCCTTGGCCGGGAAGTACCGGAAGACGGTCGACGGTGACACCTCGGCGCGTTCGGCGATCTGGTCGATCGTCGTGGCGTCGTACCCCTGCTCCTTGACCAGCGCGTACATCGCGGTGCGGATCGCCTCGCGGGTCTTGATCTTCTTACGTTCACGCAGACCCAGGTGGGGGCGATCGGCGGGAGAACTCATGCGTGCGGCCGTCATGGGGGTCATTGTCAGGCATCGGCCTTGGTCACGACCACGTCGGGACCGGAGTCCTCGGCGCCGGAGTCCTCGGTGCCGGTGGGCTCGGTGCCGAGGGGCTCGGTGCGCCGGGCGCCCGGCAGGAAGGCGGCCGCCAGGAGGGCGGAGACGAGGGCGGCGATCCCGCACACCAGCAGGACCAGGTCCATGCCGTGGACGTAGGCGTCGTTGGCGGAGGCGGCGAGGTCGGCCAGGTTGGCCTTCTCGGCGATCACATGGGCGGCGACCACCGAGTTCCCGGCGGTGTCGGCGACCTGGGCGGGCAGGCCGGTGACGTCGAGCCGGTCGCGGAAGGCGCCGGAGAGCAGGCTGCCGAGCAGGGCGATGCCGATCGCGCCGCCGACCTGGCGCAGCGTCATCAGCAGCCCGGAGCCGCTGCCGGCGCGGTCGCGGGGCAGGGCGCCCAGGGCGCCGTTCATGGCCGGGATGAGCGCGAAGCCGAAGCCGAGGCCGGTGAGGGAGAGCCACAGCGCGGTGAAGCCGTAGCCGGAGTCGGTCGTCGTCCGGCTGCCGAGGAGCGCGGCGAAGGCCAGCACCACCAGGCCGGCGCTCACCGAGGCCCGCGCTCCGAACCGGGCGACGACGGGCCCGGCGGTGCGTGAGGCGACCAGCAGACCGCCCATCATCGGCAGCAGCCGTACGCCGGTGCCGAGGGAGTCGTGGCCGAGGACGGCCTGGAGGTACGGCGGCAGCACGAACAGCAGGCCGGACAGGACGAACATCACCAGGGTCGCGGCGCTGGTGTTGAAGAGGAAGCCGCGGTGGGCGAGCAGGGTCATGTCGAGCATGGGGCGTTCGACGCGGCGTTCGCGCAGTACCAGCGCGGTGATCAGGACCAGGGCCGCGACGATCATCGCCAGGACCAGGGGGTCGCCCCAGCCGCGGGTGGGCGCCTCGATGATCGCGTAGATCAGGGCGCCGAGGCCGGTCGCGGTGAGCGCGGTGGAGACGGCGTCGACCTTGGGGGAGGCGGGGTCGCGGGTCTCGGGGAGCAGGAAGACGCAGGCGGCGATGCCGATCGCGGCCATCGGGACGTTCACGAGGAAGACGGAGCCCCACCAGAAGTGGTTGAGCAGCCAGCCGCCGATGATCGGGCCGAGCGGCAGGCCGAGCGCGGAGGCGGAGGAGATGATGCCGACGGCCTTGGTGCGCTCCTCGGGGCTGAACAGCGAGGGCAGCACCGACAGGGCGAGCGGGGTGACCAGGGCGGCGCCGACGCCCATGACGGCGCGGGCGGCGATCACCGCGTCGACGTCGCCGGCGAGCGTGCCGACCAGCGAGCCGGCGAGGAAGATGCCGAGTCCGTTGATCAGCATCCTGCGCCGGCCGAACCGGTCGCCGAGGAGGCCGGCCGGGAGCATCAGCGCCGCGAAGACGACGACGTACGCGTCCGCCATCCACTGCTGCTGGCCGGTGGTGGCGCCCAGGTCCCGGGCCATCGTGGGGAGTGCCACGTTGAGGATCGTCGTGTCGAAGCCGAGCGTGAGCATGCTCGCGACCAGGGCCCCCAGGGCCCACCAGCGGCGGGGGTCCCGCCCCGCCTCGGACGTGTTCGTGTCGTTCATGACGGTAGCCATGAAATGAGAGTAGCTGTCAAAAGCTATGCTCTGTCAATCGATATGCGCTCCCGGCATACGGAAATGGCCACGGCTCGGAAGCCGTGGCCACTGGAAGGCGGAAAAGAGCCGTTACGCGTGCTGGTACGCGACCAGGGAGATGCCGACGTAGTGCACGACGAACGCGGCGAGGGTCAGGGAGTGGAAGACCTCGTGGAAGCCGAACCAGCGCGGTGAGGGGTTGGGTCGCTTGATGCCGTAGATCACGCCGCCCGCGCTGTAGAGGAGCCCGCCGACGACCACCAGGACCAGGACCGCGATGCCGCCCGTGCGCATGAAGTCCGGCAGGAAGAAGACGGCCGCCCAGCCCATCGCGATGTAGCAGGGGGTGTAGAGCCAGCGCGGGGCGCCGACCCAGAAGACCCGGAACAGGATGCCCGCCGCCGCGGCGCCCCAGATGCCCCACAGCAGCCACTGCCCCTTCGCGCTGGGGAGCAGCAGCATCGTCAGCGGGGTGTAGGTGCCGGCGATGATCAGGAAGATGTTCGCGTGGTCCAGTCTGCGCAGGATGCCGTCCATGCGCGCGTTCCAGTTGCCGCGGTGGTAGAGCGCGCTCACGCCGAACAGCAGGCAGGCGGTGAGTGCGTAGATGCCGCAGGCGATGCGACCGCGGGTGGAGTCGGCGAGGGCGGTGAGCACGAGGCCGGCGATGAGGGCGGCGGGGAACATGCCGAGATGCAGCCAGCCGCGAAGCTTGGGCTTGATCTCTTCCGACAGGGCGTGTGCGACGGAACCGCGGCCTGCGGCCGGTGTATCCGTGGTCGCGTCGGGGACGGGCGCAGTCATACGTCGAATCGTACCTACGGAACCGTAGGTTACGGATCACCTCGGCGGCATGAGGAGTGAAGAGTGGCCATCGTCTCACGGGAGTTGGGTAAAGGGGCCACCGCCTGAACGTCACATGGACGCAAAAAGACGTCCGTACACGTGGCCATCCTCACTCCGCTCACCTGTGATGCGCTCTGGACAGATGGGCGGTACAGTCGGATGATCAAATGAGTGCGGTCGACACCGGATGAGCGCCAGGGTCACCACCGGAAAGCATCCGGGTCGCAGCCCCCACGGGGCCTCCAACCAAAAACCCCTCATTTAGGAGCAATCGTGGCGCGCGACATCGCGGCTCCCCCCGTCATCCCCACCGACCACCAGGAGCTCGTCTCCTGGGTGAACGAGATCGCGGAACTCACGCAGCCGGACAACGTGGTCTGGTGTGACGGATCCGAGGCCGAGTACGAGCGCCTGTGCGGGGAGCTCGTCGAGAAGGGCACCTTCCGGAAACTCGACCCGATCAAGCGCCCCAACTCGTACTACGCGGCCTCCGACCCCACCGACGTCGCCCGGGTCGAGGACCGCACCTTCATCTGCTCCGAGCAGGAGGCCGACGCCGGCCCCACCAACAACTGGAAGGCCCCCGCCGAGATGCGGGACATCTTCACCGGTGAGAAGGGCCTGTTCCGCGGCTCGATGCGGGGCCGGACGATGTACGTCGTCCCGTTCTGCATGGGCCCGCTCGGCTCGGACCTCTCCGCGATCGGCGTCGAGATCACCGACTCCGCCTACGTCGCCGTGTCGATGCGCACCATGACCCGGATGGGACAGCCGGTGCTGGACGAGCTCGGCTCCGACGGGTTCTTCGTGAAGGCCGTCCACACCCTCGGAGCCCCCCTCGCCGAGGGCGAGGCGGACGTCCCGTGGCCGTGCAACTCCACCAAGTACATCTCGCACTTCCCCGAGAGCCGCGAGATCTGGTCCTACGGCTCCGGCTACGGCGGCAACGCCCTGCTCGGCAAGAAGTGCTACGCCCTGCGCATCGCGTCGGTGATGGCCCGCGACGAGGGCTGGCTCGCCGAGCACATGCTGATCCTCAAGCTCACCCCGCCCACCGGTGAGTCCAAGTACGTCGCCGCCGCCTTCCCGTCCGCCTGCGGCAAGACCAACCTCGCCATGCTGGAGCCCACCGTCTCCGGCTGGACCGTCGAGACGATCGGCGACGACATCGCCTGGATGCGCTTCGGCGAGGACGGCCGGCTGTACGCCATCAACCCCGAGGCCGGCTTCTTCGGCGTCGCGCCCGGCACGGGTGAGCACACCAACGCCAACGCGATGAAGACGCTGTGGGGCAACTCGGTCTTCACCAACGTCGCCCTCACCGACGACAACGACGTCTGGTGGGAGGGCATGACGGAGGAGACTCCCGCCCACCTCACGGACTGGAAGGGCAACTCCTGGACGCCGGCGTCCGCCCGCGAAGCAAATGGATACCGTCCGGCCGCGCACCCCAACGCCCGCTTCACCACCCCCGCCGCGCAGTGCCCGATCATCGCGCCCGAGTGGGAGAACCCCAAGGGCGTGCCGATCTCGGCGATCCTCTTCGGCGGCCGGCGCGCGTCCGCCGTCCCGCTGGTGACGGAGTCCTTCGACTGGAACCACGGCGTCTTCCTCGGCGCCAACGTGGCGAGCGAGAAGACCGCCGCCGCCGAGGGCAAGGTCGGCGAGCTGCGCCGCGACCCGTTCGCCATGCTGCCGTTCTGCGGCTACAACATGGGCGACTACATGGGCCACTGGATCGACGTCGCCAAGGACAAGGACCAGGCGAAGCTCCCGAAGATCTACTACGTCAACTGGTTCCGCAAGAACGACGCGGGCGAGTTCGTCTGGCCCGGCTTCGGTGAGAACAGCCGCGTCCTGAAGTGGATCGTGGAGCGCCTCGACGGCAAGGCCGAGGGCGTCGAGACCCCGATCGGCGTGCTGCCGGCCAAGGGCGCCCTCGACACGAACGGCCTCGAACTGGCCGACTCCGACCTGGAGTTCCTCCTCACGGTCGACAAGGAGGTCTGGCGCGAGGAGGCCGCCCTGGTCCCCGACCACCTGAACACCTTCGGCGAGCACACGCCCAAGGAACTGTGGGACGAGTACCACGCACTGGTGCAGCGTCTGGGCTGAGCACCACGGACCGGCGAGGCCCCGCACAACGGCGTGCGGGGTCCGCGGCCTGTCGTCGCGCGTTCCCGTCCGCCCCGACGGGAGGAGCGCGACGACAGGCCTTCGCCTTTCTCCGCCGTGCCGCGTCTGCTGCCGTTCCGGGTCTGCCGTTGTTCCGCGTCTGCTACTGGTTGCGTTCCTCCAGGTAGCGGGTGTGCGACTCCTGCCGTCGGGCCTCCGTCTCGCGCAGGCTCGCCGCCAGCCTCTCCGCCTCCTCGTGCAGGAGACCGAGCTGGCGCTCCAGATGCCGTTCGGGCGACTCCTGCCCCGGCGCGAGCCGGGTCCACCACCGCGTCCGTACGTAGGTGTCGACGGCCTCCGGGATGTCCTGCCGTACCGCCCGGGACAGGGTGTGCACGCCCTCCGGGTCCTGGGCGAGCACCTCGCCGACCCAGCCGGGGTCGAGCAGCGCGGTCAGCAACTCGGTCAGCTCGATGAGCCGTCCGGCGGCGGCCGGGGGCAGCTCCACGCCGTCCAGGTACTCCCGCAGCCGCCCGAAGTCGCCGCGGATCTCGTCCAGTTGGGCGGACGGACTGGGGAAGTCGGGCAGCGGGGGCCGCTCCGGCGGGGCGATCAGCGCGCCCGCGCCGTACAGGCCGACGACGACCACCGGCCAGTACGGTCCGGCGACTGACGTGAACGTCAGCACCAGGCCGGCCAGCCCGCACGCGCTGCCCGTGATGTTCTTGCGGGACTCCAGGAAGCCCACGACCCTACTGGTAGCCACGGATCTCCTCGAAGGCGCCGTCCAGCGAGCCCTTCTGGGCGTCGAAGAGCCGGCCGCCGGTCAGCTCGGCGATGTGCTCCAGCTCCGAGCGGTCGGAGTCGCCGAACAGGATGGGGAAGACGGGGATGTCCCGCCGGCCGGCGCCGAGCCCCCGGTAGAAGGCGTCGAAGTCGCCGGCCTCGTCGCCCTTGGTGTTCTCGCCGTCCGTCATCAGGACGATGGAGGTGAAGGTGTCCCGGCCCGTGCCCAGATGGTCGTAGGCCTTCTCCAGCGAGGTGTAGATCGCGGTGTCGCCGTCGGCCCGCAGCCGCCCGGTGTCCTTGCGGATCGCGGCGAGCCCGGCGTCCGGGTCGGAGGGGCTGACGACATGCGTGGCGACGCTCTTCACGTCCGACCCGAACGGCATCAGCGTCACCTCCTCGCGGTCCCGGAAGTCGCCGGTGAGGTCGCTGAGGGCGTTCTTCAGACGGCGCAGCCGGTCGCCCTCCATCGAACCGGAGGTGTCGAGGACGTACACGGTCCGTGAGGGGCGGCGCAGCTTGTTCTCGTAGGCGTCGAGCAGCCCGTCGGCGACGGAACGGCTGCCCGGGAAGGGCAGTTCGCGCCGGCGCGCGGTGTCGAGACCGGGCGCGGGCGGTACGGAGGCGACGACCGGGCGACGGTGGGTCCTGGCGGTGATCAGCCGCTGGACGGCCTCCGTGCGCAGCGCGTCGGTCACCCGCTTGACGTTGCCCCGGGCCGTCGCGTCGGTCGCGGCGAGGGAGGAGAGCGGGTAGTCGGCGGTGACGACGCCGTCGGTGGGGCGGACGACCGTCAGCCCCGGGATGCCCTTGAGGACCGACTCGTAGTTGAGCAGCGCGTCGACGTCACCGCGCCGGGTGTAGGCGGCTGCCAGCCAGCCCGAGGAACCCGAGGTCAGCTGCTGCCCCTTGAAGAACTCCCGCAGCCGCGGGGTCGCCTTGGCGACGTCCGCGTCGGTGAGCGCCGACTGTGCTCCCGAGAGCGCCGAGGCGACCGAGATCAGCGTGGAGAACCCGGAGTTGGAGCGGGCGGGATCGGTCATGCCGTAGGTGAGCTTCCCGTCCTGGACTGCCCTCTCGATCTGCGTCCAGGTGACGTGATCGGCCTTCCAGCCAAGGGAGTCGAAGGTGCTGCTCTTCACGCCGAGAGCCACCGGGCTGGACATGATCGGCGTCTCGGAGACGACCTTCTTCGCCGCGTCGGGCCGCAGCCGCAGATAGTCGTCGGAGGACAGCCACACGGCGTCGTACTTCCCGTCCGTGCCGCCCTTCGCCAGCAGGTTCACGGCGTCCAGGGTGCCCATGTAGGTGGGCCGGATGGTGACGCCGGTGTCCCCCCGAACCTGCTCCAGGACCGGGGTCATGTCGCTCAGCTCGCTGGAGGCGAGGACCCGCAGGGTGCCGGGCCGCGGGGCGTCGGGATCCTTGGCGTCGTCCTCGGCGGAGCACGCGGTCAGCAGGAGGGCGAAAGCCGTCAGCGCGAGGAGTGGCCCTCTCGTGCGAGGTCTCGTGCGAGGTCTCGTGCGAGGTCTCATGCGAGCCCGCCTTCCAGCGCGCCGCGCGAGCGGCTGCGGTCCAGGTAGGTGCTCGCCTGCTGGAGCTCGGCCGTCAGGTTCTCCACCGTCACCGCCATCGCCTCGGTCGCCTGCACCTTGTAGGTGTCGATGGCGTCGAGGGTGCGGTAGATCTGCTGGAAGGCGGAGCGCAGGGTCTCGGCGCCGACGGCCGGGTCGGCGGCGATCCGCTGGATCTCCCCGCTCTGCGTCGCCAGCATCTCCGCGTTGCCCCGGATGAGGTCCTCGGTGGTCCCGCGCAGCGCGTTGACCTGCTCGATCACCTTCTTCTGGTGGTCGAGCGCGGACGCCAGCATCACGGAGATCCGCAGCGCCGACACCGTGGTCGTGGCGGCCCGGTCGACGCCCTTGATCAGCTCGTCGTTGTTGCGGCGTACGACGTCCATGGCGAGGTAGCCCTGCGCGCACACCGCGAGCTGGGTGAGCAGGTCCTGGTGCTTCTGCCGGACCGGGAACAGGACGTCGGCGCGCAGACTGTCGGCCCGCTCCGGGTCGGCGGCCTCGGCGCCGGCGATCTGCTGCTCGACGGCCCGGTCCAGGGCGTCGGTCAGCACGACGTACTCCTGGAGCTTGCCCATGGTCTCCCACAGCCGGACGCGCTCGGTCTGCAACGCCGCGTTGTCGCGCCGTAGTTCGTCCTGGCCGCCGCGCAGCGAGCCCACGATCTTGTTCAGGGTGCCCTGCGCCGAGGCGTACTTGGCGACGTGGTCGCGCAGCCTGTTGCCGCCGGGCAGCCGGGACAGGAACTTCCGTCCCTTGGAGGCCGGCAGCTCACGCGGGTCCAAGTCCTCGACCACGCGCCGCAGTTCGACGAGCGAGCCGGCGACCTGCGACTGGGCGTCCCCGCCCTTGTCCGGCAGGCTCCTGATGGTCCGCTCCAGCATGCGGTTGGACTGCGCGGCGGCCGTGCGCATCTCCCCGGCGCCGAGCGCGGTGATCTCGCCGACCTTGCCCGCGAACTCGGGCGAGCGGGCGTCGAGCGCGGCGAGCCCCTCGACGTAGGCGGCGGCCTTGGTGGCCATGTCCGTACGGACGGAGTCGTCGACGGGGACGAGCCCGCCGGCCTTCTCCCGCGGCACGGCGGCGACCGCCTCGGGCGGGGTGAGGGTGAAGGTGTCGTCGGTCATGTGCTGTTCCCCCTATCCGCGCGCCCGTCGCGCCAGCTCGTGCAGCACCGTGGAGGTGGGCACGGGCGCCTGGCGGACGCCGGTCAGTTGCTGCTTGAGGTAGGTGGTGGCCGAGGCGAACTCGGCGGCGACGCCCTGCGGGCGGAACCCGTGCCGGATCTCCAGCTTGCGCAACTGCGGGTCGCTGGAGAGGAGTCCGGCGAGAGCCGCGCCGTTCTCGGTGAGCGGGACGGCGGTGTGGTCGCTGTTGACGGTGGTGTCCGGGTAGAGGACCACCAGGTCGTCCGGCTGCTGCCCGCCCGCCAGAAGCGAGGCGACCTGTGACTCGTAGACCAGGACGAGCGGGTTGCCGGCGCCGCTGACGAAGTCCCGGAACGCCGCGTCCGTGCTGGACTGCTGGGCGCCCTGGACGCTCACCAGCTTCTTCAGCAGGGGTGCCGTGCGCCCGACCTCGGCGTCGCTCGCGACCACCTTGCCGCCGTTGGCGACGTAGGACGCGGCGGCGAGGTAGAGGGCGCCGGAGTTGGAGGTCTCCGGGTCGGTGCTGGAGAGGTAGAGAGTGCCTGTCAACTCCCCGTATTTCCCAGCGCCCTTGAGCTGCTGCCAGGTCCGGTCGGCGCGGGCCGCGTCGAGATATGCGGCCATTTTCAGCGTGCCGCGGTGGGCGGCGTCGAGCGTGGCCAGGCCGTTGCCGGCGAGCACCGCGGCGGCGCTCTTGTGCGCCACGACGACGAGCGGCGAGTAGAAGGGGCGGGGGAGGGTCCCCGTCACCTTGTACTTCGCGGCGAGCTCGACGGCGGGCGCCTGGCTGCTGGGGAAGGCGAGGTCGAAGCCCCTGAGGTCCAGGCCCTCCATGGCCCAGGACCCGGAGGTCTCGGCCTTGACGGTGTAGCCCTTGGCGGCGAGGGCCTTCACCACGTCGGGATCCGCGAAGAACTCCGCCTTCTCCGACCCGATCACCATCCGCACGGTCTTCGTTGCCGTGCCCTTGTCCTCATCACTGCGCCCCGCGACGACGGCTACCACCACACCCGCCATCAGCAGCACAGCGAGGACGATTCCTGCGATTCGTCTCACAGGTGGAGCGTGCTCCCGGAACCCCACATTCCTGGGCGGTTCGGGTGAACGGACGGTGACGCCCCGGCCCCGGCACTGCAACGCCCCAGGGGCGCGGGCCGTGTCGATCTGCGGCTCCGCCGCGTGGGCGCGATCAGCCACAAGGCACCCGCACTCGCAAAGTAAGCGCGACCCCTATGGCGAAAAGGCGTCGTGGCTCAAGCCAACGCAGTGCATGGCGCCCGGTCCGCGCGTCGCTGCGGGTGCACGCGGACCGGGGCCGTTCATGGTCCCCCGAAGGGGAGTCAGCCGGCGGTGCTCAGTTCCTTGTTCTCCGCGTTCTCCACCAGTGCCGCGGCGTGCGCGTCCATGCGCCGGGCCGCGAGGATCGCCGAGGCGGTGTCCGCGCGGGACGCGGCGACGAGGAGGGCCCGGCCCGCCAGGGCGTGCGCCCGCTCGTGCAGGGCCGTGAGGTGCGGCTGCGCAGGGGCGGTGGGGTGAGGGGCCGAGCGGACCGGCGTCCGCCCTCCCCGCAGCCGGGCCACCTGCTGCGCGAGCCGGGTGCCCGCGGTGTCCAGGTCGGCGGACGGGGCCGTCGCGTACAGCTCGTCGGTGACGGCGAGCAGCGCCGCGAGATGACCGGCGAGCTGGATGTCCAGCTCCTCCTCGCGGGAACGGTGGGGGAAGTCGGAGGATGTGCCGGCCATCGCGATGTGGGCAGACCCTCGGGAAGAAGGCGTGCGGATCGGTTCGTACATGAGGATGGCCTCCTGTGATCTCAGGAAACCATCCTACATTAGATCTCGTCTAAGGTTGGGTCGTCCGGGCGTCGTCCGGGCGTCCTCCGGGGGTCCTCCGGGGGTCCTGGAGTCGTGCCCCGTACTCGCGGCTACGGCTGGCCGTAGCCGTCCAGGAAGCGGCCGATCCGGCCCACCGCGTCCCGCAGGTCCGTCGCCGTCGGCAGGGTGACGACCCGGAAGTGGTCCGGCTCCGGCCAGTTGAACCCGGTGCCCTGGACGACCATGATCTTCTCCTGGCGGAGCAGGTCCAGGACCATCCGCCGGTCGTCCTTGATCTTGAAGACGGTGGGGTCGAGGCGCGGGAAGAGATACAGCGCTCCCTTCGGCCGCACGCAGCTCACCCCCGGAATCTGCGTGAGCAGCTCGTACGCCGTGTCCATCTGCTCCTTGAGCCGGCCGCCCGGCAGCACCAGGTCGTTGATGGTCTGCCGCCCGCTGAGCGCGGCGACCACGCCGTGCTGCCCCGGCATGTTCGCGCACAGGCGCATGTTCGCCAGGATCGTCAGGCCCTCGATGTAGGAGTCGGCGTGTGCCCGCGGCCCGGAGATCGACATCCAGCCGACCCGGTAGCCGGCCACCCGGTACGCCTTCGACATGCCGTTGAAGGTGAGGGTGAGCAGGTCCGGGGCGACCCTGGCGGTCGGGGTGTGGGTGGCGCCGTCGTAGAGGATCTTGTCGTAGATCTCGTCCGAGCAGACCAGGAGGTTGTGCCGGCGCGCGATGTCGGTCAGCCCGCGGACCATCGCCTCGTCGTACACGGCGCCCGTCGGGTTGTTCGGGTTGATGATGACGATCGCCTTGGTGCGGTCGGTGACCTTGCGCTCGACGTCCGCGAGGTCGGGCATCCAGTCGGCCTGTTCGTCGCACCGGTAGTGCACGGCGGTGCCGCCGGAGAGCGAGACGGCGGCGGTCCACAGCGGGTAGTCGGGTGCGGGGACGAGGACCTCGTCCCCGTCGTCCAGCAGTGCCTGCATCGCCATGACGATCAGCTCGGAGACGCCGTTGCCGATGAAGACGTGCTCGACGTCCGTCTCTATGCCGAGTGTCTGGTTGTGCATCACGACGGCCCTGCGCGCGGCCAGCAGGCCCTTCGCGTCGCCGTAGCCGTGCGCCGAGGAGACGTTGCGGAGGATGTCCTCCAGGATCTCCGGCGGGGCCTCGAAGCCGAAGGCGGCCGGGTTGCCGGTGTTCAGCTTGAGGATGCGGTGACCAGCCGCTTCCAGGCGCATCGCCTCCTCGAGAACCGGGCCCCGGATCTCGTAACAGACGTTGGCGAGCTTGGTCGACTGGATCACCTGCATGTCTGGGAGCTTACGGCTCGGTAACGCGTGCCGGGGGGTGTTTTCCGCCACGTGAGACGGGTGTTTTGCACACTTATCGCCGGTGGCTGTCCCACGGGCCACACCTGTCCCTACAATCCGCGCCCATGTCGACGCCAGGCGAGAACGCCACACCCCCGGTGCGGCCGAACGTGTACCACCCGTACGAGGCCGCCGACCCGACCCCGTACGAGGAGTACCGGGACCCGGCGGCCGCGCACGGCTGGGAGAACGCCTACGACGAGACGACCGAGTTGCCCCGGGTCGCCCCCGCCCGGGCGGAGCAGGGCGGCCGCGCGGAGTCGGGCGGCCGCGCGGACCGCCGGCGCGCCGCGCGCCGGACGGGCGGCAGGCGTTCACGCCGGGTGATCGTCGCCGTCGGGGCGGTCTCGCTGGCCGCGGCGATCGCCGGGTACGCGGGCTGGTCGTCCGGCGACGCGAAGAGCGGGGAGACGCATACCGGGAGGCCGGACGAGGGGTCGGCGGCGCCGACGGCCGCGGGGAGCGCGCAGAGCGCGTCCGGCACCCCTCGGCCGGAGTCGGCCGCCGCCGGCCCGGCCGAGACGTCGCCCTCGCCCTCCGCCGCCCCTGCGAGCCCCTCGCGGAGCGCGGTCACCGGCGCCGGCACCGGCACGAGTGCGCCGCCGCCGCCCACCGCCGCCTCCCGGACCCCCACCCCGACGGCCACGGCCGGGAACGGCGGCCGGGGTCACGGACGCGGAGGCGTCAAGCACCGCTAGACCGTGTCCCGGCACGGGTCAGGGCACGGTCAGGGCAGGGTCCGGACCAGGGCGGTCACGGCGTAGAGGACGACGGCCGGGCGCGGAGAGTCCCTTCCGCGACAGCCCCGCGCGGGTCGGCCTCGCCATGCCAGGGCTCGGGCGAGGGGGCGGGCGGGCGGCCGTGCTCCCCTCGCCGCGGCTGAAAACAGGCCCTTGATCTCTCCTCCTATGACACTAACAATGCGCATGACAAAACAGGTGTGACACAGCATTGGGCGGCCGGAAGATCTCCGGTCGCCTTGTCGTAAGAGGGGACCCCCACATGAGAAAGCCTCTCGTCGCCGCGTTCTTCGCCCTGGCCATCGCCGGGGCGGGCGCGGCCCCCGCGGTCGCCGCACCGGTGAGCGCGGCGCCCGCCGCCTCGGCATCCGCGATCGCGGTCAAGGCGGCCACCACCGCGGCCACCAAAACGGCCACGCCCACGCTCAAGGCCGTCAACCTCGCCGGGACCGTCGCGCTCAGCAACTGCTCCGGCTCGGTCATCCGCTTCCCGAACTCCCTGGACACCGCCCCGGCGCTGGTGCTCTCCAACGGGCACTGCCTGTCGACCGGCTTCCCGGAGCCGGGCGAGGTGCTCGTCAACCAGGCGTCCAGCCGGACCTTCGGGCTGCTCAACTCCTCCGGCACCCGGGTCGCGACTCTGCGCGCCAGCAAGCTCGCCTACGGGACGATGACCGACACCGACGTGTCGATCTACCAGCTCACCAGCACCTACGCGGCGATCAGGAGCTCCTACGGGATCTCCGCGCTGACCGTGCAGGACACGCACCCGACCGCCGGCACCGCCATCACCGTGGCCTCCGGCTACTGGAAGACGCTCTACAACTGCAACGTCGACGGGTTCGTGTACCGCCTGAAGGAGGGCGACTGGACCTGGAAGGACTCGGTCCGTTACACCTCCGCCTGCCAGACCATCGGCGGCACTTCGGGCTCGCCGGTGATCGACCAGTCCACCGGCAAGGTCGTCGCCGTCAACAACACGGGCAACGAGGACGGCGAGCGCTGCACCGAGAACAACCCGTGCGAGGTCGACGCGAGCGGCAACGTCGTCGTCCGTGAGGGCATCAACTACGCCCAGGAGATCTACCAGATCCCGGCCTGCTTCACGACCGGCAACCAGCTCAACCTGAGCGCGAGCGGGTGCGTCCTGCCCAGGCCGTAAGGCCGAGCGGAGGGGCGTTCCGTCACACGGGACTGCGACGGACCGCCCGCCCCGCCAGCACATCCGTGCGCCTGCCGTCCTCGATGACGAAGCGGCCGTCGATCAGGACGTGCGGGATGCCCGTCGGGAGCGTGCGGGGGGCCTCGTAGGTCGAACCCGCCGCCACCGTGCCCGCGTCGAACAGGACCAGGTCGGCCCGGTGGCCCTCGCGGACCAGGCCGCGGTCGGGCAGGCGCAGCCGCGCTGCCGGGCGGCCGGTCAGGTGGGACACGCACTCCTCCAGCGACAGGATCCCCAACTCCCGTGCGTAGCGGCCGAGATAGTGCGGGAACGTGCCGTAGGCGCGCGGATGCGGCTTGGCGCCGACCAGGACACCGTCCGAGCCGCCCGTGTGGACGCGGTGGCGCATGATCGTGCGGACGTTCTCCTCGTGGCCCACGTGCTGGAGGATCGTCGGGGCCAGCCGGTCCTCCAGGAGCAGGCGGCGGGCCGTCGTCCAGGGCTCCTCGTCCCGCCGGGCCGCCGACTCCTGGACCGTGCGGCCGACGTGGTCCACCAGGCGTTCGTCGCCCACACCCGAGATCTCGACCGTGTCCCAGTCGACGGGCACGCCGTGGCAGCCGTCCGCGCCGGTCACCTCCATGTCGTGGCGGATCCGGGCGGCCGTGTCGTCGTCCGCGAGGCGGCGCAGGATCTCCCGGGGGCCGCCCTCGCTCGCCCAACTGGGCAGCAGAGCGGCGAGAGTGGTACAGCCCGGGGTGTAGGGGTAGGTGTCGAGGGTGATGTCGGCGCCGGCGTCCAGGGCCTTGTCCAGGAGGCTCAGGAGCTGCGGGGCACGGCCCTCGTTCACGCCGAAGTTCATGGTGGCGTGGGCGAGATGGAGCGGGCAGCCCGCCGCGCGGGTCAGCTCCACCATCTCCGCGTACGCCTCAAGCGCGCCGGCGCCGTAACTGCGATGGTGCGGGCAGTAGTAGCCACCGTGGCGCGCCACCACCCGGCACAGTTCCGTCAGTTCGGAGTCCGGCGCGTACATGCCGGGCGTGTACGTCAGGCCGGACGACAGGCCGACCGCGCCCTGCTCCAGGCCCTCCGCGACCAGTCGCCGCATCCGGTCCAGCTCCCGGGGCGTCGCCGGGCGGTCCTCCCAGCCGACGGCGAGGGCGCGCACCGTGCCCTGCGGGACCAGATAGGCCGCGTTGACGGCGATGCCCTCGCCGTCGAAGCCGTGGTCCAGACGGTCCAGGTACTCGCCCACCGACCGCCAGTCGAAGTCGAGGTCGTCGCCGTAGCCGTTCCAGCCGGTGATGGCCCGGCGGACCTCCTCCAGGGTGCGGTCGTCGACCGGGGCGTACGACAGCCCGTCCTGGCCGAGGACTTCCAGGGTGACGCCCTGCGCGGCCTTCGCACTGTGGTCGGGGTCGCGCAGCAGGGCGAGGTCGCTGTGGGCGTGCATGTCGATGAAGCCGGGTGAGAGGGTCAGGCCCTCCGCGTCCAACTCCCTTACGGCCTTCGGGCGTTGGCAGCCCGCGGCGGCGGCCTCCTTGACGATGGCGACGATCCGTCCGTCGTCGATCAGCACGTCCGCGCGGTAGGAGTCCGCGCCGGTGCCGTCGACGACGTCCGCGTCCCGGATGACGAGGTCTTCCATCGCTGCGGCTCCTAGAAGAACGTGCGGATGTAGTCGACGACCGTGCCGTCCGCCTCCGCGACGGGGATCAGCGGCCACTTGTCGAACGTCGTGCACGGATGGGACAGGCCGAGGCCCAGCCAGTCGCCGACCCGCAGGTCCGCCTCCCGCGTGGTGCGCAGCCAGGCGTGCTGGTCGGAGAGCCCGGTCACCGAGACGCCGGTGGCGGGGCGTTCCGTGCCGTCCCGGCGGACCAGCTGGGCGAAGGGCAGGTCGAGGTCGTAGGCCGCGTCCCGCTTGCCCGCGTTGACGAACGCCTGGTCGGGGGAGGGGCGGGAGACGACCTGCGTCCACAGGCGGAACGCCGGCTCCAGCGCGCCCTCCTGCGGCACCCGGTTGAACGGGGTCAGCTTGCGGTAGTGGCCGTCGTCGTGCGACACGTACGCGCCGGAACGCAGCAACTTGCATACGGGCGCGGACAGTTCGGGGATCTCGGCGAACACCTCCGCCACCGTGTCGAACCAGGCGCTGCCGCCCGCGCTGACCACGATCTCGTGCAGCCCTGCGAACCGGCCCGCCTTGTCGAAGTCGGCGGCCAGCGCGACCAGCCGGTCCAGCCACGCCCGCACCCGCTCCGGCGTCGCCTGCGGCACCTCGCCCTCGTAGCCCGCGACGCCGGCCAGCCGCAGCGACGGGACGGCGGCCACCGCGTCCGCGACCAGCGCGGCCTCCGCCTCCGTACGGACCCCGGTGCGGGCGCCCTCGCCGGCGGCCAGTTCGACGACGACGTCCAGGGGCCGGCCCGCGTCGGGCAGCGCCGCGCCCATCAGCTCGACCCCGCGCACGGAGTCGACGTAACAGACGAACTCGAAGTCGGGGTCGGCGTCCAGCTCGGCGGCGACCCAGCGCAGGGACACCGGGTCGACCAGCTCGTTCGCCAGGAAGATCCGCTGCACCCCGAACGCCCGTGCCACCCGCAGCTGGTGCGGCACCGCGAGGGTGATGCCCACGGCGCCGTGCTCGATCTGGCGGGCGAACAGCTGGGGGGCCATGGACGTCTTGCCGTGCGGGGCGAAGACCAGCCCGTGGCGGGCGGTGTACGTCTTCATGAGCCGCAGGTTGTGCTCCAGGCGCTCGGCGGAGAGCGTCAGCACGGGCGTCGTGAAACCGCCGGTGAAGAGGTTGCGGCGCTGGGCGGTCAGCTCGCCGACGGTGAGGCCGTCGGCGTCCGGCGGGAGGCCCTTGAAGCGGTGGTCGACACGTTCCTCGGCCAGTCGGGCGAGCGCCTCGAATGCCTCGGTACCCATGGAACCTCCCTCACCAGGAGCGTTGCATGTCATGCAACGTCCATTGCGTATGTCGTTTGCTGCTGTCTAACATCTCGGCCAACGCGGGGTCAACGGAACCGCCCGCACCGGCACGGGAGCTAGGGAGCTACGAGGATCGTGACCACCACTGGACCCTGCAATGCCCCCGGCGTCGTGGACGTCGTCGCGCTCGGCGAGTCCATGGTCACCTTTCTGCCCTCCCGGCCCGGCCGCCTCGCCGACGTGCCGTCCTTCGACCGGGGCATCGGCGGCGCGGAGTCCAACGTGGCCTGCGCGCTGGCGGCGGCGGGACACACGGTGCGCTGGGTCAGCCGGGTGGGCGCGGACGGGTTCGGCGACCATCTCGTCGAGACCATCGCCTCCTACGGCGTCGACGTGACCTCCGTACGCCGGGACCCAGCCCGCCCGACCGGCGTCTACTTCCGCACCGCCGGGGACCGCGCCACCGACGCGCACGAGGTCGTCTACTACCGGGCCGGCTCCGCCGCCTCCGCGATGTCCGTGGCGAACACGGACCTGACGGCGGTGCGGGCGGGCCGCGTGCTGCACCTCAGCGGCATCACGGCCGCCCTCTCCGGGGACTGTCTGGGCCTGCTGCGGGAACTGACGGCCTGCCGGCCGGGACGCCCGCTGATCTCCTTCGACGTCAACCACCGGTCCGGGCTGTGGCGTGACGCCGACGGTCCGCGCGTGCTGCTGGAACTGGCACGCGCCGCGGACCTCGTGTTCGTGGGGGAGGACGAGGCACAGGAGGCGTGGGGAGTCACGGGCGGCCCCACAGCGATCAGCGCCCTGTTGCCGGAGCCGACCATGCTGGTGGTGAAGCAGGGAGCCCGGGGAGCGACAGCCTTCGCGGGCGGATGCGACGGCGGCGCCCCGTCGGCGCCGGGCCGCGCGCACCGGCTCAGGCCCGCGCCGACCCCCGGCGCCGGAGAGCCGACGGTCACCTTCGAAACCGCCCCGATGGTTCAGGTGAGTGCGGCGGTCGGCGCCGGGGATGCCTTCGCCGCCGGGTTCCTCTCCGCCACCCTGCGCGGGCTGCCCGTGCGCGACCGGCTCCGGCACGGACACCTGATGGCCGCAGCCGCCCTCACCGCCCCCGGCGACCTCGCCGTCCCCCCGACGCGCGCACACGCCGACCGGCTGGCCGCCCTCGACCCCGACGCGTGGGGGACACTTCGACTCGGCCCCGGCTGGACGCACACCGAAGACCGGGAAGGCCGGGCCGAAGAGGAGGTACGCACCCCATGAGCCAGACCGTCGACCGCGCCCTGAGCATCCTGCCGCTGCTCGCCGAGGGACCCGCCGACCTCGGACAGGTCGCCGACCGCCTCGGCGTGCACAAATCGACGGCCCTGCGGCTGCTGCGCACCCTCCACGAACACGGCCTCGTCTACCGCCAGTCCGACCAGCGCTACCGCCTCGGCGCCCGCCTCTTCGCCCTCGCCCAGGAGGCGATGGAGAACCTCGACATCCGCGAGATCGCCCACCCCCACCTCGTCCGGCTGAACGAGTCCTGCGGGCACACCGTGCACCTCGCCGTCCACGAGGAGGGCGAGGTCCTCTACATCGACAAGGTGGAGAGCCGCTACCCGGTCCGCATGTACTCGCGGATCGGCAAGCCCGTCGCCATCACCGTCGCCGCCGTCGCCAAGCTGCTCCTCGCCGATCTGCCGGAGCCCGAGCGGCGGGCGGTCGCGGAGAAGCTCGACTACCCCCTCTACACGGCCCGTTCCACCCCCAACGCCCCTGCTTTCCTGAGGGAGTTGGAGAAGGTGCGCGAACAGGGCTGGGCCACCGACCTCGGTGGCCACGAGGAGTCCATCAACTGTGTCGCCGCGCCGATCAGAGGCGCCGACGGCCGGGTGGTCGCCGCGATGTCGGTCTCCGCGCCGAACGTCGTCGTCACCGCCGACGAACTCCTCACCCTGCTCCCGCTGGTGCGCCGCGCTGCGGACGCCATCAGCGGCGAGTACTCCGGCAGGACACCGATCAAGGAAGCCACCTCATGACCGAGAAGACCGTGACCGAGAAGATCGCGCTCACCCCGAAGACCCACACCACCCCGCCCGCGAAGTTCTCGCACGGTGTCCGCAAGGGCAACATCCTCCAGGTCGCGGGCCAGGTCGGCTTCCTCCCCGCCGAGGAGGGCAAGCCCCCGACGCCGGCCGGCCCCACCCTGCGCGAGCAGACCCTGCAGACCCTCGCCAACGTCAAGGCGATCCTGGAGGAAGGCGGCGCGAGCTGGGACGACGTGATGATGATCCGCGTCTATCTGACGGACACGGGCCACTTCGCCGAGTTCAACGAGCTCTACAACGCCTACTTCGAGGCCCAGCCCCTCACCGCCCCGCCCGCCGCCCGCACGACGGTCTACGTCGGCCTTCCCGCGGGACTCCTGGTCGAGATCGACGCACTCGCCGTCCTCGGCTGATCCGCTGACGCTCCCGCAGCTCCCGCAGCTCCCGCAGCTCCCGCAACTCGCGAAACTCCGGCAACTCCGGCTACTCCCGCGCCCCGTATGCCGGGACGGCGCACCACCCCGCGCCGTCCCGCGGTACCCCCTGCCCGAAAGCAGTATGCGCCTACCCAGAGGACCCCCCGATGTCCCCCTTCCTCGCGGCATCCGCTCCCACCCAGGCCCCACCCCACACCGGCGGCCTGCTCCTGCTCGTCGACGGCACCGCAGGCCTCCTCACGGTCGCTGCCCTCGGCATAGCTCTCCTCCTCTTCCTGATCATCAAGGTCAGACTCCAGCCCTTCGTGGCCCTCCTGGCGGTCTCCACAACCGTCGGCCTGCTGGCCGGCCTGTCCGTGACCGAACTCTTCGGCACCGTCCAGCGCTCGGACGCCGTCTCGACCATCGAGTCCGGCAGGGGCGGCATCCTCGGCCATGTCGCGATCATCATCGGCCTGGGCACGATGCTCGGCGCGGTCCTCGAAGTCAGCGGCGGCGCAGAGGTGTTGGCGTCCCGGCTGCTGGGGCTGTTCGGCGAGCGGCGCGCCCCGCTCGCCATGGGCCTGACCGGCCTGATCTTCGGCATCCCCGTCTTCTTCGACGTCGGCATCTTCGTGCTGGCCCCGATCGTCTACGCGGCCGCCAAGCGTGGCGGCAAGTCGATCCTGCTCTACTGCCTGCCGCTGCTCGCCGGCCTGTCCATGACCCACGCGTTCCTGCCCCCGCACCCGGGCCCGGTCGCGGCCGCCGGCCTCCTCCACGTCGACCTCGGCTGGGTCATCCTCATGGGCGTCGTCTGCGGCATCCCCGCGGTGCTGGCGGCCTGGGCGTACTCGGCGTGGATCGGCCGCCGCATCTTCGTCGCCGTGCCGCAGGACATGGTCGAGGCGGCGGCGGAGGCGAAGCAGGCGGTCGTCGAGGAACAGCGGGCGCAGGGCGTGGTCCCGCGCGAGGACCCCGTGCCGCTCGGCACGGTCGTCGGCATCATCGGCACCCCGCTGGTGCTGATCCTGGCGGCCACCTTCTCCTCGATCGCCCTTGACCCCTCCACCGGCCGCTCGGTCGTCGAGTTCTTCGGCAGCCCGTTCGTGGCGCTGACGATCGCGCTGCTCCTCGCCTACTACCTGCTCGGCATCCGGCGCGGCTGGTCCCGCAAGTCGCTGGAGACGGTCTCCACGGCCTCGCTGAAGCCGGTCGGCAACATCCTGCTGGTGGTCGGCGCGGGCGGGATCTTCGGCGCGGTCCTCAAGGCGAGCGGGGTGGCCCAGGCCCTGTCGGACACCTTCAACGACGTCGGCCTGCCGGTGATCGTCCTGTCGTACCTGATCTCGGTGGTGCTGCGGGTCGCCCAGGGCTCGGCGACGGTGGCGATCGTGACGACGGCGGGCATCGTGGCGCCGCTGCTCGCCGAGGGCGACCACTCGCAGGCCTTCGTGGCCCTCGTCATCATGGCCATCTCGGCGGGCTCCATTTTCGCCTCGCACGTCAACGACGGCGGCTTCTGGATGGTGGCCAAGTACTTCGGCATCAGCGAGCGCGACACCCTCAGGACGTGGACCGTGCTGGAGACGGTGCTGTCGGTGGCGGGGTTCGTCGTGGCGGCCGTATTGAGCCTCTTCGTGTAGGTGTCTCGTGTAGGCGTCTCATAACGAAGTTGGGGCTGGCTGTGTCCGGCACAGGATCTTCGACCATACTTCCCGCTGTGGAGCAGCAGCGGATAGGTTCGAGCAGCCAGCCCCTGGAGGGCGAGCCCCTGAAGGGCGCCGGATTCGACCCGGCCTTCATCCCCGGGCTCACGCCGCCCGCGATCGCGGAGCCGGAGGACACCGAGCCGGCCGAGAAGGTCGAGGCGGCGGACGAGGCGGATGTGGCCGAGGACGAGGTCGTCGAGGGGACACAGACGCACACCCCGGCGGCGGAGACCGCCGAGGACGAGTCCGCCGAGGACGAGTCCGCCGACGGTCCCGTCTTCGAGGCCTCCGACCGTCGTGCGCGGATCGCCGCCGACGCCAAGGGCGTCCGGCTCCGCCTCGACGAGGAGGAGTGCGAGTTCCGCTGGGACGAGATCGGCGCGATCGAGACCGAGGCGCCGCGCTTCGGCAAGCGGTTCACCATCACGGTGCACACCCCTGACCGTCGCTGGTACCCGATCGAGATCGAGGCGACGGCCAGGGCGCGCTTCAAGGAGTGGGACGAGCAGCTGGACGCGGTCCTCGACGCCTACTTCGAAGACGGCGAGGAAGACACCGAAGCCAAGGACGCCGAAGCCGAGGATGCCGTAGCCAAGGACGCCGAAGCCACGGACGAAGCCAAGGACGCCGACTAGCTGCAGTACTGGCTCTGCTTCCCGATCGACCGGTACATACAGTCCGCGTTCTCGAGAAGTTGCAGCACCGCGTCCCGGTTACGGGAAGTCTCCCGCTCGATGACCTCGTCGGGCGGGTAGAACCCGCCCCCGGAGCTGGACGACGGATACATCTCGAACGTGTAGTCGAAGATCTTCTGCGTGCCCCAGAGGTAGTCGTCGATCGACCCGTCCGTGATGTACAGGTCGCTGGACTGCTCCGGGGTGTACCCGTTGCTCGCGGCCATCTTCTGTCCGATGGCCTTGAACGCGGCGTTGTCGTCCGCGGTCATCCCGGTCGCGGTGTCCGCGCCGGTGTACCCGAACGGCCACAGCACCAGCTCGCTGTAGGTGTGGAAGTCGATCCCGGCGGTGATCTGCTGCTTCCCGCCCACGACCCGGCTGCGCACGAAGTCGGCGACGACCTTCACCTCGGGCGCCGACTCGGCGGACGCGCCCCGGTAGGTCTCCGAGGACGTGGACCCCGAAGAGCCGCCGCAGCAGCCCCACTTGTAGTTCCAGTTCCGGTTGAGGTCCGTGCCGACGTACGAGGAACCGGAGTTGGGCTGCCGGTTCTTGCGCCACGAGCGGTAGGAGCCGGTGGCGATGTCGTACTCGCCGCCGTCCGGGTTGAGGTCCGGGACGATCCAGATCTCGCGCCCGTTGACCATGTTGGTGACGCGGGAGTCGGAGCCGTAGCCGGCGCCCAGCTCGCGGATCAGGTACAGGGCCATCTCGACGGTCATGTGCTCGCGGGCGTGCTGGTGGTGGGTGAACAGCACCTCCGGCTCGGCCTCGTCGGTGCCGACGTTGTCGCTGATCTTGACGGCGATGATGTCCCGGCCGCCGTACGACTTGCCGATGACCCGTTTGCTCATGATGCTCGGGTAGGCGGCGATGCGCTGGTCGATCTCCGCCGTCATCTCGGCGTAGTTGTGGTACTTCGAGTCGGCGGACGGGAAGTCGTAGAGCCGCACCTCGTTCTCGGCGATCCGGTTGGGCGCCGAGCCGAGCAGGGAGACCTCGTAGCCCTGTGTGCGCAGCTTCTTGATCTGGTCGGCGCGCCCGGAGACCACCACCGTCTCCTCGTCGGCCTCGTCGACGCTGACCCCGGACGCGGCGATCGCGGTGCGCATGCCGGGCGTGCTGTGGGCGATGTGGATCTCGTACTGGCGGATGTCGTCGGCGGAGGCCGTCGGCTTGGGGGCGCCGCCCGCCGCGGCCTCGGTGACCGTCGCCGAGAGCGGTGCGGCGAGGGCGAGGGCCAGCAGGGTGGCGAGCGCGGCGGTGCGTCTGCCGCCGCGGGCGCCGAGGGCGCCGGATCCTGAGCCGCGAATGCGAAGTCGCATGAACTCTCCTTGTGGGGAGCGGTTGTGGGGGGCTGTGCGCTTGCTGTGTGCGGCGGTGCGGTGCCGCTCATCGTCGGGGCATGGCATGAGCAGGTCAAGAGACGACAAAGGGACGGTTGGCTTGAATCATGCGCAACCGTGAGCGACCGGCCGCGCAGTGTAGCCACGGTCGCACCTTCGGAAGCGGATCCTGCGGAAGTACGCCCAAGCGTGTGAGGCGGGAGTGCATATATGTACGGCCCGGGGGAGGCTGAGGGCTCGCGCGGGAACCCACCGCATCACACCCCCAGAGGACTGGCTGATCATGGGCGGATCAGCGCCGCGCCGGGACTGTCACCTGCCGGTGGAGACGACCAGCTTCGTCGACCGGCGCGGCGAACTGGCGGCAGGGCGCGAACTGTTGGCCAGGGCCCGGCTGGTCACCCTGACCGGCCCCGGCGGCGTCGGCAAGACCCGCCTGGCCGGCCGGATCGCGGCCCGCGTGGCACGGGCCTTCCCCGACGGCGTCCGCTTCGTGCACCTCTCCGGCCTGCATGACCCGACCCTGGTCCCCCTCGCGGTCGCCGACGCGCTCGACCTGCACGACCACTCGGCACGCCCGCCCCTGGACGCACTGGTGGAACGCCTGCGCGACCGCCGCGTCCTGCTGGTCGTCGACAACTGCGAGCACCTGCTGTCCTCCTGCGCGACGCTGGCCGGCGCCCTTCTGCGGGGCACCGCCGGGGTGCGCATCCTCGCCACCAGCCGCCACCGCCTCGGCCTGACCGAGGAACACCTGATGGACGTGCGCCCGCTGCCCGTCCCCGACCCGGACGGCGACCTGACCGCGGCCGACGGCTACCCGGCGCTGGCCCTGTTCGCCGACCGGGCGGCCGCGGTCGTCCCGGGCTTCCGCCTCACCGCCGCGAACCGCGCCTCGGTGGCCCGCCTCTGCCGGCGCCTGGACGGCCTCCCCCTCGCCATCGAACTGGCCGCGGTCCGCATGCGCGTCCTGGACGTCCCCCAGCTCCTGACCCGCCTCGACGACCGCTACCGCCTCCTCAGCACCGGCAGCCCCACGGTCCCACCCCGCCACCAGACGCTGCGCGCGGCCGTCGACTGGAGCTACGACCTCTGCGACGCACACGAACAACTGACCTGGTCCCGCCTGTCGATCCTCCCCGGCACCTTCGACCTGGACACGGCGGAGGCGGTCTGTGAGACAGGGGCGGTCTGTGAGGCGGAGGCGGTCGGTGAGACGGGGGCGGTCGGTGAGGCGGGGGTGGGGGAAGGCGACGTCCTCGAAGCCGTCGCCGGACTGGTCGACAAGTCCGTCCTGTCCAGGGAGTCCGGCCCGGCGGGCACCGTCCGCTACCGCCTGCTCGACACCCTCCGGCATTACGGCCTGGAGCGCCTGCGCGAACGCCCGGGAGAGGAGCACGCGGTCCGGGTCCGGCACCGGAACCGGATGCAGCAGCAGGCCGACGCCGCCGAGAAGCACTGGTTCGGCCCCGCCCAGGCGGACATCGTCGCCCGCCTCCGCACCGACCAGGACAACCTCCGCAGCGCCCTCGACTTCAGCCTCACCACCCCCGGCGAATCCCTCGCGGGCCTACGCCTCGCAGGCACCCTCTGGTTCCACTGGCACGCCTGCGGAGCCCCCCGAGAGGGCCGCTACTGGCTGGACCGCGCCCTCGAAGCCAACCCCGACCCCACCCCCGAACGGGTCCGCGGCCTGTGGGTCGCCGGTCTCCTCGCCGGCTGCCCGGAGGACCTCACCCGAGGCCGTCACCGGGCGGAACAGGCCCGTGCCCTGGCCCACGCCCTCGGCGACACGGCCGAAGCGGCCCACGCCGACTACGTCGTAGGCGTCATCCGTCTCTTCAGCGACGACCTCACCGGCGCCCTCGACCACTTCCGCGCCGCCGCCGACCGTGGCCGCGTCCCCGGCCAGCACCTCAGCCTCGTAGGCCTCGACCGTGTCGAACTGGCCTGCGCGCTCGCCTTCCTGGGCCGCGCCGACGAGGCCATCGCGGTCTGCGAGCAGACCCGCGCCCTCTGCGCCGAGCACGGCGAGCGCTGGGTGCTGTCGTACGTGGAACGGATCCTCGCGCTGGCCCACAGCGTGCGCGGCGACTGGGCGCAGGCGCAGCGGCACGCCAGGGAGGCGATGCGTCTCAAGCACGCCGTCCACGACGTCCTGGGCATGGGTCTCACCCTCGACCTGCTGGCCCGGATCGCGGCGGCCCGCGAAGCCCACGAGCGCGCGGCCGTCCTCCTCGGCGGCGCCGACCGCGCCTGGGCGGACGTCGACCGCGACCGCTGGGGCGCGGCCTGCCTCACCTCCACCCGCCGCACCACAGAGGAGCGCGTCCGCGAGGCCCTCGGCCCCACCGCGTTCCGCCGGGCGTACGACCGCGGAGCCGCCCTCTCCCTCGCGGACGTGGTCGCCCTCGAACTGAAGGAGAGCAGCGACAGGGACAGGGACAGGGACAGGAGCGAGGGCAGAGGCAGGACCGAGGCCGAGGCCGAGACCGACGCCGAAGCCAGGGAACTCCTCTCCGAGCGCCTCACCCGCCGGGAGGCCCAGGTGGCCGAACTCGTCGCCGACGGGCTCGCCAACCAGCAGATCGCCGACCGCCTGGTGATCGCCCGCCGCACCGCCGAAGGACACGTCGAACGCATCCTCAGCAAGCTCGGCTTCAGCAACCGCAGCCAGATCGCCGCCTGGGTGACTGCCCAACGCTGACCCGCCCGCACCCGTAGACGACCGCCCCGCACCGCATCCAGCCACCCACCCACTCACCCACCCGATGGGGGACCCCGGACCCATGACCGCTCAATCCGACGCCACAGCCGCCGCCCCAGGCACGTTCGACCACCGCATGTCCGTCTCCGCCACCGACGAGGCCTTCGTCGCCGCCGCCCTCCCCTTCCTCGCCGAGGGCCTGGCCGCCATCGAGGAGCCCCCGCCCGTCGCCATCGTCGCCCCCGACAAGCTGGACCTCCTGCGCGACGCCCTCGGCGCCGACGCGAAGGACGTCGGCCTCGTCCCGCACACCGACTGGTACACCGGCTCCGCCGCCAACGCCATCGCCCGGGCGGCCACGCACGTCGCCGCGTACGCCGGCCCCGGCGGCCGGGTCCACCTCCTCATGGAGCCCGTGTGGAACGGCCGGGCCGGCCGTTCCCCGCGCGAGAGCGCCGAGTGGATCCGCTACGAGGCCCTCGCCAACCTCCTCTTCGCGCCGACGGCGACCACGGCCATGTGCGTCTACGACACCCGCACCGCCGGCTCCGCCCTCATCGAGGCGGCCCGCCGCGCCCACCCGGACAGCGGCGTGTACGAGGACCCGTTGCGCCTCGCCGCCGAGCTGGACGCCGTACCGCTGCCTCCGACCCCCGCGGACGCCGTACCGCTCGCCGACCCCGCGCCGGACGTCGTCCGGGCCTGGGCGGCGGGCCGTGGGCTGGCCGCCGTCGACGCGGAGTTGTTCGCCACGGCCGTCGCCGAGGCGGCCTCGCTCGCACCGGTCACCGGCGCGCTGCTGTGGGGCGAGGCCCCCGGCTGCGTCTGCGAACTGCTGCTGGCCCGCCGCCTCGACGACCCCCTCGCCGGCTTCGTCCCGCCGCCGACCGCCGAGTTGGCGCCCGGCCAGGGCCTGTGGTTCGCCCGCCAGGTGTGCGCGTACGTGGACGTCCGCGAGCCGAGCGCGGGCGCGGGAGTCGGTGACGGTGCCGTTCCCGGTGCCGGTGCCGGGACGACCGTACGACTGCAGTATGCGTAGCCGGTGCGGACGTGGCCTCTCGACAGGTACGGAATCGGGTATTCCTCCCCGTACGCGGACGGCGCCCGGAAGGAGATCCTGACCCCATGCTGCGACTTTCCGGGGGAAGCGGCCCCCTCCCGGACCCCGCCCCCCAGTACGGCGCCTATCCCCAGCCGCCGATAGGGGCAGGCCACTGGAGCGTCGAGTACGACCCTCGGCCCAGCGCCGTCCGCGAGGCCCGCGCGCAGGTGCGCAGACAGTTGGAGGGCTGGGGGCTCGCGGACCGGGAGGAGCTGGTGGACACGGCCGAGCTGCTCGTCAGCGAGCTGGCCACCAACGCCCTGCTGCACAGCGCGAGCCGCTTCCGCCTCACCCTGAGCGCCGCGCACGGCGTCCTGCGCTGCGAGGTCGCCGACACCG
This sequence comes from Streptomyces sp. NPDC031474, assembly GCF_055581185.1. Classification (NCBI taxonomy): domain Bacteria; kingdom Bacillati; phylum Actinomycetota; class Actinomycetes; order Kitasatosporales; family Streptomycetaceae; genus Streptomyces; species Streptomyces sp. NPDC031474. Next base: position 133,182 of record NZ_JBVIJX010000017.1, read on the forward strand.
GCCGTCGCACTCCGCAGGTGCTGCACGCGGGCGGCACGGAGAGCGGCCGGGGCATGTTCCTGGTGAACGCGCTCGCCCGGCGCTGGGGCTGCTGCCAGGACGGACCGGGCAAGACCGTGTGGTTCGAACTCGGCACCTGCGCCTGCGAGTAGCCCTGCGTTGCCCTGCCCAGCTCCTCCCAGCCCTGCGTAGCTCCTCCGGGGGTAATCGAGTGCGCCCTCTTGCCGGAGCGGCTTCTTTGGGCTTTCTTGACCTTCATGGCGGACACCACGGGACCCCCCACAGGAAACTCCACGGACACCGAGGCTCCATCCGACATCGACCTCCACAGCAACACCTCCCCCCGCAAATCCAGTTGGAAGTACATCGGCCCCGGCATCGTGGTCGCGGCGACCGGCGTCGGCGCCGGCGACCTGGTCGCCACCCTCATCGCCGGCAGCAACTTCGGCTACACCCTGCTCTGGGCGGCCGTCGTCGGCTGCCTGGTCAAGATCTCCCTCGCCGAGGCGGCCGGCCGCTGGCACCTCTCCACCGGCCGCACCCTCTTCGACGGCTGGGCGAGCCTGGGCCGTTGGACGACATGGTTCTTCGTCGTCTACGTCGTCGTCTGGGGCTTCGTCTACGGCGCGGCGGCGATGTCGTCGAGCGCGCTGCCGCTCCAGGCGCTGTTCCCGGACGTGATGGACCTCAAGTCGTGGGCCATCGCCTGCGGGCTGGTCGGCCTGGTGTTCGTCTGGTTCAACAAGTACGCCGTCTTCGAGAAGGTCATGACGGTCCTGGTGGGCGTCATGTTCGTGGTGACGGTGTACCTGGCGATCCGGGTCACCCCTAACCTCGGCGACGCCTTCGCGGGCCTGCTCCCGGTCCTGCCGGACGAGAAGGACTCCGTCCTCAACACCCTCGGCCTGATCGGCGGCGTCGGCGGCACGATCACGCTGGCCGCGTACGGCTACTGGGTCAACGCCAAGGGCTGGACGAACACGGGCTGGATGAAGGTCATGCGGCTCGACAACCGGGTCGCGTACATCACCACCGGCGTGTTCGTCGTCGCGATGCTCTTCGTCGGGGCGGAGCTGCTGCATTCCGCGAACGTGGCGATCGCGAGCGGCGACAAGGGGCTCGTCCAGCTGAGCGACATCCTGGAGGCGGAGTACGGCACGGCGACCGCCAAGTTCTTCCTGATCGGCTTCTTCGCCACCTCCTTCACCTCCCTGATCGGCGTCTGGCACGGCGTGAGCCTGATGTTCGCCGACTTCGTGGCGCGGTACCGCCATCAGGGCGAGTCGGTGGGCGAGTCGGTGGGCGAGTCGGTGGGCGGGGCGACGGGCTCCGAGGTCGCCTCCGGCGAGCGGGAACGCTCCTGGCCGTTTCGGGCGTACCTGCTGTGGCTGACCTTCCCGCCGATCGTGCTGCTCTTCCAGGGCCAGCCGTTCCGCCTGGTCATCCTGTACGGCGTACTCGGCGCGGCCTTCCTGCCGTTCCTGGCGGGGACGCTGCTGTGGCTGCTCAACACCTCCCGCACGCCCAGGGAGTGGCGCAACGGACTGCTGAGCAACGCGATGCTCGTGCTGGCGGGGCTGCTGTTCCTGGTGCTGTGCGTGAAGCAGATCTGGGACCAGCCGTGGTCGGAGTTCTTCTGATCACTGACACGACGAAGGAGGTCCTGGCCCTGCCGGCCACCGCCCGGGCCTGAGCCCGGGCGACCTGAGCCTGCGCCGGAGGGCCAGTCCACCTTCGTCCCCCGCCTCTGTGTCGTCGTCCGTCTCTCAGTCGCTCTGGCTCACCCATCGCGGGCTGAGCGCGATCGCCCGCAGCTGCTTGATCGTGAGGGCGGGCTTCGCGCGGGTCGCGGCCTTGTTCTGCTGGGCGGTGTTGAAGGCGCTGACCACCACGCGCAGACCGTCCTTGCGCATGGTGTCGACCGTCCACATCACGACCCCGGCCCCGCCCTTCTCGCCCGGCCCCTGCTTGACCGCGACCCGCGTGCCGTCGGCGAGGGTCTCCGAGCCGGAGCCGTACAGCTGGTCGGCGTCGTCGGACATGTTCGGCTGCACGTTGACCTGGACCAGGCTCCCGCCCTTGCCGTCGTCCACGACCATGTAGCCGTACCCGGTCTCGTCGCTGCCGTACGAGACGCGCTTCAGGTCGGACGGCAACAGCAGAGTGAGCTTGCGCAGAATGAGCCAGCCGGCCATCTCCGCGGGCCGGGTGCCCGACGAGGCGGTCGGGGCGGTCTGCTTCTTCTCCTTCGGCATGGCGTCGACGATCCGGCGCCACTGCGCGGCCGAGGCGAGTGTCTTCAACTGGGCGGTCGTCAGCGGGGGTTCCGGACGGGTGACCGGCTTCCCCTTCTCCGCCGCGGCGTTCCACTCGATGACGCTCACATGCTGCCCGGCCGGGGTGACCAGGTCCGCCCCCCACGCCTTGGTGTCCTCGCGGCGGTCGGGATACTCGTAGCCCTGGTAGACGGTGATCGCCGATCCGTCGGGCAGAAGCTCGGTCTTGCAGCTGTCGAGGCCCGACTGCTCGCTGTCCGCGCAGGGCATCACGACGGTGGACGGATTGATCTTCCCCTTGTCCGAGCGGACCCGATCCAGCCCCAAGGAGATGGACCCCTCGCCCTTGCCGTCGTCGAACACGCCCACCGCGAGCGGCGGCAGCTTCTCGCCCGTGCCACGCGCCTCCGACTTGGTGAACTTCCCCTTGGGAAGCAGCTTCTGGAGCGTGCGGACCACGTCGTCGCCGGAGTAGGAGGTCGGCTTGCCGCTGCCGGTGGCGGCGACGGAGGAGGGCGTCGGGGCGGATGTGGCGCCGGGCAGCAGAAGCGCCCCGCCCACCCCCACGAGGGCGAGACTCGCCGCACCCCCCACGACCGCGGCCCTGCGCCGCAGGCGCAGCCGGAGCCCCCGGGCCTGACCGGCGGCGACGAGCGCGCCGCCCGGGCTGTCGAAGGTACCGCCGGCCTCGTGCAGAGCGGCGGAGAACCGCTCCTCGAAGGGATCGCTGTGCTGGTCTACGGGCATGGTGAACCACCGTCTTCCGCGAGGGATGGATGAGATCGAAGGCGCGTGCCGGAGAGGGGGAGGGAGTCGAGGGGAGCGGGAGAAGCGGAGGGAGGCGAGGGAGGCGAGGGAGGCGAGGGGAGCCGGAGAGCGGACGTGACCTGGTGGGCCGGACGGCTCAGGGTCTGGCGTACTCGCTCATGTCCTCGCCGAGCAGCTCCCGCAACCGTCCGAGGGCCCGCGTGCACCGGGTCCGCACGGCCGCCGAGCTCGCGTTCATCGCGTCGGCGGTCTCCTCGATCGAGCGGTCCTCCCAGTAGCGCAGGACCACGACCGCCCGGTCCTTGGCGGGCAGCCGCGCGAGGGCCTGCACCAGCGTCAGCCGCAACGGGGTGTCGGGGCCTCTGCCGTCGGGGACGTCGGGGAACACGTCCACGGACTGTTCGCGGCTGCTGCGTCTGCGCTGGTGGGCGAGGAAGGTGCGGGTGAGGACGGTCTGCGCGTACCCGGCCGGGTTGTCGACCCGGGACACCCGTCCCCAGCGGACGTACAGCCTGCCGAGGGTCTCCTGAACCAGATCCTCGGCGAGGTGCGTGTCCCCCGCGGTGAGCAGACACGCCGACCGGTACAGATGCCGGGCACGCGCGCCCGCGAACTCGGCGTACTCGTCCGCGCGGACCTGCCTCATGTGTGTTCCCCCTGTGTCGGTTGCCGTGCTGTCCCCACCTCATTAATGCGGTGGGGTGCGCGGAATGTTTCACCGGGGACCGAAAGTGGGCGCACGGGGGCCGCCAGGTAGGTTTCCGCTGTGACAGACCAGCCGCCTCCGCCCCCACCTCCGACCCCACCGGGTTTCGGCCCGCCGCCACCGCAGTACGCGCCGCAGTACACCCCGCAGGCGGGCCCGCCGCAGCCAGGCCCGGAGTTCCTGGCGGTCGACAAGCACAACTCGGTCGTCGTCGACGCGTCGGGCGTCGCCTTCGAGATGTACGACATCACGATCGACTTCCCCTGGCCCGAGATCCGCAGCGTCCACTACAAGGCGAGCCCCAACGCCAAGGCCCTCATGGTCGCCGTGGTCCACATGGACGGCAGGGTCTACGAATGCATGGTGACGGCGAAGCCGAGGGACCGACTGCAGGCCTGGTTCGCACAGTTGGCCTGGGTGCTGGGCTACTACCGCCCGGCGGGGTAGGGGGAGCCGGTTTAGAGCAGGTGATCGGCCTTCCCCGCCTTGATGTCGAGGATCATCGTCCGGAGCGCTTCACGGGAGTCGGTGAGGTAGGCGTCCTCGGCGCCGGCTATGGCGATGTAGGCATTGCCGTCGGGGTCGGTGCCGAGGCGGAAGCAGGCCGATCCCTCGGCGCAGAACGGGTCTTCCCACGTGATGTCGGCCATGATCGTTCGTCTCCTCAGAGGTGGCTGGCGATGTCCTGGATGAACCCGTACGACTGCTCGGCGGAGAGCGCGCGTTCCTCCATCCAGTCCAGTTGCGTTCGGCACTTGGACAACTGGGCTTCCTGGTAAAGGAATTCCGGTCCGTGGGCGCTGTCGATCTGAACGGTGTCCAGACGGGCCACGGGCCCCTCCAGCGCTGCCGCTCCAGCCGATGGGCTAGTCGCAGGGCCACCTCGTGCTCGGGCAGGGGCGGGAGCGCGGCTTTGAAGACGGCCTGGGCATGGTCGGTGGACTGCAGTAGCCCGAGAGTGATCGCCTACGACAGCCACCCCCGCCACACGCAGCCCCACCTCGCCACAGCCTGCGACACCCGCCGCCGCGCGGCCCTCCGCGTCCTCGCCTGCGTCTGCCGTTCCTGCGACGGCAGCTGGGGCTTCGGCGAGGCATACGAACCCGGCGGCGGGACCCGGATGTGGGCACGGCTGCCGAGGGCGAGCGCGGCGAGGTACGTCGCGGGGGAGCTGCACGCTTCTGTGGCCGTAACGGCGTGAACCGCGTGGTCACGCGGGGATGAAGCTTGGCCACCAGGGCGGGACGCTGCTCGGGCACGACGGGGCTGGGTAGGAGTTCGGCATGCCGAGCCCTGTCACGAGGAACCAGGTGAACCACAGGGCGAACAGGAGACCTGCGGTCATTGCGGCCCCTCGGTGACGTTTTCCGAGGGTGCGGTGCAGGACCACCCACGGGACTGCGGTGGCGATCCATATGAGCGGGGCGAGGAACAGCAAAGTCATGCTGTTGGCCGCTGCGTTGATGCCGATGTCGCACGCGGCCCATGACCTGCCGATGGTGACGATGGACACCGCTGCGGTCAGTCCGCCGAAGAGGACGCCGAGCCCAAGCCCTGTGAACCAAGGTCTCGGACGGCTCGGCGATCCTGCTCCCGCGGCCCCCTTCGTGCTCACGTCCTAAAGATCACATGGGGCGGTTGCGTGACGCAACGTCCACGCCGCCCCCGCTGCCTACGGCAACCCGTGCACGTGCGGGCCTACCGCCGACGACCACGCGTTGCCCGCCGTCGCGTCCCAGTTCGTCGACCACGTCATCGCGCCGCGGAGGGCGGGGTATGTCTTCGACGGTTTGAAGGAGCCGCAGGCTGTGCCCTTTGTCAGGCAGTCCAGGGCGTTGTTGACCACGCTCGGGGCTACGTACCCGCTGCCCGCGCCGCTCGTCGAGGCCGGGAGGCCCAGGCCGACCTGGGACGGGGACAGGCCGCCCTCGAGTTGGATGCAGGCGAGGGCGGTGAGGAAGTCCACCGAGCCCTGGCTGTACACCTTGCCGTCGCAGCCCAGCATCGAACCGCTGTTGTAGTACTGCATGTTGACGACCGTGAGGATGTCCTTCACGTTCAGTGCGGTCCGGAAGTAGGTGTTCGACGTCGACTGCATGTCGATCGTCTGCGGGGCCATCGTCAGGATCAGCCCCGGTCCCGCCTTCCCCGACAGCGTGCGGAGCGCCTGGCTCATGTAGGTGGCGTTGAGGCCGTTCTCCAGGTCGATGTCCACGCCGTCGAAGCCGTACGTCTGCATCAGGGTGTACACGGAGTTCGCGAAGTTCGTCGCGGACGTCCCGTCGCTCACCGAGACCGTGCCGTTCTGGCCGCCCACCGACACGATGACCTTCTTGCCGGCCGCCTGCTTCGCCTTGATGTCCGCCTTGAACTGGTCCACGGTGTAGCCGCCCAGGCCGGCCGAGTCCAGGTTGAAGGTGACCGCGCCCGGGGTGGTCGTCGCGTCCGCGAAGGCCACCGCGATGATGTCGTACTGGGACGACACATCCGAAATGCGCTGCACCCGCGCCCCGTTGTTGAAGTTCTGCCAGTAGCCGGTCACCGCGTGCTTGGGCAGGGAACCGCCCCCGCTCCCGGTGCCGGACGTCGTCGTGCCCGTCACCGTCGTCGACTTCGCGGACTCGCCCGCCGCGTTCGTCGCCGTCACCTGGAAGCCGTACGACGTCGACGCCGTGAGGCCGGTCACCGTCGCCGAGGCGCCGGTCACCGACGTGACCTTCGTACCGCCCCGGTAGACGTTGTAGCCCGTCGCGTTCGACACCGCGGACCAGGACAGGGACACCGATGAAGAGGTCGTGCCGGACACGGTCAGGCCGGTCGGTGCGGACGGGATCGTCGGGGCCGGGTCGCCGCCACCGCCGCCGTCGGGCCCGTAGACCGAGACGTCGTCCGCGTAGTAGGGCTGCTGGCCGTACCAGCCGTGCGTGTACACCGTCACGGAGGTCGTGGACGCTCCGGTGGTGAAGGTCGTCGAGAGTTGTTTCCAGGACGACGAGTCCGGGGTCCAGGTCGAGACGTCCGTCGTGCCCGTGCCCGTGACGCCCAGGTAGGAGTAGCCGCCCTGGACCCACGCGCTCAGCGTGTACGTGGAGTTGGGCTTCACCGCCACGCTCTGGGTGCACTGGGCGTTGTCCTGGCCGGCCGGGGTCGCCTTCAGCGCCGCCGCGCCCCCGTGCACGGGGGAGGAGACGGTCGTACCGCTGCCGGCCGAGCAGGCCCAGCCGTTCAGGCCGGACTCGAAGCCGGCGTTCTTCGCGTTGTTCAGGTCCGCGGCGGACGCCTGAGCCGCGCCCGTCAGGGAGAGGGTGAGGGCGGCGGTCACCGCTCCTGCCCAGAGCCGTGTCGCTCTCTTGATTGGGTACATGACAATAAGTTGGTCCAGACCAATTCCGTTGTCAAGGAGTCCGATTGTGGAGGGCCCGTAGAGGCCGGTGGGAGACAGCGGGTGCGTAACCTGCCCCGGTTTGCCGTGACTTGCGTGAAGAAGAGTTTGCTGGCCGTCACGGAAAGCTGTTCTCCGGCCACAGGGGCGTGGATACAGTGCTGAGGTAGTCACGCAATGAAGTCATCCCGGTGCACCGGAGTAACGCCGGTGGGCCGGACCGCGGGAATCGGGGAGCTGCGTGTGCCAACTGCCATTGCCGTGACCGGAGCGGACCTGGCGCTGCCGCCCCAGGACGAGCGCACCCTGCCCGCGGCCGTCCTCGCCGACCTCGACCGGCAGCCGCTGGAGGGGGCCCTCGCCGCCGTCCAGACCCTCCTCGAACAGTACGGGCATGTGATCGTCGTGTACTCGCGGGCCGTGCCCCCCGCTGTGGAGCAGCGGCTGCACACCATCCGCTCCCTCCTGGAGAGCGACCGCATCGCGCTGTTCCGTCCCGAACTGCCCCCGCTCGCCGTCGCCGTCCTCGCCCGCCAGCTGCGTCAGCTCGCCTCCTGCGACCTCGGCCCCGGCGTCCTCGCCTCCGCGGGCCGGCTGCTCACCCACTACCTCCACGCGGGCGCGCTCCTCGGGTCCGTGGCCCGCCTCGACCGGGTTCCGGTCGTCGGCCTGAAGTCGCATGCCCGGTCATGGGTTCCGGGTAGTCAGTTCGGTGTGCTGGCGCATCCGCAGGCGGAGATGGTGAAGGCGAGCCCCGAAGTAACGCTTCCCGGGCCCGAGTTCGGCACCTGGATGCTCGTCGCCCGCGGTCAGCTCCAGTCCGACTGGGTCACCGACACCCTCGCCCCGGCCTGGAAGGTGCAGGGGCTGCGGGAGACGACCCTGCCCGCCGAGTCCGCCGACTGGTGGGGCACCGGCAAGGCGATCGAGTTCTGCGGCTATCTGCCCGACCTTTCGGTCCTCTACCAACTGGTCACCTCGGTGCAGCAGGGCGTCTGCCACTGGTGCGGCATCGACGTCATCGGCGACCGCTGCGTCTTCTGTTCCGCCACCCCGCCGCCCGCCTCCGAGCTCACCGCCCGACCCGCCCGCGCGCTCACCGCGGGCGGCTGACACAGCTTGACCTGTAGGCCTCCTTCCGTCCGCTCGACCCGACCCCCAACGAGGTTGTACGGCCCATGAACTCCCGTCAGCGCCGCGGCGTGATTCTCCTGCTTCTGTCGGTGTTGTGCGCGCTCGCGGCCTTCGCCGGCGTCCTCTCCGTCATCGACGACGTGAAGTCCAAGGTCGGCCCCGAGGTCACCGCCTACGAGCTGCGCTCGGACGTGGCCCCCTACGCCGCCCTGAGCGCGGACCAGTTCAAGAAGATAGAGATGCCGGAGCGCTGGCTGTCGGAGAACGCCGTGACCGACCTCGCCGCCATCCGCGGCAAGATCGCGGTGACGACGCTGAAGAAGGGCTCGCTGCTGCAGAGCGACATGATCGTCGACCAGCCCGCCCTGCAGCCGGGGCAGCAGGAGGTCGCCATCATGATCGACGCGGCCACCGGCGTCGCCGGCAAGATCACCCCGGGGTCGACCGTCAACGTGTACGCCACCTTCGAGGGCGCCCGCGCGACCGACCCCGATCAGTCGAAGATCATCGTCACCAACGCCCGGGTCCTCGACGTCGGCGAGATCAAGGCCCTCGAACCGGACGAGAGCAACCGCAACCGGTCGGCCACCGACCAGGTCCCGATCACCTTCGCGCTGTCCACCCTCGACGCCCAGCGTCTCACCTACGCCGAGTCGTTCGCCAAGCGCGTCCGCCTCGCCCTCGTCGCACCCGGCGGCGACACCACGGTCCCCGACCGGGATCGTACGTACGAGCTCACCACGGACAAGTGAGAGGCCGCCGCCCATGCCCACGAGGATCCTCCCGGCCGTCGGCGACGCGGACGCGGTCCGTTCCCTCACCACCTTGCTCAGCCAGCTCCCGGACGCCGAACCGGTCACCCCGGTCGGCGACTCCACGCAGCTCGTCGACACCCTCGCCCGGCTGGCCGCCGAGTCGGTCGACGAGCTGCCCGAGGTCGTCGTCGTCCACGAACGCATCGGTCCCGTACCGGCGCTGGAGCTGGTCCGCGAGGTCGCCCTGCGCTTCCCGGCGGTCGGCGTCATCCTCGTCACCACCGACGCGGGCCCCGGCCTCTTCGCCGCCGCCATGGACTCCGGCGCCCGCGGCCTGGTCACCCTGCCGCTGAGCTACGAGGATCTCGCCAGCCGCGTCCAGGCCGTCGCCCAGTGGTCGGTGGGCGTACGACGCCATCTCGGGCACGGCGGCGACGTGTTCACCGGCGTCGGCGGCACCGTCGTCACCGTCAGCGGCGCGAAGGGCGGCGTGGGCGCGACCCTCACGGCCGTCCAGCTCGCCCTCGCCGCCCAGGCGTCCGGCCGGCCGACCGCGCTCGTCGACCTCGACCTCCAGGCCGGCGACATCGCCTCCTACCTGGACGTCCAGTTCCGCCGTTCGGTCGTCGACCTCGCCGCCATCGCCGACATCTCGCCCCGCATCCTCGCCGAGGCCGTCTTCCGCCACGACAGCGGCGTCGCCCTGCTGCTCGCCCCCGGCGAGGGCGAACGCGGCGAGGAGGTCACCGACCGTGCCGCCCGCCAGATCCTCAGCGCCCTGCGCTCCCGCTACGAGGTCGTCGTCGTCGACTGCGGCGCCCAGCTCGGCGGCGCGGGCGCGGCGGCCGTCGAACTCGCCGACCGCGCGCTGCTCGTCACCACCCCCGACGTGGTCGCCGTGCGCGGCGCCAAACGCACCGTCCGCATGTGGGACCGGCTCCAGATCCGCAAGGCCGAGGAGACGACCGTCGTCGTCAACCGGCACAGCCGCGGTACGGAGATCCAGCCGCCGCTCATCCAGAAGATCACCGGCACGGCCCTCGCCACGACCACGGTCCCCGCGAACTTCAAGGAACTCCAGGCCGCCGTGGACGCCGGCCGCGTCGACACCCTCGACGCCAAGGGCGCCGTCCGCCAGGCCCTGTGGGCGCTCGCCGGCGAGCTGGGGCTGGTCAGGGCGCCCGAGGCCGCGCTGGTGCGCAGGAGCGGGGGACGGGCCCGGGGCGGGGACCGGGGCACGGTCGGGTTCCGGCGGCGGAGGGAGTGAGGCACGTGTGGCTTGTGAGGCAGCACGTGAGGCACGTGAAGGGGCGGCTCGCGAAGGGACGTCTCACGAAGGACCGGGGACAGGTCACCATCGAGTTCCTCGGCATGACACCGCTGATCATCGTGACCCTGGTGGTGGTGTGGCAGTTCGTCCTGGTGGGGTACACCTTCACGCTCGCGGGGAATGCTGCCGACGAGGCGGTGCGGGCCGGCACGGCGGCGCCTCGGGGGGAGCGGCCGGGGGTCTGCCAGGAGGCGGGCCTGGCCAAGCTGGGGGACGCGTGGAAGGGGAACGCCGAGGTGGACTGCGGCGGCACCGGCTATGTGACGGCCGACGTCACCCTCTACGTCCCCGTCCTCTTCCCGGGCCTGATCGACTTCCCGTTCCCGGTGCACGGCCACGCGGGCGCCGTCGAGGAAGAGGAAGGCGACTGAGATGGCGTACGGACGCCGAAAGGGCGCAGGCGATCGCCGAAAGGGTGCAGGCGACCGGGGTCAAGTGGCCCTGGAGTACCTCGGGTTCCTGCCCCTGCTCCTCCTGGTCGCGCTGGGCGCCGTACAGCTCGGCCTGATCGCCTACGCCGCCCAGCAGGCGGGCACGGCGGCCCGGACCGGGGCCCGCAGCGCGTCCCTCGACGGGGACTACAACGCCGACTGCCAGCAGGCGGTGAGCAGTCGGCTGAACGCGAGTTGCGTGTCCGCGTTCGGCGACGACGAGGTCACGGTCACCTCCACCGTCACCATCCCGTCCGTCATCCCCGGCATCGGGAATTTCGGCGAGGCACACAAGACGGCCACGATGCCGGTCGACCACTGAGGGAAGGGCATCCGACATGAGCCTGCGGGCACGCATCACCTCCCCCGAGGAGAACGGCGGCCGGGGCGAGGACGGCCATCTGGTCTCCTCCTACCGGACCAAGCTGCTGGAGGAGATCGACCTCGCCGAGATGAGTTCGCTGGCGGCGGCCGAGCGCCGGGCCCGGCTGGAGCGCGTGCTCGGGCACATCATCAGCCGCGAGGGCCCGGTGCTGTCCACGGTGGAGCGCTCGCAGCTGATCCGCCGGGTCGTCGACGAGGCGCTGGGCCTCGGCATCCTGGAGCCGCTGCTCGAAGACGCGTCGATCACCGAGATCATGGTGAACGGCCCCGACGCGATCTTCGTCGAGCGGGGCGGCCGGGTGGAGCAACTCCCGCTCCGCTTCGCGTCGAACGACCAACTGATGCAGACGATCGAACGCATCGTCTCGACGGTCAACCGACGTGTCGACGAGACGAACCCGATGGTCGACGCCCGCCTCCCCTCCGGCGAACGCGTCAACGTGATCATCCCGCCGCTGTCCCTCACCGGCCCCACCCTCACCATCCGCCGCTTCCCGCGCTCCTTCACCCTGCACGAGCTGATGGGCTTCGGCTCACTGGACGAGCAGATGCTGTACCTGCTGGCGGGCCTGGTGCAGGCGAAGTTCAACGTGATCGTCTCGGGCGCCACGGGCACCGGCAAGACGACCCTCCTCAACGCCCTCTCCGGCCTGATCCCGGACGGCGAACGCATCATCACCATCGAGGACTCCGCGGAACTCCAGCTCCAGCAGTCGCATGTGATCCGTCTGGAGTCCCGCCCCCCGAACGTCGAGGGCAACGGCCGCATCACCATCCGCGACCTGGTCCGCAACTCCCTGCGGATGCGCCCGGACCGGATCGTGGTCGGCGAGGTCCGCGGTGGCGAGTCGCTCGACATGCTCCAGGCGATGTCGACGGGCCACGACGGCTCCCTGGCCACGGTCCACGCCAACAGCGCCGAGGACGCCCTGATGCGTCTGCAGACCCTCGCCTCGATGTCGGACGTCGAGATCCCCTTCGTCGCCCTGCACGACCAGATCAACAGCGCGGTGGACGTCGTCGTCCAGCTCACCCGGTTCGCCGACGGCGCCCGCAGGATCACCGAGATCGCCCTGCTCGACAGCCACGGCGGCGAGCCGTACCGGCTGGCGACGATCGCCCGCTTCAACGCCCAGCCGATGACCGCCGACGGCCGGATCCACGGCGCCTTCGAGTACTTCCCGCTGCCCCGCCGCACCGCCGACCGGCTCTACATGGCGAGCCAGCCGATACCGCAGGCGTTCGGGGTCGCACGGGACGCGCTCGAACTGACCACAAGGGAAGCCCGGTAACGCTGATGGACCTCGACACCCTCACCACCCTCACCACCGGCGTGGCCCTGCTGACCTGCGTCCTCGCCGTCATCGGCGTGCACGTCTACGCCAAGGGCCGGGCCCAGCGGGCGGAACTGGTGGAACGCCTCTCCTCCACCGGCCAGCTCACCGGCACCGCCCGCCGACGCCGCTTCCGCAGCCTGGACCGCAGGCTGCGCCGCACGACCACGGGCCGCAAGCTGGAGCTGAAACTGACGGCGACCGGCCTGGACATGACGCCCGGCGAGTTCTTCGTCTACATGCTGGCGACGGTGGCCGGCCTGTGGCTGGTCGGGCAGGCCACCCTGGCCCCCTTCTTCGGCCCGATCGCCGGCCTCCTGGGTGTCTGGGCGGCCTGGCAGTTCCTCAACTGGCAGCGCCAGAAACGCATCGAGAGGTTCATCAACCAACTCCCCGAACTGGCCCGCATCCTGGCCAACGCCACCCACGCGGGCCTGGCGCTGCGCACCGCCATCGGCATGGCGGCGGAGGAGCTGGAGGCCCCGGCGGGCGAGGAACTGGCCAAGGTGGCCAACCAGTTGACGGTCGGCCACTCCATGGACGACGCCCTGGGCGAACTCGCCGACCGTCTCCCCTCACGAGAACTCGTCGTCCTCGTCACCACCCTGGTCCTGTCCAACCGCGCCGGCGGCCAGGTCGTCGGCGCGCTGCGCAACCTGACGGAGACGCTGGAGGAACGCAAGGAGACCCGGCGGGAGGTGCGCACCCAGCTGTCGCAGGTGAACATGACCTCCTACGCCGTGCCGGTGCTGGGGGTCGGGGCGTTGTTCCTCATGAACAGCGTCGAGGACGGCACGCTGGACCGTATGACCGGGTCGCCCGTCGGCCAGGCCTGCGTGATCATCGCCTTCAGCCTCTACGCCGTCGGCTTCGTCCTCATCCGCCGTATGTCCCGCATCGACGTCTGAGCAGGGGGAACCAGGGATGGAACTGCTGCTCGCACTCGCCGTGGGCCTCAGCGTCTGGGGCATGTTCGCCGGCATCCGCATGTACCGGGCCGAGGTGAAACTGCCCAGCGACCTCGCACTGGCCCTGGAGGTCGGCGCGACCCGCACCAGCGCCGTGGGCTCGCTCATCGACCGCCTCGGCATGCGGTACGCGCCCGCCGTGCTGCGGCTGATGGGCCCCAAGCAGGTCACCCGCTACCGCCGCAGGATCGACCTCGCGGGCAACCCGGGCGGCCTGACCATCGACCGCTACGCGGCCCGGCGCGCGGTCTACGGCGCGATCGGCGCCCTCGGCGCCTTCGCCGCCCTGCTCCAGGGCAGCTTCTTCGTCGCGCTCCTCATGCTCGCCTTCGGCCTGTTCTGGTCCGAGGTCGGCATCTGGTCCGCGATCCGCATCCGCAAGGACGCCATCGAGCGGACCCTGCCGGACTTCCTCGACGTCCTCGCCGTGGTGGTGAGCGCGGGCCTCGGCTTCCGCCAGGCCCTCGACCGGGTGGCGTCCCGCTACGAGGGCCCGTGGGCGGACGAGATCCGCATCACCCTCCGGCAGATGGACCTCGGCGTGAGCCGCCGCGAGGCCTTCCAGGAACTGCGCCGGCGCAACGACTCCGAGCAGGTCGCCATGTTCGTCACCGCGCTCCAGCAGGGCGAGGAACTCGGCGCGCCGATCGTCGACACACTCGTCTCGATCGCCAAGGACATGCGCCGCACGGACGCGCAGAACGCCCGCCGCAAGGCGGCCCGCGCGGTCCCCAAGGCCACGCTGATGATCACGACGTTCATGGTCCCGGCGACGATGCTCCTCCTCGGCGCGGGCATGCTGCTCGGCTCCGGCACGGACTTCAGCTCGATCACGGGCGACTAGGGCGGACGGTCATGACGGTCACCATGGAGACGCGGGCGAGGCAGTGGCGCCGCCGCAGCCGCGCTGGTCGCGCCAGCGAGACCGGGGGCAGTGAGACCGGCGGCAGGGAGACCGGCGGCTGGGCAATCGGCGGTCGGGCAGCCGAGCGCCGGGCAGCCGCTGGACGGGCAGCCACGGCCCGGGCAGCGGAGGACCAGGGAGCCATGGGCCGGGCAGCCGAGGGCCAGGCCACCGCGGGGCAGGCAACCGAGGGTCAGGCAGCTGCGGGCCAGACAGCCGCGGGCGAGGCCTCCATCTCCCTCCAGGTCAACGCGCTTCAAGCGATGTGCCGCCAGGTCTTCGCCTTCCGCCTGGCCATGATCGCCGTCGCCGCCCCCGCCGCCCTCCTCAACGCCGCCCCCGGCATGAGCGTCCGCCTGGTGGGCGCGGCCGTGGTCGTCACCTTCATGGGCTCGTACGTCCTCTTCCGTGACTGGGAGCGCTTCGGCCCCCTCCTCCTGCGCCACCCCTCCCTGCTGGTCGCGGACACCCTGTTCGGCACCCTGCTGCTGATCTCGGCGGGCCCGGACACCACGCTCGCCTACGTCAGCGTCTGCACCCCGCTCCTCGCCGGCATCGTCTACGGCTGGCGGGGCGCCGCCTGCTTCGCCTCCCTTCAGTCGCTGATCCTGCTGCTGGTCCACGCGACCCTCGTACGGGAGTCGGGGGCGGGCCTGGCGGAGAGACTGCTGCTGCCCGGCTTCTGCGTCATCACCGGCGCGGTCGGCTCCGCCCTGCGCCAGCTGATGCTCCGCTTCGGCACGGCAACCCAGGCCCTGACCACCGTGAAGGCCCGGCTGGCCGTCACCGAGGCGGTCGCCGCCGAACGCGCCCGGCTGGCCCGCGAGATGCACGACTCGGTGGCCAAGACGCTGCACGGCGTGGCCCTCGCGGCGGACGCCCTGGCCCATTCGGCGGGCTCACCCGACATGGACCCGACCCGGGTACGCCAACACGCCGAACTCGTCGCCAGGGCCGCGCGCCGCGCCGCCGCCGAGTCCCGTGAACTCCTCACCGACCTGCGCCGCGAGTCGGACCCGTTGCCAGGCGCCGACTTCCTCCCCGAACTGGCGTCCGCCGCGGACGACTTCGCTGATCGGACCGGCCTGCCGATCACGTACCACCGCCCCGCCGGCGACAGCACGACGCTGCCCGTCCCGCCCGCCGTCGCCCGCCAGCTCCTCACCATCACCGCGGAGGCCCTGGAGAACGCCCACCGTCACGCGGCCCCGACCCACATCGACGTACGAGCGGTCGTGACCGGCGAACTCCTGACGCTCACCGTCCGGGACGACGGCCGCGGCCTCCCGCCCGACACCACCCTCGAACAGCTTCGCCGCACCGGCCACTTCGGCCTGGTCGGCATGGTGGAACGGGCCGCCTCCGTCGGCGCCCGCATCCACATCGGCCACGGCCCCGACTCCCGGGGCACCGAGGTCCGCGTCGAACTCCCCCTGGCCGCGCTCGCCCCACGAGAGGAGGCCGCCTGATGCCGGACCGACCGCCCCACCCCGACACCGTGCAGCCGCTCTTCCCCCCACCGCACCGGCCCGACCCCGTCCGCGTCATCGTGGCCGACGACAACCCGGTCGTCCGCGCGGGGCTGACCGCGCTCCTCTCCGGCCGCGAGGACCTCACGGTCGTCGCGGAGGCGGCGGACGGCCGCGAGGCCTACGAGTCCGCCCTCCGGCACCGCCCAGACGTCGTCCTCCTGGACGTCCGCATGCCCGGCGTCGACGGCCTCTCGGCCCTTCCCCA
Organism: Streptomyces sp. NPDC031474; assembly: GCF_055581185.1. Classification (NCBI taxonomy): domain Bacteria; kingdom Bacillati; phylum Actinomycetota; class Actinomycetes; order Kitasatosporales; family Streptomycetaceae; genus Streptomyces; species Streptomyces sp. NPDC031474. The sequence goes on from NZ_JBVIJX010000017.1 coordinate 149,291, forward strand.
CCTGGCGCGCATCGCCCGGGTCGTGATGCTGACGTACAGCCACGAGCCCGAGATCGTGCAGCAGGCCCTGCGCGAGGGGGCCGGGGGCTATCTGGTCCACGGTGAGTTCACCGTGGAGGAGCTGGTGTCGGCGGTACGGGACGTCACGCGGGGCCGCGCCCACTTCACCCCGACGGCGGCGACGGCAGTGCTGGCGCACATCCAGAACGATGCGACTGCACACGCCGAAGCGGACTCAACACCCTTACTTTCACCGTCTTTCACGAAACGGCTTTCGCAGTTGCAACCAACTATGGGACAGTCGATGGCGACGTCGATGCCGGCGTCGGTAGGCAGGGAGAGGTTCCCACTGAGCGCGAGGGAGGCGGAGATCATGGACCTCATCGCGTCGGGCATGAACAACCAGCAGATCGCCGCCACCTGCTTCATCAGCGAGAAGACGGTCAAGAACCACATCAACCGCATCTTCGCCAAGCTGCACAGCAGCAGCCGCTCCGAGGCAGCGGCCAAGTGGCTGGGAACGGCGGTGACTTCGTGAGGCTCCGAATCCGCCGTACTCCCGCCTGGGCCCGGGATTGGGCCCCCGGACCCTTCTCCAAGGTGGACACACGGCCTTACGTTGCCGGTCACGCCACCGATGGAGGGGAACGCCATGAGCGACCTGCTGCTGAAGACCGCCGTCGCGGCAAAGGTCCGGGTGAGCGGCTGGACGAACACGACAGCGCAGGCCGTACGCCGCCGCGCCCACGGCGACAGGGGGCAGACCGCGGTCGAGTACCTCGGCATCATCGCGGTGGTGGTGGCGATCGTCGTCCTGATCGCGAACACGAACCTGGGACAGACGATCGTCGACAAGCTCACCACCCAGATCGAAAAGGTGGCCCCCTGACCCGAGGCCCAGTTCGCGTGCACGGCGACTCAGGGCAGGTCTTCCCCATCTACATCATGGTGGTGGCGGGCCTGCTCTTTCTGGCGTTCGCGTACTTCGCGGTCGGCCAGGCGGCGGTGAACCGCAACGGCGCTCAGACGGCGGCGGACGCGGCGGCGCTGGCGGCGGCGCAGGAAACCCGGGACCAGCTGGCCGACCTGTGGGTACTGGACGTCAGCGACCCGAGGAAGTGGCAGAGCATCTTCGAGGGCAACGGGGCGGACGACGCGTGTTGGCGGGCCAAGCAGCTGGCGGAGATGAACGATGCGACGGCCGAGTGCGTCCCTGACGGCCCTCTCGGCTACACCGTCAGGGCTCAGACGAACAAGACCGTCGGGGAGTCTGTCGTGCCCGGCACGGCGGACAGGCAGGCACACGCCAATGCCACCGCAGTGATCGAGCCTCTGTGCAGTTTCGAGTCGCCATCCGAGTCGCCATCCGAGCCGCCGGTCGAGCCGTCTGGCCAACCGTCGGGTGAACCGCCGGGCGGGGACCCTGGGGACGACGTGCTGCCGACGCTCACCTGCAAGGGTGGGAACTGGGAGCCGGACCCGGACGATCCCGCCGATCTGCCCAAGCCCGAGGACCTCTTCGACGTCCACCTGGCCAAAGACTGACGCGTGAACGACAAGTGGTGAAGGAAGCGGAGTGATGAGCATGCGGTTCACGGCGAAAGCCCGTAGGGGGATGGTCGCGCTGACCGTCGTGGCCGGGTTGGCTCTCGGCACGGCGGCCTGCGGCGGCGGGGGCGACGACGACAAGAAGCCGCAGAGCTCGTCGTCCGCGTCCAAGACCGGTGGATCGCAGCCGGACACGCAGGAAGGGCAGTCCGAGGAACCGATTGCCGAACTGAAGGGCCCGAGTGGGCTGCTGCTCCAAATCACTTCCGCCGTTCGCGACTCCGGCGGCTTCGTCACCGTGAACGGGACCCTGAAGAACGACAGTGGCACGCTGGTCACGATCCCGTCCGCCCTGAGCGGCAACGAAACCGAGATCATTAACAACGGAAGGTCCCTCGGCGGAGCCACCCTCGTCGACTCCAAGAGCAAGAAGCGTTACTACGTCCTCCGCGACACAGACGGCCGTCCTCTGACGACCACAGGCTTCTCGGCACTCAAGGCGGGCGAATCCATCGACGTCTTCCTCCAGTTCCCCGCGCCCCCCGCCAGCTCGACCGACGTCACCTTCCAACTCCCGCTGTTCCCCAGCGGGGTCATCAAGATCTCCGGGTGAGGACGGCCATGACCCCACGTCTCACTCTGGCGGTGGCCACGGCCACCCTCGTGATCATCGGGATGGCCCCCGCCGCCCACGCCGACGACACCAAGCCCAGCGTCCCGCCCGGCACCGAACCCACAGCCTCCGCCCCCGTGAAGGTCGACCCCAACGACCCCGACCTCAAGCTCCCGGAGGGCGGCACCCTCGCCGCGCCCAAGGTGCTGGACATCAAGCAGGTCGTCGAGGACGAGGCGGGGGACGAGCGGCGGGAGGACACCAACGCGGACGTGACGTTCGCCCTCCAGGCCGAGGTCCTCTTCGGCAAGGACAGCTCGAAACTCGGCCCGGAGGCGCAGGCCAGGATCGCCACGATCGCCGCCGAGATCAGGAAGCAGAACACCACCCTGGTCCGCGTCTTCGGCTTCACCGACAACCTGGGCTCCTCCGCCCACGGCGACGTCCTGTCGAAGCAGCGGGCGGACGCCGTCCAGGCGCAACTCGCGGGTGCGCTGAACAACCCGAACATCACCTTCGAGGTCCGCGGCTACGGCGAGCAGTACCCCATCTCCGACAACTCCACGGAAGAGGGCCGCAAGAAGAACCGCCGAGTGGAGGTCACGTTCCCGCGCACGGCGAGCTGATCTTGCGCATCACATAGCCCGTACAGGACGCGAAAGGCGGGACATGAGGCGTTGGCGTGACGGGCGGGGGCGGTTGACGGTGCAGGGGGACGGCGGCGCGAGCGTGACCGTGCCGTTGGAGTTCGCCACGTCCTACCGGGCCCGTACGAAGGGCCTCCTGGGCCGGGACGCCGTCGACGGCGCGTTGTTGCTGTCGCCCGCTTCCGGCATCCACACCTTCCGTATGCGCATCCCCATCGATGTCGCCTACCTGACCCGCGACCTCACCGTCCTCGCCGTCCGCACGATGCGCCCCAACCGGCTGGGCCGACCGCGCCTGCGCGCACGGCATGTTCTGGAGGCGGAGGCGGGTGTCATGGCGGGGTGGGGGGTGAAAGCGGGGGCGCGGGTCTCGGTCGAGGCGGACCGGGCCGACGGCGAAGTGCCGTGAGGGGAGACACCCTTGCACCGCACCGGCATGAAAATCGGCGGCGTCCGCGTCCCTCTTCTGTGACGATCGCCCTATGAGCGCCGACGACCGCGACCCGCGCCCCAGCTTCGAGGACCTCCTGGCCGAAGGGGCCGCCGTCCCCACCGAGGGATGGGACTTCTCGTGGTTCGAAGGACGGGCCACCGAGGAGCGGCCGTCGTGGGGGTACGCGGTGTCGTTGGCCGAGCGGCTGGCCGGGGCGACGGCCGCGCTCGACATCCAGACCGGGGGAGGGGAGGTCCTGGACTTCGCCCTCGCCCGCATCGGCCCCGAGGCGCCCGTCCTCACCGTCGCGACCGAGGGCTGGCCGGCGAACGTCGCCAAGGCCACCGCGCTGCTCCGCCCGCGCGGCATCGCGGTCGTCGCCTGTTCGGAGGACGCCCCGCTGCCCTTCGCGGACGCCGCCTTCGACCTGGTGTGCAGCAGGCATCCGGTCCGGCCCCTCTGGGGTGAGATCGCCCGCGTCCTGCAACCCGGCGGGACCTACTTCGCCCAGCACGTCGGCCCTCGCAGCGTCTTCGAGCTCGTCGAGTACTTCCTGGGGCCGCAGCCCGACGAGGTCAGCAGCACCCGGCACCCCGAGCGGGAGCGCGCCGGCGCCGAGGCGGCGGGGCTGGAGATCGTCGACCTGCGGGCGGAACGGCTGCGGATCGAGTTCTACGACATCGCCGCCGTCGTGCACTTCCTGCGCAAGGTGGTGTGGATGGTCCCGGGCTTCACGGTGGAGACGTACCGGCCCCGACTCCGCGCCCTGCACGAGCGGATCGAGGCCGAGGGCCCGTTCGTCGCGCACAGCACCCGCCACCTCGTAGAGGCCCGCAAACCGACCGCCTGACCCGCCCCACCGCCCCTCAGGCGTGCGGTCCCGTGGTCACCTCGCCGATGACCAGTTCGGCCGTTGCCTCGGCACCTCCCCGACGTGGTCGGCCCGTTCCCCGAGTTCCCGCGTCTGCCGGGTCGTCAGGCGGTCCAGCGGTTCGACCGTGATCGTCGTACGACGGCCGCGGCGCGCCTGGTGCCAGACGCCTGCCACCACGCCGTCGATCAGCAGCACGGGGTGGTTCCCGGCCTGGCCGCCGGCCAGCGCCCGTTTGTACGCGGCCCCCGGGAACAGCAGCTCACGCGGTTGCGCGGCGATGACGTACGCGTCGAAGTACGGCAGCAGCCGCACACCCCGCACGCCGCCCGCGGCTTGCGGGTCCGCCGTATCGGAGAACTCCGTGTCTCCGGCCGCCACCCAGGCCCGTGCGCCCTCGAAGAACACCTCCTCCACCGCGCCCTCCGCCGCGAGTTCCCCGAACAGGCCGGTCGTCCAACTCTCCTTCGTCGCCCGCCACTTGGCGAAGTGCGCGGGCGTCGCCGGGCCGTAGGCCGTCAGGTAGCGGCGGACGAGTGTGCGCAGGGCCAGGTCCGCAGGGAGCGGGTCGAAGCGGGGCGGGCGGGTGTACGTCACCTTGCGGCCCCGGTTCAGGCCGAAGCACAGGGCGCCCGCCTGGCCCGCCGTGGGGGTCCCCCATGCCCTTAAGGCTATGGGGGAGAAGTACCGGACGGCAGCGCGGCCACAGGCCCTGGAAGGCGGGCATCACCAGGTCCCCGGCCCAGGGGCCGGTGCGGGCGACGACCTGCTCGCCCAGTTCCTCCACCGTCAGACACGCCCCGTCGAGCGCGTCGGCGATCGCCGCCACCACCTGCTCCGCCTGCTTCTCGGTGAGCCGGACGTCGGGCGCGAAGGGGCCCGCTGCGGACGGCAGCGCCGTCAACGCCGCGCTCCACAGGGGGAGTTCGTCGGCGGGGAGGAGATGGACGGTCCCGCGCGGGCCGTGCGTACGCACCAGTGAGCGCTCCTCCCACAGTGCGGCCCGCACGTCCTTCCGCGTCACTCCTGCCGCACGCACCCCGATCGCCACCTCCGCCGCGGACGGCACCTGGGCGTGGGCGCCGAGCATGGCCGCGACGACGTCCTCGACGACGTCCGCGACGACGTTCGCGGGCGACCTGGGACCGCCTGCCGGCGAATTGGCCAGGAACTGTCGTTCGAGTCGTCGTGCGGAGGCCTCTCGCCAACTGATCCTCAAGGTCGTGGCGTCGACGTTAGGGGGCAAAGAGGTCAGATCCTGTCCTCTGCGCCGCCGTGCACCCCCCCCCGAGCGCCCCCGGGCCGGCACCACCCCTCCTTCCACCCCTCCTTCCGCCTCTCCATTCGCGCGACCCGCCGCCTCCACGGAGTTTCCGCATCGTTATCGCGAACCGTTCACATTCGGGCGTGGACCTGACGTAAGTTCGAGGTCAGACAATTCGCGTGAGCAAAGCTGCGTGGACGTCACCGCGCAGTGGAGGGGGCTGCGCGGTCACGCCCGCGTCAAGACGGCGTTCGCGGTCGGGTTAGCCCGTCGGGGAGACTCTCGGACAGCTGACCGGCCCTCGCCCAAGTCGCCCCAAAACCTCTGCTTCCTCCGGCAAACACCCCCATTACCCTGGGAATCCGCTGCGTTTTGGCCATGAACCACTCATGAACCATGCCTTAAACGGCCATTGGCGCGTCGCCGGGCGACTCCGGAGAGTAGTTGTGGCGCGCTGATGCATGCAGCATCACTTACGAAGGGTTATGGTGGAAACCCCCCCTCGGGCCGGTCCGTCTCCCCCCCCCCACGGACCGGCCCGTTTTTTGTGCCCCCGCGCGCCTCCCGTCCGCCCTCCCCCAGCGCCCCCTCCGTGCCCACCCGGCTCAACGACCCAAGCCCCGCAGGGGTAGGCTGCGCCCCGCGGGGACCGCACCGTACGGAGGGGCTGACATTCACGTGAACCTGCGCGACAAGCTGCGCGGCCTTCTGGTCAGGCTGTACGCACGCCGGGTCGAAGGTCACCTGGACCACGCTCAGGTGCCCAAGCACATCGGCGTCATCATGGACGGCAACCGACGCTGGGCAAAGGCCGCGGGTTCCACCACCGAACACGGCCACCGCGCCGGCGCCGACAAGATCGAGGAGTTCCTCGGCTGGTGCACCGAGACGGACGTCGAGGTCGTCACCCTGTGGCTGCTGTCGACGGACAACCTCGACCGCCCGGCGGAGGAACTCGTTCCGCTCCTCGGCATCATCGAGGACGTCGTGCGCACCCTCGCCGCCGACGGCCGCTGGCGCGTCCACCACGTCGGCACCCCCGACATCCTCCCCTCTCATGTGCAGACCGCGCTGAAGGAGGCCGAGGAGTCCACCGCCCACGTCGACGGAATACTGGTCAACGTCGCCATCGGCTACGGCGGCCGCCAGGAGATCGCCGACGCCGTGCGCTCGATGATCGTGGACGCCGCCGACAAGGGCACCTCGATGGAGGACCTCGCCGACTCCGTCAGCGTCGACCTGATCGGCCGCCACCTCTACACCGGCGCGCAGCCCGACCCCGATCTGGTGATCCGCACCAGCGGCGAGCAGCGGCTGTCCGGATTCATGCTGTGGCAGACGGCCCATGCGGAGTACTACTTCTGCGAGGTCTTCTGGCCGGCCTTCCGCAAGGTCGACTTCCTGCGCGCCCTGCGCGACTACGCGGCCCGCCACCGGCGTTACGGCGGCTGACACCGCCGGCCCGTCGGCGTCTGCTGCGGGCTACCGGCGGGTCGCCAGGGGCGGAAGTAACGAAGGACGTAACGAGGAGTTCACCGGCGCGCCGTCATATGCCGTGGCATGGCGGCGCATGTTCGAGGGCATAAGCCAAGCAGGTCGACGCCCGAACCACGGGTGTCGGATCTCAGCGGACGGCACGGGGCCGTCCGCCCGGGAGGCCCTTTGCACCAGCCCGACCGTGCGGTCACGGCACGGAAGAAGCAGCGGGGGGCCGGTTCTCGGCCCGTGCAGGGCGGCCGAGAACCGGTCCAGCTCCACTCCGTCGCTCCCCGACCTCATCCGAGGGGGTACGTCCTTCCGTGGTGACCAGCACAAAGCGCCGTATGCCAGACCGGCGCACCTATGTTCTCGACACCAGCGTCCTGCTGGCCGACCCGAACGCCATGACCCGCTTCGAGGAGCACGAAGTCGTGCTCCCCATCGTGGTGGTCACGGAACTGGAGGCCAAGCGGCACCATCCGGAACTCGGCTACTTCGCCCGGCAGGCGCTGCGTCTGCTGGACGACTACCGGGTGAAGTTCGGTCGCCTCGACGCCCCCATCCCGATCGGGGAACTCGGCGGCACCGTCCGTGTCGAGCTCAACCACTCGGACCCCAGTGTGCTGCCGACCGGCTACCGCCTGGGGGACAACGACTCCCGCATCCTCGCGGTCGCCCGCAATCTGCAGGCCGAGGGATTCGACGTCACCGTCGTGTCGAAGGACCTTCCGCTCAGGATCAAGGCGTCCTCGGTCGGTCTCCTCGCCGAGGAGTACCGCGCCGAGCTCGCCATCACGGGCTCCTCCGGCTGGACCGGAATGTCCGAGCTGAGCCTGTCCGCCGAACAGGTGGACATCCTCTTCGAGGTCGGTCACACCTACGTGCCCGAGGTCGCCGACCTTCCCGTGCACACCGGTCTGACCATCCAGTCCGAGCGCGGCAAGGCGCTCGGCCGGGTCACCGCCGACGGCAACGTGCGCCTCGTGCGCGGCGACCGGGAGGCGTTCGGCATCAAGGGCCGCAGCGCCGAGCAGCGCATCGCGCTCGATCTGCTGCTCGACCCGGACGTCGGGATCCTGTCGATGGGCGGCCGGGCCGGCACGGGCAAGTCCGCGCTCGCGCTCTGCGCGGGTCTGGAGGCGGTCCTGGAGCGCCGCCAGCACCAGAAGGTGATGGTCTTCCGGCCGCTGTACGCGGTGGGCGGGCAGGAGCTGGGCTATCTGCCCGGTTCCGAGGCCGACAAGATGGGCCCCTGGGCGCAGGCGGTCTTCGACACGCTGTCCGCGGTCACCAGCCGCGAGGTCATCGAGGAGATCACCGCCCGCGGGATGCTGGAGGTGCTGCCCCTGACTCACATCCGGGGCCGTTCCCTCCACGACGCCTTCGTGATCGTCGACGAGGCGCAGTCGCTCGAACGAAATGTGCTTCTCACCGTTCTGTCCCGTATCGGCGCGAATTCCCGGGTCGTTCTGACCCACGATGTGGCGCAAAGGGACAATCTGCGGGTCGGGCGATATGACGGTGTGGTCGCCGTCGTCGAGAAACTGAAGGGACACCCGCTCTTCGCGCATGTGACGCTGAACCGGTCCGAGAGGTCCCAGATCGCGGCACTTGTGACCGAAATGCTGGAGGACGGGCAGATCTGACCCTGATCGGACAACTTCATAAAAGCTGAGGTGAGTTGGCGTCGTCCGGCAAAGGCAGTGAGCCTAGCCGGGCGGCGCCTTCACGTGTGGGCCTTTCGTGAAATCCCCAGGGGTAATGGAGATGTGAGCTTTCACACGCAACTCGGAATTGCCTTGCGCGTTTGGTTACGGCAGAGTCTCAGTCCTGTCAGGCCCCGCATACGACACACCTGTACCCCCAGCGGATCAGAACCACTTGAGCTTCATCCTCAACTCCATACCGACCGTCGTATGCCGCCCGAGCTTCACGCGGCGCTTCCCCAGCGGGAGTTGCCCACCGGGCCCGTGTCTCCTGTGACCCCGCAGTTCGGAGACCAGCGTCAGGGGCACGATTGCGTCCGCCAGGGTCACCGAAGCGGGCGATGCTGGAAGGAAAACCGTGTGAGCCGGATCTCGGTCCGGGGATTCGCAGTGGCCTCGGCCACGGCGGTCACCGCTGTCGGAAGCGTCGTCGGCGTTGCGTCGGGCAGTGTCGCGCAGCCCAACGACGCAGAGGCGACGGCAAGCGACGCGACGCTCCTCGCCGACCTCCCCGTGGGCCAGCAGGCCCAGGTACAGACGGCGTCCCTCGCGCAGCAGGCCAGCTACCAGGCCATCGCCGCGGACGAGGGCGCGAAGAAGGACGCCGAGGAAGCGGCCCGCAAGGCCGCCGCCGAGACGGCCGTCGCGAAGAAGGAGGCCGCCGAGAAGGCGGCCAAGGAGCGCGCCGAGGCCAAGACCAAGGCCAGCCGTAGTGCGGGCGACTTCCCCATCCTGAGCTCCTACTCCATCGACCAGATCCAGGCGATGGCGGCGCAGATGGTGCCCAGCGGCCAGTTCCAGTGCTTCAGCAACATCGTGGACCACGAGTCCAGCTGGAACTACCACGCGGTCAACGCCTCCTCCGGCGCCTACGGTCTCTTCCAGGCGCTGCCCGCCGGTAAGTACGCGTCCGCCGGCTCCGACTGGCAGACCAACCCGGCCACCCAGATCAAGTGGGGCCTGAACTACATGGACAGCCGGTACGGCAGCCCCTGTGAGGCGTGGTCGTTCTGGCAGGCCAACCACTGGTACTAGCAGGACCCAGCACGACCCGGGCGGCCCCGGCCGTTCATCCCCCCTCACCCTGACCACCTGATGACTCAGCAGAAGGAATACGTGTGAGCCGGATATCGGCCCGGGGCTTCGCCGTGGCCTCTGCCACCGCCGTCACCACGGTCGGCGCCGTCATGGGCGTCGCCCAGGGCAGCGTCGCGCAGCCCAACGACGACGCCGAGGCGACGGCGGGCGACTCGACCCTCCTCGCGGACTTACCGGTAGGCCAGCAGGCCCAGGTACAGACCGCGTCCCTGACCCAGCAGGCCTCCGCGCAGGCCATCGCGGCCGACACCACCGCCAGGAAGACGGCGGAGGAAACGGCCCGCAAGCAGGCGGCGAAGGACGCGGTGGCCAAGCAGAAGGCCGCCAAGGACGCCGCGGACAAGGCGAAGGCCGACCAGGAGGCCAAGGAACGCGCGGAGGCGCAGACCAAGTCCGCCTCCAGTTCGACCGTGGACCCCGGCAGCTTCACCCAGCAGTCGTCGTACACCGTCGCCGAGGTCCAGGCCATCGCCCGGCAGATCGTGCCCGCCGACCAGTTCCAGTGCTTCAGCAACATCGTGGACCACGAGTCCACCTGGAACTATCAGGCCGTCAACGCCTCCTCCGGCGCCTACGGCCTCGTCCAGGCCTATCCCGGCTCGAAGATGTCGTCGGCCGGCGCCGACTGGCGGACCAACCCGGCCACCCAGATCAAGTGGGGCCTGAACTACATGAACGAGCGCTACGACAGCCCCTGCGGCGCCTGGGACTACTGGCAGGCCAACCACTCCTACTGAGTAGGCGTCACAACTCTCGCTCAACCCTGCGCAGCCCCTCCCCGTCATAGGGGGAGGGGCTTTCGCCCTGTACGGTCGGTACGGCCGGGACCGACGACTCCAGGGGGAGTGGTGGGGAGAGACGGGGGAAGAGGACCGATCATGTCGCGAGTGCCAGGGTGGCTCGGCCGGCTGGGCGCCGGTCTGACCGAAATGGGGGAGCGGCTCGACGAACGGCGCGTGGAGGTCGAGCGCGAGAGCGAGGGCCCCGCGCTGGAACCGCCGCCCGCCGCCCAGACCGCCACAGCCACCACGGCCGTCATGGCCGCTCCGGTGCCTGCCGAGGCCGAGGAACTTCCGCCGCGCAGTGCGCGTCCCGACCCCGTGCAGGCCGTGCCGTGGGGAGTGCGGGTCGCCGCCGAGGCCGGCTGGCGGCTGCTGGTGCTCGCCGGGACCGTCTGGATCCTGATCAAGGTGATCAGCGCGGTCCAACTCGTCGTCATGGCCTTCGTGGTGGCCCTGCTGCTCACCGCGCTCCTGGAACCCACCGTCGCCCGGCTGAAGCGGGTCGGCGTGCCCGGGGGGCCCGCCACCGCGCTGACGGCGATCCTCGGGTTCGTCGTCATCGGCCTGATGGGCTGGTTCGTGACCTGGCAGGTCATGGCGAACATCGACAACCTCTCCGACCAGGTCCAGAGCGGCATCGACGACCTGCGCCGCTGGCTGCTCAACAGCCCCTTCCACGTCACCGACAAGCAGATCAACGGCATCGCCAAGAACCTGCGCGAGGCGATCGGCGACAACACCGACGCGATCACCTCGGTGGGCCTGGAAGGCGTCACCGTCGTGGTCGAGGCGCTCACCGGCATCCTCCTGGCGTTCTTCTCGACGCTCTTCCTGCTGTACGACGGCAAGCGGATCTGGGAGTGGACGCTCAAGCTGGTCCCGGCGGCGGCCCGGCCGGGCGTGGCGGGAGCGGGTCCGCGGGCCTGGGCGACGCTCACGGCGTATGTGCGCGGCACGGTGATAGTCGCGCTGATCGACGCGATCTTCATCGGCCTCGGCATCTACTTCCTCGATGTGCCGATGGCCGTCCCGCTCGCCGTGTTCATCTTCCTGTTCTCGTTCATCCCGCTGGTCGGCGCGGTCGCCTCCGGCGCGCTGGCCGTCGTGGTCGCACTCGTCACGCAGGGCGTGTTCACCGCGGTGATGACGCTGGCGGTGGTGCTGGCCGTCCAGCAGATCGAGGGCCACATCCTCCAGCCGTTCATCCTCGGCCGCGCGGTCCGCGTCCACCCGCTGGCGGTGGTCCTGTCGGTCGCCGCGGGCGGCATGGTGGCCGGCATCGGCGGCGCGATCGTGGCCGTGCCCCTGGTGGCCGTGACGAACACCGTGGTCGGCTATCTGCACGCCTACTCCCGGGAGCAGGCCCTGCGGCAGTCGCCGCGGCCACGGGGGGCCACGGCGGCCGGTGTCGCACCGGTGGCCGCCCCCGCCCCCGCCGCCGCGCGGAGCGCCGCGCCGACCGCCGCGCCGCAGGACCAAAAGCCGCAACTCCCGGCCGACGACGCCTCGGTCACGACACGCGAGTGAACCTCACGTCGAGCAGTCGGCGAGCACCGCTTCCGCGTCCAGGGTCACCGCGAGCGCCTGGATCACCGAAGCGATCTTGAAGGCCTCCTGGACGACCTCCCGCCCGACGCCCGCCTTGCGCAGCTTCTGCTCGTGCGAGTCGAGGCACAGACCGCAGCCGTTGACGGCGGAGACGGCGAGCGACCACAGCTCGAAGTCGACCTTCTCGACACCGGGGTTGCCGATGACGTTCATCCGCAGACCGGGGCGCAGATTGGCGTACTCGTGGTCGGAGAGCAGGTGGCGGGTGCGGTAGAAGACGTTGTTCACCGCCATGACGGCCGCCGCCGACCTGGCCGCCGTGTAGGCCTCCGGGGAGAGGTTCGCCTTTGCCTCCGGGGCCAGCTCGCGCAGCACGAGGGGAGAGCGCGCGGCGATCGCGGTCACCAGCACGGTGCCCCACAACTGCTGTGCGGACAGCTTGGAGTCGCCGATGACCGAGCCCAGATTGAGTCTCAGGTCCCTGGCGTAGTCCGGAATCGCGGACGTCAGCGCATCCAGCGTCATAGCAGTTCACTCCCGGCCGACAGCTTGATCGGTTCCAGGGTGGCCTCGCCCTCGCTCCCGGTGCAAGGGCACAGCTCGTCGGTCGGGGCCGGGTCCGAGTACGAAGGGCCCCTCCCCGGATGCGGGGAGGGGCCCTTGCCGTGGTTGCCGTGGCCGGTGTGATTGCCGTGGCCGGTGTGGACGGGGGAGTGACTACTCGGTGCGCAGGCCGTCCGGGCGCATCAGCCGCAGCAGCGGCGGCAGGCTGAGCAGCGTCACCAGCAGGACCACCGCCGCTCCGCAGCCGGTCATCGCCAGCACGCTCGCCCAGTCCACGCTCACCGGGGTGGACGTCATCTTCAGCAGTACGGCGCCCAGTGTGAGCCCCACCGTCAGGGCCAGCAGCAGGCTCAGCGCGATCGGGATCGCCGTCTGCCACAGCACCGACAGGCCCAGCGTGCGCCGCCGGGTACCGAAGGCGACCAGCGACGACAGCAGCTTCTTGCGCTCGCGCAGCTGCTCCAGCTGCGAGACCAGCAGGCTCGCCCCGATCAGCAGCAGCACACAGGCGGAGCCGACGAGCAGACCGGTGCGGATGGAGGTGAACTTCGTGTCCTGCCGGGTGGACGACCACATCATCGGGTCGGTCAGCGGATCCACGTGGTACGCCGTGTTGCGGGCGTACTCGTACGCGTCGGGCACGGACTCGTCGATCGAGAGGTACAGCTCACCGCGGACCGTCTTGTCGGCCGCCTTGGGCAGGGCGCTCGGCGTCATCAGGAAGCCGCCGCGCTCCCAGTCGACCAGGCCTTTGACCGACTGGGCCTCGACGACGCCCTTGGGGACGGTCCAGACGACCTCCGCGCTGCCCCCGGGGGAGGACTGCTCCAGGTACAACTTCTTGCCGGGCTTGTTCAGCTCCGGCCCGTCGGTGGAGTTCTCGGAGGTTTTGAGCGCGAAGACGTCGCCGTCCTTGCACGAGGGCAGCTTCGCCATCTCGCGCAGGGCCGGGCAGTCGCCCACGGTCAGATCGGCGGACAGGTTCGGACCGTTCTCGCTCCGCCAGGAGGAGTCGCCCAGGTAGCCCTCCCACAGGGCGACGACCTTGCGGACGGCCTTGGTGTCGGCGAACTTCTGGGCGGTGGCGGCCGGCGGGGCGCCGTCCGGCACCCGGACCTGCATCTGCGCCCGGGTGAGGTCCTGGCCGGTGGGCTTGGTGTAGTCGCCGTCCACGCCTGCGAACAGCATTTGCAGGGCGATCGCCCCGGCCACCGCGACCGCGATGCCGTTGACCATCCGGGCCGCCGTGCCGCTGCTCAACTGCAGCCGCCGTACGGCGAGTTGCCAGGCGACACCGCCCGAGCCGAGCCGGGCGACGACCGTCTCCACGAGCCAGGGCAGCAGCGCGGTGATCCCGACGAGGAGCAGCAGGACGCCGCCGGTCACCAGATACTGGTTGAAGCCCCCGTTCTCGCGGCCCTGTCCGATCATCGGGTAGAGCATCGCGAGGCCGGCCACCGGCATCAGCAGCCGCCACCACAGCCGTCGGCGGGCCGGCTTCGCCGTGCGCACCACGCCGAGCGGCTCGATCACCACGCCGCGCAGCGCGAACAGGGTGACCAGGACGGCGGCCGTCGGCACCGCCAGCACGACCAGGGCGGCCAGCGCGGGGGAGGGGTTGAGGTAGCTGGGCCACACGCTGATGTCCATCACCTCGACCGTGCCCGCCGCCTGGCGGCCGATCAGGAAGAAGACCGCGCCGAGGACCAGGCCCAGCAGTGAGCCGGCCATCGCCTCGCCCGCCGCGATACGCCGGGTCATCCGGCCGTCGGAACCGATCAGCCGGAGGGCCGCGAGCCTGCGGTCGCGCCGCTCGCCGCCGAACCGCACGGCCGCGGCGATGAACACGGCCACCGGCATCAGCAGCACCACGATGACGACGAGGACCAGCAGGACCAGCACCGGGTCGGTCTGCTCGTGCGTCGGCTTCGGGTTCCCGAACTCCTTCAGCCGGGTCACACCGGCGCTGTCCATGTGCGAGGCGAGCCCGGAGGCGCCGGCGTAGTACGCGAGTTCCTGGGAGCCGATCAGCCCGCTCTCCCCGATGGTCCCGACGATCCGGTACGGCATCCGCTCTCGCAGCAGCGCCGAACCGTCATCGGCGAGCAGCTTCTTCAACGCGGGCGAGACCACCATGTCGCCCTTCGCCGGGAACCGGCTCACGCCGGGCGGCAGCGGCGCGCGCGCCCCTTCCGGTTCCACCAACCGGCCGCGCACGCTCTTGTCGCGGAAATCCGTGTCGGTGCCCCTGATCAGCAGGGTGTCGTCGGCCTTGGCGGGCTGCGAGTCGCCGAACGCCCAGTCCAGCCGGGCCTGTTCACGGTCGTGACGCACCGAGAGCACATTCGGCACCGCCGTCGTCAGCAGCAGGACCGCCACGCCGAGGCCGACGCCCACCGCCGTCAGAATGGCCCTGACCCAGCCCTCCCGTCCGCCGGCGAAGGCGAACCGGACCCCCATGCCCAGGTCCCGATTCCACTGGCGCAGGCTCATACGACCCGCTCCATGTCCCGCGACTTCCCGTCCCGTACGACGATCTCACGGTCGGAGTAGGCGGCCACGCGGGCCTCGTGCGTGACGAGGACGACGGCCGCGTTGGCCGTCCGGGCGGCCTCGGTGAGCAGCTCCATCACGCGCTCGCCGTTGAGCGAGTCCAGCGCGCCGGTCGGCTCGTCCGCGAAGATCACGCGCGGGCTGGTGACGAGCGAGCGCGCCACGGCCACCCGCTGGCCCTGTCCGCCGGACACCTCGCCGGGCCGCTTCTTGCCGAGGTCGTCGACCTCCAGGCGCTCCATCCAGCTCAGGGCGGTGCGCTCGGCCTGCTTGCGCGGGGTGCCGTTCAGCCGCAGCGGCAGCGCCACGTTCTCCACGCAGGTCAGTTCCGGCACGAGCTGTCCGAACTGGAAGACGAACCCGAACTCCGAGCGCCGCAGCTCACTGCGCTGGGCGTCGCTCATCGTCGCGAGGTCACGGCCGTCGTACAGGATCGAACCGGAGTCGGGCGTCACGATGCCGGCGAGGCAGTGCAGCAGCGTCGACTTGCCGGACCCGGACGGGCCCATCACGGCGACGACCTCGCCGGGATGGATGGAGAACTCGGCGCCGTCCAGCGCCATGGTCGGCCCGTACGCCTTGCGCAGGTTCTCGGCGATGAGCAGGGATCCCCCGGGAGCGTTCACGCAGTCACCGCCGCCTTCAGCTTGTCGAGGCGCGCGGCGGCCAGCTCCAGCCAGCGCAGGTCGGCCTCGAGGTGGAACAGGGCATGGTCGCAGATCAGCTGGTCGGCGAGGTCGCCGCCCCGCTTGCGGTCGGTGAGGATGCGCATGCTGCGCAGATGCTCGGACCGCTGCGTGTCGAGGATCTCGGCCGCGTCGCGGTGCGTGAGCAGCGCGAGGACGACCTTCGTGTAGAGGGTCGACTGCAGATACGGCTCGGGCTTCTCGGGCGTGCCGAGCCAGCGCTCCACGTCGGTGACGCCGGCGTCCGTGATCGCGTACCGCTTGCGCTCGGGGCCGCCGCCGGCCTCGATGCCGTCGACCTCGACGAGCCCGTTCTTCAGCAGACGGGACATCGTCGAGTAGACCTGGCCGTAGTGCAGGGGCCGGTCGTGACCGAACTTTTCGTCGAAGGCCCGCTTGAGGTCGTAACCGTGGCGGGGCCCGGACTCCAGGAGTCCCAGGAGGGTGTGGCCGATGGACATGAGGAGGACTGTACATGCGGTGTATACCCGGTGTGTATACGCGGGGTGTGCAGGTCGCAGCGGTGGGTACGCGTGCGCAGGTGGGGGCCGATTGTCACCGTTCTGCAACAGGCGACGGCGAGGCCGTTCAGGCCGACGGGGGGCGCGGGGGCGATCCCCCCGGGGGGCGCCCGCGGCGGGGCAGCGGTCCCGTCTCTCCCGGCAGCCGCCCCGCCTCCTTCAACGCCTTCCGCAGCAGGAACTCGATCTGCGCGTTCGCCGACCGCAACTCGTCCGAGGCCCAGCGGGCCAGCGCGTCGTAGACGAGCGGGTCCAGCCGCAGCAGCACCTGCTTGCGCTGCGGCCGGCCTTGAGGGGCCGAACCCCCGGGGGGAACCGTCACTGGTAGAGGGTTCCGGTGTTCAGGACCGGCTGGGGCGCCCGGTCCCCGCACAGCACCACCATCAGGTTGGACACCATCGCCGCCTTCCGCTCCTCGTCCAGTTCCACGATGCCCTGCTCGGCGATCCGGCTGAGCGCCGCCTCGACCATCCCCACCGCCCCGTCGACGATCTCCCGCCGCGCCGCGACCACCGCGCCCGCCTGCTGCCGCTGGAGCATCGCCGAGGCGATCTCGGGAGCGTACGCGAGGTGGGTGAAGCGGGACTCGATGATCCGCACTCCGGCCGCCTCCACGCGCGCGTGCAGTTCTATGGCGAGCTTCTCGGTGATTTCCTCGGCGTTGCCGCGCAGCGAGAGCCCGTCCTCGTCGTGCGAGTCGTAGGGGTACTCGATGGCGATGTGCCGGACGGCCGCCTCGGTCTGGGTGGCGACGAACTCCAGGAAGTCGTCCACCTCGAAGCTGGCCTGTGCGGTGTCCTGCACGTTCCACACCACGACCGCGGCGAGCTCGATCGGGTTGCCGTAGGCGTCGTTGACCTTCAGGACGGCCGTCTCGTGATTGCGCACCCGGGTGGAGATCTTCTCGCGGGAGGTGAAGGGGTTCACCCAGCGCAGCCCGTCCTCGCGGATGGTGCCCCGGTAGCGGCCGAAGAGCTGCACCACGCGGGCCTCGCCCGGCGCCACCGTGTTCAGCCCGCACATCGCGAGGAACGCGGCGAGGGCGACCAGGATGCCGCCGGTGATCAGCACGGCCTTGACGCCGGTCGCGGTCACGGCGGTGGCCGCGGCGATCATCCCGCCGCCGGCCAGCAGCCCGGCCAGCCCGAGCAGCAGCGCGAGCCCGCCGCCCACGCTGTGCGCGGGGAACTCGTGCACACGCGGGGCCGGCATCTCGGGTGCGTCGACGTCGGGCGCGGAGGTGGAGGTGGAGGTGGAGGTGGGCATGGCGGGTCCCCGTTCTCTTTCGTCTTCTCTTCGGTCGTGCGGTCGGCCAGGCAGCCGAATCTGATGACGGCTGCCTAGCTAAGTGATATCACTTTAGCGCGTCGCGGCAACCCTGTACCCCTCTCGTACGTCGAATCGGTGGGGACGGTCTGCCGGTTCCACCGGTCGGGGTGCTGATTCTCACGCCCCCCGAACACCGGATCGGCAGCCCCTCGCCATAGACAGCGGTGTTAACTTTCTGAGCTGACCTGCCCCTGCCCACGGGCACTGGTGTGACTGCCGAGTAGGAAGCGGAGCGAGCGGACTCATGGGACGAGCGGAAGAGAGACGAGCGCGACAGCGCGGTGGCCGCCGCGCCGCGCCCAGGAACCGCTCGACGGAGACGGAGTCCGTGGCGCCCCCCACCACCGGGACCGCCACCGGGACCGCGGAAAGGACCGCGACCCGGAGCGCCTCCGCGGCAGCCCCCGAGACCGCCCCCGCGGTCGGCGGGCGCGCGGCGGCCCGCAAAAGCGCGAAGAAGGGCGGCAGGGGCGCGAAGGGCAAGGCCGGCAAGAAGAACAAGAGCTTCATACGCCGGCTCTTCACCTGGAAGAAGATCCTCGGCACGTTCCTCTTCATGACCGCCGCCGTCATCGGCGCCTTCGTCTGGCTGTACGTCAGCACGCCGATCCCCGAGGGCAACCCGGACGCCAACCTGCAGAGCAACGTCTACAAGTACGGCAACGGCGCGATCCTCGCCCGCGACGGCAAGGTCAACCGGGAGAACGTCGACCTCGCCACGATCCCCAAGCCGGTCCAGAACACCTTCGTCGCCGCCGAGAACAAGACCTTCTGGAACGACAACGGCGTCGACTTCAGGGGCACCGCCCGCGGTGTTCTCAACACGCTCATGGGCAAGGGCGCGCAGGGCGGCTCGACCATCACCCAGCAGTACGTCAAGAACTACTACCTGACCCAGGAACAGACCGTCACGCGCAAGCTGAAGGAACTGGTCATCTCCCTGAAGCTGGACCGGGAGAAGGACAAGGACTACATCCTGGCCGGCTACATCAACACCAGCTACTACGGCCGCGGCGCCTACGGCATCCAGGCCGCCGCCCAGGCCTACTACCGCGTCGACGCCGACAAGCTCTCCGTCGAGCAGGGCGCCTACCTCGCCGCGCTGCTCCAGGCGCCCAGCCAGTACGACTGGGCCTCCGCCTCCGACACCGGCAAGCGTCTGGTCCAGGCCCGCTGGAACTACGTCCTCGACAACATGGTCGGGCAGGACTGGCTGGACAAGGCCAAGCGCGACGCCATGAAGTTCCCGATCCCCAAGGACCCCAAGGCCGCCCCCGGCAAGGAGGGCCAGGTCGGCTACCTGGTCGACGCGGCCAACGCCGAACTCGCCAGACAGCTCGTCGCCAACGGCACCGCCGAGAACTACGAGGCGGGCGCTGCCCTGGTCAGCAAGGGCGGCTGGAACATCGAGCTCAACATCGTCCCGAGCAAGCAGAAGGCGCTGGAGACGGCCGTCAAGGAACAGCTGACCAGCAAGCTGGACAAGAAGAAACGCCCGGTCGACGGCGACGTCCAGGCCGGCGCGGTGTCGGTGAACCCGAAGACCGGCGCGGTCGAGGCGATGTACGGCGGTACCAGTTACACCGACCACTACCTCAACAACGCCACCCGCACCGACTACCAGCCCGCCTCCACCTTCAAGCCGGTGATCCTCGCCGCGGCCTTCGACGAGAACGCCGTGACGCAGAAGGACGAGAAGATCACCGCCAACACGATCTACGACGGCACCAGCAAACGCCCGGTCGTCGGCAGCGACATCGGCTTCGCCCCGGAGAACGAGGACGACCAGGACTACGGCCCCGTCACCGTCCAGACGGCGCTGAACAAGTCCATCAACTCCGTCTTCGCGCAGATGGGCGTGGACGTCGGCATGGACAAGGTGCTGAAGGTCGCCGACAACCTCGGCATGGACACCAAGGACCTGAAGGCGGTCCCGGCCCAGACCCTCGGCACCATGGGCGCGAGCCCCCTGCAGATGGCCGCTGTCTACGCCACCCTCGACAACCACGGCAAGAAGGTCACCCCGTCGGTCCTGAAGTCGGCGGAGAACAGCCTCCACCCCACGTTCAAGCTCGCCTCGCCCATCGGCGCGCAGGTCATCGACCGCGAGGCCGCCGACTCGGTCACCTCGGTGCTCACCGGCGTGGTCGACGACGGTACGGCGAAGAAGTCCGTGCGGGACAACCCGCTGCGCAAGGGCCAGAAGGTCGCGGGCAAGACGGGTACCTCCGACAACAACAAGTCGGCCTGGTTCACCGGCTACACCCCCGACCTGGTCACCTCGGTCGGCCTGTTCGGCGAGTCGGCCAAGCCCCCGCACCCCCAGGTCACGCTGACCGGCGCGACGACGGGCCTGACCACGGTCGACGGCCGTATCAACGGCGGTGGCTTCCCGGCGCAGATCTGGGCGGCGTACACCTTCGGCGTCTCCACCAAGGTCAGCAAGTTCGACCTGGAGACCGACCAGGGCGCGGCGGTCCAGACGTCGTCCCCGTCGCCCTCCTCCTCGCCGTCGCCGAGTTCCTCGCCGTCGAACTCGCCGAAGCCCAGTTCGTCCCCGTCCAACTCGCCGAAGCCCAGTTCGTCCCCGTCCAACTCGCCCAAGCCGAGTTCGTCCCCGTCGAACTCGCCGTCGGGCAACACCTCGTCGGAACCCACCACGGACGATCCGTCGTCCGGATCGCCGAATCCGGACAATCCGATCTTCGGCCAGTAGCGGCCTTCGGCCAGTAGCACGACAGCGCAGAGGGCGCCCGGAGATCTCCGGGCGCCCTCTCTTGTGCGTCTGACCGCGTCTGACCGCGTCTGATCGACGGCTGTTCGTGGCTGTTCGTGGCTGTTCGCCTCTGTCAGCTCCGGTTCAGCTCGAACCAGACCACCTTGCCGGTGCTCAGCCGCGTGGCCCCCCAGCGCCGGGCGAGCCGGTTCACCAGATACAGGCCGCGGCCGCCCTCGTCGGTCGCCCGGGCCTGCCGCAGCCGGGGCAGCTGGGGCACGTCGTCCCCGACCTCGCAGCGCAGCACGTCGGTCCGCAGCAACCGCAGCGTCACCGGCCGCGTGGCATACCGCACCGCGTTGGTGACGACCTCGCTGACCAGCAGCTCGACGGAGTCCGTCATGTCCTCCAGGCCCCAGCGGGACAGCGCCCGACGGGCCAGCCGGCGGGCCCGGCCGGGAGCCGCGTCCTCCGGTTCCAGGTACCAGTACGCCACATCGCTCGGCGCGATCCCGTCGAAACGGGCGGCGAGCAGCGCGATGTCGTCGTCCCGGTCGCCCGGGCCGAGCATGTCGAGCACCTCGTCGCACAGGGCTTCGAGGGGCGGCGGATGGTCCGGCCCGGTCAGCTGGGCCGTCGCGGCGAGCTTCTCGCGCAGCTGCTCTATGCCGGTCGCCACGTCCCGCAGCCGGGACTCCACCAGCCCGTCGGTGTACAGCAGCAGCGTCGCCCCGGCCGGCGCGTCCAGCTCCACCGCCTCGAAGTCGACCCCGCCGACGCCGATCGGCGCGCCCGGCGGCACCCGCAGCACCTCGGCCCGGCCGCCCAGATGCAGCAGGACGGGCGGCGGATGGCCCGCGTTGGCGATGGTGATGCGATGCGACACCGGGTCGTAGACGGCGTACAGGCAGGTCGCCATGCGGTCGGTGCCCAGCCGCTGGGCCTGCTCGTCCAGGTGGTGCAGGACCTCCTGCGGGGGCAGATCGAGACCGGCCAGCGTCTGGGCCGTCGTGCGCAGCTGCCCCATGATGGCCGCCGACGTCATGGAGTGCCCCATCACGTCGCCCACCACCAGCGCCACCCGGCTGCCGGGCAGCGGGATGGCGTCGTACCAGTCGCCGCCGACCCGTGCCGTCTCCGCCGCGGGCAGGTAGCGGGACGCCAGCCGGACGCCCGTGGGACGCGGCAGGGTCTCCGGCAGCATCGTGCGCTGCAACTCGTCGGCGATGTACGCCTCACGGTCGTACAGCACCGCCTTGTCGATGCCGAGCGCGCTGTGCGTGGCCAGCTGCGCGGCCACCAGCAGATCGTCGTTCTCGAACGGGAGGCGCTCCGGACGGCGCAGGAAGACCGCGGCGCCGATCACCCGGCGCCGGCCCCGCAACGGGGCCAGGATCGCCCGCTGGCCGCCCGGGACGACCAATGTGCTGTCCTCGCCCAGGAGTTCGGGCAGCGCGGCGCGTGCGGCCGGATTGTCCGCGAACACCGGACGCACCCCGCGCAGCACCTCCGCGAGCGCACCGCCGGGCCGCACCTCGCACATGTCCCCGACCGAGGCCGACAGCTCGGCGGTCAGCTCGCCCGGCTCCGGCGGCGGCAGCGCCAGCGCCGCGAAACCCGTCTCGGTGTCCCGCTCCTCGGGGATGCGGTCGGTGCGGCGCAGCCGCAGCATGATGCGGTCCGCGGCCGGCCGTTCGTCGCCCACGGGCAGCGGGTCGCGCAGATAGACGAGGATCGCGTCGGAGAAGGTCGGCACGGTGGCCCGGCACAGCCCCATCACGATCTCGTCGAGGTCCAGTCCGCGGGCGATCCGCCGGGTCGCGGCGCCCACGAAGCGCAGCCGGTCCCCGTCCCGCCGCATCGGCGTGGGCCGGCCGGGCTGCGCCGTCGCCGCCGCCCCGCGCCGCTCCTGGCCGCCGGGACCCCGTTCCGCGTGCGGGTCCGTGCCCGGCTGGGCCGGGATGGACTCGGGCACGGGGCGCGGCCGGTGGGTGTCCGGCTCGGCGGACGCCGAAGGCTGGGAGTGCTCGGTCTCCGCGGAGGAGCCGGCCTCCGTCCCGGCCGTGTCCTTGCCGGCTGCTCCCTGGCCGCTCTGGCCGCCCATGTTGCCCTTTCCACCCTTGCCGCACGGCGTCGTCGTACCCGAGGCGTCGGGCGGTAAGGCGGACGGGGCCGCAGCGGGCTCCGGGGTACGCAGGAGTGCCCCACGGGGGTCCGTGGGGTCGACGCCCTGGGGGCGTTCGTAGGAGAGGGGCTGCTCCGTCACGCGTGTCGAATCCGTCCGTCCGGGGCTGCACGCCGCGCGCGCAGTTGGTCCCGCAGGAAACCCGATACCCGGAATACGTGTCCCCGGAACGGAATTCCCGCGTGGTCAGAGGTTGTTCCTGTGTCACCGGTGGCCCGCGCGCGACCCTGGGGGCCGACGACGGACGTCCCTGCGGTGTTGCCCTCGTACCCCTCGATCACGTCCTGCCGCCCCTCGGTGACGTTCGGTCAGACCCGGCGTCTGCTCCGGGAGTTACTGCCAGCGTGCCTTGCGGAGGACGATCCTACGTTTGTTGCCCGGGGGCGCATCAAGGGTCTCATGTGGACAGGTGCGCGGGCGTACGGTCCCAGTCCTCCGGCAGCAACGGTACGGCCCAGGACGGATCCGGGCGCCAGTGCTGCCAGCCCTCGTCGAACGGCGGCCCCCACGCGCGGATCACCTCCACCGCCCTGCGGCCCGCCTCTTGTACCTGTTCGGCGACCGTCGCGTCCATCAGACCGTCCTGCTGAGCCTGCGCGAACTCGTCCTCGTCGCGCCAGCCCCAACTGCGGTCCGGGTAGACGCAGATGTCCAGAAAGTGGTCCTCCGAGTCCACCCCGCCGGCCCAACGGACCAGCGGCTGCTCAAGATTGACGTACCAGTTCTTGAATCGCCAGCCCGGCTCCCAGAACAGCCACACCGACCAGGGCTCGCCGGGCCGGGCCAGCTTCAGCACGCCGGTGCCGAACCAGTGGGCGCGCTGCACGGTTCGCGGCTTGGTGTACCGGGTGTGCAGCGGCTCCTGGTGCAGCGGGGTGCCGTCGGCGAGAACGGGCCGCACGCACTGCGTGCCCGGGGCCATCCACACGGCGAGCACGTCCTCGTCGTCCCGCACGACGGTGACCGGGCGGGCGATGTGGAAGCGTGCTCCGCCGTTCTCCCGGTAGCGCCACAGGATCCGGTCCCCGGGCTCCCAGAAGACCGCCGCACCGCCCGTTCCCATGCGTCTCATCGCTCCACCGTCTGCCATGCACAGATATTAGGTGCCATGGACATACGACGCTGCGGCGCGCGTCACGGTTCGCGCGCCGGAGCGCGAAAGGTTACGGGTGCGTCATCCGCAGGACATCCAGGGCCTCGTCGAGCTGTTGCAGCGTCAGGTCACCGCGCTCCACGTACCCTCCGTCGAGGACGGCCTCCCGGATCGTCTTCTGATCCGCGAGGGCCTTCTTGGCGACCTTCGCGGCCTCCTCGTACCCCAGGTACTTGTTCAGCGGCGTGACCACCGACGGCGAGGACTCGGCGTACTCACGGGCGCGCTCGCGGTGCGCGACGATCCCGTCGACCGTCCGGTCCGCCAGCAGCCGCGACACGTTGGCGAGCAGCCGGACCGACTCCAGGACGTTCTTGGCGATCACCGGCAGCATGACGTTGAGCTCGAAGTTGCCCGCCGCGCCGGCGGCGGCGACCGTGGCGTCGTTGCCCACGACCTGCGCGGCGACCATCAGCACGGCCTCCGGGATCACCGGGTTCACCTTGCCGGGCATGATCGACGAGCCGGGCTGGAGGTCCGGCAGGCTGATCTCGGCCAGTCCGGTGCGCGGCCCCGAGGACATCCACCGCAGATCGTTGGCGATCTTCGTCAGTCCGACCGCGATGGTGCGCAGCTGCCCGCTGGTCTCGACGATCCCGTCCCGCGCGCCCTGCGCCTCGAAGTGGTCGCGCGCCTCGGTCAGCGGCAGACCGGTGACCCGGGCGATCTCCTCGATGACGGCGGCGGAGAAGCCAGGCGGGGTGTTGATCCCGGTGCCCACGGCGGTGCCGCCCAGCGGCAGCTCGGCGAGACGCGGGAGGGAGGCGTGCAGCCGCTCCACGCCGTACCGCACCTGCGCGGCGTACCCGCCGAACTCCTGGCCCAGGGTGACGGGCGTGGCGTCCATCAGATGCGTGCGCCCCGACTTCACCACGTCGGCGAACTCCCGCGACTTGCGGGTGAGGGAGTCGGCGAGGTGCTCCAGAGCGGGCACGAGGTCGCGGGTGACGGCCGCGGTGGCGGCGATGTGGATCGACGAGGGGAACACGTCGTTGGACGACTGCGAGGCGTTGACGTGGTCGTTGGGGTGCACCTCCCGCCCCAGCCGCTCACCGGCCAGCGTGGCGATGACCTCGTTGGTGTTCATGTTGGACGAGGTACCGGAGCCGGTCTGGAACACGTCGACCGGGAAGTGTTCGTCCCACCGGCCCTCGGCGACCTCCCCGGCGGCCTCCTGGATCGCCTCGGCGATCTCCTTGTCGAGCACGCCGAGTTCCGCGTTCACCTTGGCGGCGGCGCCCTTGATCCGGGCCAGCGCCTCGATGTGCGCGCGCTCGATGCGCTGCCCGGAGACGGGGAAGTTCTCGACGGCGCGCTGCGTCTGGGCCCGCCACTTGGCCTCCGCCGGGACGCGTACCTCGCCCATGGAGTCGTGCTCGATCCGGTATTCGCTCATGCCTGTAGAGCGATCAGGACGGCACGGTTGTTCCGTACTTCACCCGTACGTGTCATGGGATGTGACCCAGGTCTCAGGACGGCCGTGCAGCAGACGACCGCGTGTCCACGTCGAGGAGGGGTGACAGGAAGGGAGGAGCGTGTGGAGACGGACTTCCAGGAATTCGTGACCGCCCGCTCGGCCGCGTTGTTCAGGGGCGCCCTCGTCCTCACGGGAAACCGTGAGGCGGCGGAGGACCTGGCCCAGGAGACCCTGGAGAAGGCCTGCCGCAAGTGGCGCACCATCGCAGCGAAGGACGCTCCGGACGCCTACGTCCGGCGGATCATGGTGAACCTCGCCAACGACCGCTGGCGCAGGTTCCGCCGCCTGACCACGACTCCCCACCCCGAAGGCGGCGACCTCGCCGCCCCGGGCGACGAGTACGGGCAGGTCGACAGCAGGGACCAGTTGGTGCGCGCACTGCAGCAACTGCCCATGCGGATGCGGACGGTGGTGGTGCTGCGATACTTCCACGATCTCTCGGACGCCGAGATCTCGGCCGACCTCGGCATCTCGCCGAGCACGGTCCGGTCCCAGCTCGCCCGGGGCATCGAGAAGCTCAGAGGCCAGTTCCCCGCACTCTCCGCCCCTTCACCATCGCGGCACCCGGAAGGAGTCCGATGACCTCGTACGGCGACGCACGGCCTCCCGGCCGCACGCCTTTCGAAGAGGAACTGATGACCGCCATGAACCGTTTCGCGGACTCCGCCGAGACCCCCGCCTTCGACGCCCCGCAGATCGAGCGCCGCACCCGCCGCAGGCGGACCGTCGGCATCGCCGCCGTCGCCGCAGCCCTCATCGCGGCGGGCGGCGGCACCGCCCTGGCCACCTCGGCGGCGGGCGGCGGGAGTTCGACGACCCCGGCGACCAGCACGGCCGCCAAGAGCGACGCCACGACCATGCTCTACGGCGAGAACCCGACCATCCCGATCGACTTCGCGGGCATGGACCTGGTGCTCGCCAAGCCGCTCCTCGAGAAGACCCAGACGAAGCTCGGCACCGTCACCAAGAAGGCCGTCAAGGGCTGCAAGCCGGGCTCGGTGATCGGGGTGTCCCCGCACGCCCCGACGATCGTCCACAACGGCGACACGGTCAGCTTCACCCTCTGCGCCGGCTGATCGGGTCCTGACCTGGAACGACGCCCGCCCCTGCGTCAATCAGGGGCGGGCGTCCGTCACAGGATCGCACGCGTCACGCCAGACCCGGCCCCCGCACCGGAATCGTCGTGAACGTCGGCGCGGGCGCCGGGTCCTTGAAGAAGTCGTTGCCCTTGTCGTCCACGACGACGAACGCCGGGAAGTCCTCGACCTCGATCTTCCAGACGGCCTCCATGCCGAGCTCCTCGTACTCGACGACCTCGACCTTCTTGATGCAGTCCTGGGCGAGGCGGGCGGCGGGGCCGCCGATGGAGCCGAGATAGAAGCCGCCGTGCGTGCCGCAGGCGTCCGTAACCTGCTGGGAGCGGTTGCCCTTGGCGAGCATCACCTTGGAGCCGCCCGCCGCCTGGAACTGCTCGACGTAGGAGTCCATCCGGCCGGCCGTCGTCGGCCCGAAGGAACCGGAGGCGTAGCCCTCGGGGGTCTTTGCCGGACCCGCGTAGTACACCGGGTGGTCCTTCAGGTACTGCGGCATCTCCTCGCCCGCGTCCAGCCGCTCCTTGATCTTGGCGTGCGCGATGTCACGGGCCACGACCAGCGGACCGGAGAGGGAGAGCCGGGTCTTCACCGGGTACTTCGTCAGCTCGGCGAGGATGTCGTCCATCGGCTGGTTCAGGTCGATCTTCACGACGTCCCCGGCCTCGTCGAGGTGCTCGTCCGTCGTGTCCGGCAGGAAGCGCGCCGGGTCCGTCTCCAACTGCTCCAGGAAGACGCCCTCGGCGGTGATCTTCGCGACGGCCTGCCGGTCCGCGGAGCAGGACACGGCGATGGCGACCGGGCAGGACGCGCCGTGCCGCGGGAGGCGCACCACGCGCACGTCGTGGCAGAAGTACTTGCCGCCGAACTGCGCGCCGATCCCGATCTTCTGCGTCAGCTCGAAGACCTTCTCCTCCAGCTCCTTGTCGCGGAAGCCGTGCCCGAGCGGCGAACCCTCGGCCGGGATCTCGTCCAGGTAGTGCGCGGAGGCGTACTTCGCGGTCTTCAGCGCGTACTCGGCGGACGTGCCGCCGACGACGATCGCCAGGTGGTACGGCGGGCAGGCGGCCGTGCCCAGCGAACGGATCTTCTCCTCCAGGAACTTCATCATGGAGGCCTCGTTCAGGACGGCCTTCGTCTCCTGGTAGAGGAACGACTTGTTGGCGGAGCCGCCGCCCTTGGCCATGAACAGGAACTTGTACGCGCCGCCGTCGGTGGCGTACAGCTCGATCTGCGCCGGGAGGTTGGAGCCGGTGTTCTTCTCGTCCCACATGGTCAGCGGGGCCATCTGCGAGTAGCGCAGGTTGAGGTTCAGGTACGCGTCGTAGATGCCGCGGGAGAGGGCCTTCTCGTCCTCACCTTCGGTGAGGACGTTCTGCCCGCGCTTGCCCATGACGATCGCCGTGCCGGTGTCCTGGCACATGGGGAGCACTCCGGCGGCCGCGATGTTCGCGTTCTTCAGCAGGTCCAGCGCGACGAACTTGTCGTTGCCGGAGGCCTCCGGGTCGTCGATGATCCGCCGCAGCTGGGCCAGGTGCGCGGGCCGCAGATAGTGCTGGATGTCGTGGATGGCCTCCTCGGCGAGCTTGCGCAGCGCCTCCGGCTCCACCTTGAGGAACGTCCGCCCGTCGGCCTCGAAGGTGGAGACACCCTCGGAGGTCACCAGCCGGTAGGGGGTGGTGTCCTCTCCCATGGGGAGCAGATCGGTGTACGCGAACTCAGGCATCTCGCCCATTCCTCACTCGACAGACGGCGCCCGCCTCCGTTGGCGGGCGCTCACCAGCGTAGAACCTGCCGCTGACGCCGAGCCTGTGAGGTAAGGCTCAGTTCGGCGCCGGTCCGATGCCCCTCTCGGGGGTCGACAGGGGTATCGCGATCTATCGTGTGTGGGTACCCTGCTGTCGTGGACCTTCAGAAGCAGACCGCCGCACCCACGCCGGCCGCCGAGTTGCGCGCCTCCGACGCCGACCGTGACCGTATCGCCGACATGCTCCGCGAGGCCCTCGCGGAGGGCCGGCTGACCGCCGACGAGCACGCCGAGCGCGTCGAGGGCGTACTGGCCGCCAAGACGGTCGGCGAACTGGAGGCGTTCGTCCGGGACCTGCCCGCCGCGCACGAGCGCCGCGCGGCCCCCGCCTCCGCCCCCAGCCGGCCCACCGCCGGCGCGATACCCGCCGACCCCGACGACAACGTGGTCGCGGTCTTCAGCAGCGCCGTCCGCAGGGGCCGTTGGCGCGCGGGCCGCCGTATCCACGCGTACGCCGTCTTCGGCACCGTCGAGATCGACCTCACCGAGGCGCTCTTCGAGTACCAGCAGGTCGTGATCAAGGCGATCTCGGTCTTCGGCAACATCGAGGTCCGCGTCCCGGAGAACGTCTCGCTGCGCGGCACCGGCGGCGCGGTGCTCGGCAACTTCGAGGTGGACGCGCTCGATTCGCCCCAGTCCGACGCGCCCGTGGTCTACGTCGACGGGTGGGCGGTGCTGGGCAACATCGAAGGCCGACCGAAGCGGGGCAAGCTCGTCGCGGACATTCTCGATCGGGTTCAGCACAAGGTCGACAAGAGTTTGCGCAAACACCTGGACCGTTGACGGTCGTGAACGCGCCATCCCCGACAGCGGCGGATCCGGCGGTCGTGAACCCTGTGCATAGGCGCGCGCACAGCGGGTAGGCCTTGCTGCATCGTCTCTCGCTCGCGAAGCCGTCGTCAGGAGTAGACCCGTGCTGCAACCGCCGCATTCGTCCCTGCAGGTCGCCGCTGCCCCGGCCCAGCGGGAACCAGCGCGCGACAGGGACCAAGACGCTCCCTGGCATACCGAGGCGGTGTGCCGACGCGACGAGGCGGGCCTGTTCTTCGCCCCCTCCAAGGAGCCCACAGCCGCCCGGCTCTCCCGCGAGGAAGCCGCGAAGCGGGTCTGTGCGCGCTGCCCCGTCATGGTGGAGTGTCGCGAACACGCCCTCCTGCAACCCGAGCCCTACGGCGTCTGGGGCGGCCTCACCGCCGCCGAACGCCGCGTGGTCCTCGCCCGACGCCGCCGCCGCGACGTGGAACTGAAGAAGGCGGCCCGAGCGGCGGGCCGCATAGCGCAGGCAGGCTAGAGCCCCTGGAGAAGCGAGGGGCGCCCCCTCCGCACCGGGGGCGCCCTGCTTCTTTGCTGTCGGCTTTCGGTTTTTCAGTGGCGCGGGGTCACTTGGCCCGATCGAAGTCCACGGCGCTGTAGGCGCGCAGCTTGCTCAGCCGGTGCTCGGAGTCGATCCGCCGCACCGTCCCGGACTTCGACCGCATCACGATCGAGTCCGTGGTCGCGGTCTCCGACCGGTACCGAACCCCCCGCAGCAGCTCCCCGTCGGTGATCCCGGTGGCGACGAAGAACACGTTCTCCCCCGTAACCAGATCCTCGGTGGTCAGCACCCGGTCGAGATCGTGCCCGGCGTCGATCGCCCGCGCACGCTCCTCGTCGTCCTTGGGCCACAGCTTGCCCTGGATGACACCGCCCAGGCACTTGACCGCGCAGGCCGAGATGATGCCCTCGGGGGTGCCGCCGATGCCGAGCAGCAGGTCGATGCCGGTGCCCTCGCGCAGGGCCAGGATCGAGCCGGCGACGTCACCGTCGGAGATCAGCTTGATGCGCGCACCGGTCTCCCGGATCTCCTTGATGATGCCCTCGTGCCGCGGCCGGTCCAGGATGACGACGGTGACGTCCTCCGGGGTGGCCCGCTTGGCCTTGGCGACCCGGCGGATGTTGACCTCGACGGGCGCGTTGATGTCGACGAACTCGGCGGCCTCCGGGCCGGTGACGAGCTTGTCCATGTAGAACACGGCGGACGGGTCGAACATCGCGCCGCGCTCGGTGGCCGCGAGGACGGCGATCGCGTTCGGCATGCCCTTCGCCGTCAGCGTGGTGCCGTCGATCGGGTCGACCGCGATGTCGACCTCGGGCCCGGTCCCGTCACCGACGCGCTCGCCGTTGAAGAGCATCGGGGCCTCGTCCTTCTCGCCCTCGCCGATGACGACCACGCCGTTCATCGACACGGTGGAGACGAGGGTCCGCATGGCGCGCACCGCGGCGCCGTCGGCGCCGTTCTTGTCGCCGCGCCCCACCCAGCGACCCGCGGCCATGGCGGCGGCTTCGGTCACCCGGACGAGTTCCAGGGCGAGGTTGCGGTCGGGGGCCTCGGAGGGGACGTCCAGTTCGGACGGCAAGTGATGATGCTCGGTCATCGGAGCGCACCTTTCTGACTGATACGACGACGGCCGGATGAGGGTTCGATCCTCGACTCTATCGTCAGTCCGACAAAATGAGCAGGGGACCCCACGGATGAGCGCGCCGGGCGCCTGCGACGATAGAGGGCGTGGCAGGTTCGAACGGCAAGCAGAAGACGGCCCGGGACATGATCCTTTCCCTGGGGCTGATCATGATCGCGGCGTGGGTCATATACCTCTTCATTCCCCATGATGACCGCGCTCCCGACGTCAAGCGGGTCGACTACCGCGTCGAACTCCTCACGGCGCGTCGCGCGGCGTCGTACCCGGTGGCCGCGCCCGAGGGCCTGCCCGACACCTGGAAGGCGACCTCGGTGCGCTTCCAGGGCGCCGACTTCGACGCCTGGCACCTCGGTTTCCACGCCCCCGACGGGGAGTACGTGACGATCGAGCAGTCCACTCAGAAGCGCGCGCAGTTCATCGACGAGGCCAGCCAGGGCTCGACCGCGACCAAGGTCACCGAGCAGATCGGCGGCCGCGCCTGGACCCGCTACACCGGCGGCCGCTACGACGCGCTAGTCCTCCAGGACGCCGGCGGCTCGACGACGGTCGTCGCCGGCACGGGGTCCTTCGAGCAGCTGTCGACGATGGCCGCGGCGCTGAAGCTGGCGTGAGCGCCCCCGACGCATGAAGAGGCCCCCGCGCGCGCCGGGGGCCTCTTCATGCGTCACTGGACCGTGTGTCACCGGTCTCAGACGGTGGTGACGACCTCGTCGTACGCCAGGCGCGGGGAACGCGGGAACCAGGCGTCGTCGCCCGGCTTGCCGATGTTGACGACGACCAGCGGGGTGTGGTCGTCGTCCAGGAACTCCTTCTGGACGCCCGCGAAGTCCACGCCGGTCATCGGGCCGGCGGCGAGACCGGCGGCGCGGACGCCGATGATGAAGTAGGCGACCTGCAGCGCGGCGTTCAGCGAGGCGGCGCCCTCACGGGCCGGGCGCTCGCTGAAGAAGAGGTCCTTGGCCTGCGGGAAGTGCGGGAGCAAGGTCGGCAGCTCCTCGTGGAACTCGTTGTCCGCGGAGAGGATCGCGACCAGCGGGGCGGCGGCGGTCTTGGGCTGGTTGCCCTCGGCCATGTGCTTCACCAGGCGCTCGCGGGCCTCGGCGGAGCGGACCAGGGTGATGCGCAGCGGGCTCTGGTTGAACGCCGTCGGGCCGTACTTGACGAGGTCGTAGATCGCCTGGACCTGCTCGTCGGTCACCGGCTCGTCGGTGAAGGTGTTCGCGGTGCGGGCCTCGCGGAACAGCAGGTCCTGGGCGGCGGCGTCAAGAACGAGAGACATGCGTGAACTTCCTTGGGGAGGCGTCCGGATCCGGTCCGGATCCAGTACCGGACCGTGGTCCGGATCGGCTGACGTCTCCGAAGGTACGGCAGAGATGTTCAAGGTTCAACAAAAGGCGGGGTGAGGTGATCCGCTTCACATCCACCGCCCCGTAGGCCGGCCGGCCCGGTCGGGCGGGTCACTTCTCGTCCGGGGACTCCTCCTCCTCGGCCAGCGCCGCGTCGAGCCGCGCCCGCGCACCCTCCAGCCAGCGCCGGCACACCTTGGCCAGCTCCTCGCCGCGCTCCCAGAGGGCGAGGGACTCCTCCAGCGTCGTGCCCCCCGCCTCCAGACGCCGTACGACATCGATCAGCTCGTCCCGGGCCTGCTCGTACCCGAGCGCCTCGTCCGTCCTGCTCGTCATGCACCCATTCCCAGTCGTAGTTTCCCGGCTGCCGCTGTCCGGCCGTCGGTTACTGGCCGTCGGTCACTGGCCGTCGACCCGGCTCACGGTGAACTCGCCCTCGGCCACCCGCGCGCGCAGCACCTCGGCCGCCGCCACCTCGCCCGGATCCCGGACCACGTGCCCGTCCGCCTTCTGCAGCACCGCGTACCCCCGCCGCAGCGTCGCGGCCGGTGACAGGCCCACCACGCGCGCGTGGGTGTGCGTCAGCTCGGAGTCGGCGCGGTCCAGGAGGTGGCCGAGCGTGCGCCGGGTGCGGTCCACGAGCGAGGCGACCTGGTCGGCCCGCTCGTCGACCATCCGGTGCGGATCCTGTATGACGGGCCGCGCGAGCGCCTGCGCCAGCCCGCGCTCCTCCCGCTCCACGAACGCCTCCGCGCACCGCCGCGCCCGCCCGCGCAGCATCCGCACCCGCTCCAGTTCCTCGCCGACATCCGGTACGACCTTCTTCGCGGCGTCGGTCGGCGTCGAGGCGCGCAGGTCGGCCACATGGTCCAGGAGCGGGTTGTCCGGCTCGTGCCCGATCGCCGAGACGACCGGCGTGCGGCAGGCCGCGACGGTCCGCACCAGCTGCTCGTCCGAGAAGGGCAGCAGGTCCTCGACGCTGCCGCCCCCGCGCGCCACGATGATCACGTCCACGTCGTCGAGCGCGTCGAGCTCCTTGACGGCCTGGACGACCTGCGTCACCGCGTGCACACCCTGGACGGCGACGTTGCGCACCTCGAAGCGGACCGCGGGCCAGCGGTGCCGGGCGTTCTCCAGGACGTCCCGCTCGGCGGCGGAGGCCCGCCCGCACACCAGCCCGACGAGCTGCGGCAGGAAGGGCAGCGGCTTCTTCCGCGCCGGGGCGAAGAGGCCCTCCGCTGCCAGCGACTTCTTCAACTGCTCCAGCCGCGCCAGCAGCTCCCCGACCCCCACCGGCCGTATCTCCACGGCCCGCAGCGACAACTGCCCCCGCGGCGCGTACCACTCGGGCTTCGCGTGGACGACGACCCGCGCGCCCTCACCGACGACGTCCGCGACCGCGTCGAAGACCTGCCGGTAGCAGGTCACGCTCACGGAGATGTCGTGCGACGGATCCCGCAGCGTCAAAAACACGACGCCCGCACCCGGGCGCCGCGACAACTGGGTGATCTGCCCCTCGACCCACACCGCGCCGAGCCGCTCGATCCAGCTCCCGATGAGCCGCGACACCTCACCGACGGGCAGCGGGGCGTCCGCGGACGTGTTCACAGCCATGCGCCCGAGAGTAACGGCCACGACTGACAACGCAGTGGACGCCAACCCTTCACCCCTCGGGGATCTTCGACCCCCGGGAGGCGGCCTTACGATGGGACGCATGACTGCTTCGCCTGGCCGCCGCCGTGTCCTGCTCGCCGCTCCCCGGGGCTACTGCGCGGGCGTCGACCGTGCCGTGATCGCCGTCGAGAAGGCCCTGGAGCAGTACGGGGCCCCGGTCTACGTCCGCCACGAGATCGTCCACAACAAGTACGTCGTGCAGACCCTGGAGAACAAGGGCGCCATCTTCGTCGAGCGGACCGAGGAGGTTCCGCCGGGCAACATCGTCATGTTCTCCGCGCACGGCGTCGCCCCCGTCGTCCACGAAGAGGCAGCGCGCGGGCGCCTCGCCACCATCGACGCGACCTGCCCGCTCGTCACCAAGGTCCACAAGGAAGCCGTCCGCTTCGCCAGCGAGGACTACGACATCCTCCTGATCGGGCACGAGGGCCATGAGGAGGTCATCGGCACCTCCGGCGAGGCCCCCGAGCACATCCAGCTCGTCGACGGCCCCGAGGACGTCGCCAAGGTCGAGGTCCGCGACCCGTCGAAGATCGTGTGGCTCTCCCAGACCACCCTCTCCGTCGACGAGACCATGGAGACCGTCGACGCCCTGAAGGAGAAGTTCCCGCAGCTCGTCTCGCCGCCCAGCGACGACATCTGCTACGCCACGCAGAACCGTCAGCTCGCGGTGAAGCAGATGGGCGCGGAGGCCGAGCTGGTCATCGTGGTCGGCTCGCGCAACTCCTCCAACTCCAAGCGGCTCGTCGAGGTCGCCAAGCTCGCCGGCTCCCGCGAGGCCTTCCTCGTGGACTTCGCGAGCGAGATCGACGAGGCCTGGCTGGAGGGTGTGACGACGGTGGGCGTCACCTCCGGCGCCTCCGTCCCGGAGGTCCTCGTCGAGGAGGTCCTGGGCTGGCTCGCCGAGCGCGGGTACGGGGACGTCGAACTCGTCAAGGCGGCCGAGGAGCACATCAC
Source organism: Streptomyces sp. NPDC031474 (assembly GCF_055581185.1). NCBI lineage: Bacteria > Bacillati > Actinomycetota > Actinomycetes > Kitasatosporales > Streptomycetaceae > Streptomyces > Streptomyces sp. NPDC031474. Next base: position 183,798 of record NZ_JBVIJX010000017.1, read on the forward strand.
GTTCTCGCTGCCCAAGGAACTCCGCAGGGACCTGCGCGAGGAGGCGGCGGCGCTGGTCGCGGAGCGCGGCGGCAGCGGTGCCGAGGGCTCCTCGGGACCCGTGGCCGAGTGACTGTCAGTCGGTCGTCGTAACGTAGGGCCATGCAGATCTTCGGCGTGGACATCGGTGGATCCGGGATCAAGGGCGCCCCTGTGGACCTGGACATGGGCGACCTGGCTCAGGAGCGCCTGAAAGTGCTCACCCCGCATCCGGCGACGCCCGAGGGCGTGGCCGACGGGGTCAAGGAGGTTGTGGAGCACTTCGGCTGGACCGGCCCCGTCGGTCTGACCTTCCCCGGGGTGGTCACCGGCGGCTCCACGATCCGTACGGCGGCCAACGTCGACAAGAGCTGGATCGACACGGACGCGCGCGCGTTGTTCAGCGGGCGGCTGGGCGGCCTGCCGGTGACGGTGGTCAACGACGCGGACGCGGCGGGCGTCGCCGAAATGGCGTTCGGCGCGGGCCGTGACCGCAGCGGCACGGTGATCCTTTTGACGTTCGGCACGGGCATCGGCAGTGCCGTCTTCGCCGACGGCGTGCTCGTCCCCAACACCGAGCTCGGCCACCTGGAGCTGCACGGGCACGACGCCGAGAAGCGCGCCTCCAGCAAGGCCAAGGAGGACGGCGAGCTGACCTGGGAGCACTGGGCCCGCCGCGTCACGAAGTACCTCGCCCACGTCGAAATGCTCTTCTCGCCCGAGCTGTTCATCATCGGCGGCGGCGTCAGCCGCAAGTCGGAGAAGTTCCTGCACCTCATCGAGGGCATCAAGGCGGAGATCGTCCCGGCGCAGCTGCAGAACAACGCGGGAATCGTCGGAGCGGCGATGCGGGCGGCGAAGGGCAACTGACTCCGCCCCGGAGGCCCCGCGGCCGGGCTCCGGAGGCCCCGCGGACGAGTCCCGGTCCTCCGCGGACGAGCTCCGGGCCTCCGCGGCTGAGCCCCCGTCGGCCCTGCGGCCGAGCCCCGGACCTCTGCGGACGAGCCTCGGACCTCTGCGGACGAGCTCCGGAGGCCCTGAGGCCGAGCTCCGGACCTCCGCGGACGAGCCTCGGACCTCTGCGGACGAGCTCCGGAGGCCCTGAGGCCGAGCTCCGGACCTCCGCGGACGAGCCCCGGAGGCCCTGAGGCCGAGCCCCGGACCTCTGCGGACGAGCCTCGGACCTCTGCGGACGAGCTTCGGACCTGCGTGACCGAACTCCGGGCTCTGCGGCGGAGCTCCGGGCCTCCGCGGCCGAGCCCCGCAGGCCAAGTGACCGGGCCGGAGGCCCTGCGGCCGGTCGGCTAGCGGCGGTTCGCGGGGTGGCGGCGGGCCGCCGCTCGGCGCAGTCCGCGGGTCAGGATGGTCAGGGCGGTCAGGAGCGTCCCGCCGTACAGCCAGCCGACCTGGGTGGCAAGGGCCGTCACCAGCCCCATCAGCCGCTCCTCGGTCCCGTTTCCGCCCCCGGCCACGGGCAGGAGCCCCAGGGCGAAGGCGATGGGCGCGATCACGGGCGCGGACAGCAGGTCGGCCGCGCGCACCCAGAGGGCGGTCAGCAGGCACACGGGCAGGAACAGCACGCCGTACACCGTCAGTGAGGCCCCGAACAGCAGCTGGTCCAGCAACCCCACCACGACCATCGACGCCCCACCGAACAGCCCCGCGCCCAGCCCGGTGAGCCGGGGATTCCGCATCCGCCGCCCCGACCCCCGCTCCCCGCAGCCGGCCAGGCCGGTCCGGCCGGTCAGCGAGGCCCGGCCGGCCAGCGAGGCCCGGCGGGCCAGCGAGGCCCGGCGGGTCAGTGCGGGCCGGTCGGTTCCTGCGGTCCGATCGGTCCGTGCTGTCCGTGCGGCTCGGTCGGTCCGTGCGGGCCGGTCGGCTCCTGCGGCTCGGTCGGCCACGTCGGTCCGGTCGGTTCGTGCGGCTCGGTTGGCCGGGTCGGGCCGGTTGGTTCGTGCGGGCCGGTCGGTTCGTGTGGGGTCCGCGGGGCGTGGGGCTCTGCGGCTTCCTTCCCGGCCCGCCTGGGGTGGAAGGGGCGGCGGCGGGTCGTGTCGCACAGCTCGGTTCGGGGGGCGTGTCCTGTGATGGTCCACTGGACCAACTTAGGTCGGTTTATGTGCCGAATCAGGTGTCGGACACGCCGTGGGGCGGAGCTTGGCCACGCGTTCGACAGGCCCGCGGGGGCGGCCTCGCGCACGCCGTAAACTGGGGCATCGGCCGGCCCCCTGGCCCGCCCCCCGGCCCTCTCACCACGGGAACCGGCCCACTGGCCCTTCTGACTACGGGAAGTCGCAACGTGTCGCTCACGATCGGAATCGTCGGTCTGCCGAATGTCGGCAAGTCGACCCTGTTCAACGCCCTGACCAAGAACGACGTGCTGGCGGCCAACTACCCGTTCGCCACGATCGAGCCCAACGTGGGCGTCGTCGGCGTCCCCGACGAGCGCCTCACCAAGCTCGCCGAGATCTTCTCCTCGCAGCGGATCCTCCCGGCGACCGTCGACTTCGTCGACATCGCGGGCATCGTGAAGGGCGCCTCGGAGGGCGAGGGCCTGGGCAACAAGTTCCTCGCGAACATCCGTGAGTCCGACGCGATCTGCCAGGTCATCCGCGCCTTCAAGGACGAGAACGTCGTCCACGTCGACGGCAAGGTCTCGCCCAAGGACGACATCGAGACGATCAACACCGAGCTGATCCTCGCGGACCTCCAGACGATTGAGAAGGTCCTGCCGCGCCTGCAGAAGGAGTCGCGGATCAAGAAGGACGTCGTGGCGAAGGTCGCTGCCGTCGAGGCGGCGAAGGAGATCCTGGAGAAGGGCGACACGCTCTTCTCGCAGGGCATCGTCCAGGGCTCCGGCAACGAGGAGCTCCTGCACGACCTGCACCTGCTGACGACGAAGCCCTTCCTCTACGTCTTCAACGTCGACGAGGACGAGCTGACCGACGAGGCGTTCAAGGCCGAGCAGAGCGCCCTGGTCGCCCCCGCCGAGGCGATCTTCCTCAACGCCAAGCTGGAGGCGGACCTCGCCGAGCTGGACGAGGAGGACGCGATGGAGCTCCTGGAGTCCGTCGGCGCCGAGGAGCCCGGCCTCGCGACCCTCGCGCGCGTGGGCTTCAACACCCTCGGCCTGCAGACGTACCTCACGGCCGGCCCCAAGGAATCCCGCGCCTGGACCATCAAGAAGGGCGCCACCGCCCCCGAGGCCGCCGGTGTCATCCACACCGACTTCCAGAAGGGCTTCATCAAGGCGGAGGTCATCTCCTTTGCCGACCTGGTCGAGACCGGCTCGGTCGCCGAGGCCCGCGCGAAGGGCAAGGCCCGCATGGAGGGCAAGGATTACGTCATGCAGGACGGTGACGTGGTGGAGTTCCGCTTCAATGTGTAGCGGGTGACAAACCACCACGTCGCTGATCTGGCAAACATAAAGGTCAGAAGGGGTCTGGCTCTCCGGGGCCAGACCCCTTCATTTTAGGATGTGAGCGCCCGTTTTGGGGCGTGTACTGTCCAGAGCCTGGTCTGCGGCCGAGAGTTGCCCCGTGGACCGTGTTCGCCTCCGCTCACGTGGCGGGGGGTGATGGCGTTCCGTGACTGTGCGGGTGGACGGAGATCACCTGGCCCGCCTTGTCCGTAGTCCGCGCGCCGGCCTGACGGCGCCTTCACGGAGAACAGGGCAAGGGGCGGTTCGCGGCATTCGGTATCGGTGATGTCGTCGAATGGTGCACGGTGTATGAGGACGACCCTGCGATCGAGACGAGGATCCGCGCCGAGCGTCAGAACCTACGCCGCTTCGAGATCACCACCGCTCCGGCCGAGAGAGAAACCGGCACCACGGTCTCCGTTGAAGGACCGGCCACAACTCGTCGTCATCGAATGGCGTCGCCAGGTCGACCGGGCTTGTATCTGTGCGATGAGGCCGGTATGGCACTGCACGACATTAAGTCAGGAATTCAGGCGCCGGGATTCGACTTCACCGCATATCTCAAGTGGGACGGATTCCGAGGGCATGACGTGCTGCTCGCCGAATCCGGCCTTGAGCCCATGAGTACGGTTGTTACGGCGGCAAAAGAGAAACTACGAGAGCACTTCAGGCGTCGTAGTGCGGGCAAGAGCAGGTCGATCATCAGGGAGTGGGTATCGGCGGGAAGCTACCCGTACACCGACGCATCGCCCTCCGCCACTGAGAAAGCAGAGCGGTAGGTCTTCGACATCGTCGCCTTCAGTGCGTCAAAAGTGATTAACGGTCCCAGGTGGTGTCCGGCGCAGCATCCGGCCGTCACGGAGCCGGATCTCCTTCGGCCGGAGGTGCGCTCAACTCGTTCAGGTAGTTGTAGATGGTGAAGCGGCTGACCCCGAGTGCAGCGGCCGCAGTTTCTGGAGCCTGCTTGACCAGGAAGAATCCGCGCCGCTCCAGTTCTGCGACCACCTGAAGTTTGTGCTCCTTCCGCATCTCCTCGACCGGGATTCCCACCTCGGTCACGGCTGCTTCGACCAACAGGTCACAGAGTTCCTCAACGCTGCGAGGGAAGGACTCCCCTTGACGGGCGGCGGTTGTCTCCGGCTGTCCCTGGGCGGGCAACGGCGGGGACGGCATGGACGGCACGGATGTTCCGTCGTGTCCGAGCACGAAGCGATCCATGACGGACCTGAGTGCGACCCAGGCGGAAACGTCGGTGTTCAGGCAGAGAGCCGCTGCGGGGCGGCCCTCGTCATCCGTGTAGACGATCGTCGTGCTCTGCAGGATGCGTCCGTCCGGAAGCTGGGAGCGGTAGCCGATCTCGTGACGCAGGTCGCCGGCTGCGACGCGTTCGAGCAGCTTGTCCGTGGGAGGGTCTCCGACGCGCCGACCGGTGACGTGGCCCGCGATCGCACGGACGGTGTGCGGAATGCGGCGCAGGTCGTGGAGCACTACTTCTGTGGGCTGGAGCACCGCCGCCTGAAGTGGTGCGACGAGGAGTTCGAGAACGCGGTTGACCGACTCCGCGTCCATCCCCGCCAAGGCCGCGGCCGACGGAAGCATCGAGCTGGGCGATGCCGCTTCCATAGGTCCCACCGTCCTCTGCCCCTCGACGGGAACAGGCATCTACTTCAAATCCCTGTTGAAAACAGTGCGCCAGTCCCCCTCTGGAGTCAACTCCCCGTTGTGTACGAAGTGACGAAGAGCACCTGGACATCCCGCAACCAGGCCGAGCTACAGGCCCCGCGATATCAACAAACCGTGTACCCCTTGCCAGAATCGTCACGTTCTTGCAATTGTGTGTTGAGATGCTTACAGGCGTCCACGAACCCCGAGCTCACACCCCCTCGTCACGCCATGGAGGTCTCTCATGGATCAGCCGACCTCGGCACCGTCGCTGCGTCGAGAGCGAGAGGGCGGTCCCTTGTCGATCGAGACGCCCGCTAACCCGCTTGAGGAGCTTTCGCTCACGCAGCTCCGGCAACGCAAGAGCATGAAGTGGCGTACGTTCCCGGCGGACGTTCTGCCCTTGTGGGTGGCGGAGATGGATGTCCGGCTCGCGCCGGTGATCGCCGACGCGCTGCGAGGAGCCATCGACTCCGGTGACACCGGATACCCCTTCGGGACCGAGTTCGCCGAGGCGCTGGCCGGCTTCGCCTCCCGGCGCTGGAAGTGGGACGGGGCCGTCGTCGACCGCACCGCGGTGATCCCTGATGTGATGATGGGGGCGGTCCAGGTACTGCGGTTGATCACCCATCCCGGCGACCCGGTGGTCGTCAACTCTCCCGTGTACGCGCCCTTCTACGCCTTCATCGCCCACAACGACCGCCGGGTCGTCGAGGCTCCGCTCGGACCGGATCTCCGGATCGGACTGGAGACCCTTGAGGAGACGTTCCGGAGCACACGGAAACAGAACGCCAAGGGCAGGATCGCCTACCTCCTCAGCAACCCTCACAACCCGACCGGCACGGTTCACACCTTCGAGGAGCTCTCCGCCGTGGCGGAGTTGGCCCGCCGTTACGAAGTCCGTGTCGTCGCCGACGAGATCCACGCCCCGCTGGTGATGTCGGGCGCGCAGTTCACGCCCTACCTGAGTGTGCCGGGAGCCGAGGACGCCTTCTCACTCATGTCCGCGACCAAAGGATGGAATCTCGCCGGCATCAAGGCAGCACTCGCCATAGCGGGGCCAGACGCAGTCACCGATCTGCGCCGAATGCCGACGGAGGTCCATCTCGGCGCCAGCTATCTGGGCGTCATCGCCCACACGGCGGCCTACCGCCACGGCGACGCGTGGCTCGACGCGCTGCTGGCAGGCCTCGACACGAACCGGGCCTTTCTCGGTGAGCTCATCGCCGAACACCTCCCCGGAGTCGGATATGCCTGGCCGGAGGGCACCCACCTGGCCTGGCTCGACTGCCGGTCCCTCGGTGTCCACGCGGAAGGAAACACCACCGGTCTCCCGGCCGTCACCGACCAGGACGGCCCCGCGCAGCTGTTCTTCGAGCACGCCAAGGTGGCCCTGTCCTCCGGCCACATCTTCGGCACCGGAGGGACCGGGCACGTCCGCCTGAACTTCGCCACGTCCCAGTCCGTCCTCACCGAGGCGATCACCCGCATGGGACGCGCCGCCGCGCTCCACGCGAGCCCGCCCGACAAGCTCCTGGCCACACGGCACACGCTGCTTTGAAAGACCGGGAAACCAAGTAGGAACGAGCGCCCGCGCCATGCCCACCTTCCCCCGTGACGACGCCCCGGATCGCCCCCACGACGCACCGATGCTCCACAAGGGCTTCGGCCTCGACCAGAGGTTGCGGCCGCAGGACATGACGTCCTTCCTCACACCGGAAGCCGACCTCTTCTCCGTCTGGCATCTGGGCATACCCGACGTCGGCGACGACACGTGGTCGCTCACGATCGGCGGAGCCGTCACCCGTCAAGTAGCGCTGTCCCTGGACGATTTGAGGGCCCTGCCGCAGACGGAGATCACCTCGGTGCACGAGTGCGCGGGCAGTCCTCTTGCTCCGGCGATCCCCCAGCGCCGGATGGGGAACGTCCGCTGGGGCGGCGTCCGGCTCAGCGAGCTGCTGGACCTCGCCGGAACGGAGGAAGGGGCGGCGTACGTCATCTCCACCGGCCTCGACCACGGCGTGTACGACTCCACGTACCACGCACGCTACGAAAAGGATCTCCCCCTGGCCAGGGCGCTCGACGGAACCACCCTCGTCGCCCTGTCCGTGAACGGAGTGGCGCTGCCCGTGCGGCGCGGAGGGCCGGTCCGCCTCGTGGTGCCCGGCTACTACGGCACCAACTCGACCAAGTGGCTCACGTCTCTCATGGTGTCGGACCGTCGCAGCACCGGCGCCTTCACGACCAGGTACTACATGGACCCGCCCGCAGACGGCTCGTCCGAGGCCACGCCGGTATGGGAACTGGCGCCCAACTCGTGCGTCGTCGCCCCTCTCGACGGGGAGGTCCACGTCGGCACACCCGTCGAGATCTGGGGCTGGGCCTGGGCGTCGGAGCCCGTCGCCTCCGTCGACGTGAGCATCGACGGAGGTCAGACATGGGCACCGGCCTATGTCACATCCCGTACTGGACACGCCTGGCAGAAGTTCACGCTCAGTTGGACGCCCACCTCGGTCGGCGAGTACCTCCTTGCGTGCCGCGCGACGACGCTCTCGGGAGCGACGCAGCCCCTCACTTCGCGTCGCAACCGCGTCCACCAGCGCGTCGTCTTCGTCGGGCAGAAGCGGCCATGAGTGCCGTCGCCTCAGTCCTCCTGTGACGGGGCGCTCACGTTCCAGAGGACTTCGAACAGGCTCGCCTGGGTGTGTGCGTATTCCCTGCTGTCGATCATCATGGCGAAGCCCTCCTGGCGGGACGACATCACCGCCACCGCGTTCTCGCCGATGATCGTCGTCATGGTGAAGACATAGCTTTGCGGCGCGTAGCGGACGACCCGCAGGTCGGTTGTGCTCGTCGGCCAGCGTCGCGGGATATCCCGCTCCGCCGAGCGGACGACGTGGAGGGTGAGCCCCTGTTCACGCCTGGCTGCGACGTACTCGGCGAGGGCATCTTCGCCAGGGACAACGAACAGATCCTTCATCGAGAAGATGCCGCGAATCGGCGATGTCCAGGTGAGCGTCTCGAAAAGTGCCTCGCGGATCCCGCCGGCACCCTCCAGGTAACGGACTCTGGGCCTGGTCCGAGCCGTCGACTGCATGGCCCGGAGCTGCGGCACCAGATCGTCGAGCAGGGCGCGCCGCCGCTCCACTTCTTCGAACAGCCTCGACGGGTCGGCCGCAACGAGTTCACTGCGACTGCGGTCTTCACGACGGCCGTCCTGGCCGAATTCCACGGACTCCAGGAATCCGCGATCCACCAGCCGCTTCGCCAGGTCATAGCCGCTCGTGCGGCTCACGTGCGCATGATGAGCCGCCCTGGCGACCGTGGTCCGCCCCAAGGAGAGCACAGCGACGTAGAACCGCGCCTCGCGCTGGTCCAGCCCGAGTTGGGCGAGCTGTTGCCACAGCATCACACCTCCTGCCCCATACTGTCGACGAATCTCGACAGCATGGTCTTATCGGAACGTTACCTCGTCGGAGCCGCGACCTCGTATGTGGCCTCCTACTGTTGCATCAAGGGGTCGATAGAGCGGCTTCTCAGCTCAGCCAGGAGCGCTCCACCATGTCGATGGATTCCGACACCATCGGCGTCATCGGCGTCATCGGCGTCTGTGACACGTCCTCGCGGGAGTCTGGTGCAGGGCGGGTGCCCTCACCCGGACCTGCGCGACATGATCTCCGCGTTCCTCACCGACATGTCGGGGGCGCCTCCGTTGTCGCAATGGCACCGACGATCAACTCCTCCGCCGCCCGATCGGCTCGATCGGGCCGGGCATCCGATGCGTCCTCGCAGGCCGCCGCATCGTCGGCGGTGGCCGCCCGAGCTGCGGAGGCGGCCCGACCGACGGCGAGCGCAGCTCATGACTCCTCGTCGATGCCGAGCGACCCGGTTCGCGATCCACGCCCCGAGCGGATGTCGACACATCTCAGCGGGGCCCGCCGAGGCCGGACGGAACCCGCACCGCATCGGCCTTCCCTGTATCAACGGCAGAAACGGACACACGGCATGTCAACCCCCCGCACAGTCGCGGCGGCTCACCTCGCGCCCGTCTTCCTCGACGCGTCGGCGACCACGGCGAAGGCGGTGGACGCGATCGCGGAGGCCGCCCGCTCGGGCGCCGAGCTCGTCGCGTTCCCCGAGGCCTACATCCCCGGATTCCCGGTCTGGGCCGCTCTGCGTGCCCCGATCCACAACCATGATCTCTTCAAGGCGTACGTCACTGCCTCGGTCTACATCGACGGCCCCGAGATACAGGCGCTCCGGCAGGCAGCACGAACGAACGGCATCACCGTCTCGGTGGGCATCAGCGAGCGCAGCCGCGCAAGCGTCGGCAGCATCTGGAACACCAACGTCGTCATCGGCCCGGACGGCTCGATCGTCAACCACCACCGCAAGATCGTCCCGACCTTCTACGAAAAGCTCGTCTGGACCCCCGGCGACGGCCACGGCCTCACGGTGGACGACACACAGGTCGGCCGACTCGGCATGTTGATCTGCGGCGAGAACACCAACCCCCTCGCCCGGTACACGCTCATGGCGCAGGCCGAGCAGGTCCACGTCTCCACGTACCCACCGCTGTGGCCCACCCGTGACCCCGCTGGGGGCGGGAAGCCGTACGACCTCGAGGCCGCCATCCGTGTCCGCGCCGGCGCGCATTCCTTCGAGGCGAAGGCGTTCAACGTCGTCGTCTCGTCCGTGCTCGACGACACCACCCGTAGCGGGCTCGCAAAGCTCGGCGCGGAGGCGTTGCGGGTGCTCGAAGAAACCGCCCGTGGGGTCTCGCTCGTGATCGACCCGTTCGCCGAGGTGATCAGCGACGTGCTCCGCGACGACGAGGGACTGCTCGTCCAGCAGATCGATCTCGACGCCTGCATCGAACCCAAGCAGTTCCACGACGTGGCCGGCTACTACAACCGGTTCGACATCTTCGACCTGCGGGTCAACCGAAGGCGTGTGGAACCCATCTCCTTCCTCCCCGACGCGCCGGCGAGCTCCTCACAGCAACACAGCGCCTCGTGATCTGCGACTCCGCGCTACTGGAAGGGGCTGGCGTGGGGGTTACCGCTGTGAGGGGTAATGACAGGGTCTCTCAGCCCGTGAGCGGCGAACCTACCCTGGCCTCATGGACAACCGCGCCGAAATCAGTGCGTTTCTGAAGTCTCGCCGTGACAAGATCACGCCCGAGCAGGCCGGTCTGCCCGTATACGGCCAACGCCGGGTGGCTGGGCTCCGTAGGAACGAGGTCGCGACGCTCGCGGGCGTCAGCGTCGAGTACTACACGCGTCTGGAGCGCGGCAATCTCAGCGGTGTCTCCGACAGCGTCCTGGACGCGCTGGCCCAGGCTCTGCGGCTCGACGACACGGAGCGCACGCACTTGTACGACCTGGCCCGAGCGGCGAACACGACGCCCGCCCGGGTGCGGCGCCGGACTGTCCGGCCGGCTGTGCGGCCCAGCGTGCAGCGCATCGTTGACGGCATGCCGGGCATGCCGGCGTTCGTGAAGAACCACCGGTTCGACATGCTGGTCGCCAATCCGCTCGGTCGGGCACTGTTCTCGGAGATGTACGCCGATCCGGTCTGCGGGGCGAACACCTTGCGGTTCGCGTTTCTCAGCCCCGCGGCCCGGCGGTTCTTCGTCGACTGGGAACGCATCGCCAGGGGTGCTGTGGGCGCGCTGCGGGTCGAGGTGGGCAAGAACCCGTACGACCGCGAGTTGTCGAACCTGATCGGTGAGCTGTCGACCCGCAGCGACGCCTTCCGTGTGATGTGGGGCGCCCACGACGTACACGTCTTCCATGACGGGACGAAACGCTTCAGGCATCCGGTCGTCGGCGAGCTGGAGCTCGACTTCGAATCGATGAACCTGCCGGACGGCTCGGGGCTGGTCGTGGCGCTGTACAACGCGGCCCCCGGCTCCGCGGCCGAGGACGCCCTGAAACTGCTGGCGAGCTGGTCCGCCACGGCCGAGGCCGCGGATGTGCGGGCCGCCGAGGCGGACTCCGAGAACTGAACCGACCTCCACAGCCCCGCCTTCTCCGGCTGCCGCCGGCAGCAAGGGCGGGGCTTTGGCCTGCGCATATGCCGCTGGGGGTCCCTGCTGTTACCCCTCACAGCGGAGACTCCCTCGTCGTGTCCGTTCCCGGTTGCATGGTCAGTGCCCCGCTTTGGGGCCGACCGGTATCGAACCTCGTATCGGTCCGTCCCCGCTCATGCGAGGAACCACCATGACCGGCAAGAGCACGATGATCACGCTGAACGGCGAGGGCATCGTCGCCTCCGGCGTCGACCGTGGCGAGGTCTTCGTGACCACCAAGCTGCGGCTCTCCGACTTCGGCCACGACGCGACCCTGCGTGCCTTCGACACCAGCCTGGTCACGACCATCAGGACCCACACCGGCCAGGGCGTTGCCGTCGCTCGTGGCCACTCGAAAGGAGAACCAAATGAAGAAGCGTGAACTGGGAAACAGCGGGCTCGAAGTGTCGTCGATCGGGCTCGGCTGCATGGGAATGACCTTCGGCTACGGACAGGCCGCGGACACGGGTGAGGCCATCAAGCTGATCCGTGCGGCCGCCGAGCGCGGTGTGACGCTCTTCGACACCGCGGAGGCGTACGGGGAAGCGAACGAAAGGCTGGTGGGCGAGGCCCTGGCGCCGGTGCGCGACCAGGTCTCCATCGCCACCAAGTTCGGGTGCAAGGACGGCAACCCCGCAGCGGGGCTGGACAGTCGGCCCGAGCGGATCCGGCTGGTCGCCGAGCAGTCCCTGCAGCGTCTGGGGACCGACCGCATCGATCTGTTCTACCAGCACCGGGTGGACCCCGACGTGCCGATCGAAGAGGTCGCGGGCACGGTCCGGGATCTCATCCAGGAAGGCAAGGTCAAGCACTTCGGCCTGTCCGAAGCGGGTCCGGACGTCATCCGCAGGGCCCACGCGGTCCAGCCGGTCACGGCCCTGCAGAGCGAGTACTCGCTGTGGTGGCGCGAGCCCGAGGAGACCATCCTGCCGACCCTGGAAGAACTGGGCATCGGCTTCGTGCCGTTCAGCCCGCTCGGCAAGGGCTTCCTGACCGGCGCGATCGGTCAGGACACGAAGTTCGAGGCCAACGACATCCGTAACGTGCTGCCGCGCTTCGAGGAAGAGGCGCGTGAGGCCAACCTCGCACTGATCGCGCTGCTGGGTGAGATCGCGGACGCCAAGCAGGCGACCCGGGCTCAGACCGCCATCGCGTGGCTGCTGGCGCAGAAGCCGTGGATCGCACCGATCCCGGGCACGACGAAGCTGCACCGCCTCGAAGAGAACATCGGCGCCGACACCGTGGAACTGACCGCCGAGGACCTCAAGCGCATCGAAGAGGCCGTTGCCCAGGTGCAGATCAAGGGCGAGCGGTACACCGCAGCGCAGCAGAAGACCATCAACCGGTAGGTCACCAGCCTCCATCGGCCCGTTCCTGACGAAGCGTCGTTCCCGCAGTGGGCGACGCGGCCGTGGCAGGGCTCCCAGGCGTACTCGGAGTCGAAGTTCCACGTCACCGCTCTCACGCTCGCCGTCGCGAGGAAGTGGCCCGAGGTGCTCTCCAACGCCGTCGACCCGGGCTGGGTCCCCACGAAGACGGGCGGGGAGCGGCGCCACCGGCCGCTACTTCCACCACCAGCAGCCCCGCTCTCCGCACCCGGCGACGCGGTCGCCCGAGGGCGACTACGGCTACGACTCCGCGCTGCGGGCCTTCGACGTGAGTCTGCGCAAGCTGGGCATCGAGCAGCTCGACCTGTGGCTGCTGCACCAGCCGCTGCCGTCCGACTTCGAGAGGACGATCGCGGCGTACAAGGCGGCGGAGAAGCTCCTCGCCGAGGGGCGGGTCCGTGCGATCGGCGAATCGAACCAGACGCCCAAGCAGCTCGACGAGCTCATCTCCCGCACCGACATCGTTCCGGCGGTGAACCAGATCCAGGTGCACCCCTGGACCCCGTCATCACCGCCCTGGCCGACAAGTACGCGAAGACACCCGCGCAGGTCGTGCTGCGCCGGCATCTCGACCACGGCTTCTGCGCGATCCCCAAGTCCGTCAAGGCCCATCGCATCGCCGAGAACTTCGACGTCTTCGACTTCGCCCTGCCCCCCGACGAGGTGGCCGCGATCGACGCCCTCGACACCGGCGTGCGCGGCGGACCCGACCCGGACTCGCTCAACCTGGAGAACGCCGGCTTCCCGATCCCCGACCGGGGGCTCCCCGGCGCCGACGCAAAGAACGAAAGAGCGCAATGATCACGAAAGACATATCCATCAAGAAGTCGTTCAAGCTCGCGGCGATCTCCGCGACGGCAGCCGTCATCGTCTCGGCACCGTACGCGTCCGCCGCGACCGGGCACGCGGACGCGCGGCCCGCCGTCACGCATGTGAAGACCGTGGCCGCCTTCGACTTCGCCACCGGCGACGTGCCCGAGAACGTCACCGTCGCCCCGGACCATTCACTGACCGTCTCGATGGTGGGCGCGCCCGCGGGCGAACGGCCGGCGCTGGTGCGGATCGTGCCGTCCGGGCACCGCACGGTGCTGGTCACCGGGCAGAAGGGCGACGGGATCACCGGCAACACGCGCGGCCACGACGGCATCGTCTACTACAACGTGTGGTCCTCCGACGCCTCCCGGAACGGGGTGTGGAAGCTGCCGCCGGGCGGTACTCCGCACCGCATCGCGGCATTGCCCGTGGGCGGAGTCCCCAACGGTCTGGCCATCGATCCGGCCGGGCGCACCTTGTACGTCGCCGACAGCCGGATGGGCACCGTCTGGGCCGTACCGGTCTCCGGCGGTCCCGCGACGGCGTGGCTGGTCGACCCCGCCCTCGCGATCGAGGCGTCCGCACCCGTGCCGTACGGTGCGAACGGACTCCGTTTCCACAACGGCGCCGTATGGGTCTCCAACCTCAGCAAGGGCACCCTGCTGCGGATCCCCGTCACCGCCACCGGAGCTGCGGGCCGGGTCCACACCGTCACCAGCGGCCTCACTGGCATCGATGACTTCAACTTCCTCAGCGACCGCTCCGACGTCGTGTTCGCCGCGCTGAACACACGGAACCAGATCGCGGTCGTCTACCCGAACGGCACCACCAGGACCGTGCTGACCGCCTCGGACGGCCTCGCCTCGCCCACCGCCACCGCGGTGCGCGGGAAGCGGCTGTACATCACCGACGGCGGACTCAACGAGCCCCACGACGCGCGAGTGCAGAGCGGGAAGATCGACCTCGGCGCGCTGCTCTCACACTGAGCGCCCGGCAGCTCCCAACGGTTCAGCCCCGTACCGGGAACCGGGACGAGCGCCAGGGCGCCGCCATCGTCGTCGGTGCGTCTCTCGCGGGTCTGATGACCGCATTTCCGACGCCGACGGCCGTCCGGTTGCAGGCCATTCGTGGCGGCGTAAAATAATTGTTAATCGTCCGTTCCTGATCTGGAGGTGGGCGATGTTTTTCCGATGGCTGCGGCGTCGTAAGCCGCATCGGCTGGTCTTTCTCGGCGACGGCCGTCTGATCCGGGGCTACAGCGGCGGATTGTTCGACGGTCACGGTTACATGTCCTGACGCCGGTCACAGCGGATTCCTGGAGGAAGTGCGGTGACAGAGGACATCGATGCCCTGGCTGCCATGGCAAAGATCCTGTCACCGTACTGCCGTGTCACCGGGATGTCCGACGGGGCGTTGATCGCGGACTGGAAAAGGACGCGCTTCCTCGGGATGACGGCGGCGGACGTCCGCAAGTTCGCCGAGGGAACCCCTGAGGAACGCGCGGAGCTCACCACCGTTCTCCTGCGGGCCGGGTGCGCCCGAGACCGCCCGGAGCGGCACGCAGACGCCGGCGTCGGGCCCTGGCTGCGCGGAGTGCACCTGCTGATCCGGACCGTGGGATTCGGGCGCGTCCTGCGGCTGCTGTTCTTGGCGGCCCCGGAATACGCGCGAGCGGACGTCCCCCCGGTGGACGAGATCCGACGGCTGAAACGATCGGTACAGTCACGCAGCCGCGGCAGCTGGCTGGTCGACGGCGACTGCAAGTCCGAGGCGGTGACGGCATTCGTCCTGCTGCGGCGATCAGGCCTGCATGCCGTGCTCCACGTCGGTGTGCGCGAGCACCCCTTCGCCCTGCACGCCTGGACGGTCTCGGCCGGTCTGTGCATACCGGACGCCGATCCGCGAGGGCACGCCTTCGATCCGGTGCTCACGATCGACGGCGGGGCGCGATTACATGGACGCCCTCCTCCTCGAGTGGGTGGACGGCGTCCCAAGGCTCCGGACCGCCGACGCCATGGCACGGCAGGGACTCGTGACGACGGTCTCCTCACCGGCCGGCACCGCGACCGTCGTCGGCTGGGCCGGCTCGGCCCGCGACCGGGCGACGGGCGCACGCGGCCTCCTCGACCTCTACGACCGGCAGGGAGCGGCACCGCCTGTACCGGCCGGCGACTACGCGGCCGTGGTGGTGTGCCGCGACCGCATCCTCCTGGCACGTGACGAGCAGGCACGCATCCCCCTGTTCTTCAGGGAGTCCGCGGGCCGTGTGAACGCCCTGAGTACCTCGGCCCGCAGCATGGGCAGCGCCGGCGAGCTGGAACCCCGCTACTTCTGCCGGTACCTCACCGGGAACATGGCGCAGCCGCACACGGACCTCACCCCGTTCACCGGCGTCCACCGCGTCCTCGGCGGCGAGGTGGTGGAGCTCTCCCTCACCGGGCAGCTGCGCGGTCGTACGCCGCGACGTGCCCGGCCCGCCACCGACGCGCCCGCGTCGACCGCCGGTGAAGCCCGCCTCGACGCGGCCGCGCGGGAGCTGCGGCTGGCGCTGGAGAACGCCGTAGAACGCCGTATGGGCACGACGACGGCATGCCATGTCTCGGGCGGCACCGACTCCACCGGTGTCGCGCTGCTCGCCGCACGTCTGCTCGCCGCGGACCCCGGCGGCCCCCGGGAGCTCGTCCTGCTCGCCGGGCGTTTCTCCCACGGAGAGCTGGCCGCGGAGCGGCCGTACCTCGACCTCGCGCTGGAGGCGATCCGCCGGCACACCCCCGCGGCCCGCCCCGTCATCGTCGACGCCGACGACGTGGCCGACTTCGACGACTTCCTGCACCACGCGGGAGACACGGACGAGCCTCACGCGCATGCGTTCCGCGCCCCGTTCTGGAGCAGACTGCACGGCGAGGCTGCGCAACTGGGCTGCGACACCCTCCTGACGGGCTGCGGGGCCGACCCGGTCGCCGACGCCAACCCGTTCCACCTGCACAGGCTCGCCCGCACGGGCCGGTTCCGTCAGATGACCCGGCAGGCACGCGCCTTCGCCGAGGGGAGCGAGCGGGGCCTGCGGGGCGTCGTCCAGGCCTATGTCGTCCAGCCGACCGTCCCGCTCACGGCCGAACGGATCACCGCACTGTCACGTGGCGGAACGGTGCTGGGCGGACTCGGCACCTTCGTCCGCCCCCGCTGGCTGCGGCCCGGCTTCGCGCGGGCTTACGGATTGAGGGAGGCCCGCATCGCGGAGAGCCGCTTCGTGTTCGGGCGCAGACCGGAGCAATCGCTGTACGACGCCGCCAACTACGTCGCCGCTCCCGATCCGCTGTCCTGGCACCGCGCGGAACAGGACGGGTTCTTCCTGTCCCATCCGTTCCTCGACCCCGAGGTCGTCGCCACGATGAGCCGCCTCCCCGCCGCGGCAACGTGGCGGCCGGGCCGCCCGAAGGCCGTTCTCCGCGAGGCCCTGGCAGACCTTCTCCCGGCCGCGATCCGTGGCAGGGCCCTCAAGGTCCCCTTCGACGACCTCTACGCCCGCGGCCTGCGCAGACACGGCGACGAACTCATCGCCCTGTGCCGCTCCGCCCGGCATCCGCTGGTCACGGAGATGTTCGACGTCGAGACGCTGTGCCGGGCCGTGCGGGAGGCACAGCTCGGCATGGGAGACGCGCACTCCTGGGACCGGTTGAACAGTTCGCTCGCGCTGGTGGCCTGGGTGGAGCGGCTCAGTGTTGGTTCTTGATGTCCCACAGGTTCCGCACGTAGGGGCCCATGGTCAGGTCCACGAGGCCGTACCGGCTCGACGTCTCGCGTTGTTCCGTCTGATTGGGGACGTGGCCCTCCTCGCCCAAGCGCGCAACGGACACCTGCACTGATACACCGTGCGTGCCGAATTTCCAGTAGACAGTGACGTAACGCGGATCCCTCGTGTACTCGTCGATCGAGTCGTCCTCGCGCACCCTGGCACGGTAGACGAGGAAGTCGGTATTCGGGTCCTTTTTCTGTTGCTTCTTCACCCACCCGGGGATGTTTTTCCTGTCCCAGGATTTCGTCAGGTAGTTGAGCGGTGGCTGCAGCACGAGCCGGTCCTTGCGCGCCAGGCTCGCGGTGGCATAGAACGTCACCTGGTCGTACGGCGTGTTGAGGGGTAGTTCGACCACCACTCGCGTGGTGAAGGTGTCGCCCGACTCGATCCACCGTCCATAGTTCAGCCAAGGCTTTGCCTCCACCAGTTCGCCGGGCTGGTGGATCTCCCTGCGGGAGAGTGGGTTCAGTTCCGAGGGTTTGGTCCACTGGTCGGCATCGTCTCGCCACTTCTCGCGGAGCCGGTCCTTGGAGCTGAGCGTCACTTTCTGCGCCATCGCATGGAATTCGGAGCCGAGCACATAGAAACTCCTGTCCCCGCGGTTCGCAAGGGTGATGTCGACCGGTACGGCGAAGTCTTTGCGGTCTTTGCTGAGCACCGCTTTTCCCATGGCCAGGGAGATGACAGGGCTGGTTTCGCGCTCGTACGGCTGCCAGAGATTCTGGTAGCCGTAATTGGCGACTGCGATGACCGAGGGAATGATGACCGCGGCGGCCACCCGCTTGTGGGTGGGGATGGTGACCGATGTCCGCCAGACCATGTAGGCGGCCGCTGCGGAGCCGGCCGCGAGCACGCCGAACACCGCCTTGTAGAAGGCTGAGTCGCCGTCCCTCCACATCGTGACCAGGAGCATGGCGTTGGCCACCAGGGCCGTGAACGCGCCGACCAGCGCGACGAAGCCGGAGTAGGGGAAGCAGTACCGCACCCAGTGGTCCATGACGGCGGCGGCGCCCACCAGCGTGGTGAGCGAGACGGCGAGAAGAATCGCGCCGGTCAACCGACCCGGGAAGTTCAGGGCATGCAGGAAGTCCGCGAGGCCGAACCGGCCCAGCAGCACCGTCGTCGCGAGGAGGACCAACTCGATCAGCACCAGGGCCACCCGCGACTGCCAGGTGTTCAGCGAGGGCCGCCGCGCTTTCGGGCGCAACCCGACCTGCGGCTTGGGGGGAGTCCGCACCCGATCACCTCCTGAGACCTCGGGTCGTGCCCTTCACCTGCGCAGTGCGGACACCCCTGTGTGCTGGGCGGGGAAAACACATCGTGTTCTGCGCGGACATGCGTGAGCGGGGCGGCCGCAGAAGGTCCGCTGTCTTTTGGGGGGTTCGAACATCATGGCCCGCGGTGATCCACCGAGTCGCCATTGACACGCGCCCGAAAGCGGGATCTCTCCGCTGGTCGTGCGTTCACGCATGGCGCCTGCCTCGACGGCAGTGACAGGTTCTGGTCAAGTCCGGTCAAGGCTCGTCCAAATGCCGGACGCCTTCTGCCGCCGGTGATCGGGTTCTCCACAACGGCTGTACTACCACCCGTTTCCGGAGGATCTGGTGTCAGCACCATCCCGTAAGAGACGATGGCTCACGATCTGCGCCATCACCGCATCCGCCGCCCTCGTCGCGACCCCCGCAGGCGCCGCGTCCGGCAACAGCAAGAGCCCCTACGGAGCCCGGGCCCTCGCCCGGCTCGCCGCCGAACGCGAGCAGTCCGTGGGCGCCATGAGTCCCCGTCTGAAGGGGGAGGACGGGGACGACGGCAACGAGGCGGACGAGATAGCCGAGGGCGCGGACCAGTACTCCGAGGCCCGCACCTCGCCCGGCGTCGTCGCCCCCGGCGCGTACGGCGCCGCCTGGACCGGCCTGACCAAGCTGCCGAGCACCGGCGGCAGTTGGCACAACGTCACCGACCTGCCCTACGACTCCGACGAC
This sequence comes from Streptomyces sp. NPDC031474, assembly GCF_055581185.1. Taxonomy (NCBI): domain Bacteria; kingdom Bacillati; phylum Actinomycetota; class Actinomycetes; order Kitasatosporales; family Streptomycetaceae; genus Streptomyces; species Streptomyces sp. NPDC031474. The sequence continues at coordinate 202,948 of NZ_JBVIJX010000017.1, forward strand.
TCCCGCTACCGGGACATCGACTCCAACTCCAGCGGCGGCTCGGGCAAGGTGACCGGCCGGATGGCCGCCATCGCCGCCGACGACGACGGATACGTCTACGCGGGCAGTGCCGGCGGCGGCGTATGGCGGTCCAGGAAAGGCGGCGGGAACTGGCGGCCCATCAGCGACGGGCTGCCCTCGCAGTCCACCGGCGCGCTCGCGCTCGACGGGTCGGGGCGGCTGTGGCTGGGCACCGGCGAGGCGACCACCAACGCGGACGCCTACCTCGGCAGCGGGGTCTACCTCCTGTCCGACCCGCACCACGGCACCTTCTCCGCCCGCAGCCGGGTCGGCGGCGACGAGCTGGAGTCCACCACCATCCACGAGCTGCGGTTCGGCGGAGGCAAGGTGTGGGCGGCGACCAGCGCGGGCGTGTGGAGCCACTCCGCCAAGACGCTGAAGGGCGCCTGGAAGCTGGAGTTCGCGCCCAACCCCGACTATCTGCCGGGCGGTTCGGAGGCCGACGACCCCGACGCCGCGTACAAGAACATCGCCAACGACATCGCGATCGACCCGAAGAACCCCTCCAGGGTGATCCTCGCGGTCGGCTGGCGCAGCGGCGACGACTACAACGGCTTCTACACGAAGGTCGGCGGCGTCTGGACCCGCATCACCAGCGGCTTCGGTGATCTGCCGACCGACGCGGACAACGTCGGCAACGTCACCTTCGCCCGCTCCGCCGACGGCTCCCGCTACTACGCCGTCGACCAGTCGCCGGAGCAGCTGAACACCAACCCGGACAGCGGCCTGGAGGGCATCTACAGCGCCGCCTCGCCGTTCGGGCCCTGGACGAAGATCGCCGACTACAAGGGCCTGGCCGCCGACGGCTCGGCGCTGACGTCCAGCGGCTACATGCCGGGCGTGCAGGCCTGGTACAACCAGTTCCTCACCGTGGACCCGAGCGACCCGAAGCATGTGTACGCGGGTCTGGAGGAGGTCTACGAGACCAAGGACGGCGGCTCCACCTGGTCGACCGTGGGCCCGTACTGGAACTTCACCTTCCCCTGCTGGTCCATCGACCCGGCCAAGCAGACCGGTGACTGCCACCAGACCACGCACTCCGACCAGCACGGGGTCGCGATCGGCCGCTATCACGGCAAGAGCTTCGTGTACGTCGGCAACGACGGCGGTGTCTACAAGCGTCCGGTCGACGGCTCCCAGGACGCCTCCGGTCACGCCACCGACTGGACTTCGCTGAACGACGGCACCATCGACACCCTCCAGTACTACTCGGTGGGCATCGGCAAGGACCTCGACCACGGCGGCGTCGCGGTCACCGGCGGCCTCCAGGACAACGGCCAGTCGATCCTGCGGAGCAACGACAAGGTGATGGGCTCCAACTTCGGCGGTGACGGCGGCGACACGCTCGCCGACCCGGCGAACGGCTGCAACATCGCCGAGGAATACGTCTACCTCGCGATCCAGGTCACCCAGAACTGTGCGGTGAACAACGGCAGTTGGGTCGACGACGCCACCAAGGCGACGTCGTACAACGTCGCCCCGGCCGACAACGCCACCAGCGAGGCCCGCTTCATCGCCCCGCTCGCGGCCGACCTGAAGAGCAGCTCGACGTGGATCGCGGGCGGCCGGCACATCTGGGTGCAGACCCACGGCTACGCCATCCGCAGCGGCGACGAGTGGAAGAGCGTGTACGACCTCGGCGCCGGGCGCACCGCGACCGCCGTCGCGGCCTCGGGCGGCAAGGTGTACGCGGCCTGGTGCGGGCCCTGCAACAACCAGGGCTTCGCCCGCGGCATCTCCGTCGGCAACGCGGACGGCACCGGCTGGCACGACATCACCCTGCCCGTGGACGGCACCGTGCCCAACCGCTACCTCAGCGGCTTCGCCGTCGACCCGAGGAACGCCGACCACGTCTTCCTCGCCGTCAACGGCTTCTCCCGGCACTGGACCGAGGGCCCCGGCGCGGGCGTCGGCCACGTCTTCGAGTCCACCGACGGCGGCGCCACCTGGAAGGACGTCTCGGCGAACCTGCCCGACGTGCCGACCAACTCCGCGGTCGTCACACCGAACGGCGGCCTCGCCGTCGCCACCGACCTGGGCGTCGTCTACCGCGCCCCGGGTCACACCAAGTGGCAGCGGGTCGGCTCTCTCCCGGCCGTCGCCGTGCTCCAGCTCAAGCTGAGCCCCGACGGCAAGACCCTGTACGCGGCCACCCACGGCCGTGGCATCTACACCGTCCAGGTGCGCGACTGCGGCTGACGCACACCGTGCCGTGAAGTGAGGGGTGGCCCCGGGTTCTCCGGGGTCACCCCTCCCGCGGGTACGGGACCACGTTCACGTTCAGGGTGAAGGCGGCCTTCGCCGCACCCGCGATGTCCGGCGCCTTCGCCAGCGCGGTGATCTCGGCGCTGCCGCCCCGGGTGCCCGCGGCTCGCAGCGTGGCGTGGGCGGTGCCGTCCGCGTCCAGCCGCCATCCGGAGACCAGGACGAACACCGGCGCGGAACTCCGCACGCCCGTCCACCGCCGGTCGTCCGTCCGGGGCCGCAAGACCAGGGAGACCACCGTCGCGGGCCGGACGCACAACGGCCGCTGGACCGGGTCACCCGGAGCGACGGCGACCTCTGTCCGTCCCGATGCGCAGCCGGCGGCCGGGGGAGAGGGCGTGACGGCCGACGCGGACGGCGTCGGACTTGCGGACGGCATCGGACTCGCGGGTGGCGCGGAGGGCGACGGCGGCGCGGACGGGTGGGCCGGTGTACCGGACGGCGGCCCCGTGGGCGCACTTCCCGACGAGCCGCCGGCCGCCGACCCGCCGCCGCCCGTTGTGCCGCACGCGGCGAGGACCGCCACCGCGGCGATCGCACAGCCTCCGGTCCACCAGCGCATTCCCGTGCCTCCCGGCCCGTTCTCGATGTCCTGTCAGCGCATGTCCTGTCAGCGCATGTCCGCCGCGTCGAGCAGCGTGGTCACCGTGGGCGCGACGAGCCCGGTCAGGTTGTCCGCTCCGATTCCCGCGCGGGCGCTGGCGCCGTCGAAGACCAGGCTGAGCTGCCGCGCCAGCAAGTCGGGATCGCTTGCCCCGCCCTGCTCGGCCTCGGTGCGGAAGAAGGCGGTCAGGTTCGCCTTGACCCGATGCGCGACCCGGCTCGCGGGGTGGTCCTGGTCCTTGAGCTCGATCTGCGCGGCCAGGTAAGGGCAGCCGTGGAACTCGGGCGCGCCCGCCTGCGATTCCACCTGCTCGAAGACGTGCATGATCCGCTCCCGGTGCGAACGGCCGTCGGCCGCCGCGGGCAGGAGCGTCGCCACGTAGGCGGAGGTGATGTGCTTCAGGCTCGCCGCGAGCAGTTCGTCCTTGCTCTCGAACAGCTGGTACATGGAGCGCTTGGACACCCCCGCCGCCTTGCACAGCGCCTCGACGCCGATGCCGACACCGTCTCGGTAGGTGAGCGTGGCCGCTGCCTCCAGCAGCCGCTCGCGGGAGCTGGGCTTCGCCTCGGTGGTCATGCTGCGAGGTTAACTCGATTCCAGAAGAATCAAAACGGATCGGTTTCCCTCTGGGGCAGTGGGATGCCGGGCGTTTCGCAGGGAGCTGCCGGCCGCCGGTGCCTTCCTCGACGGGCGACGAATTCGCACCGATCTCCTCGTGGTCTCCGAAGACGAACGAGATCCGTCGGTACCCACCCCGACGGCCGTCGGCTGCACACCCTGACCGTGCCCGCCCCACAGCCCACCTACCTCCGTACGCCTGCACCCGTCGGACTCCCGCCTCCTGATCACCACCGCCGGGTACGGCCTGTACCGCCCGGCGGCGCCGTCCGGCGCGGTACTCGCCGCCCCGTCCCGGCCGGGGCGCCGCCGGCCCACTCCTGGTCCGGCGGGTAGCGCATCACCGCGGGCCGGCGCCGACGTCGAACTCCCAGCACTCCTCGACGCCCACCCCGCGCAACAGCTCACGCGCGCGAGTCGTGCGGGGCGTCAGGACTGCCGCGGGTTCCGGGGCGAACAGGAAGGCCGCGATGTCGCCGCTGTGGGCGATCTGGAGGCCGAGAGCGCCGCAGGCGCGGACCGCGGCGAGGAGGCGGTCGAGGCCCGGCACGGGGAGGTGCCGCTGGTTGAGCAGCGCGCTCCGGGTCGCCACCGCGCCGAGCAGAGCCGTGTCCTGGGTGCGCAGGGAACGGCGGAGCAGGACACGCAGCTGGTCGAAGCGGGCGATCTCCGCGCTGTCGTAGCGGGGCGCGGGAAGCGCGAGGGTGTCCACGCCGTGGCCGCCGGCGCGGGAGCCGAAGCCCAGGACGTGCAGCGGCGGCAGACGGTGGCCGAAGTCCTCGACGACCGTGCCCTCGCGCTGCGCGAACAGCACCGTGCTCTCCTCGAACATCAGCGCGTCGGAGGCCGTCTCCGCGCGGACCGCGAGCCGGGCCGTCTCCCGCGCCGTCAGGGGAGCGCCGAGCGCGTCCCGCACGGCCCGGACCGCCGCCAGGACGTCGCTGGTGGAGGAGCCGAAACCACGGCCCGGCGGCGCGTCCCCGACCAGGTCGAGATGACCGCCCGTCCGCAGGTGCCGTTCGCCCAGGGCCAGTTCGGCCGCTCGGCGTGCCTTCTCCTTCCGCGGCGGAGAGACGGTGACCTCGCCGCCGTGGACCGGAGTGAAGGTCGCCCGCGTCGTATGGAGCGGGCAGGGCAGCGTGACCAGGGCGCGCACGGGAGCGCCCGACGGACCGGTGAACGCGCCCTGCAACAGCTCGCCGTGATGCACGGGGGCCGTGCCCGTGCCCATGCCCATGCCCGTGCCCGTGCCCGTGCCTGCGGCCATGGTGATGGCCGTCCGCGTCGACGACACCACCGTCCGCCCTCCCGCCTGCCGATCTCGCCGCCATCGTGCCGGGCAGCCGGGACTTTCGAAACACGCCCTACGGGAACGGTTTCGGCTCGGTGACCCAGCCCGCCGCCAGCACCAGCCGGGTGTGGCGGTGCAGGGCGAGGAAGCCGAAGGGGCGGTCGAAGCGGGCCTTGAGCGTCGTGGTGATCCAGCGGAGCTGAGGCACCCCGCCGGCCGCCGCCATGGCGAACGCCGTCACCGCGGCCGCCCGGAAGCCCTCCGCGCCGAACTCCGCCGTCGTCGACTGCTGAGCCGACCCGACGGCCAGCGGAAACGCGCTGATGCCGGGGAAGTGGCCGTGGTCGGCGTCCCGGGCGGCCGTGAGCCCGAACAGCTCGTGGCGCGCCAGCAGATCGTGGTCGGCGGCGACACCGAACGCCGCCGTCGTGACGTGGAGCGTCGGCGGGTCGGGCGTCCTGGACCGCTCCTTCATGACGCGCAGGCCCGGACCGGCCTCCCCGTAGGGGAGCCGGGGACCGGGGACGACCGGGTGCCGGCCGGCGAGGAGGCCCACCCCCGCCCCCAGCACCTGCCCCGGCGTCATGTCCTCCTCGCCGAGGAGCAGATGGACGTCGATGCCGTCGGCGCCGAACACCTTCAGCTCGGTGACGTGCCCGTCGGGCGTGTCCGCGACGCCGATCCGGTCCAGCAGCAGGGTCTCGCGCGACAGGCCGAGGAAGGTGCGGCTGTTCCAGTGGGCGCTGCGCAGGGGGACCTCGCCGAAGGGCCGCAGCCACCGGGTCCGCAGCGTCAGCGCGCTCGCCAGCACCATCTCGGTGTCGTCCCGCAGCACGACCGGCATCCGCTCCACCAGCCCGTCGGTCCGCTTCACCGCCCAGGCGTCCAGTGCGCCGGCGTCGGCTGCCAGGTCCCCGGTGAGCACCCCGTGCGCCCCGGTCGGCAACCCTGCCTCCCAGGCCTCCCGCAGCTCCAGGGTGCGTTTGGTCCACAGTCCCAGGGCCGTGTCGAGACCGCGCGTCGACTCCATCGCGGTGAGCAACTCGCGCCCGGCGGCGGCGGCTTCGCCCGCGGGCACACCGAGGGCCCCGGCGAGTTCCTCCCGCGCCGGGCCCGACGCCCCGTCCGCGAGGAAGGCGAGCAGCGGCCACACCCCCGCCGCCGAGAAGACGGCGCCGCGCCCGCCCCCGTCCACGGCCCCCGCCCACCGGGCGGTGAGCCCGTTCACCGCCCGGATCGTCGTCTTCACGACCGCCTCCCCCACTCTCGACTCGGCTCGCGCCGCGCTTACGATGCGCCCAGTCGTTCTGCTACGACAACCGCCTGACCGTCCGAAACCAGGAGCACGGTACTCGTGTCCATACCTCCGCCTCCCGGGCCCCACCAGCCCCAGGACCCGTACCAGCCTCCGCAGCCGCAGAGTCCGTACCCGCAGGACCCCTTCGCCCCGCCCCCGCAGGGCCCGCACCCCCAGGGGCCGTACGGTCCTCAGGGTCAGCAGGGCCCGCCCGGGTATCCCGGGCCGGGACCCTATCCGCAGGCCCCCTACGGGGCGGCGCCCTACCCGGTGTGGGGGCAGGGGTACACCCCCTTCGGGCGGCCTTCGCCGATCAACGGGGTGGCCATCGCCGCCCTGGTCCTCGGCATCCTCTGTTTCGTACCGGCCGTGGGTCTGGTGCTCGGGATCATCGCGCTGGTGCAGATCAAGAAGCGGGGGGAGCGCGGCAAGGGCATGGCGGTCGCGGGCGCGATCCTGTCCTCCGTGGGGCTCGCGTTGTGGGTCCTGGCGCTGGCCACGGGCGGCGCCTCCGAGTTCTGGGACGGGTTCAAGGAGGGCGCGCGCCCCAACTCCAGTTTCGCGCTGGCCAAGGGTGACTGCTTCGACGTGCCGGGCAAGACCTTCGACGAGGACGTCTACGACGTCGACGAGGTGGCCTGCGCCGGTGAGCACGACGCCGAGGTGTTCGCCACGGTCCCGCTGTCCGGCAGCGACTTCCCGGGCGACGACCGCGTCACCGACGTGGCCGAGGACAAGTGCTACGACCTGGAGAACGCCTATGCGATGGACACCTGGGCGGTGACCGACGAGGTCGACGTCTACTACCTCACGCCCACCTCCGAGAGCTGGAAGTGGGGCGACCGCGAGATCACCTGCGTGTTCGCCAACACGGACGAGAACGGCACCCTGACCGGCTCGCTGCGCACCGACGAGACGACCCTCGACGCCGACCAGCTGGCCTTCCTGAAGGCGATGACCGCCGTCGACCAGGTCCTCTTCGAGGAGCCGGAGGCATACGCCGAGGAGGATCTGGCGAGCAACCGGACCTGGGCCGGGGACATCGGCGACGCGACCGACGAGCAGGCGGCCGCGCTCGGCGCGCACACCTGGTCCGCGAAGGCCCGCGCCCCCCTAGCGGCCCTGGTGAAGGACATGCGGGCCGCGGGCAAGGAGTGGGCGGCGGCGGAGAAGGCCACGACCGTGGACGGCTTCTACACGCACTACGACACCGCCTACAAGTACGTCGACGGCGGCTCCACGGTCACCGCCCGCAAGGCCCTGGGCCTGGCCACGACCCCGCCCACGTACGACGAGGACGGCAGCGGGAACCGCGGCGGGACCGGAGGCGGGACCGGAGGCGGGACCGGAGGCGGGACCGGAGGCGGCGGCGCGGGCCGGGGCGACGGCGACAGCGGTCTGGACGTGTGATCACCCGTTGATCACCTTTATGACCACGCATGCTCATGCGCGTGCTCATGCGTGTGCTCACGTGTGTGATTACGTCCATAGCGGGGAGAAAGTGCCTGGGTAAAGCGTTTCCCGGGCAGATGTCATCACATCGAGTGATTCTCTGGCCTTTGCTTGCATGGCACAACCCACGGTTGCCAGGCTGTAGCTGTCTGTACAACCTGATGGGAGTGGCCAGTGACATTCGGTGAGCAGCCGGCGTATCTGCGTGTCGCGGGTGATCTTCGCAAGAAGATCACCGACGGGTCGCTGCCACCCCACACCCGCCTCCCGTCCCAGGCGAGAATCCGCGAGGAGTACGGCGTCTCCGACACGGTCGCGCTTGAGGCGCGCAAGGTGCTGATGGCCGAGGGCCTCGTCGAGGGCCGCTCCGGTTCGGGCACGTACGTGCGCGAGCGGCCCGTGCCGCGCCGGATCGCCCGCTCCGGCTACCGCCCCGTCAGCGGTGCCACGCCGTTCCGTCAGGAACAGGCCGAGGAGCACCACCGTGGGACCTGGGAGTCCAGCAGCGAGCAGGTCGAGGCGTGCGTCGACGTCGCGGAGCGGCTGGGCATCCAGGTCGGCGACCGCGTGATGCGCACCAAGTACGTCTTCCGGGAGGCCGGCGAGGCGATGATGCTGTCCACCTCCTGGGAGCCCCTCGCCGTCACCGGCCGCACCCCCGTCATGCTGCCGGAGGAGGGCCCGCTCGGCGGCATGGGCGTCGTCGAGCGGATGCGCGCCATCGACGTCATCGTCGACAACGTCACGGAGGAGGTCGGCGCCCGGCCCGGTCTCGCCGAGGAACTCCTCACCCTCGGTGGCGTCCCGGGACACGTCGTCCTGGTCGTCCACCGCACGTACTACGCCTCCGGCCGCCCGGTCGAGACGGCCGACGTGGTGATCCCGGCCGACCGCTACCAGGTCGCCTACCACCTGCCGGTGAAGTAGAGCCGGTAGAGCCGGTGGAGCCGGTGGAGCCGGTGGAGCCAGTGGAGCCAGTAGGACCCGTCCGGCCGCCGCCGCGCGTGGCGGGCCGCCTGCCGGTGGCGGGAGCGAAGTGGTGGAGGCGGGAGCGCGGCCCGGGACGGTAGTGCATTCGCCCGGGAGGCGCACACCCTTCCGGCAGTTGCCCCCGGTATCGGCGCCTCGCGGAGCTGCCCGGCGGCCGTCGGAATCCGGTCGTTTCCCGCCGTTCCCGCAGGTCGTCCGGTAGGCGCCCGGATCCCCGCCAACCGGACGCATCGCCTCGCGCGCACGGCGCGCTCGGTCCCGTGCGCCCCCTGCGTCTTGGCTGGTTGCGTACCTCTTTGTGCAAAGCCGTGTTCGGTGCGTAAAGGTAAGGCGTACGCTCGGGCATATGCGGATTGCGGTTTCCTTGGCAGGCGGGGCGCACGGCGTGCCGCGTACGGGATCCGGGCGGGTCGGGGCGAGAAGGGGGGATGGGGGGCGATGAACGACAGCGCCATCTCTCTGCCCTGGCTGGTGATACGGCAGGACGACAACGGCAATCGCTACAGCGTGGGCAGATATGCCACCCGGGCCGAGGCCCAGGGGATCGCGGACACCCTCGACAGCCGCGGCCACAAGCAGCTGTACTGGGTCGAACGCATAGGGCAGGGCCAGGGCGAAACCCAGGCACAGGCCCAGGCGCAGCACGGAGACGGCACCCGGAACTGACGTACCCCACGCCCTTGTAGGCTCCGCCGCATGACGGAACGGATCGTGGTGGTGGGAGCCGCCCTGCTCGACGGCGGCCGCCTGCTCGCCGCGCGCCGCAGCGCGCCCGAGGAACTCGCCGGGCGCTGGGAACTGCCCGGCGGCAAGGTCGAGAAGGGCGAGGCGCCCGAAGCGGCCCTGGTCCGCGAACTGCGCGAGGAACTAGGCGTCGACGCCGAGACCGTCGAGCGCGTCCCGGGGGAGTGGCCCCTGAGACCCCCCTACGTCCTCCAGGTGTGGACCGCCTGCCTGCGCCCCGGCTCCGCCGCCCCCCGCCCCCTCCAGGACCACGACGCCCTGCGCTGGCTCACCCCGGACGAGATCTGGCACGTCGACTGGCTCGACCAGGATGTACCCGCAGTACGCGAAACCCTCGCCAGACTCAACACCCGAGCCCGCTGATCCGAGGCTGCTCCGCCTCTTTGGAAGGCGCGGGGGCGCGTTGACCGTGGAGCGGGGTGGCTCGTACGCCGTTTGTGCCACAGTGCGCCCTGTTGTGCGGTACTGCCTCGCGGATATCGGGTATGTGCCCATTAACCCCACCAAACCAGACATGGGTGTACTCGCTGGCCTGGGAAGTGATCGGCGTGATCGACACCGAAGGCGACCGCGCCGAATGGACGTTCCCCGCGGACCCCGGTGCGGTGCGCACCGCCCGCGGCGCCGTCCGGAGCCAGTTGCACGGCTGGGACCTCGACAGCCTGGGCGACCTCGCGGCCCTGCTGGTCAGCGAGCTGGTCACCAACGCCCTGCGGCATGCCACCGGGCCCATCGGCGTCCGCCTGGTGCGCCCCGCGGGCCTGGAGGGCGTATTGCTGGTCGAGGTCTCCGACCCGCTGCCGGACCCGCCCCGCGAGCGCGTCGCCCGGCTCGACGACGAGAGCGGGCGCGGACTGCAACTCGTTGCCTCCTCCTCGCGCCGGTGGGGCACCCGCCCCGGGGACACCGGGAAAACCGTGTGGTTCGAGCTCGCGGTACCGGGTTGACGCGCCGTCTCGCGGGGATGAGCCGGTGTACAGCCGGGGTGGCCGTGTCCCCCGTCCGGCTCCGGTCGCGACCGGTCCCGGAAGGTGTGGTTCGACGGCGTGCCCGCTGGTTAGAAGACTGGAAGTGTTGACGCGGCACGGTCCGAAAAAAGCCTGGACCGTGCTGTGATCGTGAACACCGTGTCGTGCGGACCCGTAGTGCTGGATACTGCGGGCAGCCGCTGCCGGTGACCGGTGCCGGACACGGTGAGCTGGAGGGGACGGTTCGCGTGAGCGAGATACCAGCGAAGGCCACGGAGTCCGAGGACCCGTCGGGCGGCGCGAGGGTGAGGGCCGCGAGTGCGCTCGCCGCCGACGCCGCGCGCGACTTCGCCGACGGGCCGGGCGAGGCGGCGACGCCGGGTGACGCCATGTGGCAGAGCAGTCCGCCCGGCTCGATCTATGACTACATCAAGGTCGCCTCGTTCTCCATCGGCCCCGACGGACTCGTCGACCAGTGGAGTCTGCGCGCCGAGCAGATCTTCGGCATCGCCGCCGACAGAGCCGTCGGCATGGACCCCATCGAGGCGTTCGTCGACCCGGACCTGCGCGAGCGAGGCCAGCGCAAGATGGCCGAGATCCTCGACGGGCGCGAGTGGACCGGCGTGGTCCCCTTCCGGATGCCCGACGCCGTGCCCGGCGGCGGGCGCGGCGAGCAGGGCCTCGCCGAGGTGTACGTCATGCCGACGCGCAGCCTCGACGGCGAGAGGGCCGCCGTGTGCATCGTCGTCGACGTCCGCACGCTCCGCAGCATCGAGACCGACCTCGCCGCCTCGCAGTCGATTTTCGGCCAATCCCCGTTCGGTTTCCTGCTGATCGACACCGAGCTGCGGGTCCGCCGCGCCAACGAGCGGTTCGCCTCCATCTTCGGCGGCAGCCCCGACGACCACCGCGGCAAGGGCGTGCACGACTATCTGCCCCGGTCCGAGGCCGACCGGGTCAGCGCCACCCTGCGCCGGGTCCTGGAGACCGGCGACTCCATCACGGACATGCACATCACCGGCTTCGTCCCGGGCTCCGAAGAGCGCCGGCACTGGTCGATCAACCTCTACCGCGTGCACAGCGGTTCCGGCCGCCCCATCGGCATCGCCTGGCTCGGCACCGACAACACGGCCCGCCGCGCCGCCGCGCGCGAGGCCGCCGCCGCACGGCGCAATCTCGCCCTTCTGAACGAGGCGGGCGCCCGCATAGGGAACTCCCTCGACCTGGAGACGACCGCGCGCGAACTCCTCGACGTCGTCGTGCCCGGCTTCTGCGACCTCGCCACCGTCGACCTCTACCAGGGTCTCCTGGCAGGCGACGAGACCCCGCCCGGCCTCGCCGACGGCAGCGCCGAACTGCGCCGGGTCGCCTTCTCCTCCGCCGTCTCCGACGCCCCCTTCGCCGGCACCGGCGCGCCTGTCGCCGTCGGCGCCGTCCACCACTTCCCGTTCAACTCGCCCTGCGCGGACGCCCTGCGCACCGCCCGCCCGCAGGCCATCCCCGGCGAGGAGGGCGGCCTCGTGCAGTCCACCCTCGCCGTGCCGATGGTCGCCCACGACACCGTCGTCGGCCTGGCGCAGTTCTCGCGGACCAAGGGCAGCGAGCCGTTCGGGGACCGCGACCGGGATCTCGCCGTGGAACTGGCGGCGCGGGCCGCGGTCTGCATCGACAACGCGCGGCTCTACCGGCGCGAGCACGAGCGGGCGTTGATACTGCAACGGTCGCTGCTGCCGCCCGGCGACCCGGTGGCCTCGGGCCTCGACATCGCCTGCCGCTACCTTCCCGGCAACGCCTCCACCGGCCGGCCCAGCGAGGTCGGCGGCGACTGGTTCGACGTCATCGAACTGCCCGGTCACCGCACCGCGTTGGTGGTCGGCGACGTCATGGGGCGCGGGCTGCGCGCCGCGGTCGCCATGGGCGAACTCCGTACGGCCGTGCGCACCTTGGCCCTGCTCGACCTCGAACCGGCCGAAGTCCTCTCCGCGCTCGACGAGATCGCGCGCGGCCTCGGCACGCCGGGCGGCGTCCAGCAGGCCACCCGGGCCGCCCGCCGCCCCCGCGAGGCCGACCTGTCCGAGGTGTACCTCGCGACGTGCGTGTACGCGGTCTACGACTCCGTCACTCGCCGCTGCACCTTCGCCAACGCGGGCCATCTGCCCCCGGTCCTGGTCGAACCCGGCGAGCCGGCGCTGATGCTGGACGTGCCGCCGGGCATGCCGCTCGGCGTCGGGGGCGAGCCCTTCGAGGAGGTGGAGGTCGACCTCCCCGAAGGCGCGCTGCTGGCGCTCTACACGGATGGACTCGTCGAATCGCGCGACCACCCGCTGGACGAGGGCCTCAACGCGTTCGTCGGGGCGCTGACGGACCCGGTCAGCCCACTGGAGGACGTCTGCGACCACGTCCTCAACACCCTTGACTCGCACCACGGCGAGGACGACATCGCGCTGCTCATGGCACGGGTCCAGGGCCTGCCCGCCGACTCGGTCGGCGACTGGACGCTGCCGCGCGAGCCGCGCAGCGTGGGCCGGGCTCGCGAGTACGCGCGCGGCCAGCTGCTCTCCTGGGGCCTCGAACCCCTCGTCGACACGACGGAACTGCTGGTCAGTGAACTGGTCACGAACGCGCTGCGGTACGGCGAGGGCGAGATCAGGCTCCGGCTGCTGCTGGACCGCACCCTGGTCTGCGAGGTCTGGGACTCGGGCCTCGTCCAGCCGCGCCGCCGCCGCGCCCGGGACACCGACGAGGGCGGCCGGGGCCTCCAGCTCGTGGGCCTCCTCTCGGCGGCCTGGGGCTCGCGCCGCACCCCACGCGGCAAGACGGTGTGGTTCGAACTCCCCCTACCCGACGGCGAAACAGGCCTGACGGACCCGGCAGAGGCCCTACTGAGCCTGTTCTGACCCACAACCCCACCACCCCACGACCGGCAAACCCGGCCAAACCCCCAGCGCGGCCTGCCCACACCCGCGCCGACGCGGGGTCACGCGGGGGGTGGGGGGTGGGGGCGGGGCTGTCTGGTTCGGTTCGGCGAAGCCTGCGGGGTGCTGTTTGGGGGGGCCTTTCGGCCGGGGTGGTGCCGCTGGGCATGGCCGGGGCTGCGCTGGTTCGGCGAAGCCTGCGGGGCGCCGTTGCCGGAATCTTCGGTAGGGGGGTGCCGCTGGGCATGGCCCGGGGGCGTGGGCGGTGGTCGGGTGGTGTGTTGCTGTGCTGATGTGGGGTTACCCGGGGGCGGCCGGGGTGGTGAAGCCTGTGGGGGTGCCGGTCTCGGGGTTGTCGGGTGGGACTATGCCGCCGAGGACGGCGCCGCCGGTGCCTGCCGTTGCGGACGGGTAGGGGGTGCCGTGCGTTCTCACGTCGAGTTCGGCCAGTTCGCGGGCCGTCAGGGCGAGGGCGTCGGCGGGTGGGCGGTTCGCGGGGTCCCCTGTCGCGAGGAGGCGTTGCGCCTCCGCGAGGCGCGTGCGGGCGGTCGCGCCGACCGCGCCGCGGTGCGTCGCCACGAAGTCGGCCGCGGCGGCGGTGGCGGTGCGGGCGGTGATCAGGGCGGCGGCCGGCAGCACCCCGGCCCGCCCGGAGGCGACCGGCGAGGTCGCCCGCACGATCCGGCGCAGCACGGCGAGCGGATCGTAGGGCTGCCCTCCCGTCACCTCCTGCCGTACGGAGTCCAGCACTGCGTCGGCATGCGCCAGCCGGGCGTGCAGCTCGCCCGGCGGTGTGCCGGCGGGGCCGTGGGCGGTTTCCCCGGCCCGAACCCAGGACAGTTCGGCCTCCGCGCCCGTGAGGGCGGCCGGGATCATCTGTTCGGCCGACCGTAGTTCCGTGGCCAGCCGGTCGACGCCCTCGACGAAGACGGCCGCCTGCTCGACGGCGCCCTCGGCGGCACGCAGCTGCCGCGCCGCCGGCTCCGGTCGGCCCGAATCGACGGCCTGGCGGGCCTGGTTGAGCCGGACGGTGGCGAACACCAGCCGGTCCTTGGCCTGTTCGACGTTGCCGGTGACCGAGGCGGTCGCGGTCGGCGCGTACCGGGCCCGTAGCCCGGCGACGACGGCTTCCGCGACCCCCGCACGCCCCGTCAGCTCCCGGAACCTGCTCTCGGCGACCTCCAGCGCCCCCAACACCCCTGACGCCCCCCACACCGCTGACGCGTCCGACGCCTCCGATGCCCCCGGCGTCCCCAGCGCCTCATCCGTCCCTCGTTCCAGCCCCCGCAGCTCCCTGAACGCGTCCGCCACGGCGTCCAGTCGCCGTCCGGCCTCCTCGCAGCGCCCGATGATCCCGGCGAGCGCGTGCCCCCGGGCCGCCTCCTCCGCCGGCACCCCCTCGTCGTACCGCTGCCGCATCCGGAACGCGGCGGCGAGTTCGGACTCCGCCTCGTGGACGGCCCGGCGGAAGCCCGCGACGGCCTCCGCCCCGAACAGCGTCTCGGCGAAGCCGAGTTCGGTGCGCGCCGCGCGGAGCCGGTCGTCGGCCTCGACCAGCGCCGCGCAGGACTGCTCGTCGCGGGCGGTGAGCGGCGGCGACGCCCTCGGCGGCGGGCTGCCGGCCCCGCCGGGCGTGGTCCGCTCCCGGGCACGACGGACCCGGCGCACGTACCCGTACCCGGCGACCGCGCCCGCCGCGCCGACCGCGATGAGCGGGAGCACCAGATCGGCGGTGGACGTCTCGTCCTCGTCGGCCGTCACGGCGCTCGCGGCGGGCGCCGGCTCCTTGATCGCAACCGGAGCGTCGTCACCGGACGTCATCCCCGGCAACACCAGCCACACGACCCCAAGCGCACCACCCAGCACGGCATGAGCCACCCGCACGGATATGTGCGACCCGGCGGGCCGCGTTCGGCCTCGAAGTGAGGAGGAAGAGGTCACATTTGGGAGCGTATGGCCGCGAATACGGCCACGCGACCGGGATGCACCCGAGGCGGGGGCCGTGGGACGGAACGACACGGGAGGGGGACCGGCGATGAAACCATCACCGGGGCGGACGGGGTCGGACGGGAACGCGGAGACAGGTGAGGAACCCGCGGCCGAGGCACCGGCGGGGACCGACGTGGCGGGGTCGACGGAGGAGCAGCGGGAAGAGCACGAGGAGCAGGAGGAGCGCGAGGCGCGGGAGACGCACGAGGATCAGGAGCAGCGCAGGGAGCAGGAGGAGCGCGAGGAGCAGGAGACCTGCGAGGCGCGGGAGACGCACGAGGAGCAGGAGCAGCACGAGGAGCAGGAGCAGCGCAGGGAGCAGGAGCAGCGCGAGGAGCAGGAGACCTGCGAGGCGCGGGAGACGCGCGAGGAGCAGGAGCAGCACGAGGAGCAGGAGCAGCGCAGGGAGCAGGAGGAGCGCGAGGAGCAGGAGACCTGCGAGGCGCGGGAGACGCACGAGGAGCAGGAGCAGCGCAGGGAGCAGGAGCAGCGCGAGGAGCGGGAGACGCGCGAGGCGCGGGAAGAGCAGCAGGAGTCGCAGCAGGGGGCCGCCCCCGCCGAGGGCGCGGGCGTCTCGGCGGGGCCGCCCGGTGACGGCCGAGCCGAGGCAGGAGGTCGGCGTGGGTGGCGCGGGCGGCGGCTGCGCCGCGTCGCGCTCGTCGTCGCACTGCTCCTGCTCGGCCCGGTTCTCGTCGCCGAGGCCGCTCTCCGGGTGAACTACATGGGCGACCCGGCCGACGGCGCCCGCACCCGCGGCAAGGACGCCATCTGGCTGGGACACGCCTGGGTCGACGGGCGGAAGACCGACGCCGACGTCAAGGCGCTCGCCGGCCGCCTGCGGGACACCGGGATGCGCGACCTGTACGTCCACGCCGGCCCCCTGGAGCACAACGGCACGCTCCCCGCGTCCGCGTACGCCAACGCGCGGTGGTTCATAGCCGCCGTGCATCGGGAGGCGCCGGGGCTCCGCGTCCAGGCCTGGCTCGGGGACGTGCTCGCCAGTGAGAGCCCGGACGGCATGCGGCTGGAGCGGGCCGGGACCCGCGCCGCCGTCGTCCGGTCGACCCGAGAGATCCTCGCCGCCGGCTTCCAGGGCGCCCACTTCGATCTCGAACCCCTCCACTCCGACGACGCCGACTACCTCACCCTCCTCGACTCCCTGCGCGCCGTGACCCGTGCCGCGAACGCCCAACTCTCCGTCGCCGCCCACCAGATCGACCCGGTGCCCGGCTTCCACTCCTTCTGGGGCGCGACCACCGGCCACCCCAAGTGGTGGTCGCAGCGGTTCTTCGGCCAGGTCGCCCGCCGCGTCGACCAGATCGCCGTGATGTCGTACGACACCATGCAGCCCCTTCAGAGCACCTACGGCGGCTACGTCGCCCAGCAGACCTCCCTCGCCCTGGAGGTCACCCCGGACTCCACCGACCTCCTGATGGGGCTGCCCTTCTACCGGGAGAACCGTTTCGGCCACTGGGCGCACGCGGAGACCGTGGCCGCCGCCGTCCGGGGCGTCCGCCTGGGCCTGTCCCGCACGGACGCCGACCGCGCGAACTTCGGCGTCGCGGCGTACGTGGACTTCGCGGCGTCGGAGACCGACTGGCGTGCGTACCGCCGCGGTTGGGTCCGGTAGGCAGACGGGCTTTTTGCCCGCCGGCTTCTTGTCGGCGGAGGCATCGCTGGGATCATGACGGCATGTACTGGGCAATGCTGGGCACAGGCGTCGTCTGCGTGACGATCATGGGGGCGATGGGCGTCGCGGCCGTCACCCGCGAGTGGGTGCCGCCGCTCGGCCGCAGCCTGGTGCTGCGGCCGAGGCTGTGGGGGGCCGGCGCCCTGATGAGCGCCGTGGGTATGGGTTTCTTCATGTTCCTGGGCCCGCTGGCCACCGACCGCCCTGCCGACCGCCCCGCGGTGAACTTCTCCGTCCCGCTCGCCGGGATGGCCGTCAACTTCGCCGGGCTCGGCCTCCAGACGTACGCCCGGCGTCCCGGCCGCACGCCCCGGCTGCCCTCGACGTCTACGAGGGCCGCCTCCTGATCTTCGACCCCAGCCACACCAGCGGGTCGTACTTACGGTCGACCGCGCGTTCCTTCAGGGGGATCAGCGCGTTGTCCGTGATCTTGATGCCCTCGGGGCAGACCTCCGTGCAGCACTTGGTGATGTTGCAGTAGCCGAGGCCGTGCTCGTCCTGGGCCGTGCGCTTTCGGTCGACGCCGGACTCCTCGGCCGCGTCCAGCGGGTGCATGTCCAGCTCGGCGACCCGCATGAGGAAGCGGGGACCCGCGAACGCCGTCTTGTTCTCCTCGTGGTCGCGGACCACATGGCAGGTGTCCTGGCACAGGAAGCACTCGATGCACTTGCGGAACTCCTGTGGACGGTCCACGTCCTCCTGGAACATCCGGTACTCGCCCGGCCCGACCCCCTCGGGAGGCACGAACGACGGCACCTCCCGGGCCTTCTGGTAGTTGAACCCGACGTCCGTGACGAGGTCGCGGATCACCGGGAAGGCGCGCAGCGGGGTGACGGTGATGGTCTCCGCGCGGTCGAAGACCGACATACGGGTCATGCACATCAGCCGGGGCCGCCCGTTGATCTCCGCCGAGCACGATCCGCACTTGCCCGCCTTGCAGTTCCAGCGGACGGCGAGGTCGGGCGCCTGGGTGGCCTGGAGACGGTGGATGATGTCCAGGACCACCTCCCCGTCGTTCACCTCGACCTTGAAGTCGTCCAGACCACCGCCGTGCACATCACCCCGCCACACCTTGAAGTGGGCGTCGTAGCTGCTCATTCGTACAGCTCCTCTTCGGTGAGGTACTTGACCAGCTCCTCCTTCTCGAAGAGGGCGAGCAGGTCGGGGCGGATGGGCTCGGTGGTCTCGCGGGTGAGGGTGATCCGGCCCTGGAGGGGGTCCGTCGACTCCGGGTCGCCGAAGGGGTCCGCCGGTGCGCACAGCAGGTTGACGTTGCGCCACCTGCGGTCCATCGTCGGGTGGTCCTCGCGGGTGTGGCCGCCGCGCGACTCCGTGCGTTCCAGGGCCGCCCGGGCCACGCACTCGCTGACCAGCAGCATGTTGCGCAGGTCCAGCGCCAGGTGCCAGCCCGGGTTGAACTGCCGGTGCCCCTCGACGCCGGCCCGCCGCGCCCGTACGCGCAACTCGGCCAGCTTTTCCAGGGCCTGCTCCATCTCGGCCTCGCGGCGGATGATGCCGACCAGGTCGTTCATGGTCTGCTGGAGTTCCTGGTGGAGGGTGTACGGGTTCTCCGGCGGGCCGCCGTCGGGGGCGGCGGGGCCCTCCGCGGAGAACGGCCGCAGCGCCTCCGCCGCGGCCGCGTCGACCTGCGCGTCGGCCACCGCCGGGCGTCCCGCGCCGAGGGCCGCCGTGTACTGCGCGGCGTGCAGGCCCGCCCGGCGGCCGAACACCAGCAGGTCGGAGAGCGAGTTGCCGCCGAGCCGGTTGGAGCCGTGCATGCCGCCGGCCACCTCACCGGCCGCGAACAGGCCCGGCACGCCGCGCGCGGCGGCCGTCTCGGAGTCGACCGCGATGCCGCCCATCACGTAGTGACAGGTCGGCCCGACCTCCATGGCCTCCGCGGTGATGTCGACGTCCGCCAGCTCCTTGAACTGGTGGTACATGGACGGGAGCCGACGGCGGATGACCTCGGCCGGCATACGCGTGGACACGTCGAGGAAGACCCCGCCGTGCGGGGAGCCGCGGCCCGCCTTCACCTCCGAGTTGATCGCGCGGGCCACCTCGTCACGCGGGAGGAGCTCCGGCGGTCGCCGGTTGTGGTCCGGGTCCTCGTACCAGCGGTCGCCCTCCTCCTCCGACTCCGCGTACTTCTCCTTGAAGACGTCGGGGACGTAGTCGAACATGAACCGCTTGCCCTCGGAGTTGCGCAGCACCCCGCCGTCCCCGCGGACGGACTCCGTGACGAGGATGCCCTTCACCGACGGCGGCCAGACCATGCCCGTCGGGTGGAACTGCACGAACTCCATGTTGAGCAGCGGGGCGCCGGCGAGCAGGGCCAGCGCGTGGCCGTCGCCGGTGTACTCCCACGAGTTCGACGTCACCTTGAAGGACTTGCCGATGCCGCCGGTCGCGATCACCACGGAGGGCGCCTGCAGGACGAAGAAACGGCCGCTCTCGCGTTCGTAGGCGAAGACGCCGGAGACCCGCGAGCCGTCCTTCAGCACGCGGGTGACCGTGCACTCCTGGAAGACCTTCAGCCGGGACTCGTAGTCGCCGGTCTCCTTGAAGTCCTCCTGCTGGAGGGAGACGATCTTCTGCTGGAGGGTGCGGATCAGCTCCAGGCCGGTACGGTCGCCGACGTGCGCGAGGCGCGGGTACTCGTGGCCGCCGAAGTTGCGCTGCGAGATCCGGCCGTCCTTGGTGCGGTCGAACAGGGCGCCCCAGGTCTCCAGCTCCCACACCCGGTCCGGGGCCTCCTGGGCGTGCAGCTCGGCCATCCGCCACTGGTTGAGGAACTTCCCGCCGCGCAGGGTGTCGCGGAAGTGGACCTGCCAGTTGTCGTGCTCGTTGGCGTTGGCCATCGCCGCCGCGATGCCGCCCTCGGCCATCACCGTGTGCGCCTTGCCGAACAGCGACTTGCAGATGACGGCGGTGCGGGCGCCGCGCTCGCGGGCCTCGATGGCGGCACGCAGTCCTGCGCCTCCCGCCCCGACCACGACGACGTCCCACTCCTGGCGGTCGACCACGGACATCAGCAGGCCCCACTCATCAGGTTCGGCAGCATCTAGAAAAACCTCGGATCGTCGAAGACACCGGACGCGACGAGATACACGTAGAAGTCGGCGAGCGCCACGCTCACCAGCGACGCCCAGGCCAGCAGCATGTGGCGGGCGTTGAGCCTGCCGACGAACTGCCACGCCCGGTAGCGCACGGGATGCCTGGAGAAGTGCTTCAGCTTGCCGCCGACGATGTGCCGGCAGGAGTGGCAGGACAGCGTGTACGCCCAGATCAGCGTGATGTTGAGCAGGAAGACCAGGGCGCCGAGGCCCATGTGGCCCCACGCGTAGTGCTCGTCGCGGAAGGAGAGCACGGTGTCGTACGTCAGGATCCCGGCGACGACGATCGCCGCGTAGAAGAAGTACCGGTGGATGTTCTGCAGGATCAGCGGGAAGCGGGTCTCGCCGGTGTACTTCTTGTGCGGCTCGGCCACCGCGCAGGCCGGCGGGGACGCCCAGAAGCCCCGGTAGTAGGCCTTGCGGTAGTAGTAGCAGGTCAGCCGGAAGCCGAGCGGGAAGATCAGGATGATGATCGCGGGGGAGACACCCCACCAGCCGCCGAAGACGTCCGCGTTGGGGCCCGCGTGCATGGGCCGGCAGTTCTCCGCCAGGCACGGGGAGTAGAACGGCGAGACGTACGGCGCCGCGTAGTAGTCCGCGTTCGCGAAGGCCCGCCAGGTGGAGTAGGCGATGAACGCCAGCAGACCGGCGGCGGTGGCGGCGGGGGCCAGCCACCAGCGGTCGGTCCGCAGATGGGGCGCGGCGATCGCGGCGCGGCCGGCGCCGCGTACGCCGCCCGGGGGATGGGGGTCGGTGGGTGGAGGTTCCGTACCAGTGGCCAACTTAAGGACTCTCCGGTCGGGTCAGGGTGCGTGTCGGTCCCGGGCGCCGAGTCCCTCGTCGTCGGTGTCGATCCACAGGGAGTCGTCGTACGGGGTGTCGGGGATGGTGACGAGCTCGGGCCTGCGCGCCGCGGCAGGCTGGGCGGCCGCCTCGCGCAGCAGCGCGAGACTCTCCCGCAGATGGTCGGCGTCGGTGCGCACGCGGCGCATCTCCAGACCACCGCTGCCCAGGTGCTGCTCCAGGCGGCCGACGGACCGGGAGAGGTCGTCGAGACAGCGCTGGACCGATGTCAGGTCGTCGTGCACGGACATGACGTACCTCGCTTCCGTGGGCCGCAGCCCTGGACGGCAACGTTCATGCGCCTGCGAGTGTCGCGCGTCACACCGGTCGATGTGAAGGCGTGTGCAGCGATTGGCGGATGCGGAAGGGGTGCGTTACTCCGCACGAGTGGCCTTGGCGCGCCCCGCCGCCGTGTCGCTTCCGGCAGGCGAACCCTTTCCTCTTCAGTGAGCCGTAGATCTGATCAACTCCAAAATACCGCCAAATGTGAACAGAACGCACCGGCAGCGGCTCCCCGGAGGTACCAGAGATGTCGATGTCCCACGACGGCGTCGGCCCGCGCGCGGTTCGGCGCTCGGTCGTCTTCCTCACCGCGGGTGCGCTCGCGGTGCCCCTGCTGGCCGGCTGCGGCTCCGCCGACGAGGCCGGCAAGCCCCTGGCCCGCCAGGACATCGCCCCGGCAGCCCGCGCCCGGGTCGCCGAGGGCGGCACGCTGCGCTGGGCGGTGGACACGGTGCCGGAGACCCTCAACGCCTTCCAGTCGGACGCCGACGCCACGACCACCCGGGTCGCCCAGGCCGTGCTGCCCGCGATGTACCGGCTGGACGTGACCGGACGGCCGCGGCGCGACGCCGACTACCTGGAGTCCGCGAAGGTCGTCGACACCGAGCCCAAGCAGGTCGTGCTGTACCGGCTGAACCAGCAGGCCGTCTGGAGCGACGGCCGGGAGATCGGCGCCGCCGACTTCGCCGCCCAGTGGCGCGCCCTGTCCGGCAAGGACAGCGCCTACTGGACCGCCCGCAACGCCGGCTACGACCGCATCGAGAAGATCGAGCGCGGCGCCAACGACCTGGAGGTCCGGGTCACCTTCAAGCGGCCCTACGCCGACTGGCGGTCGCTGTTCTCGCCGCTGTACCCGAAGGACGTCATGGGCACGCCCGACTCCTTCAACGACGGGGCGCGCGGCAAGCTGAAGGTGACCGCGGGGCCGTTCCTCGTGAACAAGATCGACCGCAAGGCGGACGAGGTGCGCCTCACCCGCAACCCGCGCTGGTGGGGGCACCCGGCCAAACTCTCCGAGATCGTGCTGACGGCCGTCCCCAGGAACGAGCGGGCGTCCGCGCTGGCCGCCGGGAAGCTCGATCTGGCCGAGATCGACGCGGCCGGCGCGCAGCGCGTCGAGGGCGCCGCGAACGGCACGGCCGGACCGCTCGCCGGTCCCGGCGGCGGGCGCACCGCGGCGAAGGCGCTGCGCTCCTGGGCCCTCGCCCACGGCTCCGACGAGGAGCGGGCCGAGACCGAGGCCGGCGCCCGCACCAAGCTGACCAGGGCGATCGCGCAGTGGGAGCAGCAGCAGAAGGCGCTGCGCGACTTCGAGGTGCGCCGATCGCTGGAGCCGGCGTACACGCAGCTGGCGCTGAACGGCGCGGACGGGCCGCTGGCGGACGAGCGGGTGCGGCGGGCCGTCGCCCGCGCGCTGAACCGCAAGGAACTGGCCAAGCTCGTGCTGAAGCCTTTGGGCCTGCCCGCGGAGCCCGTCGGCAGCCACCTGGCCCTGGCCGGGCAGGAGGCGTACGCCGACAGCAGCGGGGCGCTGGGCGGGCAGGACACCTCCGAGGCGCAGGCGCTGCTCGCGGACGCCGGCTGGGTGCTCGGCGGCCCGGTCAAGGAGCAGCCGAAGGGCGAGAAGGCGGCCGGCGCGAAGGGCGAGAAGGCGGCCGGGGCGAAGAAGAAGGCCGACGGCGACTCCCCGGGCGGCGACGACGGCACGTACATCGTCGGCGAGGACGACAAGCCGCCGGCCGAGACGGGCCGCGAGGAGAAGCGGCACGCCCTCAAGGACGAGGACGACGGGCGGCAGCTCGCCCAGGACGGCAAGCAGTACAAGCAGCTGCACCAGGGCGCGGTCCCCGGCGCGTACGCCCCGAAGGGCACCCCGGCGCCGAAGGGCACCCCGGCGCCGATGGGCACCCCGGCGCCGATGGGCACCCCGGCGCCGATGGGCACCGCCGCGCCGGCCGCGGCCAGGGGGAAGGCGCTGGCCAAGGACGGCAAGGCCCTCAGCCTGCGGTTCGTGCTGCCGTCCGGGCCGGGGTCGGAACCGCTGGCGACGGTCGCCGAGCGGATCACGAGGATGCTGGCGAAGGTCGGCATCCGCACCGAGATCGTCAAGGTCTCCGACGAGAGCTACTTCAAGGACCACATCGCTTCCGGCCAGTACGACCTCGCCCTGTACTCCTGGCCCGCGTCCGCCTTCCCCGCCACCGACGCCCGGCCGATCTACGCCAAGCCGGTGCCGGCCGCCGACGGCTCGCTGAGTGTGGAGCAGAACTACACACGGGTCGGCACCGACCAGGTCGATCAGTTGTTCGATCAGGCTCTCGCGACCCTGGACGCGGACGAGGAGCGGTCCCTGATCCGCAAGGCCGACTCCCGTATCTGGGCGGCGGCAGGATCGATTCCTCTCTATCAGCGCCCCCAGCTCACGGCCGCCCGGAAGAACGTGGTCAACGCGGGTGCCTTCGGTTTCCAGACCCCCGTCTACGAGGACATGGGCTTCCTGAAGAAGGGCGCGAAGGCCTCCGGGAGCCTCTCGAAGAAGTGAGCGCGAGGTGATCGTCGAATGAACCGTGTGGCCCTGCGGAAGCCCTTCCCCGCCGGGCCACGTACCATGGGGTGAGGCCGTGGCGTGTCAAGCCCGGCAGGGCCCGCGTAACACAGACGTACGCAGCAGGGTCGCCCTCACACTCCGGGAGAACGCCGCTTTATGGCCACGCGCCACGACATTCGCAACGTAGCCATCGTCGCCCACGTCGACCACGGCAAGACGACTCTGGTCGATGCCATGCTCAAGCAGGCCGGCGCCTTCGCCGCGCACGCCGCCGAGTCGCTCGACGACCGCATGATGGACTCGAACGACCTGGAGCGTGAGAAGGGCATCACGATCCTCGCCAAGAACACGGCGGTGAAGTACCACCCCAAGGACGGGGGGGACGTCGTCACGATCAACATCATCGACACCCCCGGTCACGCCGACTTCGGCGGTGAGGTCGAGCGTGGTCTGTCGATGGTCGACGCCGTCGTGCTGCTCGTGGACGCCTCCGAGGGCCCGCTGCCGCAGACCCGCTTCGTGCTGCGCAAGGCGCTGCAGGCCCGCCTGCCCGTCATCCTGTGCATCAACAAGACGGACCGCCCCGACTCGCGCATCGACGAGGTCGTCAACGAGGCCTACGACCTCTTCCTCGACCTCGACGCCGACGAGGACCAGATCGAGTTCCCGATCGTCTACGCGTGTGCGCGCGACGGCGTCGCCTCGCTGACCAAGCCGGAGGACGGCACGGTCCCGAAGGACAGCGACAACCTGGAGCCCTTCTTCTCCACGATCCTGTCGCACGTCCCGGCCCCCGAGTACGACGAGGAGGCTCCGCTCCAGGCGCACGTCACCAACCTGGACGCCGACAACTTCCTCGGCCGTATCGCGCTGCTGCGCGTCGAGCAGGGCGAGCTGCGCAAGGGCCAGTCCGTCACCTGGATCAAGCGTGACGGCACGATGTCCAACGTGCGCATCACCGAGCTGCTGATGACCGAGGCGCTCACCCGCAAGCCCGCCGAGAAGGCCGGTCCGGGTGACATCTGCGCCGTCGCCGGCATCTCGGACATCATGATCGGCGAGACCCTGGCCGACCCCGAGAACCCGATCGCGCTGCCGCTCATCACGGTCGACGAGCCGGCGATCTCCATGACCATCGGCACCAACACCTCGCCGCTGGTCGGCCGTGGCGGCACCGGCAAGGGCGCCGACAACAAGGCCGCGGTCAAGGACCGCAAGGTCACCGCCCGTCAGGTCAAGGACCGCCTCGACCGCGAGCTGGTCGGTAACGTCAGCCTCCGTGTCCTGGACACCGAGCGCCCCGACGCCTGGGAGGTGCAGGGCCGCGGTGAGCTGGCGCTGGCCATCCTGGTCGAGCAGATGCGCCGCGAGGGCTTCGAGCTGACCATCGGCAAGCCGCAGGTCGTCACGAAGGACGTCGACGGCAAGGTCTACGAGCCGGTCGAGCGCATGACGATCGACGTGCCCGAGGAGCACATGGGCGCCGTCACGCAGCTCATGGGCGTCCGCAAGGGCCGGATGGACAACATGTCCAACCACGGCTCGGGCTGGGTCCGCATGGAGTTCGTCGTCCCCTCCCGCGGTCTCATCGGCTTCCGTACCGAGTTCCTGACCGGTACGCGCGGCACGGGCATCGCCCACTCCATCCACGAGGGCCACGAGCCGTGGTTCGGCACGCTGACGACCCGTAACAACGGCTCGCTCGTCGCCGACCGCGCCGGCGCCGTCACCGCGTTCGCGATGACGAACCTCCAGGAGCGCGGCGTGCTGTTCACCGACCCCGGCACCGAGGTGTACGAGGGCATGATCGTCGGCGAGAACTCGCGCTCCGACGACATGGACGTGAACATCACCAAGGAGAAGAAGCTCACCAACATGCGGTCTTCCTCGGCCGACTCGTTCGAGGCGATCGTCCCGCCGCGCAAGCTGTCGCTGGAGCAGTCGCTGGAGTTCTGCCGTGACGACGAGTGCGTCGAGGTGACCCCGGAGGCCGTCCGCATCCGCAAGGTCGTCCTCGACCAGCGCGACCGCGCCCGCACCGCGAGCCGCGCCAAGCACGGCTGATCCAGGCAGGCGCAGTCCGCGGCCGCCGCCGCACTCCGAGAGCCCGGGTGTCCCCTCGTGGGGGGGGCGCCCGGGCTTTTCGCGAACGCCCTCATCGACTCGCGCGTACGGCTGTGCTAGGCCTTTCCCGGGACTGTCGTCAGGGGGTTGGCGTGAGCATTGTGACCATGGAGTACGGGGAGGACGGGGAGTACGAGGAGTCCGGAAACTCCCGGGAGCCCCTCCCGGTCGGTGCGGGCGCGTTCCTCTCGGTGCGGGACCTGTCCGTCAGCTTCAGCACGGAGGACGGTGTCGTCCGGGCCGTTGACGGGCTCTCCTTCGACCTCGAACGCGGACGCACCCTCGGCATCGTCGGCGAGTCGGGATCCGGGAAGTCCGTCACCAATCTGACCATCCTCGGACTGCACAACCCGATGTTCACCGCCGTCGAGGGCGAAATCCTGCTGGAGGGGCAGGAGTTGACCACGGCCCGGGAGTCGGAGCTGGAGCGGCTGCGCGGCGACAAGGTCGCGATGATCTTCCAGGACCCGCTCACCGCGCTCTCCCCGTACTCCACCGTGGGCCGGCAGATCGCCGAGCCGTACCGCAAGCACCGGGGCGCCTCGAAGAAGGCCGCCTGGGAACGCGCGGTGGAGATGCTCGGCAGGGTCGGCATCCCCCACCCCCGGGAGCGGGCGAAGGACTACCCCCACCAGTTCTCCGGCGGTATGCGCCAGCGCGCGATGATCGCGATGGCGCTGGTCTGCGACCCCGACCTGCTGATCGCCGACGAACCGACCACGGCCCTCGACGTGACCGTCCAGGCGCAGATCCTCGACCTGCTCAAGGAACTCCAGGAGGAGTTCGGCACCGCGATCATCTTCATCACGCACGACCTCGGCGTCATCGCCGACGTGGCCGACGACATCATGGTGATGTACGCGGGCAGCGCGGTCGAACGCGGGACGACCGAGCAGGTGCTGCGCTCGCCGCAACACCCGTACACCTGGGGCCTGTTGAACTCCATGCCCCGGCTGGGCGCGGACCCGGACGCCCCGCTCGCCCCCATCCCCGGCGCCCCGCCGTCGATGCTCACCCCGCCGCCCGGCTGCCGTTTCCACCCCCGCTGCGCCTTCCGGGACCGGGTGGGCGCGGGCCGCTGCGTCACCGAGCGACCCCTCCTGGCCCCGGACCGCGCCTCGGCCTGCCATCTGACGGCGAAACAGAAGCGGACCATCTTCATCGACGAGATCAAGCCCCGGTTGGGGTAGGGAGGTTCGTCCGCCCTCAGGCGCCGGTGGGGCCGGGGCACGCCGGCGTCGCCACGGTGATGATCTCCCTGCTGGTCGGGGTCAACGGGCCCCGGTCCCAGTCCCCGTACTGCTCCACCACCCGCAGCCCCGCCTCCGTCAGGAAGCCGGCCAGGGCCTCGGCGGTGAGGAAGCGGAGCGTGCTGCGGCTGACGCGGCGGCCCAGGGAACCGGGGGAGCCGGGGGAGCCGAGCGAGTCGAAGGTCGTCGTGAACGTCACCCGGTCGCCGGACGGTTCGTCCTCGACCTCGTGCCAGACCCGTACGACACGGCCGTCGGCGTCGGTGACCTCGCGCACCCGGTCCGGGGTCCAGGTTTCCCAGTCCCGCGCGGCCGGGTTGCGGGTCTCGAACACGAACCGTCCGTCGGCGCCGAGGGCGGACCGTACGGTTCCCAGCGCGGTGCGCAGTTCGTCGTCCCCGAGGAACACCTGGAAGGCGTGGCCCTTCATCACGACGAGGTCGAACTCGCCGTTCCACCGGTGGGTGCGGAGGTCGCCCAGCAGCCACTGAACGCCGGGCGCCTGTCGCCGGGCCTGGACGAGCATCGCCGCCGCCGGGTCGAGGCCGGTGAGGCGCCCCGAGTGGCCGTCCGCCACGGCCCGCGCGAGGACCCGGCCCCTGCCGCAGCCGACGTCGAGAACGGCGTCGGCGGAGCTCACCAGGCCCAGGTAGAAGTCGTCGTCCGGGCCCCATGGATTGATGCTGTCGTACAGCGCGGCGAGTGCGAGATCCGCGAACGAATGATCGACCACCGCGGCAGTCTGCCACATCCCCGTACGACACAGGACAAGATCCATCGCCTCGACGATCACCGCGCCACTCGCCCCGACAATCGCCTCGACAAGCGGACGGGCGGCCGGACATGCTCTGCGCGATGACGAGAACAGACGACATGCCCACCGCGTGGGACGAACGCACCCAGCTCACCACCTTCCTCGACTACGCCCGCGACACCGTCCGCGCCAAGTGCGAGGACCTCTCCGACCCGGACGCCCGCACGGCGCCACTGCCCGGCTCGCCGTTGATGACCCCGAGCGGCCTGGTCAACCATCTGCGCTGGGTCGAGTACTACTGGTTCCAGGTCGTGTTCCTCGGCGAGGAGGACGAGGGACCGTGGACCGACGAGGACATCGACCGCGAGATGCGCATCGCCGTCGACTTCCCGCTCGCCCAACTCCTCGACGAGTACGCCGAACAGGCCGAGCGGTACCGCGAACTGGTCGCCGGGTACGACCTCGACACCAAGGCGCAGCGGGCGTCCCGCGACGGCCGCCATGTCGACCTGCGCTGGATCCTTCTGCACCTGATCGAGGAGACGGCCCGGCACAACGGCCACCTCGACATCCTGCGCGAGATTATCGACGGCAGGACCGGCGTCTAGGGCCTGTCCGGCGGATCAAGTCGCAGGAAAGCAGCGGTGCCTGATCAACGCAGGTGAGCGGGGAATGGTGCGTCCAACTGCAAGGCGGAGGAGGGCGTCGACGCGGAGCGTCGGCAACCGACGACAACGCCGCAGGTGGGCGTGCCATTCCCCGCGTCTGCGGCATGATCCGCCGGACAGGCCCTAGCCACGTCCCGGGCACGTCCCGGGCGGCGAAAGCCCGGTGAAAGACGGGTGAAAGACTGCTGAAAGAGAGCGGAAAGGCGGCTCGCGGAGACTGGTGTTGCGGGGCGGGCGGCCGACGGGGGACATGCGGCGTCCGCCCCGCTTCGCCGCGTACCGGTGCCGCCCTTGGCCGCACCTCGACCGGGCCCGGTGGTGGCCGGATCACGCCCACCGAAGGTCCGTCCGTTCCCGTTGGCGAAGGGCGGCGTTGCCCGGCCGTCGCCCCTGGACTACGTTCTGTGAATGCTCTCCCCACGGCCCCGGTTCCGCCTGCTCGGACCCCTGGACGTCGAGATCGACGGACGGGCCGTCGTGCTCACCGGCCGGCAACGTGCGCTGTGCGCGGTGCTCCTGCTGCACGCCAACCACGTCGTCTCCGTCGACCGGCTGATTCAGTGTCTGTGGGACGACCGCCCGCCCGGCGCCGGCGCGGCCCGCGTACGGGCCCTCGTGGCGGAGGTCCGGCGTGCCCTCGGTCCGGCGGGGACGCAGCTGCTGACCACGAGGCGGCCCGGGTACGTCATGCATGCGGGACCGGACGAGCTCGACCTGCTGGCCTTCGAGAACCTCATCAGGGACGGCTCGCGGGCCGCGGCCGACGGCGAGTGGCGAACGGCCCGGCGCTGCGGCGAACAGGCCCTCGGGCTGTGGCGGGACGAGCCGCTGGCCGACCTCTCGGAGGTCGCGGTGCGCGAGGCCGAGCGGCAACGCCTCGGCGAACTGCACCTCGTGGCCCGCGAGGGCATGGCCGAGGCGGAGATCGAGACCGGCCGGCACCGGGAGGCCATCGCCGAACTCCTCCGGCTGACCGCCGCCCACCCGCTGCGCGAACGCCCGCACGGGCTGCTGATGCGCGCCCTGCACCTGGACGGCCGCAGCGCCGAGGCCCTGGAGCTGTTCACGGCGTTGCGTCGGCGCATGGTCGACGAACTGGGCATGGAGCCCTCGGCCGACCTCAGGGACCTGCAACAGCGCCTGCTGCGCGGCGGCAGCGTCTCGGGCGGCGGCGGTACCGCCCGCAGCGGTGTCTCGGGAAGTCGTGTCTCCGGCAGGGGTGCCACCGGGGGCGCAGCCGCCGGCCGGGGCGGCTCAGGCGGCGCCGCGGCGGCGCAGCAGGCCCCGGTCGGGGCCGAGCGGCCGGTGCCGCGGCAACTCCCGCCCACGCCCCGTCGTTTCGTCGGCCGCGAGCGGGAGCTCGACCGTCTCGACTCCTGTCTGCGCACCGCCGAACCGCTCGCCCTGATCGTGGGACCGGCGGGCGTCGGCAAGAGCGCCCTCGCGCTGAACTGGGCCCACCGGGTCGCCGACCGCTTCCCCGACGGCCAGCTCTTCCTCGACATGCGGGGCTTCGACAACGCCGAGCCGATGACCCCCGAGGAGGCCCTGCCGCTGCTGCTTCAGGGCCTGGGCTGCGCCCCGCGTGACATTCCGCTGGGCGCCGAGGCGCAGACCGCGCTGTACCGGACGCTGCTGGCGGAGCGCCGGGTGCTGGTCGTCCTGGACGACGTGGCCGACGCGTCGTACGTACGGCAGCTGCTGCCCGCCTCGGCGGGCTCCCTGACGCTCGTGACGAGCCGTGACAAGCTCAGCGGCCTGGTCACCCTGGACGGCGCCTACCGGGTCTCCTGCGACGTCCTCGACAGCGCCGCCGCACTGGAGCTGATCAGCGGCGCGGTCGGCCCGGAGGCCGTGGCCGCCGACCCGGAGGCCGCGGCCCGGCTGGTCGAACTCTGCGACCGGCTGCCGCTCGCCCTGTGCGTCGCCGGCTCCTGGATCGGCGACCGGCCAGGCAGTATCCGCGCTTACGTCCGCGACCTCGCCGACCGGGGCCGGCTGGCCCGGCTGCATGTCGAGGGCGAGGAGTCCGTCGCCGTACGGGCCGCGCTCGACCTGTCGTACGGGGCGCTGCCGGACGAGGCCCGCCGGGCCTTCCGCTGTCTGGGCGCGCTGCCGGGCACGGGCCGGTCGGTCACGGCGGCCGCCGCCGGCGCCGGGCTCGACGAGCGGCGGATGGCCGACCTGCTGCGGCTGGCCCAGCGCGTGCACCTGCTGCGCGACGTCGAGCTCGGCCGCCCGGCCTGGCACGACCTCGTGCACGAGTACGCCCGCGACCGCACGGCCGCCGAGGACGCCCCCGAGGAGCGGGCCGCGTCCGTCACGCGCGTCCTCGACCACTACCTCCAGAGCGTCGTCAACGCCGCCGCCACGGCCGGCCTGTACGTCATGCGCACCCGGCCGGGCGCCGTCGAGGGCTCCCTGCCACGGGAGTTCGCGACCACCGAGGAGGCGTACGCCTGGTTCGACGGCGAGTGGGACGACATCGCGGCCGCGATCGGGCACGCCGCCGAGCACGGCCCCGCGCCCTACGTGTGGTGGCTGGTGGACGCCCTCCAGGACCTGTTCCACCACCGTCGTCCGCTCTCCGACTGGATGCGGCTGGCCACCCTCGCCCGGGAGGTGGCCCAGCGCGGCGGGGACGAGGTCGGCCAGGCCGCGATGTGCCTGTCCCTGGGCAGCGCCCGCTGGCGCAACGGCGACCTGCGGGGCGCCCTGGCGGAGTACGAGGAGGGGGAGGTGCTGGCGCGCCGGGCCGGCTGGGCGTACGGCGAGGCCGGCAGCCTCCAGGGCAAGGGCGTCACCCTCAAGCTGCTGGGCGAACTGCGCCGCGCGCTGCCCTGCTACGACCGTGCCCTCGCGCTCTACCGCACCCTGGGCAACGTCAAGAACGAAGAGATCATGCTGATCAACACGGCGTCGCTGAACCTCGCCCTGGGCCGCCTGGACGCGGCCGAGGAGGCGGCGTGCGCGGCCCTCGACCTGATCGGCGACACCGCTCACCACAACCGTGCGATGGCGCTCGTCAGCCTCGCCCAGATCCTGCAGCGACAGGCCCGGTTCGACGAGGCGACGGCGGCGCTGCGCACCTGCTTCCTCGTCTCCCGCGACTCCGGCTCCACCTACACCGAGGCGGTCGCCCTGGAGGCGCTCGGCCGGGTCCGCGCCGACGCCGGCCAGGACGACCGCGCGCTGCTCGCCTTCGAGGACGCCCTCGCCGTCTCCCGCCGGGTGGAGAACCGCAACTGCCAGGTCGACAGCCTGGTCGGGATAGCCTCCGTGAAACTGCGCGCGGGCCAGGCCGACGAGACGGCCGAACACCTCGACGCCGCCTTCGAGATCGCCGAGCGCACCGGCCACCGCGCGGGCCTCGTCGAGGTGCTGCTGGCCCGCGCCGACCTGGCGCGCGCCCAGGGCCGCCCCGCCGAGGCCCTGGACTGCCTGGAGCGCGCCGAAGGCCTCGCCACCGACGGCAACCCCCTCACCCTCCCGCGCGTCCACCTCACCGCCGCCCTGACCCTCCTGGACACCGGCGCCCCGGCCGACGCCCGCACCGCCGCGACCCGCGCGGTCGACCTGGCGCGCGCCTCCGGCCAGCGCCTCCTGCACGCCCGCGCCACCGACGCCCTGGCCACCGCCCACGCCGCCAACGGCGCCCCCGGCCAGGCGCACAAGGCCCGAACAGCAGCACAAACCCTGTACGAAACCCTGGCCACCCACCCCCCATCCACCCCCCACAACCCAACCACCCACCCCCTGCACGAGACGCCGGCCCCCCGCCCCCCGTCCGACACCTCCGCCGCCGCCCACAAGCCAACCGGCGATCCGCCCCCGGCGCAGGAGGCCCAGCCGGCCGCACGGCCCCTGCACGGGCCGCCGGCCCCCCGCCCCCAGTCCGACACCTCCGCCGCCGCCCACCAGGCAACCGGTGATCCGGCTCCGGCACCGGCGGCCCGGCCGGCCGCACGGCCCCTGCACGGGCCGCCGGCCCCCCGCCCCCCGTCCCACACCCCCGTTGCGCAGCGGCAGCGGCATCGGCACCGTGACCTTCCGCCGGACGCGGAGTCCCGGCTGACTCTCTACCTCACCGAGCACTTCGACGGCTGACACCCTCCCCCACTCTCATCTTCGTTCGAGCGGGGGGACCCCCACCTCGCCGCCGTCAGCGGGCGGACGTCGCGTACGCGCTGCCGAGCCGCAGCCGGGGGTCGCGGGCGAGGATGCGTTCCTGCAGCGACCGCAGGTCCGGGCCCGGCTCGCACCCGAGCAGGTCGACCATGCGCAGGCGCAGCAGCTGGAAGCAGTCCAGCGCGTCCGCCTGGCGGCCGCCCCGGTGCAGGGCGAGCATCAGCAGGCCCGCGACCTTCTCGTCGAAGGGGTGCATCTCGGCCAGCCACTGCAACTGCGGCAGGCACTCCTCGTGCCGCCCGGCCCGCAGGGACAGCTCCGCGCTGCCGACCAGCGCCTCCCGGTGCTCGCGCCGCAGCGCGACCCGCGCCGACTCCGCCCAGGCCGTGCGCA
Source organism: Streptomyces sp. NPDC031474 (assembly GCF_055581185.1). Lineage (NCBI taxonomy): Bacteria > Bacillati > Actinomycetota > Actinomycetes > Kitasatosporales > Streptomycetaceae > Streptomyces > Streptomyces sp. NPDC031474. The sequence continues at coordinate 235,937 of NZ_JBVIJX010000017.1, forward strand.
CGTCCGACAGCGGCTCGCCCCGCCACAGCTCCAGGGCCCGCGCGTAGAGGCCGAGAGCGGTGTCGGTGTCCCCGGTGCGGGCGACCTGCTGTGCCTGCCGGACCAGGCCGCGGAACCGCGCGGTGTCGACCCGCTCCTCGTCGATCGCGAGGACGTACCCGCCCCGCTTGCGGGCCAGTTCGAAACCTTCGTCCCCCTGCCCGTCGGCCCGCAGCGCCTTGCGGAGCCGCGTGGCCTGGATGTACAGCGCGTCCCGCGGATGCTGGGGCCGGCGCTCCTGCCAGACCCGCTCGATCAGCGTCTCGTCGGCCACGAAGGCCCCGGGGGTCCACGCCAGCGCCGCCAGCAGCAGTTTGGTGCCGTGCGGCAGCGGCATCTTGTCACCGGACCACGCCCGCGCCTCGACACACCCCAGCAGCTGGATTTCCATGACGAACCCCCGTACCCCGTACCTCGAACCACTCGAGTCACCACTGTGCGCGCGCCGTGTTCGGGTGGCGCATGGTTCGTGCACGGCCGGAGCGGACAGGCGCTCTCCTGTACCTCAGCGCCGGGTCTTCCCGTAACGGAGGAAGGCTTCGGTCTCCAGCGTCCACGGCCCGAAGGGCACCTTGTCTCCGAAGATGTACGGGTCCTGGTACTGGTAGCGGTCCTTGCAGGGGTCGGAGTGCACCTCGATGGTGCCGGTGCGGGGATCGACGATCAGATAGTGGGCGATGCCCATGGCGGGGTATTCGGTGAGCTTCTCGCCGTAGTCGTTGTCGGGATTGGACGGGTAGACGATCTCGACGACCGCCAGCACCTGCGTCGCGTCGACCGCGAGGCCTTCTTCGTCGAGCACGACCTCGGGGATCACGACGGCATCCGGACGCCGCATCCGGCCGATCGCGGCGTGCTCGATCTCGGGGCCGTTCGCACAGATGTAGCCGGGGTGGGTGACGAGGAGCTGTTTGTCCAGCTGCTTGCAGATACGGCGGATCGTGCCCTCGTGGCGCTTCGAAGGGCTCATCATGGCGAGGAACGGTCCGGAAGGCCCGATCTCGACGTTCCATGACCCTTCCAGGTGTTCCGCATACGCCGTGAGCTCCTCGGCGATCGTCCGCATCTTGGCGTAGTCCATGGCTCGAGGGTAGCCAGAGGGCAGGTCCGGAGTCAGGTGGATACAGGCGTCACATCGCTTCACGGACGTACGGATCTTCGTAGTTTTAGTTCTTCAGGAGTACTCTGCCTTGGTTCGACCGCACACTCCGGGGGCCGAACACTTAGCTTGCCCCCTGCCGAATGTTGCGACAGGGGGCGAATATTCTAGGTACGGAATCCCGTTGGGTGGGAAGCGCGCGTCTGCCAGCTGTCCTGTTTAGCCAGTCCGCCAGCCTACGAGAATGTCTCCATTTGGCCTATTTTAGTCGAATCACTACCCGCCCACGAACGTTCGACTCAGAAATGTAGCCCCATTGCTTGGAATCCTTGCTGGCCGGGTGCTTGCCTAGCACCAGCAAGCAGCCTGCAGGCACAACCTGGTCGTCCTGTAGTGAGGCATGTTTACGAAATAGGTCTGGGACGGGGTCGCCGGCCACAGCGACAGCCTCCTTGATGAACAGACCTCCAGCGGGCTCGGGTGAGCGCACTATTACGACCGTGCCAGGGCGAATGCCCTTGCGCCCGATGAAACCTGTGGCCACTACCCGATCTCCCGAACGGTAGAGCGGGTCCATGCTGTGTCCCTGCACATCGACGAGGAAGATGGGTGGCCCACGTCTCTTGCCCAGCTGCCACGCCGTCAGCAGGGCCCCCAGGATGGCAGCCCCCGCCAGAAGCATGCCGAGCCAGTCCGTGTGGTTCACCCTTGTCACTGTCTCAGGCTCCGACGTGTTCTTTACTGGACGCTGCGAGCGTGGACACGCTGGGCGTCGAGTACTTCACCTCGCCGCTCGGGGCGACGACGAGGAAGGTAGGAAATGACTGCACTCCCAGACCCGAGAGCAGCGCGTCTAGGTTTTCCTGGGGGCGGATCACCCGGCTGAACTGTGCGATGTCCTGAGCATAGGTGTCGGCCTCATCGCCACTTCCGAGCAGTACCGTGACTGCTCGGCTCGCGGAGATATTCTCCGTGCCGATGAGCCGTTTGTAGTCGGGTGTTTGCTGTGCGCACCCTGAGCAGCCAGAGGACAGGAAGGTAAGAAGCCAGGTCTCGTCCTGGCCGCGATGCAGTTCCACTTCATCGCCTGCGGCATCCAGGAGAATTCCCACGTCGGGGATACTGGTCCCCTCGCGAACGGTCAGTGTTCGACGGACCATGGATCCCTCCACGACGGGATCCAATATCTTCTTAGCTCTCGTAGCCACGGCCAGTGATAGAGCGCAGGCAGCCGAGGCAAGGATCAGGGCTACAACGGCAATAGCGGTACTCATGGTTCGAGACTCCCAGGAATAGGGCTAGTGAAGAAGGCGCTAATTTCGTCAAGGCGTGCGACTATCGCGGTGCCAATGAGAGCCGGTGCAAGGACGATCAAGTAGTTGTACACGGAAGGGCTCGCCTGGCCGCTGCTGACTATCGCGCCACTTCCTGATATCAGCAGAAGAGCGATGTTGCGGCCGAGGTGGACTACGGACACGGGGCGCGTGGAGGCCCCGAAACAAGCGCACGTCGCCTTTTTGCTTGACATCAGCAGGTGGATGACAAAAGCGGAAAAACCTGACAGTAGTAACGTGGCAGCAATGAAGCCAAGATATTCCGTACGTTCTATCCAGAGGGTGAGGCTGATCAGTATTTCCGCGGCTGGCGTTGCAGTGGCCACCGTGGCAGTCAGTAAAGGGCCAACTGGAAGAGTGTCGGTCAATTGGCTGCGGAACTCGCGGAAGTCGCGCAGTTTGGTAGCTGCCGAGATCGCGAACATGCTGCTCAGGAGTATTTTTCCGAAGGCCTGCCAGAACTCCATCTCGGTACCACGCTTTCGGGGATGCCCTGCCTGGGTTTTTAACCCCCAGGCAGGGCAGAATCACCAACGGAGGATCAGGAACTGTGCTTGGCCTTCTGACGCGGTGTCAGCAGACCACCGTGCAGGCGTTGGTGTAGCAGCATGTGATGGCACAAGGGTGGTGCTGAGTGCCGCTCGAGTCGGGCACGCAGAAGCACGTGTTGGCACAGCCGGCGGCAGCAGTCGTACGTGGCAGTAGACGGTCGGCGACCATCGTTCCTACCTTGCGAAACAGAGATGACATGTTCTCCACCTTTCGAGGAATTGCGGCTGGTGTTTTCGGCTTCATTTTTGAACACCGTCCCGCTTTCTTCGATTCTCGGATTTTGATGCATTCATGTCAATACCGAATGAAGTTTTACTCAAACCTGCTTGGCTGATTCCTGATAATCGGCAGCCTGAAGGTCGAACAGGCGGGCGTAGTTTCCACCCATTGCCATCAATTGGTCGTGTGTGCCCAACTCAACGATGACGCCTTCGCTCAGAACGGCGATTCTGTCTGCCTTTCTTGCCGCGCCCATTCGGTGGGATATCAGCAAGCTGGTTGCCGCAGCGCGATGCTCCTGTACGCGGGCGAGTACTTCTGCCTCCGCGTCTGCGTCCAATCCCGCAGTAGGCTCATCGAGGATCATTAGGTCAGCACGTCCACGCATAAGTCCCCGAGCAAACGCCACCCGTTGCCACTGCCCTCCGGACAGCACTACTCCGTGCTTCGGATCGCCCTTTCCGGCACTCGCGAAGAAGGTTCGGCTGAGAAGCGTGTTGTATCCATCCGGGAGGTCTCTGAGTTCGTTATCTACCTCGGCGGCCCGAGCTGCTGCCGAAACGGCGTCGCTATCCCCGAATCTGGATAGATCGCCGATCGCGATGTTCTCGTAAGCTGTCAAGTCGTACGCCATGTAGTCCTGAAAAATGGCACCGATCCTCGCACGCAACTCCTCGATCTGAAGAGCTCGGAGGTCTTCTCCGTCCCATGTTATGGACCCCTTATCGGGATCGTAGAGCCTGCATAGAAGTTTGACCAGTGTGCTCTTGCCAGCACCATTAAGGCCGACCAGCGACATGGCTTCGCCACAGCGCAGCGAGAGGTTTACTCCTTGAAGTACCCAAGGGGCGTCATCGTGATATCTGAACCAGACATCTCGGAACTCGATGCCCTGTCGCAGCGGTCCAACCTGCTTCGGCGTGTCGGGAATCGGTAGGTCAGGCGGAGCATCGACCACGATCCTGTAGTGCTTGAATGCGAGGGATGCTGTGACGAGGTCCGCGATGCTGGCGATGATCCCGCCGACGGCCAACTGCAAACCGCCCATAGCGGCAATGAAGACAGCGAGGTCACCGATGGTGAGCTTCTGCCTGCCCGCCATCACAACGGCCCAGACCAGTGCACATCCTGAGATGGCTGCGGCGGCCAGTGCCAACGGCGTTTGGACTCTGAATGCCTGATTATCGACAGCCTCTTCGCCGACGCTTATCTCTCTGAGCTCATTCAGCATGCGGTCATGCAGGAAGGATCCCAGGCCGAACAGCCTGACCTCCTTCACAGCGCGGTCCTCCGTCAGCAGGCTTCGATAGAAGATCTGCTTGCGCTGCGCGGGGCTGGACTGCCACAGGTGGTTGACGCGCTGCTTCGAGGAGTTGAGTTGTGCAAACAGTGACGGAACCGCGGCGATCGCAGCAAGGACGGAGACCAGGGGGCTCAGCGCGATCAGGGCGGTGACGAACCCCGCCGCGGTCACAGCGGACTGCAAAATACGGAAGAAGGAGTTGATCACCTGACTGGGAGCGGCAGTGCCCGACTGCTGGGCGAGCCGGAGATGGTCGAGAAAGGCGGGATCCTCGAACCTTGCCATGCCTTGGAACCGGTTTACCGAGGTGAACAAGCTGTCCTGTACGTACAGGGTTAGTGACCGACGCAACCGCGCCTGGGAATAGGTCGTGCAGTAAGGTGCAGCGGCCGCCACAAGGCCGGCAGTTACTAGTCCGACGGCATACCATACGGCGCGATTGTCTGCCTCAGAGCTCCGTGATGTGAGTGAGTCGATGACCAACTTCGTGAGCCATGCGGTCAGTGCTGGCGCGGCCCCGGCAATGAAAGTGAGGGCCAGATTTAGCAGAAACTGGCCAGGAGAAGCTTTCCAAGTCAGTAATCCGGCATTCAGACTTTGTTTGCTTAATTCGGAAAACCTGGCCCTTAAGGAGCGTGTACCATCATGTTCGATAGATTGCGTGGTGCCCACGAAAGCCCTCCATGCCACCAGCCAGGGAGGTGTTGCAGTTATCCCATTATCCTGCAAAATTCGCATGAGTAGGCAAGGGGGCCCGAAATGCTTTGAGGCGGGAATTTTGCTGAAAACCTACGCCTGGATGTCTTTTTGGGTGGGTGTTGCATGGCCGCGTGCCTGTTTGGATATTATCCACTGAAAGGATTTGGTGCGCGTGCGTTGCATTGGTAGGGATGGATTAAAGAAGGAGCGGCTCGGTGTTCATGGTTATCCCCCATTATCAAAGCCTGTGGAAGTAATGCATATTTGTGATTTCGGCTGCCTTGATCTTCATACTTCCAGGGGGCACCTGCCGTTGTCAAGTAGTTTCAAAGCGTAAGTGTGATCTTGGCGAATGCGCTAATGGCGAAATCGAGCCAAGGTGGCGAATTAGTTGCCGATCTTTACCCTGCTTTGTGTTGCAGATCCGACTTACCGGGTGATGGAAGTGCCAGTCGTGGGACGTAGGCATCGACGCCAAATCGGTACGCAGATAGGGGGAATGAAGCAATGATTGAGCAGAACTTGAGGTTGGGCCCTTGGTCTCCTCTAACCTCAATACCAGTGACTTAAGGGTTTCGGCTGGTAGCGTGGCATCCAGGAGGTGCTGGATGCCACGCCCTGGGCAGGTCAAGCCGGAGACGGATGAGC